>NZ_QRJY01000001.1:0-766550 GCF_003471765.1 Vagococcus sp. AM17-17
GTACTAAAAACTGCTGGTAACTTTCGTTACCAACAGTAGAAATTATAGAGCCACAAAAAACAACCAGTTTTTGGTTGTTTTTTTTTAAATCAAATAATTCATAAGAAAATATAAAAGTTGGATAAATATGTTTGAAATATTTGTAAACTTAATTTAATATATGTTATATATTGTTTTATTATAGAGGAGTATAAAAATGCACAAAAGAAAATACATCAAAGGGATTGACGGCTTACGAGCAATTGCAGTCATCGGGGTAATCTTATACCATTTGATGCCACAATCGGTGCCTGGTGGGTTTTTAGGAGTTCCTTTATTTTTTGTCATATCGGGTTATTTAATGACGGATATACTCCTATTTGAATGGGAAAAAAGACAAAAAATTAAAATACGGGACTTTTACTTTAGGCGAGTGAAACGTATTTATCCTTCGTTGCTTGTTTTATTTATCGTGACTGGGAGTATATTTCCATTTATATCAAAAAAATATCTATTAAATTTTAAAGAAATTATAACTTCCAGCATATTTAATGTGAATAATTGGTGGCAGATTGCCAATGGGTTTTCCTATTTTGATCGTTTTTCAAACGAATCGCCATTTACCCATTTATGGTCGTTGTCTATTGAAGGTCAGTTTTATATAGTGTGGCCGATTATTTTAGCTATCTTACTTTATAAATTGAAAGATTATAAAAAAATTAATCAGATTATTTTATTTATTACGGGCTTGTCCGCGGTATTGATGATGGCGTTTTACACGCCGGAGTCAATCAATCGAATTTATTACGGAACTGATACGCGACTATTTTCAGTGATGATGGGGTCTTCTCTTGCGTTTATTTTACGCATTTACCGTGAACAAATTGAATCAATTGATTTCTGGAAAAAGCTAACAACGTTTATTGTAGGATTAGTTTTAATAATAGGGTCTTTATTCCTATTTTCAGATAGTGGTTTCTTTGTTTATCGTGGTGGGATGTTCTTATTTAGTGTGATATCAATGGTTGTGTTAGGCTTAGTTATAGAAGAAGAAAAATTTAGTGGGGCATTGACTAACCCCATTATACGTTGGATAGGCTCAAGAAGTTATGAGATTTATCTGTGGCAATTACCGGTTATGGTTGTTTATACAGACCAATTAAAATGGGATGGAACAAATGCTTTATTACACGGAGTCATTCAACTTACTATAATCGGCGTATTATCAGAATTAACCTGTCGTTTAATCAATAAAATTAGACGCATGGGTAATGTGAAAGAACTGTGGGTAATCGGTAAATCTTATTTCCAAAAAAATATTCCAGCTCTAGTTATTTTTTTACTATTCCTAGGGACGTTTATTTATGGAGTTGCCGTATCCCCGTCTGGTAAGATGGATTCGGCTGTTGCATTACAAAAAAAATTAGAAAAAAATAAACAAGCAGTAGAGCAACATAATAAACAACTTACCAGCTCATCCAGTGAACCGAAAAAAACGAGCGGGTCGACAAACACAACGTCTTCAACGACTCAGGAAACGACAACATCAAGTACGACGGAATCGTCTAAGGAAGAAGCGAGTGATTTAAGTCCAAGTCAAAAAGAGAAAATTGCGAAAGTATCTCTTGGAGCGATTGGAGACTCTGTGTTACTAAGTGCTGCACCTGAACTTCAAACGTATTTTCCACACAGCCACATTGATGCTGAAGTAGGAAGACAGTTAGTAGATAGTCAGAAAGTATTTGATAAGTTGGATAAAGACAAACAACTAGGTGATGTGGTTTTAGTTGTATTAGGAACAAATGGTAGTTTTAAAGAAAGTGATATTGATAAAATAATGCAAACAATTGGTGACAGACAAGTTTTCTTTGTTAATACTTTAGTTGATAGACCTTGGCAAGCTTCGGTGAATGGTACATTAGCTAAGTCAACTAAGAAGTATAAAAATGCACACTTGATAGATTGGAAAAGCTATGCTGTTGGCCATAGAGAATGGTTTGACGAAGACGGCATCCATTTAGTACCAGAAGGCGGAGAAAAATTTAGTGAGTTAGTTGCTAATGAGGTGTTGAATGTTTTACAATAAAAAAATCTATAAGCTTTCAATACGAAGGCTTATAGATTATTTTTTTAATTCAATAGCTCTTGTGGGGCATTTTTGATAAGCTTCAAGTAATGTATCAGCAATTGGTTCAGAAAAATGTTCTTCTAGTTTATTTGAGTCTTTAAATTTAACTAGACCATTATCATGATAGTCAAATAGTTCTGGTGCTTTTATTTGGCATAAGCCACAAGCAATACATTTTTCTGGTATAATTTTACATAGCATATAAAAACTCCTTCGAGGTGGTAGTGTTTGTTCATAGAAGATATGATATTATATTTTTTTCATTCAGGTGATGTCATGCGTCATTCCACATTATATCATCTTTTAAAAGGTAAGAAAACAACATCTGTTTTAAGCTATGGGAGGTTGCATGGAATATTAAACTACTTCAATTTATTTCCGAAATTAACCAAAGAGCAATATAATGCATATATATTGATGCTGATCTCTAATGATTACTTAGAAGAAGTAGAGGACCAACTTGTAACATTAACTGCTAAAGGTAAAGAAAAAATAACAACGCTAGAATTTTCTAGGCTGACACTTCAGTCGTTTGATTATGACAAAGTGGATGATGCTTTTTGGTTGCGTTTATTGTTTATCTCTCAAGTCATTAGTTATAAAAGTCACCGTAATTCAGATTACATTCCTATTGATAATAATCCCGTTCATCAATTACAACTGAAACAATGGTTGGTTCAAGTTGATGGACCACATTTGGTGCATGATTTTTTTAATGAATGGCAAACTGTTCTTTCATATTTACCAATAGAAGAACAGGAAATATTAGTGTCTCAATTAGTAGGTGATGGGGTGATTGGGTATACAATCTCTCAATTGTCACAGCAATCTGATAAAGGTCTGTTGTATTATTATTTGCATCATAAAAGTGCCATACACCTGTTGTTAGAGTTGGTATATCAAGAACCAGATCAGTATCCATTGTTTTTATCTATTATAAAAGACATAAAAAAGCAAGAAGAACAGGACACGGTAGATTTAACTCGACGTTTATTGGAAAAAGGGTATTCAATAGAAGAAGTGGCACATATGAGACGATTAAAACCAAGTACGATAACAGATCATTTTATTGAAATACATATGAAACAACCTAGTTCTCAGTTAATGACATATTTAACCCCCTCTTTGAAAGAAAAACTAAATAACTATAGCTTAAAGTACCCTGAATATAAAATGTGGAAATATTCTGTGGTTGTACGAGATATTCCTGAATTAACGTTTTATGAATTTAAATTTTATCAATTTTATTTACGTGACAATATGAGGTGAAAAATGATGTTAGAGACCTTTCTTAAACAAAGATTCCAATTTGACACGTTTCGCAAGGGTCAAAAAGAAACGATTCAATCTATTGTAGAGGGGAAATCTGTTTTATCGATTTTGCCAACAGGTGCAGGGAAATCATTGTGCTATCAATTTCCTAGTTATTATGTAAATAAAGGACAGACGGTGATTGTGTCACCACTTATTTCATTGATGGAAGATCAAGTGTCCTTACTAAGACGAAAAGGTGAAAAATCGGTTATCGCGATTAATAGTCTATTAGAAAAACGTTCGCGCCGATTTGTATTAAATCGACTCAACCAGTATCGGTTTATTTTTATTAGTCCAGAAGCGTTGAGTCAAGAAGAGGTATTGTCCTATTTTGAAAAGCTAACGATTAGTTTGTTTGTAGTCGATGAAGCACATTGTATTTCTCAGTGGGGGCATGACTTTAGACCGAGTTATCTGGCTTTAAAAGATATTAAGCAACGATTAGGAAACCCTTTAACGTTAGCTTTAACGGCGACAGCAACTGAAGACGTAAAATGTGATATCGCACAACAGTTATTTGAATCAGAAACATTTGTCGAGGTTACTCAATCCGTTAACCGTGAAAATATTTATTATGATGTTGTTGAAACGGATGATAAATTAAGTTACTTAGAAGACTTTTTAATGGAAAAAGAAGTGCCGGGGATTATTTATTTTTCTAGTAAAAAAGAAGCCGATCGCGTCTCTCAATATCTGAATAAATGCTTACCTTATACTGTTCAGAGTTATCATTCAGATATGTCGAGTGAGGATAGAATCAGAATTCAGGAGCAGTTTATTCATGATAACATCCGGATTTTATGTGCAACAAGTGCGTTTGGTATGGGAATTAATAAAGGAAATATTCGCTTTGTTATTCATTACCACTTACCAAATAGTTTGGAAGATTTTGTTCAAGAGTCTGGTCGAGCAGGTCGTGATGGAAAACAAAGTTTGTCGATTGTGCTATACCAATCAGGTGATGAGAACATACATTTCTTCTTGCAAGAGCAAACGCATCAAGAAAAACAAGATTTACTTTTCTTAGAAAACAAGTCACAAATTGATAGGCAAAAATTTTCTGAGGTAATGACAAAAACGCAAAAAAAATGGTTACAACAAATCGAAGAAAATCAAACAACTTGGGAAGATTATAAACAAACATTGATGACAAAAAAAAGGCAACGAGAGTTAAAGCTTTATAAAATGATTGAATACTGTCAAAGTAGTGAGTGTAAACGTGATATAATACAACACTATTTCGGTGAAAGTAAATCAGGGGATTTAACATGTTGTTGTCATATTTGTCAAACAGAAAGACCAGAAGTTAATATAGATAAAGTTAGTCAAAAAAGAGTTGAAACGTCTTTAAATGTAAAAGATAAATTAGAAAAAATGTTTTTTTTAGGTGTTTCAAGCGACATATAATGATAACTATGATAAAATGGTTTCAGATATTTTGAGGAGGTATTATTTTTGAGTGATAATAATTTAAATAATAATGACAACAAAGAAAATTTAGATGAAAATTGGGATCAAGAAATTTATGAAGATGATGGCTCAAGGACCAATAGACGTTCAAAATCAGAAAAAAGAACATGGTTTATCGTGAGCATCATTGTCATCTTATTTTTAATTGTATTGATTCCAACAGGTGCGATTCTTTATTCACAAATGAGCGGTAATTTAAACGCTGGCAAAACAGTGGCAACATCAAGTTCTACTACTACAATTAGTAGTTCAACTAAAGAAGAATCATCAACGAAAGAGTCTAGTTCTTCAACAGCGACTTCTTCATCTACAACGCCAAGTACGACAGAGTCATTTTCTGATGTAGAAGTTCCAAAAAATGATCCGTCAACACGAGGTCAAGTAGCCCAAAATGGAACTGAACAAAATCAAAGTGGTCAAACGAATGCACAAGATCAATCGCAAAATCAAACACAAAACCCGGGTGGGTCAACAGTAGCATATGGTCAAGGAGACAGCACGCGTTCTCTATGGAAAATCTCTCAAGAAGCGGGGATTACGTTAGACCAATTATACCAACTAAACCCAGGAGTAACACCGGAAAACGTTCAACCAGGACAACCAATTAGAGTCCAATAACCATCATAAAAGTCGTCTTAGGACGACTTTTTGATTATGTAGATAGGAAGAGGAATAAATTAGATGAGTAAATATGTTCAAGTGGCAATTGATGGTCCGGCTTCTGCTGGAAAAAGTACCGTTGCTAAAATTTTGGCAAAAAAAATGGGTTATATATATTGTGATACGGGGGCAATGTATCGTGTCGTTACGTTGTTTGCATTAGAAAATAATCTTAGTTTAGATCAACCAAGCGAGTTAGTTAAAGAATTAGATAATTTAGTGATGACATTTGACTATGTTGACGGATTACAGCATGTTTATGCTAATGGTATTGATGTAACAAATGATATTCGTATGCCAGACGTGACAAATCATGTCTCAAAAGTTGCCGCCATCAAAGAAATCAGAGAAGAATTAGTTAATCGTCAAAAAGCGATTTCTAATTCACAAAATATTGTGATGGATGGACGAGATATTGGCACCGTTGTGTTGCCTAATGCTGATTTAAAAATATTTTTAGTCGCCAGTGTCAAAGAGCGTGCAGAAAGACGATACAAAGAAAACATCGAAAAAGGGATTATGACAAGCCTTGATGAGTTACAAAAAGAAATTGAAGATAGGGACTATTATGACTCACATCGAAAAGAGTCGCCACTCGTTCAAGCAAGTGATGCTATAAAGGTTGATACAACAGGATTATCTATCGAAGAAGTCGTAAATGTCATAGAAAATGAACTAAAAAAAGTAATTTAAGCTCAAATCGGATAGATAATACTAGTAAAGTGTTTTTGTTTTAGGTAGAATATAAGTATGTAGTGAAAAATCAAGTAAGTGTTGCTTAGGAGGATAAGGATATTATGTCAGATGAAACAATGTTAGATGCAATCGAAAGTGTTCAAGAAGTAAAGGTTGGCGATATAGTTCAAGGTGAAATCTTAGCAGTCGATGATAACAAACAAGCAGTTGTTGGTATTATTGGTGCAGGAGTTGAAGGAGTGATTCCTTTAAAAGAATTATCAACTATTCCAGTTGAAAATGTCACAGACGTTGTATCAATTGGAGATGTGATTGATTTAGTTGTCATTTCAGAAATTGGAAAAGACAAAGAAAATGGAAGTTATTTATTGTCTAAACGTCGCTTAGATGCACGTAAAGTATGGCAAGAAATCGAAGATAAATTCAAAGCTGGCGAAGTAATTGAAGGACCTGTCACTGATGTAGTGAAAGGTGGATTAGTTGTTGACGTTGGTGTGCGTGGATTTGTTCCAGCATCAATGGTATCTGATCACTTCATCTCAGACTTTTCTGAGTTTAAAGGCCAAACATTAACATTTAAAATTATCGAAATCGAACCATCAGAAAATCGCTTAATTTTATCTCGTCGTGCCCTTTTAGAAGCTGAAAAAGCAAAAGCAAAAGAAGAAGTATTTGGAAAATTAGTTGCAGGTGACGTGGTGACTGGTAAAGTCGCTCGTTTAACAGATTTTGGTGCATTTGTTGACTTAGGTGGCGTGGATGGATTAGTTCACGTTTCTGAAATTTCACATGCTCACGTATCAAAACCTTCTGATGTTTTAAACTCAGGTGACGAAGTAACAGTTAAAGTATTAAGTGTTGACCCAGAAAAAGAACGTGTGTCATTGTCAATCAAAGAAACATTAGCAGGACCATGGGATGATATCGAAACAAAAGCAAGTGCTGGTTCTGTATTAGAAGGAACAGTGAAACGCTTAACAGATTTTGGTGCGTTTGTTGAAGTACTACCTGGAGTTGAAGGGTTAGTACATATTTCTCAAATCTCACACAAACACATTGCCACACCTCATGAAGAATTAAATGAAGGTGACGTGATACAAGTGAAAGTGTTAGACGTATCTAAAGAAAATAAACGTATTGGTTTAAGTATTAAAGCTCTACAAGAAAAAGAAGATGAAGTAGTCGTTGAAGAAGACGATTACGTTATGCCAGAAGAATCAACAGGCTTTACTTTAGGCGATGTGTTAGGTGAAGATTTAACAGGTAAATAATGAAAAGTCAGCTTAACGGCTGACTTTTTTTATGAATTATTTGACATTTATCTTGCACCAAGTCAGCCTTCGGGGTAAACTACATAAGGATAAAAAAAGTAAAAGGATAAAGGAGGAATGACTATGTCAATCCCTACACTAGCGATTGTTGGACGTCCAAACGTTGGAAAATCAACTCTGTTCAATCGTATGGCTGGAGAGAGAATTTCTATCGTGGAAGATGTTCCTGGTGTCACACGTGATAGAATTTATGCCCATTCTGAATGGTTGGGACGTGAATTTAGCATTATTGATACTGGTGGAATCGAGATGAGTGATGAGCCTTTTATGGATCAAATTAAACACCAAGCTCAAATAGCTATTGAAGAAGCAGATGTGATTGTTTTAGTGACAAGTGGTCGTGAAGGTGTCACAGATGCTGATGAGTACGTGGCGAGAATTTTATATAAAAGTGATAAACCAGTCATTTTAGCAGTTAATAAAGTGGATAACCCTGAAATGCGTAGTGATATTTATGAGTTTTATTCACTAGGTTTAGGTGATCCAATCCCTGTATCAGGAAGTCACGGTATTGGTTTGGGTGATGTGTTAGATGAAGCTATCAAACATTTCAAACCAGTTGAAGCGGAAGAGGAAGATGATATCATTCGTTTTAGTTTAATCGGACGACCAAATGTTGGGAAATCTTCTCTGATTAATGCCATGTTAGGTGAAGATCGAGTGATTGTGTCAAATGTCGCTGGAACTACTCGTGATGCGATTGATACATCATTTGTCTCAAATACAGGCCAAGAGTTTATTATGATTGATACAGCTGGTATGAGAAAAAAAGGAAAAGTCTACGAGAACACAGAAAAATATAGTGCGATGCGTGCAATGCGAGCAATAGATCGTTCTGATGTGGTATTAGTTGTGTTAAATGCTGAAGAAGGGATTCGTGAGTATGACAAACGAATTGCCGGATTTGCTCATGATGCAGGAAAAGGTATTGTGATTGTTGTAAATAAATGGGATACATTAGATAAAGATAATCATACAATGAAAGAGTTCGAAGAAGACATTCGCTCTGAATTTAGATACCTAGATTATGCTCCAATTGTGTACGTTTCAGCGAAGACAAAACAACGTTTGCATCAATTACCTGAAATTATCGAGACAGTAAGCCAAAATCAAACATTACGTATTCCATCATCTATTTTAAATGATGTGATTATGGATGCTGTGGCAATTAACCCAACACCAACTGATAAAGGGAAACGTTTGAAGATTTTCTACGCCACTCAAGTAGCAATCAAACCACCAACATTTGTAGTGTTTGTTAACGAAGAAGAGATGATGCATTTTTCTTATGCTAGATTCTTAGAAAATCAGATTAGACGTGCATTTGAGTTTGAAGGGACGCCAATTCGCATTATTGCAAGACGACGAAAATAGCTAATTTTAACATACATTATTTATTTTGGCAAAAAATCGATGAAATGCCTAAATTATTGAGGATTTCATTTAATAACCTTGCTAAATCAATGTTCTTGTGGTATCTTTGTTTAAGAAATATTGTATTTGAATATTTCTACTCATACATATTGATTTTTCAAAATGGATGATTTAGAAAATGATGTCACGTAAACATCGAATCTTTTTCGAGGAGGTGAAATTAGAAATGGCAAACAAAGCAGAATTAATCGAAAAAGTTGCAGAAGCAACAGGATTAACTAAAAAAGATGCAACAGCATCAGTAGACGCTGTATTTACTTCAATCCAAGAATTTTTATCTGAAGGTGAAAAAGTTCAATTAATCGGATTCGGAAACTTCGAAGTTCGTGAAAGAGCTGCCCGTAAAGGACGTAACCCACAAACAGGTGAAGAAATTCAAATCGCTGCAAGTAAAGTACCTGCATTCAAACCAGGTAAAGCATTAAAAGATGCAGTTAAATAGAACATTTTAAAGCAAGTACCGATGTTTCGGTGCTTGCTTTTTTTTATAAAGTTATAGGTATTTCTAGGAAAAAACATAAAAATGGATTAGAATAGATAAGAATAATAAAATAAGGGTGATTAATATGCATTGGATAGCAGTCATAATCGTTGGAAGTATTATTGGTGCGGTTGCGACCATGATAACCGGAAAAAAAGATTCTCAAGGGTGTTTATTTAATCTGGTAGCAGGCTTACTAGGTTCAGCTATTGGACAAAAGATGTTTGGTGATGACTGGGGTGGGCAACTTGCTGGTATGGCCCTTGTCCCATCTATTCTTGGTGCCATTATCATTATAGCCATTGTCTCAATTTTTCAGAAAAAATAAGATTACGAGAGTTTAAGGAGAAAAAGTTATGTCATACAGTAAACAAATGTTAGAAGCCTTGTCTTCAGGAGACTTGGCACAAGCAACGGTCTATTTTAATGAGGCATTATCACATGATTTGCCTGAAGAAAAATTGCAACTTGCAGATAATTTATATCAATTAGGATTTTTAGAAGAAGCAACTACATTGTTTAAAGATTTATTAACCCTTTATCCTGATGAGGACAGTTTAAAAATTTCATTAGGGGAAATTGCGATTGAGGAAGACAAGTTAGAAGAAGCATTTGAGTGGTTAGAGCAAATTAAACCAAGCAGTGATTTATACGCGCAAAGTCTCTTAACATTAGCTGATATTTATCAGATGATGGAAATACCAGAAGTCAGTGAACAGAAATTAAAAGAAGCCAAACAAATTTTGCCACAAGAACCATTAATTGATTTGGCATTAGGTGAGTTATTCTTTGCGACTGAAAGTTACACAAAAGCGATTGCAGCGTATGAAGAGATTAAAACAACGTATCCTACCTTTGAGTCGCCAATCGACTTAGATGAGCGTATAGGCGTGTCACTCTCACGAATTGGTGAGTATGAGCAAGCGGTTGAGTTTTTAGAGTCTGCGATTAAACAAGACGAAACAGTTGAGCGATTATTTCAGTTGGCTTTATGTTATTATCAAATTCGTGAAAATGAGCGAAGCATTGAGTTATTAACGAAAGTAAGTGAGATGAATTCAGAATTCAACCAAGTGTATTACCCGCTTTCTCAAATTTTATTTGATGAAGGACGATATGACGAAGCACTTGAATTAGCAGAAAAAGGAATTCATGTGAATCCGTATGATGTGTCTGTTTATCATTTAGCTTCAGAAGCGTCGTATCAATTAAATCAAAAAGACCAAGCAAAAATGTATTTGGAAGAAGTCATTTCTTTAGAGTTAGACAGTGATATTTCAAAATTAAAACTAGCAGAATTATTCTTAAAAGAAGAAGAATTCGAAGAAACCATTCATTTAGTTTCTTCATTAGATATTTTAGATCAAGGTGAAGCTTATTGGTATTTAGCTCAAGCCTATAATGGATTGGAAGAATATGCCGATGCGAAAAAATATTATGAATTAGCCTCTTCATATTTAGACATCGACGCAGACTTCTTAAAAGATTATGGATTATTTTTAAGAGAAGAAGGACAACTAGATAAGTCACGTGAGGTCTTGACGAGTTATTTGAGGATGGTTCCAGATGACTTGATGATTGTCTCTATGTTAGAAGAGTAGTGTGTCTATGGCTAATTTAGAGGACAAACGAGCATTTGTGACGTGGTTGATTGAAACCATTACGTTAAAAGAGAAAGAGGCTTATTGGATTTTAAATTATTTATTAAATCATGATGCGATTTTAAACCGAGTGCATATAGTAGAAAAAGCGGATAAAACGCCTAGAGGACTGATTGTTTCAGATAATTCAGAAACAGAAGAAGGCTTAGTTTTATATAAGGAGAATCATCCATTTGGTGACGCACAACAAATATTTCATGACATCAGGATGAAATACAAAGAACCATTATTTTTAGAAGTTCGATTTAGTGGCCGTGATTTTAATCAACAGTATCAGTTAGTATTGGAAGAAAATCCATTTTTAAGTGCATTTGATACCATATCTGACGAGATGTTCGAGAAAGTATTACGTGATTTTGAAGAAAAACAATATCAAGAAAAATTAAATTGCATACTAGATAAGCTAAATCATGCCATCGATTCTGGGAATGAAGAAGAGTTTGTTTATTGGTCAATTGAATACCAAAAAGAAAAAAACAAAAGTGATGATTAGCTCACTTTTGTTTTTTTTGCTTGTTCATGTATTTCTTGTAATTCTTTATATGTAAAGCCTTCACCTGTCACTTCATTAATATTAAAGAAGGTCATAAAAGCTCGTGGGTCGATTTCGTAACTTATTTCTTTTATACGGCTCATTTCACTAATACTTGCCACACAATAGACCATCTGACGACTTTCCTTAGAAAAACCACCTTCGCTATTGATATACGTCACACCACGTTCTAATTCGGACATAATTCGCTCACCAATTTCTCGGTCATGATCAGAAACAATGAACACTCCTTTGGCACCATATGACGCGTCTTGGACAAAATCAACGACTCGACTAAAAACAAAAACGGTAATTAGTGTATACATCATTTCTTTTAACGACAAGTAAGTCAAAGAAAGAAGAAGAACTACGACGTCTAAAGTAAAGAGAGATCGGCCAATCGTCATACCAAATCTGCGTTCAATGATTCGGGCGATAATATCTGTCCCACCAGTTGTCCCACCATATTTGTACACAATCCCGCTACCAAATCCACCACAAATTCCTGCGAGTAGTGCGGCTATTAAAATGTCGTTATCAACTGAAATGGCTAGCGGAACTTTTTGCCACAGCCATAAGTTTAAAGAAAGTGAGAGAGAACCCACTAAAGTTAAAATTAACGGCTCAAGACCTAAAAGTTTAAGTCCAATTAGGATGAGTGGCACATTTAACACTAACGTGGTTAACGCTGGATTGATGGAAAATAAATTATAAATAATCAGTGCGATACCAGTCATTCCACCTTCTGCTAATTTGTTTGCCATGTTAAAATTTACCAAACCAAAACTAAAAATGCTCGCTCCAAGAAAAATCATGATACAATTAATGAAAAATTGCTTATTTATACGCATAATACGCCCCCAAAAAACCAGATTTACTGCACTCAGGTTTATCTTATCACTGTGTCGGCAGGTCAACAAGAGGTAAGGGGGACCAAAAACTAGATGTATTTTAGAACATTTTTAAAGGAGTTAAACATGACACAACCAAAATATTTATCAGATATGCAACAAGAGGTGGATGATTATATCTCGCAGTTTAAGGCAGGATATTTTTCACCACTTGCGCAACTAGCAAGATTAACAGAAGAAACAGGAGAGTTAGCCCGGGAAATTAATCATTACTACGGGGAAAAAGCCAAAAAGACTGATGAAATACCGAAAACAGTGGAAGAAGAACTAGGAGATGTGTTAGTTGTTCTCCTTATTATGGCAAATTCACTCGACATTGATTTGACAAAAGTATTTGAAGATAACATGAAAAAGTTTTATGCTAGAGATAGTCATCGCTTTGAACGAGTCGATGAGGAAAAAAGTATGGATTAGAAAGTAGATAATTATGAAGATAAATGACTTACCAATTGAATTTAAACAAGCGTTACCAGTAATAGATAAGATAAATGAGCACGGTTATGAAGCTTACTTTGTAGGTGGTAGTGTGAGAGATGTGATTTTAAATCATGAAATTCATGATGTTGACATAGCTACAAGTGCTTTTCCAGAAGAGATAAAAGAAATTTTTCCTCGTACGATTGATGTTGGAATCGATCATGGGACTGTATTGGTGTTGTATGAAGAAGATCAATATGAGATTACAACTTTTAGAACAGAATCAACTTATCAAGATTATCGTAGACCAGATACAGTCACATTTGTTCGTTCACTTGAAGAGGATTTAAAACGCCGAGATTTTACGATGAATGCATTAGCTATGACACGTGAAGGGAATATTATTGATTTGTTTGATGGGATAGAGTCCATTCATGCAAAAGAAATAAAAGCAGTCGGTAATCCTGATGAGCGTTTTAGTGAAGACGCACTAAGAATGATGCGTGCGTTGCGTTTTGCGAGTCAGTTGAGTTTTGATATAGAAGAAAAAACGGAAGAAGCTATTTCAAAAAATCATCAACTATTAACAAAGATTGCGATTGAACGAATTTATATCGAATGGGTTAAACTTCTTATGGGAGCAGAAAGAAAAAGAGGAATCATCCCTTTTGTTGAAACAAATTGTTTTATCTGTTGTCCAGGGTTTAGTCATAAAAAGGAATTGTTAGTTAGCTTTGCTAATCAAAATCCTGAGATGTTGTTGACGAGTGAAGAATTAGCTTGGAGCTGTTTATTAATTGCGATAGAAGAAAAGCATGCCAAGACGTTACTCGGTAAATGGAAAGCATCCAAACGATTGTCTAATTTAGTTGAAAAAGTAATTGATTGCTATAACGAGCGATTAACCAGTAAGTGGAGTGCCAAAGAGATGTATCAAGCTGGCATTGAAGTGATTTCTTTAGTTGAACAAGTAAGAGACTTTTTCGGATTAGAGAACAACGAAGACGAGCTAATTAAGGCATATAATCAACTGCCAATCAAATCAATGGCAGATTTAAAAGTATCTGGGCGAGATATTTTAGCTTATATGGATAAAAAGCCAGGCCCTTGGTTAGGGAGAGTATTAAAACAAACTGAAAAACACGTAGTTGAAGGTCAATGGAAAAATGATAAAGAGGTATTATTAGAAAAAATAAAGGAAATGGTGGGATAAAGGATGACATTTAGTACAACGTTTGAAGTCACACAAAAATATACTGCAAAAGAACTTGGTTCTGGCACATTAGCTGTTTTAGGAACACCAGGTTTAATTGCCATGGTTGAGAATGTATGTATGAATCCCGTGGTAAAAAAATTAGAAAAAGACGAAACAACAGTGGGATCAGCAATTAATATCAAACATTTAAAACCTTCCGCTCTTGGAGCGTTGATTACGATTAAAGTAGAACTTAAAGAATGCGAGAAAAAACATTTTGAGTTTGATTACCAAGCGTTTGATGGTGAAAAGTTGATTGCAACAGGTTCTCACTCTCGTGTCATAGTTAATTCGTTAACGTTTATGGAGCGTACTAACTAATAATAGATATAATTTGTGAAAAGTTTAATAAAGTTGTTTATTTTTGCTCACGACCGTGTTACAATAAACGTGTAAGAGATATGATAAGTTTCTAATTAGAAAGAGGAGATCATTTATGGCAAAAACAATGACAAGTTTTAAATTTTATTTTAGAAATGGTGAAACATGGACAATAGACCGTGAATGTATTGGCGATTTATGGATTAGTAAAGTATCAACAAGTTATGGTCGTATTCATGGTAGTGACTTCCAAAAAATCAGACCATGTGAAGGGTTTAAAATTGAGATTTTAAGTGAAGCAGATCATGTCCAAACAGATGATATTAACTTAGGTGGATTAGAGTCAGGTATGTTTGAACGTGCGACAAAATACCAAGATATTGAAAAAATGGACATTGTTTTTGATGATGGAACAAGTGATTTAATCTACTTCCCATACAAAGACAAAGAAACACCAGGACAAGAAGGACTAGATAACATTTATCAAACAACAAAAATTTCAAAAGATAATCGTTTGTATATTGTTATCGATGAAAATAAATCAGTTGACGACGTTTATAGTGAGTTTTTATAAAAATTTAATAGTATTTGTATAAAGAGTTATGCTAGTTTTGCTTAACTCTTTTTTTGGCTCTATGTCAAATCGTGTTGATGGACAATAATATTGATGAAAAAGTCTCAAAAATGAAATAGAATTAATTGAAGTGAGGGGAGACATTCTCTCGCTTTTTTATTTAACCTGAAAAACTTGATTTTGAATCAAAAAGATACGTCGTTTGAATAGGAGAAAGTTTCGATAGCCATAGGCCACACGTTTAATCACTTTAATTTTATTATTAATGCCTTCTAAGAAACCATTTGAATAGGAGTATTTGAAGGCATTCATGACCCTTTGGAAGAACTTACCAAATATTTTGAATTTATCTCTAAAATACTTTGGTAATTCAACGGGTGTCTGTGAACATCACTCTAAAAATAAGAGAATCATCTGTTAAATTGAGTAGTTTCCTTGTATTATTATTCATAGTGGGATTCTCCTTTGTAAGGTTAGTTATAGACGACTTAATTTTGCGAATAAGAATGCCCCTTTTTTTATGAATAAAACAAAAAATTGCATTGAGAGCATTTAATCTATCAACACGATTTAGTTTACAGGCATTAAAAACAGATGGTATAAGTCATCTGTTTTTTTAGATTAATTTGCCCTATAATTTTTTAGTAAAATTGATGATGTAATGATATAATAAATAAGACAAATTTATATGGGGTGACAGAATGAGTTGGAAAAACACTTATCTAAAATGGAAAGAATTTAATGAATTAGAACCTAGTTTAAAGAATAATCTGTTTGAAATAGAACAAAATGAAACCGAATTACAAGATGCTTTTTATGCACCGTTAGAGTTTGGTACAGCAGGTATGAGAGGGATTTTAGGTGCGGGAATCAACCGTATGAATATTTATACTGTTCGTCAAGCAGCTAACGGTTTAGCTTTATTTATCGCAACATTAGGTGAGGATGCCAAAAAAAGAGGGGTTGCGATTGCGTATGATTCGAGACATCAATCACCAGAATTTGCGATGGAATCAGCTAAAACACTAGCTAATCACGGGATTACGTCATACGTATTTGAAAGTTTACGTCCAACGCCTGAATTATCATTTGCTGTACGACATTTTAATTGTATTGCAGGGATTATGATTACTGCAAGCCATAATCCGGCAAATTACAACGGTTTTAAAGTATACGGGGAAGATGGTGCACAGATGCCACCACAAGACGCTGACAAAGTAACAGGATTTGTGCGTAGCATTGAAAATCCATTGGTAATTGAAGTGATTTCTGATGACAAGTCAGATGATTTTATCAATATCGTGGGTGAAGAAGTTGACACAATTTATTTAGAAGAGATGTTATCCGTGACGATAGACAATGAGTTAATCAAACGAAGTGGCGACAAATTAAACATGGTTTTCACGCCATTACATGGAACAGGGAAAATGCTTGGTGAAAAAGCATTATCACAAATTGGCTTTACCAATGTTTCCTTAGTTGAGGAACAAGCGATTGCAGATCCTAATTTTACTACAGTGAAATCACCAAACCCTGAAGAATTATCAGCATTCGAATATGCGATTCGTTTAGGTGAGGAGCTATCAGCTGATTTATTAGTAGCAACAGACCCAGATGCCGATCGTTTAGGTGCAGCCGTAAGACTACCAAGTGGCGAGTTTCGAGTGTTAACCGGAAATCAATTAGCCAGTTTAATGGTGCATTATATTTTGAGTAAAAAGCAAGAAAAACAAGAGCTACCATCTAATGGTATGGTATTAAAATCAATCGTATCAAGTGAGTTACCAACACGAATTTGTGACGCATATGATGTTGAAATGAAAAATGTGTTAACTGGTTTTAAATTTATCGCCGAACAAATCAAAGAAGCAGAATCTAAAAACTCGGCAGAATTTTTATTTGGTTTTGAGGAAAGTTATGGATACTTAGTGAAACCATTTGTTCGTGATAAAGATGCAATTCAAGCATTGGTAATGTTAGCTGAAGTGGCAACTTATTACATGGAAAAAGGGCAAACATTGTATGATGCTTTACTTGATTTGTACAAAGAATATGGTTATTTTGAAGAAAAAACGATTTCTGTAACCAAATCAGGTATGGAAGGGTTAAAAGAAATTGCAACTATCATGCAAGACGTGAGAGAACAATTGCCAACATCATTTGGTAGCGTAAAAGTGAACTATACAGAAGATTATTCAGTTGGAAAACGTCTATTTGCTGATGGACAAGAGCAAACACTTGAACTACCAAAGGCAAATGTATTAAAATTCTTTTTAGAAGATGGTAGTTGGATTGCTATTAGGCCTTCTGGGACAGAACCAAAAATTAAGTTTTATATCGGAGCAGTGGATCAAACACAAGAGACTGTTACTGAAAAAATAGAATTATTTACGAATGAATTAGCTAAATATAGTGCGTAAAGGGGGAGATGTCTAGTTGAAAGAGTTAAGTTCTCAAACGATTGAACAAACAAGTCGTTTTTTTAAAACGATAGGAGACCCAACCCGATTGAAAATACTCGTTGCTTTGTCTGAAAAGGAGATGAATGTCAGTAGTATTACTCAATTTTTAGAAATGGAACAATCTGCTGTATCTCATCAACTGAAGCTTTTAAGGGATAATCATTTGGTCAAATCACGAAAAGAAGGAAAGAGTGTTGTTTATTGTTTAGATGATAAACATGTTAAAAGTATTTTATCCCAAACATTCGATCATATGAATCATATATAATTCATAGAATAAAGTTTGCTCATAAGGGTTCTCAACTGTTAGATAACATTCTAATAGTTGAGAACTTTTTTAATAATTTTACAATCAGCGAGTCTAAAAAAGGTCGTCGCTCATTAAAATTGAAAGAACAGAGTAAATGAAAACAGTTAAAGTAATGAACATTGTTGTTGGAGATGGTATTCCTAAATTAGTTGTTCCAATGGTTGGTAAAGCAAGTCAAGAGTTAATAGAAGAAACTAAAATTGTCGCGAACTATGGTGCAGATATTTGTAAAATAGCTGTTATGCCAAATACTACAACAGATGTATTAACGCTACTTGACGCAACGAATGAGATGCAAATTTTTTTGCTAATCGCCCAATTGTGACGATGTCAATGGGCAATTAGGGATGATAAATCGAGTCAGTGGAGAAACGTTTGGATTAGTCTTGACATTTGGATCAGTCCAATCAGCATCTGCACCAGGACAAGCATCAGTACCTGAGCTAAGGGATATATTAACAACTATTCGCATAAGACTTGTCAAAATACTTCTTTAAAGGTATAATTGGACTATACCATTACTGGAGGGAATAGACATGAAAGTCATTAAAGTAACAGATCAATTCGAAGGTGCGAAAGTTGCATTTGATATGATTCAAGAAGCAATGAAACAAGATATTAAAACATTGGGACTGGCGACAGGGAGTACACCTGAAGCGTTATATAAAGAAATGGTAGAAAGTGATGTTGATTTTTCTCATATGACATCTGTGAATTTGGATGAGTATGTGGGACTGGGGGCAGACGATCCGCAAAGTTACCATTATTTTATGAGAGAGCATTTATTTAATAAAAAGCCATTTAAAGAAACGTTCTTACCTAACGGACTAGCTACAGATGCTAAAAAAGAATGTAAGCGATACGATGCAATCGTTGAGTCACACCCTATAGATATTCAAATCCTTGGTATTGGTGAAAATGGACATATTGGATTCAATGAACCTGGCTCATCGTTTGATGGAAAAACAAGCGAAGTAAACTTAACGGAATCAACCATTGAGGCGAATAGCCGCAATTTTTCTGATATTTCTGAGGTGCCAACTAAGGCTTATTCAATGGGAATAGGTTCGATTATGCAAGCTAACAAAATCATTTTATTAGCGTACGGAACTAAAAAGGCTGAAGCCATCTATCAAACAATAAAAGGACCTATTACAGAGTTAGTTCCAGCAAGTGCTTTACAAGTTCATCCTGATGTGACTATTATTGTAGATGAAGAGGCAGGAAGTAAACTATAATTTCTCAAATCTGTTTTTTTAAAGGATAAAATTCTTTAAAAAATCAGGTTTTTTTTATAAAAATAGTTTATAATATTGAATAGTTAAATAAGTAAAGGAGAATCAGAATGGAAGGCTCTCAAGTAATTTATGATTTTGTCAGTTCAGCTATTGAATCAGGAGGATGGATGAAAACAGATCGAGCTTATTTACAAAATAAGCTCACTGACATGACAGGGGTCGTTGTCTCTTCTAATAATGTAAATCAAGTATCTAATATGACGGCAGAGGAATTATGTCAAATACTAGTTGATATGGCCAAGGATAATAAAGCGAATGAGTATCAAACTGAGGAAGACATTGATCAGTTGAAACAAAGTATAATGGAGTTACTAACGCCACCACCATCAGTAGTGAATGCGATGTTTGCTAAAAAATTTGACAGATCACCGTTAGAAGCAACCAACTATCTTTATTGGCTTAATCAGATCAATGGGTATCTATCAGGAGGTAAAGAAACAAGTTATGGAATAGAATTTGATGCTCCAATGCATGGAAAATGTCCATTGTGTTTTGAAAATGAAGGCACCTATGAGCCTGGTTCGGCATTTTTGAAGAAAACGCGACGTTTTATCCGTTTGAACTTGAATAATGACAGTTGGGGATATCAATTGTCACCATTAGAAAAAGATAAAGAAGTCGGATTGTTTTTTCCTGAAGAACATACAACCTTATTTATGATTAATCTTCTCATAGATCAGATGGTCCAATTAGTTGATTTATATACGCATTATGAGATACACTATTCACAGTTTAATTATTTTTATGGTCATAGTTTTTTAGTTGGTAAACGTGTGAATAAAGATAGACAGATTTTATGTGAGTATACCTTACCATTTTTTAGAGAATCTAAATTTGCTTATGATATGGAACAAGCAAATGATGTTGTGATTCAAACGAATCGACCTCAAGATATTTGGCTAATGATTAATTATATTTTTTCTTTAACAGTCTCTCATAAAAGAGGGTTGTATACAATGGATTTTGATTATTACTTATCGAAAACAGAGACAGATTATCAAATGATTGTGAGTATACACGATAATGCTTCTAATAAATCGAAAGATAATTGGTTGTTTACGTTAGAATTACTAAAAAATGAATTGGAGGTTAGATATTGAAAAAGTTTGTTGTCTTTATAAAAAAAGTCGGGTTGTATATTGTTGGGCTATTGATTATTTTGGGAATGTTGTTATTAAACGACGTACCAACATTAGTTCTTAATTTATTTGAACCAATCTTCAATAAAAAGTCAAATGGTGTAAGTATCATCTTATTCTTATGTTGGTTGGTTATTTTAGGTGCAATAATTTGGTTTATTTGGCGTTTTTATCAAAATAAATCACACGATACTGATATTAGTTTAAGCAAAAAAGATATTTGGCGAGCTTTTAAAATATTTTTAATTGGTCGAGTAATTGTCTTTATAGGGACTGGTTTAATGCAATTAATCTATGGCGATGCCCAAAGTGCAAATGATGATGCGATAGCGCAATTATTTGGGCCAAATCAAACCATTTACTATGTGTTAATCATGACAATTATCGTTGCAGTTAAAGCTCCGATTTTAGAAGAACTTATTTTTAGAGGGTTGCCTACAACATTATTATTTAAAAATATGCCGTATTGGGTGCCAATGATATTAACTTCTTTAGCCTTTTCAGCTGTTCATTTGTCGTCAAATATTATTTCGTTTGCAATGTATGCTGCTTTAGGAGCATTAATGTATTGGGCGTATTGCTCAAGAGGTCGAATAGTAGATTCGATGATGGTGCATTTTTTTAATAATATATTAGGAGCTATCATGTTACTATTATCTTACTTGTTTGGTCTACCATTATCATAATCATTCAAAGAGAAAGGGTGCAATGAGTACTCTTTTTCTTTTTTGTTTGCAAATAACACAAGTAGTGAGTCTTTTGTGCTACAATGAAACAGAAAAATAGAAAAAGGATTGGTATAACTATGACAATACTAGGTATTGATACATCAAATAAAACACTAGGTGTCGTAATTGGAGAAGAAAATCAGGTAATTTCCTCATATTATAGTCAAGCTAGCAAAAATCACAGTGAAACCTTGATGCCAGCAATTGACTTTTGTATGAAAGAAAGTCGGTTATCACCTAAACATATAGATAAGATAATTGTGGCAAAAGGCCCAGGATCGTATACTGGATTGCGTATTGGGGTTACAACAGCGAAGACATTAAGTTGGACTTTAGGTGCGTCTTTATATGCTGTGTCCTCATTAGCTTGTTTGGCGAAAAACAGTCAGGAAAAAGATAAGTTGATTGTGCCTTTTATAGATGCACGTCGTGGGTTTTTATATACAGGAGCATATAAATATGAAAATAACCAATTGATTAATGTGTTGCCTGATCAATATATTTTATTTGATGAGTGGCTAGATGTGTTATTAAAACAAGAACAAAAATTGGTCTTTATCGGAGAAGAATACGGGAAATTAGAAGAAAAATTTAATGATTTAAGTGAAAGTACCGATATTGAGGTTATCCTCCAACCTTCTAATCCGGCTGTCATGTTAGATATGTCTTGTTTATTAGAAAAAATAGAAGACGTAAATGAATTTGTTCCAACCTATCTAAAAAAAGTAGAAGCAGAAGAAGAATGGCTAAAGAAACAACAAGGAAAAGAAGTAGAACCACAATCTTACGTTGAACGATTAAGTTAACTAGTAGAGGAGTGGTAGTGTGATTGAGAAAAAGTTAGAATTTCAGTTAGCAAAAGTAACTGATATTATGGCATTTCAACAAGTGCTTAAACATGTTTATGGTGGTGAATCACCTTGGAGTACAGCTATTTTATGGATGGAACTTAGTAAGAAGAAATACGGTCGTTACGTAAAAGCATGCCTAGATCATCAATTAGTTGGTTTCGGTGGGATACGAATTGAGTGTGATGATGCACATATTACTAATATTGCCGTGTTACCAGAATATCAGTCACAAGGTATTGGAACATCACTTTTAAACGAGTTGAAAGAAGAAGCAAAAAATTTATCGTGTCACTCAATGAGTTTAGAAGTTAGAGCGTCTAATCAACAAGCTATCTCTGTATATCGATCATTTGGATTTGAGCAGGTAGGTATTAAAGAAGGATATTATCTTTCTGCTAGAGAAGATGCTATTGAAATGCGATTAAAGTTCTAGGAAGTGAGTCTAGATGGATAATAGACAGTTAGCAAAACGATTATCAGAATCAAGTGACATCATATTTAAGTATGGGAGTCCATGGTCTGAAGCACAATTTTATGATCAATTAGCTCAAAAAAACAATATCACGCATGTAAAACTTGAAGACGACAAGGTAATAGGATTTATTATTTGCCAATTTGTGCTAGATGAAGCAGAATTATTATTAATTGGCGTGCTGCCAGATTATAAAAATAAAGGCATAGCAAGTACACTTTTAACTGAAGCATGTGAGTTGCTAAAGCAAAACAACGTATCTCATTTATTTTTAGAAGTAAGAAGTCAAAATGAAGAAGCAATAGGGTTTTACAAAAAGCATCAGTTTAAAGAGCTAGGTGTTAGAAAAAATTATTATCATCATCCGACAGATAATGCTGTGATGATGCAGTTAGAGATTTAGGATGTGAAGAAATGGAACAAACGGATATTTATATATTAGCTATTGAGAGTAGCTGTGACGAAACGAGTGTCGCGATTGTGAAAAATGGTCGTGACGTTTTATCAAATATTGTTGCGTCTCAAATAAATAGTCACAAACGGTTTGGCGGCGTTGTACCAGAAGTGGCAAGTCGTCATCATGTGGAGCAAATTATCGCGTGTATTGATTTAGCGATGGAAGAAGCAAGTGTCAAAATAGAAGATTTATCAGCAGTAGCTGTCACATATGGACCAGGATTAGTTGGGTCATTATTGATAGGGATTACAGCGGCAAAATCATTTGCATGGGCGAATGAGTTACCGCTTATCCCAGTTAATCATATGGCAGGACATATCTACGCAGCCCAGTTAATAGAGGAACTAGAATTTCCACTAATGGCATTGTTAGTGAGTGGTGGGCATACTGAGCTTGTTTATATGACAGAGCATGGAGATTTTGACATCATCGGCGAGACAAGAGATGATGCAGCTGGTGAAGCATATGATAAAGTTGGTCGAGTGTTGGGATTAACTTATCCAAGTGGAAAAGAGATTGATGAATTAGCTCATCAAGGCAAGGATAGTTATCATTTTCCAAGAGGGATGATAAAAGAAGATCATTATGATTTTAGTTTTAGTGGCTTAAAAAGCTCTGTGATAAATCTTGTCCATAATGCGAAACAACGAGATGAAGAGTTATGTGATGTTGATTTAGCCGCAAGTTTTCAAGAAAGTGTGATTGATGTTTTAGTTGATAAAACAATCCGTGCTTGTCAAGAATACAACGTAAAACAATTAGTCGTTGCTGGTGGGGTCGCAGCGAATAAAGGGTTAAGAAATCGTCTGAAACAAGAGCTAGACCAAGTGTTACCACAAGTTAAACTAATTGTACCACCAATAAACTTGTGTGGAGATAACGCCGCAATGATTGGTGCAGCTGCGTACGTAGAGTACCAAAAGCAACACTTTTCAGATATGCATTTAAATGCCAAACCATCTTTAACATTATAAAAGAAGAAGTGACAGGAAACTGTTACTTTTTTTATACTACAAAAGACATAATAAACCATTAAAATTTGATGCTTTAACTTGAAATATATCAAAAATAAAGGGAAAATAGAATTTAGATGAACAATATAAAGAACGAGGTAGATGTTATGAATAATCAGCCAATCGGTTTTTTGGATTCAGGTGTAGGAGGATTAACGGTTGTGCGTGAAGCATTAAAACAACTGCCGAATGAAACCGTCTATTATGTGGGAGATACAGCAAGATGTCCTTATGGGCCACGTCCTGTTGACCAAATTAAAGAATTCACATGGGATATGGTACGGTTTTTATTAAAACAAGATGTCAAAATGATTGTGATTGCTTGTAATACGGCGACAGCTGTTGCGTTAGAAGAAATAAAAGAAGCACTAGATATTCCGGTTGTTGGTGTGATTGTTCCGGGATCAAGAGCGGCGTTACGTGAAACACGCAATGGTCGTATTGGAATTATCGGAACAGTTGGAACGATAAATAGTGAGGAATACACAAAAGAAATTAAACGTAAATCTTTGGATGTTGATGTGTTGGGACTTTCTTGTCCAAAGTTTGTACCAATAGTTGAAAGTCATGAGTATCAATCTGATATTGCTAAAAAAGTGGTAAATGAAACATTAAGTCATTTTAATGCATCAAATATTGATACGTTAGTTATGGGGTGTACCCACTATCCGTTGCTAAAGCCATTTATTAAAGAAGCAGTGGGAGAACAAGTTAAATTGATTGATTCAGGTGCTGAAACAGTCACAGAAGTCAGTGTGTTACTCGATTATTATGATATTTCAGCTTCACCCAATTCAGATAAAAAAGAACATCGCTTTTTTACAACAGGTTCTGTACGAAATTTTGAAACCATCAGTTCTGATTGGTTGCCAATTCAAGATATATCAGTGGAACATGTAGATATTACAGATATAGGAGATTAGAAAATGAGACATGACGACAGAAAAAATAATGAAATGCGAAAAGTATCATTTGTATTAGATTACTTAGATTACCCAGAAGGATCAGTTTTCGTTAGTTTTGGTCATACAAAAGTCATTGTCAATGCAACAGTTGAAGACAATGTACCACCATTTTTACGTGATAGTGGGGCTGGTTGGGTGACGGCTGAATATAGCATGTTACCACGAGCAACACATACACGAAACAGACGTGAGAGCAGTAAAGGAAAACTTACGGGTAGAACGATGGAAATCCAACGCTTGATTGGTCGTAGTTTGCGTTCGGTCATTGATTTGAAAAAGTTAGGAGAGCGTTCGATTGTAGTTGATTGTGATGTGATTCAAGCAGACGGTGGAACTAGAACAGCTAGTATTACTGGTGCGTTTTTAGCGTTGAAATTAGCGACTGATCGATTAGTCCAACAAGGTGATTTACTTGAAAGTCCGATTACGTCTCACTTGGCCGCTATTAGCGTGGGGTTAAACTCATATGGTGAAGTAATCACTGATCTAGACTACCAAGAAGATTCCACTGCACAAGTTGATTGCAATGTTGTTATGACGGAAAAACTTGAATTAATCGAAATTCAAGGGACAGGTGAAGAAGCAACCTTTACACGAGGTGAGTTAAATGAGTTACTTGATTATGCTGAAACAAGTATCAACGAATTGATTCGTCTACAAAAAAATGCGCTAGCTTTACGAAATGTTGCGAAGAAACATGAAGAACCAGTGTTACAACATCAATTATTGATTGCGACAAAAAATGAAGGAAAAGCAAAAGAATTTGTCGAGTTATTTAAGTCAAGAGGTTATCAAATCAAAACATTGTTAGATTTTCCAGAGATAGAAGACATTGAAGAAACTGGTAAGACGTTTGAAGAAAACGCACGATTAAAAGCTGAAGGAATAGCGAATCAATTGAATTGTTTGGTCTTAGCTGATGATTCAGGATTGAAAGTCGATGCGCTTGGCGGTCAGCCAGGGGTGTACTCAGCAAGATATGCTGGTGAAAGAAAAAGTGATGCAGCGAATAATGCTAAATTACTTCATGAATTAACGGATGTTCCAATGGAAGAAAGAACAGCACAATTCCACTGTACACTTGTTTTAAGTGAACCAGGGAAAGAAAGTTTAGTCGTATCAGGAGAGCTACCTGGAGTAATTGGACGCATTCCACGAGGAGATAATGGGTTTGGTTATGATCCATTATTTATTATTCCAGAAACGGATAAAACAATGGCAGAAATGACATCTGAAGAAAAAAATCAGATTAGCCATCGTGCAAAAGCTCTGAAAGAATTGGATAAAAAAATCGATGCTTGGTTGGGAGAGAAAAACTAATGAAATATTTAGTAGTGAGCGATAATCATGGAGTGGAATCTTATTTAGAAGACATAAAAGCAAAATGGCTAAATGACGTGGACTACTTTTTCCATTGTGGTGATTCAGAATTATCACCAGAGAGCGATATTTGGTCAACTTATCATGTTGTTCGAGGAAATTGTGATTACTATAATGAATATGACAATGTAAAATTAATCGATACCACACAAGACAAGGTGCTGTTAACACATGGGCATTTGTTTAATGTCAATATGATGTTTGATAAGTTACTTTATCAAGCCGAAGAGATGCAAGCAAATATCGTCTTATATGGGCACACGCATCAATTATTTGCGACAATGGTAGATGATATCTTGCTACTAAATCCAGGCAGTATTTCTCAGCCACGTGGTAAATATAGCTATTTAAAAACATATGCCATTATCACACACCAAGAAGATGGGTATTTAGTAGATTATTATAATGAACGACATGAATTACAAAAAGAACTGACTCACTTTTTTTCAATGAACTAAAATTTTTAGCTTGTATGGAGGAAATGACAATATGATTGGAACGACTGTAAGAAAGATGTTACTGGAAAATGAAGACGACTTTTTAATCTCTTCTGATAACGTGGCAACCTTAAGTGAATCAAATTCGCTTGAACATGCAATTTTAGTATTAACTAAAATTGGGTACTCTCGCGTTCCTGTGTTAAATAAAGAGGAACAACTAGTTGGCTTAGTTTCTTTATCTCAAGTAGTTGACCAGATGTTTGGAATAGAAGATTTAGAACCTGAAAATTTAGCAAATAAAAAAGTGGTAGATGTCATGGATATAGACATTCCAATGATTTCGTTACCACTAGATTTAGAAAAAACACTTCATTTGTTAGTTAATGATAGTTTTATTCCTGTTGTAAATGAATCAAAAGAATTCACAGGAATTATCACAAGAAAAGAGATACTAAAAGCCGTGAACCATTTGGCTCATGAACTTGAAATAGAATATGATGTAATTGAAAAAGTGAATATTTAGGTGAAAATATGAAAAAAATGACAGAAGAAGAACTAATCACGATTAGGCGAGAACTACATCAGATTCCAGAGATTGGAATGGAAGAATATCAAACAGCAGAGTATTTGTTAAACAAAATGGCAGAATTACCACAAGAAAAACTTGATATAAAGGTACAAGACACAGCGATTATTGTGGTCGTAAAAGGAAGTGAACCGACTAAAGTAATCGGGTGGCGTACTGATATGGATGCTCTGCCGATTACTGAACAGACAGGTTTACCTTTTTCTTCGCAACATGAAGGAGTGATGCATGCTTGTGGTCACGATATTCATATGACGATTGCATTAGGCTTACTAGATAAGGTGATTGATCAACCGTTAAAAGAAGATATCCTGTTCTTTTTTCAACCAGCTGAAGAAAATAAAAGTGGTGCCAAAATATATACGGATAATGGATTTTTAGATGTTTCTAAGATTGATGAGATGTATGGTTTACATGTCAATCCTGATTTACCAGTTGGCGTGATAGCAACAGCAGTAGGAACCATGTTTGCTGGAGACAGTAGTTTTAAAGTGACGTTTACTGGAAAAGAAAGTCATGCAGCCCTTCCGCATGAAGGAAATGATATGATAGTCGCCGCTGCTTCATTCATTCAACAAGCACAGACCATAATTAGCCGCAATGTGAATCCGATGCAGTCAGCTGTTATAACGTTTGGTGAATTGAATGCAGGTTTTGCTAGTAATATTTTAGCCGGTACAGCTTATTTAAGCGGCACAATTAGAACGTTGACTCATGACATGACACACTTAGTCATGTCAAGAATCAAAGAAATAGCAAACGGAATAGCTGTAAGTTTTCAGTGTGATGTGTCTATCGAGTTTGATAACTTAGGTTATGTTCCTGTGGTTAATGATGATACGACTACCACACGATTAATCGACTTTTTATCATTACATCCAGACATTGAACTAGTAGCGTCTGAACCGCTAATGACGGCAGAAGACTTTGGCTATATACTGAAGCAAATTCCGGGTACAATGGTATGGTTAGGTGTCGCTAGTGAGTATGGTCTGCATCATCCGAAATTTAATCCAAATGAACAAGCTATTCAAAAAGCTGTTTCTGTTATGGGAGATTACCTAGTGGCGTTGGCTAAGTAAAAAACCACGAGATATCTAAATAATAAAGGATATCTCGTGGTTTGATTTATATTTTTAAATTAATCGGTGTAGTCGGTAACTTAATTCCTGCTTTTGTCAAAGCTTCTATATACGCCGTCATCATTTGAGTTTTAACACCAAATTGAGAGCCGCTAATAGCATAAACATTCGAACGAATCGCAAAATTGCCGCTTCCTAAATCAACTAATCCTACGATTGTTGGTTCAGAACGAATATCTGTAATATTGATGATTTGTTTTTTATTGATGGATTTCATAATATCCATAATACGATCAATATCGTCTGTTGGGTCAACCCGAATATCAACAACAACTAACTGATTACCTCGCGATAAATTACTTACAATAAGTATCTGCCGATTTGGGATGTAGTTCATCGTTCCGTTAAAACTTTTAATTTGTGTTGTTCGTAAGCCAATATCGTTAACGATACCTTCAATATTATCAATAACAACATGATCCCCAACATCTAACTGTCGTTCGTAAATAATAAAGAAACCAGTTAATACATCATTTATAAAGCCTTGAGCACCAAGACCAATGGCAACCCCAGCAATCCCGGCCCCGGCAATTAACGATCCAACGGGAACACCTAAAATCGTTAAAATAGAATAAATTCCTATAAAAAACAGTGTGTACTGGACTGCGTTTTTTGTTAGTGTTCTTAATGTGTGCATTCTATTTTCACTATAGTTGTCTTTTTTCTTATTTGTAAAAGACTTATCAATTAACTTTAATAAGATTTTTCGGGTTATCGTTAATAAAATGATGATAACAAGGATGAGGATAGCTTGATTAATAACCGATGCAATAATCTTATTCCAGTCTAACTGGTTAAAAAAGCGATTAATACCTCGCACGTTTTTTGCTGCTTCGGTAATTACTTCAGGTGTTGTGGAAGTAGTGGTAGTTTCTTGCAAAATGAACACTCCTTTCTTATTTCTTCTTACTATATCATAATGTATAAATTGTTGTTAAATCAAGTAGATAATGGTATTCTAATGGTAGTAAATTACAGGAAAGGTAGGAGATGTTTTATATGACAGGTATAGAAATAGCTGCGATAATTGCTGCTGTTGCGTTTGCCGTACTAGTAGTGGTGCTAGTCATTTTTTTATTACAATTAAACAAGAATATAACGAAGTCAATGGAAAAAGTCAATGGCATTTTAGATGAAACAGATAAAACAGTCGCTATATTAACACAAGATGTTGATATCTTACTGAAACAAAGTGAAGACTTATTGGTTATTGGCAATGACTTATTGGCAGATGTCACTCAAAAAGTTGAAACGATTGATCCGCTGTTTCATGCGGTGGCAGATTTAAGTGAGAGTGTTTCTGAGTTGAATGACTCAAGTAAAGCGATGCTTGCTAAAGTAGGTGAGGCAGGAAAAACAGTTGCCACAGCTACAGTTGTTGGCAAAACCGCTCAAACTGCGTCACATTTATTTAAAAAACATAAATAGTAATATATTTAAGTAAAAATCATTAGGAGGAACAGTTATGTCGAAAAAATCAAGTGGCTTTTTAGCAGGAGCGGTAATTGGAGGTGCCGCAGCTGCAGCCGCAGCATTGCTCCTTGCACCGACAAGTGGTAAAAAATTGAGAAAAGATTTAATGGAACAATTAGATGATATTTCTGACGGTAAAGCAAGTGAGTTTGTTGATTTAGCACAAGAAAAAACATCAGAATTTAGTGAATTAGCGAAAGAAAAATCAGCCGATTACCCTTGGGTGGGTGAGCAATTATCACAAGTAAAAGATAATTCAGCTGAACTATTTGGTAACCTAAAAGATAAAACTCAAACTATTAGCCAAGATTTTCAAGCTAATTCCGAAAAATTAAAATCAGCTGTAAAACCTGTTGTTGAAGATGATATCGTTTTAAGCACTGATGATATTTCAGATGATCTTTATGATGTAATCGAAGAAGGTAAATAAAAAAAGTGAGTGGGTATCTGCTCACTTTTTTAATACAGTTCTTTTTCTAGTAGGACACAAATAATGCCATCTTCTATAAATTCATCAGAAACGACTTTATAACCTAACCTTTGATAGAATCCTACTGCTTGTTTTTCACCATGTATACGAGATAAGGTGCAATGTTGTTTTCGCCCTATCTGTTCTAATTCTAATAGTAAACGTCGTCCTAGCCCTTGTTTTCGCCAATTTTTATGCACGCATAATCTGTCAGGTCGAAGCGTTTTCTCATCGTCTTGTTGGTATCTAGCAGTAGCAACAGGCGTATTATCATAATAAATGACGATGTAAAACGTCCTATCAATATCTAATGCATCAAATTCGGCTTTTAAAGAAATACCTTGTTCTTGGACAAATACGAGTGTTCTTAGAAAAAAAGATGCAGCCCTATTCCAAGGTGCATTGTTAAAGACAATTTGAATCATATGACGATCTCCTTTTCAAATAGATAGTTTCAGTGTATCATACTACTATCTTTATTTTGGAGGTAAGTATGAAAAAAGTCTTGATTTATGGAATCGTTGTAGGCGTTATTATCATCGTGATAGGTCTTGGTGCAGGTGTTAATTATTTATTTAACTATGCCATTGTTTCTGGCAAGAAAGATTTTATCAATGATGTTAAACAAGAACAAATAGAAAAAGATTGGCACTTTGCTCAAAATCATTTGAGCGAAGAATCGATTAAAAGTGACGATGGCTTGAACTTAGTCGCTAAAAAAGTAACGCACGATAACCCAAGTAAAAAAGTTGCTATCGTAGCTCATGGCTATATGGGGAAAAGTGATTATATGGGGCAATATGCACAGCTTTTTTATGATGAAGGGTTTGATGTGTTAGTACCTGACAACCGGGCACACGGCAAGAGTGAAGGTAAGTACGTTGGGTTTGGTTGGCTAGATAGAAAAGATTATGTTAGATGGATAGATGAAGTGGTGAAAGAGTATGGCACTGATGTTAACATTGTGCTTTACGGATTAAGCATGGGTGCTGCTACTGTGATGATGACAAGTGGTGAAGATTTACCACAACAAGTGAAAGTTATTATTGAGGATTGTGGCTATGATTCAGTGAGAAATGAATTAGCATTTCAATTAAATGATATGTTTAATTTACCGTATTTTCCAATGATTCCATTAGCTTCATCTTATACAAAACTACGTGCAGGTTACTCATTTGGTGAAGCTAGTGCTGTTAAACAATTAGAGAAAAATAAGTTGCCACTATTATTTATACATGGTGATAAAGATGATTTTGTTCCTACCGATATGGTGTATCAAGTTTATCGTGCAACAAAGGGACCTAAGGAATTAGTTATTTTTGAAGGAGCTAAACATGCGGAGTCCTTAAAAAAACATCCCGAAGAATATAAGAAAACAGTCAAAAACTTTTTATCTAAGTATTTTCCCAAATAGCTAAGAAGCATTGACAGGTAGAGCTTTTTTCTTTATAATTTATTTGCTACTTAAGGATATATTTTTAAATGACAAAACAATCAGAGAGTACTTATATGGTGAAAAAGTACAATTAATTTAAAAATGCTCCCTTTTGACTTTGATAAAAGCTATCACGTGTTTTCGCGTTAAGAAACAAAAGAGGTAATGACTGTTAAGAGCATCATTGCAATCAAGGTGGTACCGCGGTAAACGTCCTTGGCTGCAAGGGGTGCTTTTTTATTATTTTAGGAGGAATACGAATGAAACAATTATCAAGTAGTCAAGTAAGACAATTATTTTTAGATTTTTTTGAAACAAAAGGACATAAAATTGAACCTAGTGCCTCTCTTATCCCGATTGACGACCCAACCTTATTATGGATTAATTCAGGAGTGGCAACATTAAAAAAATATTTTGATGGGTCTGTTGTACCTGAAAACCCAAGAATTACCAATGCTCAAAAGAGTATTCGTACTAATGACATTGAAAACGTTGGGAAAACAGCACGTCACCATACAATGTTTGAAATGTTAGGAAACTTTTCTGTTGGTGATTATTTTAAAAAAGATGCGATTCATTGGGCTTGGGAATTATTAACAAGTGACGAGTGGTATGGTCTTGATAAAGACAAATTATACGTGACGATTCATCCAGATGATGAAGAAGCTTTTAGAATTTGGCATGAAGAAGTCGGTTTACCAAAAGAGTCAATCATTAAACTAGAAGAAAACTTTTGGGATATTGGAGCTGGTCCATGTGGTCCAAACTCTGAGATTTTCTTTGATAGAGGACAAGAATACAATGATGTCGCAGAAGACGATCCTGAAAACTTCCCTGGTGGCGAAAACGAACGTTACTTAGAAATTTGGAACTTAGTATTCTCAGAATTTAACCATACTGAAAACAATGAGTATCTACCATTGCCACATAAAAACATTGATACGGGGATGGGATTAGAACGTATGGTGTCTATTTTCCAAGATGCTCCAACAAACTTTGAAACAGATTTATTTATTCCAATTATTGAAGCAACACAAAAAATGTCTGATGGCAAAGAATATGGAAAAGATAGTACAACAGATACGTCTTTCAAAGTCATTGCTGATCATATTCGTGCCGTGTCATTTGCAATTGGCGATGGGGCGTTGCCATCAAATGAAGGTCGTGGCTATGTGTTACGTCGTTTAATTCGTCGTGCGGTGATGCATGGTAAAAAACTTGGAATTGATAAAGCCTTTTTAGTTGATTTAGTACCTGTCGTTGGTCAGATTATGGAAAGCTATTACCCAGAAATTGTCGAAAAACAAGACTTTATTCAAAAAGTCATCAAAACAGAGGAAGAAAGATTCCACGAAACAATTAATGATGGTTTATCCATTATCAGCGAGTTAATCAAAGATATGAAAGCAGCTAATCAAACTGTTTTATCTGGTAAAGATATCTTTAAATTATATGATACTTATGGATTTCCAGTTGAGTTGACCGAAGAGATGGCTCAAGACGAAGGATTAAGTGTGGATCACGAAGGATTTGAAGTCGAAATGACGGCTCAAAGAGATCGTGCTCGTGCGGCTCGTTCGAAAGAAGAGTCAATGTCTGTTCAATCTTCTTTATTAACTGATATTAAAGTAGTGAGTGAATTTGTGGGATATACAGAAGACACAGTCGATGCTAAATTAATGGTAATCATCCAAGATGATGAGATTAAAGAGGCGACAACTGAAGGCAATGCACAATTAATTTTTGGTCAAACACCATTCTACGCCGAAATGGGTGGACAAGTGGCTGACAAAGGAACAATTTATAATGCAACAGGTGATTTAGTGGCCAATGTTGTCAACGTCAAAAAAGCACCAAATGGCCAATCGTTACATCAAGTAGAAGTGTTTGGTGAATTAAAAACAGACGACACATACCAATTAGTGATTGATAAAGAGTTACGCCAACGTATCACAAAAAATCATACAGCGACTCATTTACTACATCGCGCGTTAAAAGATGTATTAGGAGAGCATGCTAATCAGGCAGGGTCACTTGTAGCACCAGGTTATTTACGATTTGACTTTACTCATTTTGAGCAAGTGACGCCTGACGAGTTAAAACAAATGGAAGAAATCGTGAATGAAAAGATTTGGGCACACTTACCAGTTGTCACAGTTGAAACAGATATTGATTCAGCAAAAGAAATGGGTGCAATGGCCCTGTTTGGTGAAAAATATGGTAAAAATGTTCGTGTGGTAAATGTTGATGGTTACTCTATCGAATTATGTGGTGGGATTCATGTAAGCAACACTTCTGATATTGGGGTTTTCAAAATTGTTTCTGAGTCTGGAATTGGCGCAGGTGTTCGACGTATCGAAGCTGTGACAAGTAAAGAAGCGTATGAAGCCTTTAGAGAAGAAGAAGGATTACTCCGTCAAGTATCTAAATTTGTTAAAGCACCTCAACTAAAAGATACTGTTCAACGTGTGGAACAATTACAAGAACAATTAAAACAAGCACAAAAAGAAGTGGAACAATTAAGTGCACAATTAGCTAACGCTGAAGCAGAAGATGTATTTAAGGACATTAAAGAAGTGGATGGCGTGACTTATATTGCATCTAAAGTAGCGGTTAAAGACATGAATCAATTACGTCAATTAGCTGATCAATGGAAACAAAAATCACTATCTGATATTTTAGTCTTAGGATTAGTACAAGGTGAGAAAGTTAACTTACTTGTAAGTATGACAAAAGAGATGAATGAGCAAGGATTGAAATCAGGTGATTTAATCAAAGCAATCGCGCCACTTGTTGGTGGTGGCGGTGGTGGTCGTCCTGACATGGCTCAAGCCGGTGGTAAAAATCCAGAAGGGTTACAATCAGCGCTTGATGCAGTAGAACCTTGGATTAAAGAACATAAATAATTATTTAACTGGTTGTTACTTTTGACGTGACAACCAGTTTTTTCATATGTTGTAAGAATTGAAAGGTATAAAAATTTATGATATAATAACTTAGTTAATAAATAAGGGGGCGTTACGGATTCGACAGGCATAGTTTGAGCTTGAATTGCGCTTCGTAGGTTACGTCTACGTTAAAACGTTACAGTTAAATATAACTGCTAAAAACGAAAACAATACTTTTGCCTTAGCTGCCTAAAAACAGCGGGTAAAGATCCTCTTGGCATCGCCCATGTGCTCAAGTAAGGGTCTCAAATTAAGTGGGATACGCTAAATTTTTCCGTCTGTAAAATTTAGAAGAGATTATCAGACTAGCGAAAGTTACGGCCTGTTATTCGGCAGAGACTTGAGCGAATTTCAAATAGGATAACTATGAGCGTAGATGTTTAGGTGGCAATATGTTTGGACGCGGGTTCGACTCCCGCCGCCTCCATTGTTTAGAACTTGTTGGAAGTCTGTTAAAACAGCCTTTGTGCAGGTTTTTTTGAGCTCTTTGTCAACTACTGTTGGTAAGAGTTAAAACGTTAGAATTTAGGATCTAGAAAACAACATGTTTTCTAGATCTTTTTTTATATGTTTTGAAAACCACCTGCTATGCGGGTGGTTCTAGAGAGCTTTCAGCGTGGCATTAAAAAATCCTCCTAAAATGATAAGATAAATTAGGTTTCCCGACCACAACATATCAATCATATAGGAGTAGGAGGTTTCTTATAAAAAAGGATAATCAAAGTTTATCACACACAACATGGAAATGTAAGTATCATATAGTTTTCGCACCTAAATACAGACGACAAATTATTTATGGAAAATATAAACAGAGTATCGGAGAAATTCTGAGATTATTATGTGAGAGAAAGGGTGTTGAAATAATAGAAGCTAACGCATGTAAAGATTATGTTCATATGTTAGTGAGTATTCCGCCAAAATTAAGTGTTTCAGGATTTATAGGCTACTTAAAAGGAAAAAGTAGCCTCATGATCTTCGATAGACATGCTAATTTGAAATATAGATATGGTAATAGAAAATGTTGGTGTCAAGGTTATTATGTTGACACAGTAGGACGAAATAAGAAACAAATAGAGGAATACATAAGAAATCAAATTCAAGAAGATTATTTAGCAGATCAATTAACATTATTTGAGGAGTATGATCCGTTCACAGGAGAGAAAAATAAAAAGAAATAAGTAATCCTTTTAGGATTCGTGAGTAAATGTGGTGCATAAGGGAAACCGATTCAGTGAGCCTTTCAGGCTCAGTCCGGTAACAGAGGCTTTCAGCCGAAGAACAAACCTTCAGTTCACTCTGGAAAGAGGTTAAAATACCTCTTCTTTTTTTTACTTTATGACTACCTGTGTTATCGTAAAAAGTGATGACTATTCTTTCAGAGATAATACGGACTTTTTTAGAAAAGGTCTTTTTTTTTGAAGCGAGTGAAGAAACTCACTTTGAACAAAAATATAGAGTTATGAGGACTTAAAAAATTATTATGATGACTGTGTACTTTCAGGGATTCTATCGGAAAAGGAATCAACTACTTAACCTTATTCAAAATAAATATTAAGAGAAAAAAGATAATATCTGTTGACAACGTATAGATGTTAGTCTATATTAGTTTTATAAATAGATGTCCGTCTATATGTACTTTGTAATAAGGAAGTGACCTAGTGCCACCCTTACAAAGATTAACAGCTCGAGTACTTGGAGTTCTTTTGTCAGTTGTTATTGCTTATCTCCTTAAGATAAGCTTACCTATAGGCTTGATAATCAATATTCTTATCGTTATATTTGTCCTATACATAGTAGAAAAAAAGAAAGAAGTGAAGAAATGAATTACGAAGCTTATTCAGCCAAATTAAAAATAATAACTGACTCAAAGAGAATGAAAATTATTGACCTATTGTCTTGTGGTGAAATGTGTGCCTGTGATATTTTAGAACATTTTGATTTTACACAACCTACATTATCTCATCACATGAAAACTTTAGAAAATGCTGGTTTTGTAAATGTGAGTAAAAGAGGTAAATGGAACTACTATAGCTTAAATCAAGAAACTCTCACTAACTTTATGAGAGAATTTAATCAATTATTTTTTAATTCAGATAATTGTATCTGTCAAGAAGAACATAATAAAGAAACTAATGAGGAGCGTTTAATATCATGAAATTAGAACTATTTGAAGAATCTTTATGTTGCTCAACAGGTGTCTGTGGACCATCAGTAGACGAAAATTTACTACGAATCACAGGGGTTTTTGAATCACTAAATAAAATCAACCAAGTGACAGCAAGTCGCTATAATCTATCATCAAATCCTGCTGACTTTACTAAAAATGAAACAGTTTTAAAAGAGTTACAGGAAAAAGGTAATGACATTCTTCCTATTACATTAGTTAATGACAAAATTGTAAAAACAGGAAGTTATCCAACAAATGAAGAAATTCAAGAATTTACAGGAATTATCTTTGTCACTCAAAACTCACAAAATAGTTCTTGTTGTGAAGGTAATGGAACATGCTAAACGACGTTGAATTATTTAATCCTTTGGAGATTGATTTGACTAAATACTTGTTCTTTACTGGTAAAGGTGGCGTTGGTAAAACAACGACAGCTTGTGCTACTGCTGTAAAATTTGCTAAAGAAGGAAAAAAAGTTCTTTTAGTCAGCACTGATCCAGCATCAAATTTACAAGATGTTTTTAATACTGAATTATCTAATAAATACAAATCAATAGAAGGAATAGACAATCTTTCTGTAGCAAATTTTGATCCCATAACAGCCGCTGACGAATACATGGAGTCAGTTGTAGGACCTTATCGTGGCGTTTTACCTGATTCAGCTGTGGCTAATATGGAAGAACAATTATCTGGTTCTTGTACGATTGAGATTGCTGCCTTTAATGAATTTGCTAATTTATTAACGGATAAAACAGTCAATGCTGAGTTCGATTATGTATTATTTGATACAGCACCAACAGGTCACACGTTAAGAATGCTACAATTACCAGCTGCATGGGATAATTATTTAGACGAAAACACAACAGGTACGTCTTGTTTAGGGCAATTATCTGGTTTAGGTGACCAACAAGAAACCTATAAACAAGCTGTTGAAACGTTAAGTGATGATTCAAAAACAACCTTGATTTTAATTTCAAGGCCACAAAGAGCGTCCTTTATTGAAGCAAGTAGAGCTTCTCAAGAGCTGCAAGAACTTGATATTAATAATCAAATTCTTGTCATTAATGGCATTTTACCTGGACACGATGATGAAGTCTCAACTATTATTTATAATCAACAACTTCAAGATATTGAAGAACGTCCAGACCATCTAAAACAATTTAAAACATATCAAATTCCATTAAGAACGTATAATGTAACTGGTTTAGATAAATTAAGTGTTTTACTTGATAATGAACAACCTAAAGGAACTTCTAATGTTGTAATTAAAGAAGATTATCCTGAAATGACTTCTTTAATTAATGAATTAGATAAGAAAAATACAAAAATCATTTTTACTATGGGAAAAGGTGGCGTTGGTAAAACAAGTATTGCTATTGAGATTGCTAACAAGTTATCTCAACGAGGTAAGAAAGTTCGCTTAGCGACAACAGACCCTGCTGACCATCTACACTTATTTACTCAAGATAATAATATTTCGATTAGTCATATTGATGAAGATAAAGAACTCGAAGATTATACCAATGAAGTTTTGAAAAAAGCTCGTCAAAACCTAAGTGAAGATGAAGTGGCTTATGTAGAAGAAGATTTAAAATCTCCATGTACACAAGAAATTGCAGTCTTTAGACGATTTGCTGAAATTGTAGATTATGCGGAGCAAGATGATGTAGTTGTTATTGATACAGCACCAACAGGTCACACACTTTTACTATTAGAATCATCACAAAACTATGCAAAAGAAGTTGAAAAAACATCTGGAGAAGTACCTGAATCAATTATAAAATTACTTCCTAGATTGCAAAATCACGATGAAACTGAAGTTATTATGGTAACTTTACCTGAAACAACTCCAGTCTATGAATCCGTGCGACTAGATAAAGATTTAGATCGTGCTAAAATCGCTCATAACTGGTGGATTGTCAATCAAAGCATGTTTGCGACACACACAACTAATGAACTCTTAAAGACAAGAGCCATGAATGAGGTTGAATGGATTGATAAAGTCTCAGAATTATCAAATGGTAAATTTGTTGTAAAACAATGGGAAGCAGAAAAATAATTTTTTTTTATCAATATATAGGTTAGTGTCTATATATTGGTAAATATTATTGGAGGAATTATTACCATGAATAGTGTATCAAAAAAAATGTCCATATTAGATAGGTATTTAACCTTATGGATTTTCTTAGCAATGGCTGTTGGTATAGGAATTGGTTATCTATTTCCTGGAGTACCAAAAGCAATGGATAATATGTCTTATAGAACAACTAATATTCCTTTAGCAATCGGATTAATATTAATGATGTACCCACCTTTAGCCAAGGTGAAATACAAAGAAATCGGTCGCGTGTTTAAAGACTGGAAAGTGCTATTATTATCCCTATTTCAAAATTGGGTGATTGGTCCTGTTCTAATGTTTATTTTAGCAGTCGTGTTCCTAAAAGATTACCCTGAATATATGGCTGGTTTAATTATGATCGGTTTAGCTCGTTGTATTGCAATGGTTATTGTTTGGAGTGAACTGGCCCAAGGTGATAACGAATATACTGCTGGACTGGTTGCTTTTAACTCAATTTTTCAAATATTTTTCTATCCAATCTTTGCTTATATTTTCTTAACAGTTCTACCTAAAGCGATAGGTTTAGAAGCTCATACGTTAAACATTACAATGGGTGAGATTGCCAAAAGTGTTTTCTTCTATTTAGGTATTCCTTTTATTGCTGGTTTCCTATCTCACCTTGTTCTCACTAAAGTAAAAGGTGAAGAATGGTATGAAACAGTCTTTATCCCTAAAATTAGCCCTATAACTTTAGTAGCTTTACTATTTACAATTGTGACAATGTTCTCTGTAAAAGGAGACAAAATAATTGAATTACCAATGGATGCTATTAGAATAGCCATACCATTGCTTATATATTTTGTTTTTATGTTTTTTGTTTCATTTTTCTTATCTAAGAAAATGGGAACTAGTTATCCAGTAGCCACATCACTTTCATTTACAGCAGCAAGTAATAACTTTGAGTTAGCAATCGCTGTAGCCGTAGGAGTGTTTGGTATCAATTCAGGAGAAGCTTTCGCAGCAGTTATTGGGCCTTTAGTAGAAGTCCCAGTGTTAATAGCATTAGTTAACTTAGCTTTGAAATGGAAAAATAAATATTTTAATCAAAAGGAGTCTATATAATAATGAAAAAAATCTATTTCTTGTGTACAGGTAATTCATGTCGTAGTCAAATTGCAGACGGACTGGCAAAAGCAATCCTAGCGTCTGATGAATGGGAAGTTAAAAGTGCAGGTATAGAAGCACATGGAATTAATCCAAGAGCAGTGAAGATTATGAGTGAAATTGGTATTGATATTAGTCAAAACAAATCTGAAATTATAGACATTGATTATTTAAATGAATCTGATTTAGTGATTACTTTATGTGGTGATGCGTTAGATAATTGTCCAGTAATTCCTAAAACAGTAGAACATCAACATTGGGGGTTAGAAGACCCTGCGAAAGCAACTGGAACAGAAGAAGAGATTATGAATATGTTTAGAGAAACAAGAAATGAAATAAAAAATAGAATCGAAAAACTAGTAATTTAAACCATTGGTTACTGTAATCAAAATGATGATTTCATAAGTAAAACAACTTGAAAAGATTGAAGTATTAGAAAATTCTGGAAATCAAACAATATATTATCCTAAGAATATTTCTGAAAAATTTCTAAATCATACTTTTATAAATTAAAACCAGAACAATAATTGAATGGTGTAATTCACTATTGTCGAATCAAGGAGATAGAATTTTCTTGAAAAAATAAAATTTACTGTTATATTGGTATCAAGGGCAGTCCGTCAAATGTTCAAATCCCTAAAACAATAAAAATAACAAGTTCTTAAAAATAAAAGTAACAATTTTATGTGGTTTTATCATAAAAAAATGACTTTAAATTCCTCTCGGCATCGCCCATGTGCTCAAGTAAGGGTCTCAAATTAAGTGGGATACGCTAAATTTTTCCGTCTGTAAAATTTAGAAGAGATTATCAGACTAGCGAAAGTTACGGCCTGTTATTCGGCAGAGACTTGAGCGAATTTCAAATAGGATAACTATGAGCGTAGATGTTTAGGTGGCAATATGTTTGGACGCGGGTTCGACTCCCGTCGACTCCATTCCTTTAAAATGATAAGACTGTTTAAACCTTGATGTATCAATGATATGTCAGAGTTTAGCAGTCTTATTTTTTGTTTTGAATGATGAAAAAACGAACGTACGAAAGATTCTTAACTAAATCTTTATAATACAAATTAAATGAACAGATGAATTAAGCAGGATAAGAAGTTCTATTGCTTTTATTTTGCATATTTTAACCCGTTCATCATGATTTTTAAACCATCCAATGTTATACTACGAATAGTTACATGAAATTTTATAGAAAAGGGGTTTTATTATGAATGACGTGATTAAGTTACAATTAAACCATAAAAGTATTAGAAAATTTAAAGATGAACAACTACCTAAAGAGGTCATTGAGACATTAGTTAATGTTGCGAGACATACGGCAACTTGTAATTTTATGCAATCATATAGTATTGTTTGTTTATCATCACAAGAAAAAAAACAAAAGTTGGCTGAAATTTGTAACCAACCATACGTAGCTGAGGCAAGCCATGTTTTTATTTTTGTTGCCGATCAATATCGAAATCGACAAATTGCTGTAGAAAATAGTCAAGAAACTAGTGTGTTACATAACATGGACCGTTTCATGGTAGCAATGACAGATGCTGTTTTAGCAGCACAAAATGTTAACTTGGCCGCCGAAAGTTTAGGACTTGGTACGGTATTTCTAGGTAGTATTTTAAACGATAATAACAAAACATCAGAATTATTGGAGTTACCAGAGTTAACATTTGCTGTTCTTGGATTGGCAATAGGTTATAAAGACCAAGAGCCACAACTTAAACCACGCTTACCACAAGATATCATGTTTTTTGAAGAATCTTACCAAACGTTTGATAATTATGTTGAGGCGTTAAAAGACTATGATGACGTTGTGACAACGTATTATGATTTGCGTGATGCTAATAAACGGATTGAGTCGTTTACTAATCAGATTACTGCGTCAATGAATCGCAAACCAGAAAAGCGGTTAAAAATTAAATCAGATCTTGAAAAACAAGGGTTTATCATTGATTAAATAAAAGGTGAGTAGAGGGAGGCAGTTGGTTTGGGAAACATAACTGAAGCATATCGTAAAAATGAAGCAATTAAAAAAGGTGTCATCATTATTTTAGCTGGTTTGGCCATTGCTGTTGGACTCAATATGTTCTTAATTCCAGCAGATGTTTTTTCTGTTGGTGTTACTGGTATTTCACAATTAATTTCAGGCGTTTTAACAAATCTATTTAATATAAATATTGGAACAGGTGTTTGGATTTTTATTTTAAATATTCCGATTGCTATATTAGGTTGGATTAAGTTGGGACGCTCAGCAACAATTTTAAGTTTATTAACGGTCGTAGCTGTATCAGTCATGACGATTTTAATTCCGGTTGTGGAAGTGACAGATAATCCATTAATGAATGCTATTGTCGGTGGTGTTTTGAGCGGGTTAGCGATTGGATTAACCATGAAATATGGATTTAGTACTGGTGGTATGGATATAGTCTCACTTGTTCTATCAAAAACAACTGGTAGAACTGTGGGGTCACTAATGTTTATTATTAATTTATTCATCATTAGTGCAGCGGGCTTCTTATTTAGTTGGGAGTCGGCTTTGTATACGATCATTTCTATTTTCTGTACGACACAAGTAGTGGATAAGATTCATACAAGTCATCAAAAAGTGACGGCATTTATTATGACAAACAAACCAGAAGAAGTGATTTCTTCAGTTCAACAATCGATTGTTCGTGGGATGACATTGCTTCCAGGAACAGGTGTTTTTAGTCGTAAAGAAGTAGCTGTTATTATGATGGTTGTTACTCGCTATGAATTATATGATTTAGAGATGGCAGTATACAACGCAGATGATAAATCATTTATCAATATCATTCCAACACAAACTGTTTATGGTCAGTTTTGGAGTGAAGATGATCAAAAGAAAATCAGAGCATCAAGATTAGAGGGATTATAATCTCTCTTTTTTTATATCCATAATCATTGTTATATCAACATTTATCTGTATTTAATGAGTATATTCGAAAAAAAAAATAAAAAATGCTTGCTTTTTATAAAACTATTCCATATACTTTGATTATCAAATCATTTGATTATCAAACTATTTCGCATTGCTTTTTCTTTTTTTTACCCATATACTTTGATTATCAAACAATTTAAGGAAGAGGCAAGTATATGGATGAGAAAATAACGATTGTCAATTCTCAGTTGGTTAAAGTATTTAATGATATTTTGACAATTGAAGAAACAGAGCTTAAAAAAAGTGATTTTTCTGATTTGTCAATTAAAGAGATGCACACGATTGAAGCGATTGGTATGAGTGGAAAGAAAACAACGGGTGAAGTAGCAAAAGAATTGTCAATAACCGTTGGGACGTTGACTGTGGCAATCAATAATTTGGTGAAAAAGGGTTATGTTGACCGTGTGAGAAGTGAAAGTGATCGTCGTATTGTGAGATTGAAATTAACCAATCGAGGACGTCTGTTTTATCGATTACATCAGCATTTCCATAAAAAAATGGTAGAAGCTGTTTTAGAAGACATGTCTGAAGAAGAAAAGAAAGCTTTAGTCAAAGGACTCAGTAGCTTGCATCATTTTTTAAAAAAATACTATTAAGTAGTGAGGGAGTCAGGGATGCTATACCCTAAGATAACAAAAACTGCTAAGGCACTACCTAAAAAAAGAGTAACAAACCATGATTTAGCTCAGTTTTTAGAAACAAGTGATGAATGGATTACACAACGAACAGGAATTAAAGAACGACGTATTTCTGTTACAGAAAGTGTGGCTTCACTTAGTGTGGAAGTAGCTAAAAAATTAAGTCAAGATATAGATGTTACAACGATTGATTTAATCATTGTGGCAACAATGTCGGCTGACTATTCGACACCATCTGTTGCGTGTGTTGTTCAAGAATCTGTTGGTGCTGTAAATGCCATGTGCTTTGATGTGAATGCAGCGTGTTCTGGATTCGTTTATGCATTATCTATTGCAGAAAAATACTTGAGCCATCCATCATATCAGACGGCTTTAGTGATCGGAACTGATGTGATGAGTCATCTTGTAGATTGGAGTGATCGACAAACTGCGGTATTGTTTGGTGATGGTTCTGGTGGTGTGTTGATTGAGAAAACATCTTCACAACAATCTTTTCTTGCAGAATCTATTCATTCTGATGGTAAAAGACATCAAGCATTGTTTGGTCATGTGATTGCTAGAGATAATCGATTTAGGCAAATAGGTGATACCCATCCTTTTCTAGTAATGAATGGCAAACAAATTTTTGATTTTGCTATGAGAGATGTATCCAAAAATATGCTGGAACTCTTACTAAGTCATTCTATCGCTACTGAAGACATCGACTATGTGTTGGCACATCAAGCAAATTTTCGTATTTTAGAGGCATTGGCAAAAAAAACAAACATATCAAGTGATAAATTTCTATCAAATGTTGATAGATTTGGTAACACATCTGCTGCATCTATTCCATTGTTATTGGATGATGCAGTTAAAACGGGCGTTATACCATTATCAGGAGAGTCTTTGTGCATGTTAACAGGATATGGTGCAGGACTTACCTGGGGAAGTTTACTAATTAAATTATAAAATCATTGGAGGAATTCATTATGACAACTTTTGAAAAAATACAGGAAATTATTGTGGATCAATTAGGAAAAGATGAAGAAGAAGTACAGTTAACGACCAATTTTAGAGAAGAATTAGAAGCAGATAGTTTAGATTTATTCCAAATTTTAAACGATATTGAGGATGCTTTTGAAGAGTACGACGTAAAAATTGAGACAGATGAAGGTCTTGTAACCGTACAAGATTTAGTGACATTTGTCGATAAGCAAATTGCACAAGCAAAATAAATGATAATAGCATCAGCGATATACAGCTGATAGCTATTTTTTTAAACCAAAAATGAGGTGGATCGATGGAAAAATCAACAATTTGTCAACTTTTAGATATAAAATACCCGATTATTCAAGGTGCGATGGCTTGGGTTGCTGAAGAACAATTAGCCAGTGCAGTGTCAAATGCTGGTGGTTTAGGACTGATAGCATCCGGACACGCACCAAAAGAAGTCATTCATGAAAAAATACACGCGGCAAGAAAATTAACGGATAAAACATTTGGTGTCAATATTATGCTAATGTCCCCTTTCGTTGAAGACATTGTTGATTTAGTGATTGAAGAAAGAGTTAAAGTTATTACAACAGGAGCAGGTTCTCCAGGGAAATACATGAAACGATTCAAAGAGGCTGGAATTATTGTTATACCAGTGGTGGCTTCTGTCGCACAAGCGAAGCGAATGGAAAAAGAAGGCGCTGACGCTGTCGTTGTTGAAGGGATGGAAGGTGGCGGCCACATTGGAAAATCTACCACGATGACATTAGTTCCACAAGTAGTGGATGCGGTTAGTATTCCAGTTATTGCTGCTGGTGGTATTGGTGATGGCCGTGGGGTAGCTGCAGCTTTAATGCTTGGAGCTAAAGCCGTTCAACTAGGAACACGGTTTTTAGTGTCGAAAGAATCGATTGCACATGATAATTTTAAAACGAAGGTTGTTAAGGCAAAAGATATTGATACGGTTGTAACAGGTATGTTAACAGGACATCCTGTCAGAGGACTTCGAAATAAATTAACACAAACCTTTGAAAAAGCAGAGCGATTTGAAGGTGGGAAAGAAAACCCTGATTTTGATCGATTAGAAGATTTGGGTAAAGGTGCACTTAAACGTGCAGTGATAGATGGCGATATAAAAAATAGTTCTATGATGGCTGGACAAATTGCTGGCATGATTAAAACTGATCAACAAACCTGTGAAGAAATAATTTTAGAATTAATGGCTGAAACGTCTGAATGTCTAACAAGTCGTTACAATGAGTGGGTCATAGAAAAGAGGTAGTAAATGACATTAGGATTTATCTTTAGCGGTCAAGGCAGTCAATATAATGGAATGGGACAAGAATTGTACGAAGAATTCCCTACTTTTAAAGAGTATCTTGACTGTGCGAGTGATGTGTTAGGACTAGATATGAAGAATATGATGTTTGAAGACAATTCATTATTACACGAAACCAAATACACACAACCTGCTATTTTAACAATGAGTTGTGCGACGTCTGCCGTGATTAAGCAAGAGTACGATTTATCACCCACAATGGTAGCCGGCTTAAGTTTAGGAGAATATAGTGCATTAGTAGAAAGTGGCGTACTTTCCTTTTCTGACGCGGTATATTTGGTACACAAACGTGGAGAACTGATGGAGACAGCTGTCCCACAAGGAAAAGGTGCGATGAGTGCTGTAATAGGATTAGATAGAGATATCGTGGAAACGGTGTGTCAGGAAATAAGTTCTGAGAATGCTCTTGTCATCCCGGTGAATTATAATATGCCACAACAAATTGCAATTGCTGGACATAAAGAGGCGGTTTTAATTGCACAAGAAAAGCTAGTAGAAGCTGGAGCAAAAAAAGTGGTGCCGCTAAACGTGAGTGGACCGTTTCATACACCATTACTAAAACAAGCAGCAGAGATATTTTATCAAGAACTACTGAACACAATGTTCTCTCAAAGTAAGCTGCCACTCGTGACAAATGTCACTGGAGACGTATTGAAAGAGACAGATGATATTAGATTAAACTTAAAAAATCAAATGATGTCTCCCGTTTATTGGGAAGAAACAATCCATACATTTAAAAGAGCATCAATTGATACTTTAATTGAATTAGGACCAGGAAAAACATTGTCCCACTTTGTTCGTGCTACTGATAGTACGATAAACGTACAAAATATAGAGAATATCAAAACGCTTCGTCAACTAGAAAAAAAGTTAATAAAATGGGGGAAGTAAATGTTTAAAGATAAAACAGTCGTTATTACAGGAAGTTCACGCGGTATTGGGAGGCGACTTGCGATTCGTTTTGCTAATGAAGGAGCCAATATTGTCTTAAATGCTAGAAAAGTGATAGATAGTGATTTAATAAGTGAAATCGAGTCATATGGTGTTAAAACACATTGTGTGATTGGTGATGTACAAGAGTTTGAATCAGCCAACCAATTAATCACGGAAGCTAAAGAAGTATTTGGTTCAGTCGATGTCTTGATAAATAATGCGGGAATTACAAAAGATATGCTATTAATGCGTATGTCTGAAGAAATGTTTGATGATGTGATTTCAGTCAACTTGAAAGGGACGTTTAATACCATTCATCATGCCTCTAAAGTGATGTTAAAACAGCGTTCAGGGACTATTATCAATATGTCGAGTGTGATTGGGGAAATTGGGAACATTGGACAAGCAAATTATGCAGCCAGTAAAGCAGGTGTGATTGGTCTAACTAAATCAGCCGCAAAAGAGTTGGCAGCTAGAGGAATCACATGCAACGCTATTGCACCAGGATTTATTGAAACAGATATGACAGATAGTTTGTCTGAAAAAGTCAAAGAGGCGACTTTAGCACATATTCCATTAAAAAAACTAGGCAACACAGACGATATTGCAAATACTGCCATTTTTCTGGCAAGTCAAACATATATTACAGGTCAAGTCATCAATGTAGATGGTGGAATGGTGATGAACGCTTAGGAGGAAAAACATGAAACGAGTGGTAATTACAGGTGTTGGAGCAGTGACACCAATTGGAAATACAGCAGAAGAATTTATCGAAAATGTGTTAAATGGAACAAATGGGATTGCCCCAATTCAAAAGTTTGATGCAACAGAAACAGGAATTCATGTAGCAGCTGAAGTGAAAGAATTTGATCCAACCATATATATGGAAAAAAAGGAAACAAAACGAATGGATATGTTTTCTGTATATGGCATCTCTGCAGCCAAACAAGCAGTGGCAGACAGCCAGATTAATATCGACGAGATAAATGTGGATCGTTTTGGTGTCATGGTCAGCTCTGGTATTGGTGGGATGAAGACGATTGAAGATCAAGTCATTCGTATGCACACAAAAGGGCCAAAACGTGTCGCACCATTTTTCGTTCCGATGGCCATTAGTAACATGGCAGCTGGAAACATTGCAATCAAGGTCGGAGCAAAAGGTATTTGTACGTCTGTTGTAACAGCATGTGCCTCATCAACCAATGCAATTGGTGAAGCGTTTCGAAATATCAAACATGGGTATTCAGATATTATTTTAGCTGGTGGAGCTGAAGCAACGATTTGTGAGATTGGTATTTCAGGTTTTGCCGCATTGACAGCTTTGAGTGATTCTGATAATCCGGAAAAAGCGTCGATTCCATTTGATAAAGATAGAAATGGCTTTGTCATGGGTGAAGGTAGTGCCATTTTAGTTCTTGAAGAATTGGAACATGCGAAAAAAAGAGGTGCTAAAATTTACGGTGAAATCGTCGGTTACGGCTCTAATTGTGATGCTAATCATATAACAAGCCCAAGTAGTGATGGCTCTGGTGCTGGAAAATGTATGATGTTAGCAATGGAAGAAGCAGGTATTACGCCTGAAGAAGTTAGCTATATTAATGCACATGGAACAAGTACACCGACAAATGATAGTGCGGAGACAACGGCCATAAAATATGCTATGAAAGAAGAAGCCTACAACACACCGGTATCAAGTACCAAAAGTATGGTAGGACATTTATTAGGTGCAGCTGGAGCCGTTGAAGCGTTAGCGTGTTTAGGAGCTTTAATGACTGATACGATTCCACCAACTATCGGTTTAGAAAATCCTGATGAAGCTTGTGACTTAGATTATGTGGCGAAAGAAAAAAGAGAGGCGACTGTCAATTATACATTAAGTAATTCATTAGGATTTGGTGGTCATAATGCCGTCATTGCGATGAAAAAATGGCGAGGTGAGTAAAATGAGTTATGAGTCTATCAAAGAGTTAGTTGATCGATTTGAACATAGTGACATACGTGAAATGAACGTGTCCATTGAAGGGTTATCTCTTTATTTAAGTAAAAATGATAGTAAACAATCTCATGATATTGTTGTCAAAGAACACGATAATCAGGTTAAAGAAGTTAGTGTAAGTGATGTTGAAACAACAGAAGTTTCACCAAAAGTAGAAGATATTTCAGGACAAACGATTAAATCACCAATTGTTGGAGTTGTTTATACTGCCAGTGAACCTGGTAAGCCAAATTTTGTGTCAGTTGGCGATAGTGTACAGGTGGGAGATACGTTATGTATTATTGAAGCCATGAAAATTATGAATGATGTTGTCAGTGATGTTTCTGGTGTTGTAACGGAAGTTTTCGTCACCAATGAAGAGGTTGTTGAGTTTGGACAGCCACTATTTAAGATTTCGTAGGAGGAAGAAAAATGCAATTAAATGTACAAGAAATTATGGAAATTATTCCAAATCGTTACCCGATTATGATGGTTGATAAAGTAGTGGAATTAACACCAGGAAGTTATGTTAAAGCAATAAAAAATGTTACGTACAATGAGCATTTTTTTCCTGGACATTTTCCAGGAGAACCTGTTATGCCAGGAGTATTAATATTAGAAGCTCTTGCTCAAACTGGCTCTATACCTCTATTAAAAAGTGAAGAATTCAAAGGGAAAACTGGTTATTTAGGTGGTATTGATAAAGTAAAGTTCCGCCAAAAAGTTGTACCAGGTGACGTGCTAGTGATGGAGATGGAAATTATTAAACAAAAAGGAAACATTGGCGTTGGCAAGGCAACAGCTAAAGTGGAAGACAAAGTCGTTTGTCAAGCACTCATGACATTTATTATTGGGGCATAATGATATGTTTGATAAAATACTAATAGCTAATCGAGGCGAGATAGCAACTAGAATTATTCGAGCATGTCAAGAACTAGAAATTAAAACCGTTGCTATTTACTCAGAAGCTGATAAAAACGCGTTGCACGTTGCATTAGCTGATGAAGCAATATGTATTGGTTCGTCAAAAGCGAGTGAGTCATACTTAAATATGCATAATGTGTTAAGTGCTGCTATCGTGACAGGTGCGCAAGCTATTCATCCAGGATTTGGTTTTTTAGCGGAAAATAGTTTGTTTGCTGAAATGTGCGAAGAATGTCAGATCACGTTTATTGGGCCAAAATCTAAAACGATTGAAGAGATGGGAAATAAAATCAATGCCAGAAAGATAATGTTAGATGCCAAAGTTCCTGTTATACCAGGTAGTGATGGTGCGGTAGACTCAATCGAAGAGGCAATGAAGATAGCTAAAAAAATTGGTTACCCTTTAATGTTAAAAGCAGCTGCAGGTGGTGGTGGAAAAGGGATTAGAAAAGTACTACATGCTAAAGAGTTGCCACATCACTTTTCTTCTGCTCAACAAGAATCCCTTGCTGCATTTGGTAGTGGTGAAATGTATATTGAAAAAATTATTTACCCAGCTAAACACATTGAGGTGCAAATATTAGGTGATCAGTTTGGACATGTCATTCATTTAGGTGAAAGAGATTGCTCACTGCAACGAAATAATCAAAAAGTATTAGAAGAAGCACCAGGTTTTTCTTTATCAGATGATTTACGAACTCGTATTGGCGATACAGCGATTAAGGCGGCAAAGGCCGTGTCTTATGAAAATGCCGGAACTATTGAATTTTTAGTGGATGAAGAAAATAATTTTTATTTTATGGAAATGAACACACGAATTCAAGTCGAACACCCGGTAACTGAAATGATTACGGGAATTGACATCGTAAAATGGCAAATAAAAATAGCGGCCCATCAAAAACTAACATTAACCCAATCAGACGTGTCATTTTCTGGTCATGCCATTGAATGTCGATTAAATGCTGAAAACCCAGCATTTAACTTTGCGCCCTCTCCAGGTAAGATCACGTCATTAATTTTACCATCAGGAGGGTTAGGATTACGCGTGGATAGCGCCATGTATCAAGATTATACTATCCCACCGTTTTATGATTCGATGATTGCTAAAATTATTACGCACGGTCAAACGCGAGAAGAAGCCTTACTAAAAATGAAACGAGCGTTACTTGAGTTAGTCGTCGAAGGAGTGACAACAAATCAAATGTTTCAACTAGATTTACTGACTCATCCATTAGTGATTGAGGGAAGTTATGACACATCATTTTTACAGAAAGAGTTTTTACCAAACTGGTCACAAGACTAATACGTCAAAAGGAGGATAGATATGGGATTGTTTAAAAAAAGAGACTATATACGTATCACTCCCTTAAATAAATCGGTTCAAGAAAGTGACAAACCTCATGTGCCAGATGGTGTGTGGGAAAAATGTCCGAGTTGTCAAAAGCCTTTGCACCGAAAAGAATTAGGTCAAGAAAGAACTTGTCAGCATTGTGGCTACTGTTTTAGATTAGGTGCTTATGATCGTCTTGATATGATGATGGATGAAGGAACATTTCAAGAGATGTTTACTGACATACCGTTTAAGAATCAAATTAATTTTCCAGATTATGATGAAAAAATAAAAGACGTCCGAGAAAAGACTGGATTAGATGAGGCTGTAGTAACCGGGATTGGCTATATGAACGATCATAAAGTTGCCATTGGCGTGATGGATAGTCAATTTATTATGGGGAGCATGAGCCATATAGTTGGTGAAAAAATTACGCGACTCGTTGAACTAGCCACTGAAAAAAAACTCCCTGTTATTTTGTTTACAGCATCAGGTGGTGCTAGAATGCAGGAAGGGATTATTTCTTTAATGCAAATGGCTAAAATATCTGGAGCTATAAAAAGACATAGTGAAAGTGGTTTATTATATATCACAGTTTTGACCGATCCCACAACAGGTGGTGTCACGGCAAGTTTTGCTATGCAAGGAGATATCATTTTAGCAGAGCCACAAGCATTGATAGGGTTTGCCGGACGTCGTGTGATTGAGCAAACCATACGTCAAACGTTGCCAGATGATTTTCAGCGAGCAGAATTTTTATTAGAGCATGGGTTTATTGATAAGATTGTGACACGTAAAGAAATGAAATCTACGTTGTCTACCCTTCTGTTACTTCATAATGGAGGTGAAGGAGATGACTAAATATACGGCAAATGACATTGTGCAATTAGCTAGAGATAGCAAACGACTTACGACAAAAGAAATAATCGATGGTGTCACGGAAGAGTTTATTGAGCTTCATGGCGATCGTTATTATGGCGATGATAAAGCTGTAGTTGGTGGGATTGGACTAATTAACTCGATACCTGTAACGATTATTGGAATTCAAAAGGGACAAACGTTAGAAGAAAATGTTAAAACGAGATTCGGCTCTCCAACACCAGAAGGATATCGAAAAGCGTTGAGATTGATGAAACAGGCAGAGAAGTTTCATCGACCGATTATTACTTTAGTCAATACACCAGGAGCATTTTGTGGTGTAGAAGCCGAAGAACGTGGCGAAGGTGAGGCGATTGCAAAAAATTTGTATGAGATGAGCCAACTCTCTGTCCCAATTCTTTCTATTTTGACAGGTGAAGGGGGAAGTGGTGGTGCACTTGCATTGGCTGTAGCAAATGATGTTTGGATATTGGAACATAGTATTTACTCAATTCTCTCACCTGAAGGATTTGCTTCAATTTTATGGAAAGATAGTGCTAGAAGTTCAGAGGCAGCAGAAATTATGAAGTTGACAGCTTTTGAATTAAAGGAATTACATGTTGTTGATAAGGTAATATCTGAGACATGTGGCAATGATACGTTATCTAAAAAAGACATTATCAAGAATCTTAAAAAGACTATTATTGATCAGTTGAATGATTATCAGACAATGTCGGTAGATGAGTTGAAAAATCAACGATATAATCGGTTTAGAAAATATTAAATTTTTGTGAGCATTAGCTAAGTCGTTTACAAACACTCATTTCTCAGTTAATATAAAAGTGAGTTTATATTGAGGGGGTAGAATGAAAATGAGTGAGTCAAAATGGACTGAAGAAGACCTAAATGAAGTAAAAGAAGATATTCTTGCTGCACTAGAGACGGTCATTGACCCTGAATTGGGAATCGATATTGTTAATTTAGGATTGGTCTACGAAGTGAATTTGGATGAAGAAGGTTATTGCGAAGTTAAAATGACGTTGACTACGATGGGATGCCCATTAGCAGACGTTATCACAGAACAAATTCACGATGCATTAAGTGATATAGATGAAATCAAAAAATTAGAAGTGAAACTCGTTTGGTATCCGGCGTGGACGACTGATCGTATGAGCAGATATGCCAGAATATCTTTAGGGATTAGATAAGGCTGATATAGCAAGGGTTTTGAAGGTGTTTCAATTAGGATTTGATGAGTGAAATGCTCACTTAGTATGGTATCCAAGATGAATTTCTCATAGTTTGGATTACTGACTAAAAGAGTCAAATTTTGAATGATTCCCAAATTAAAGTGATAAGAATTAATAAGCTCTTTCGTTAATTAATATGTTAGCGAAGGAGTTTTTTTGTTATGGAAAGATTGTTATTAAAGGATTTAGTAGAAGAGTTGGTATTTAGTGATAGGACAAGAGGATTGTCTCCAAAGACGATAAAAAAACATGGGAAACTTTGAGTTTATTTCTGAAATTTTTAGGGGAAAAAAATATTGACTCACTAGGTATGGTTACCATATCTCACGTACGCGATTTTTTGATTAAAAATATTGAAGAAGGAAAAGCAGAATCTTACGTAAATAGCCATTTACGTAGCATTAGAACATTTTTTAGGTATTGTGTAGATGAGAATTACATGATAGAAAAAGAAAATCCATGTTGGTATGTAAAGTGGGTAAAAGAAAGACAAGTTGTTATCAATACATTCTCTGATGATGAGGTAAAACAGATGTTAAAACTCGCTAAAAAAAAACCTTCACTAATGTAAAACGTAAGGATAAGTTCCATCTAGGGCTTCAGACGAAGTTTACAAATGAAAGAAATTACTTACTGTTACTGATATTAGTTGATACTGGTCTCAGAATAAGTGAGATTATGAATCTTAAACAGTATCATATTGAAGAATCCCAAATTAAGGTGGAGAATGGTAAAGGAAAGAAAGATAGAGTGGTTCATTGTTATCTAACAGTTCTTCTAAGAGATATTGATAAATACGCCGATTTTAGTTTTATTTATCTACTTGTTGAGGAAAAATATGATCAGTCTAATGGACGACCTAGTTTAGATCCAGTTATGTTAATCAAACTTCCCTTGATACAATACTTATACGGAATTAAGAGCATGAGACAAACGATTAAAGAAGTCGAAGTAAATATAGCTTACAGATGGTTTTTAGGTTTAGATATCCAAGACTCCGTCCCTCACTTTTCAATTTTTTGTAAAAATTACTCAAGAAGATTTAAAGGAACAGATATCTTTGAACAAATTTTTTATGGTATTTTAGCACAGGGTATAGAAGCTCATTTAGTTGATACGTCTGAGATATTTATTGATGGGACTCATATCAAAGCACATGCAAATAATAAAAAGTATGAAAGCAAAGAAATAACTGAAGACACATTATTTTATGTAAGATCACTTCAAAAAGAAGTTGAAATAGATAGAGAAAAACAATTAAAAAAGCCCTTAAAAAGAAAAAAGTGAGACAAATACAAAGGTTAAAAAAATTAGTAAAAACGATGCTGACAGTAGCTAGTTTTATAAAGAAGAACATAAACAAGTCTTTGCCTATGCCACACAAGTGGCATGTGATAAAAACGGATGGGTTTTAGGATATACAATGCATCCAGGTAATCAACATGATAGTCGTACTTTTATCTCTATTTACAATAAATTAAGAAGTTATTTCACTCTGAATAAATTAGTGATGGATGGAGGCTACAAGACACCAGGTATTGCTCATTTGTTATTTCAAGATAACTTAACACCTGTTTTTCCATATAAGAGACCTGGAGGGCTCTATTTTTAATTATTTACCTAAATTAATCATAGGATATAAAAAAGACAACCCAATTACTCTTAATGAGTAATTAGTTTGTCTTCATTCTGAGCACAATTTTATTAGATTGTGCTTTTTTATTTGATAATAATGAATAAATTTTTAGAGTTAATTTAAGCAAACTACTTTTCAAAGTGTTGAAAATGAGTTATATTTGACTGGTCAACTATTGATTAATCATATATGAAAGGAGTAATAGATGAATTTAAGAAAACTTAGCAAACTATTTTATCAACTTAAACTTGCCAATCAAGAAATGACTACTAAATTTGAAAAAGAAACAGGATTTAGTATTACACGTTATGAATTAATGTTATTTCTGAAAGAGAATGGACAGTGTTCGCAAACAAATTTGCAACATGAGTTGAAAATAGATAGTGCTGCGGTCACTAGACATTTAAAGATTTTAGAAGAAAAAAATTATGTTATACGTGAAAGAAACAAAAATAATAATCGAGAAGTTGTTGTTAGAATTACAGAGAATGCAACAAAAGAACTGGAACATTGTGAAAGAGAATTTGGTCATCCAAATAAAACGATGATGTCGCCATTGAATGAGGAAGAAGAAAATACTCTACTAAATTTATTAACAAAATTAGTGAAATAAATATAGGAAATTGGCTTGGCGAATGAAGGAGAGGACAGAACGGAAAGCAAGAACAACTTTTTTGAATGAAATACAAAAACCTGTACTGTCTGAGAATAGTATAATAATCAAAGTTCATTCAGCAAGTTTGAATCCAATTGATTACAGAATTCGCAATGGTGATGCAAAATTTGTTTTGCGTTATTCAATACGCTTGATACTAGGGCATGATTTTTCAGGCGTTATAGAAGCCGTGGGTTCAAAAATCACAAAATTTAGAGTAGATGATTCTGTATACGGAAGAACACCGATGACAGGGGCTTTCCAAGAATACGTTATTGTTGGTGAAAATGATATAGCAAAAGCACCAAAAAATCGTTCTCTTGTTGAGTCGGAAAAATTGACTATTTCAATTCAAAAGATTTACCCTATCTCAGAGATTAATACTGCTATGAAAGAAATAAGCAGCGGACGTGTGAAAGGGAAAATTGTAGTTGATTTTACGAATAAAAAGATAAATGAGTAGAATGAAGACTCATAAAAAGCGTAATAGCATAAATTGGTTTTTAAAAAAATTGTAAAAATGAAATGGAAGAGGAAAGAATATGTCAAAAAATTTGGTAAACAATGATTTTTCAGAAATTATATTTGGAAGAAAATCTGTTCGTGGATATGATGAAACAGTAAAAATATCTCATGAAGAAATGCTTGAAATGATTCAAGAAGCAACGACTGCACCATCATCAGTTAATATGCAACCTTGGCGTTTTGTCGTTGTTGAGAGTGATGAACAAAAATCTAAACTAAAACCATTAATTCGTTTCAATACAAAGCAAAATGATACTTCCTCAGCAATGGTTTTGATTTTTGGTGACATGCAATGCTATGAATTAGGGGAAGATATTTACAACCAAGCAGTTGAAGAAGGTAAAATGCCAGCTGAAGTAAGAGACCAACAATTGGCTGCAATTATTCCATATTACAAAAATTTTACTAAAGAACAAATGAATGATGTAGTAAAAATTGATTCAAGTTTAGTTGCGATGCAATTCATGCTCATTGCTCGGGCACATGGATATGAAACGAATCCAATTGGAGGATTCGAGTCTGACCAGTTAGCAGAAGCTTTTGGGTTAGATAAAGAGAGATATGTACCAGTAATGATTTTATCTATCGGAAAAGAGAAAGAAGCTGGATATGCTTCGGTTCGATTGGCTGCTGAAAAAATCACTGAATTTAAATGAGAGGAGGGAGAAAAATGAAAATTATACAAGCAAATTTTTATGTAAAAAATGATAAAAGAGAGGATTTTTTAGCGGATATAGTACCTTTAATTGCTTCTACACGATTGGAAGAAGGCTGCTTGCTATATGATTTATATGAATCAGTGGAAAAGAAAAATCAATTTGTGATGATTGAACATTGGAAAAACCAAGAATCAATTGATAAACATAACCAAAATCCACTATTAATAAACTTATTTGGAAAAATATCAGAATATGCTGAGAAGAAAACAGAATTAATTATCACAGAAAATGAGGAATAGAGATGTCTATAATTTCAACTGTTTTAATCGTATTTGTTGCTTTGGAATTTTTCTATATCATGTATCTAGAGACTTTTGCAACTACATCAGGTGTAACGAGTAGAGTTTTTAATATGACAAAAGAAGAATTGAAAAGAAATTCTGTAAGTACCTTATTTAAAAATCAAGGGGTATATAATGGTCTAATTGGTGTAGGATTGTTGTATAGTGTATTTTTATCAAAGACTTCACTTGAAATTAGTCGGGTATTATTAGTTTATATAATTTTAGTTGCTTTATATGGTAGTTTAACAAGTGATAAAAAGATTATTTTAACACAAGGTGGTTTAGCTATTCTAGCACTTGTTTCAACCTTCTTTTAAAGAGAAAACGACAATCAATTAAGGTTGAGGTTTTTGCGGCTCTATGTCAAATCGTGTTGATGGACAATAATATTGATGAAAAAGTCTCAAAAATGAAATAGAATTAATTGAAGTGAGGGAGGAAATTCTCTCGCTTTTTTATTTAACCTGAGAAACTTGATTTTGAATCAAAAAGATACGTCGTTTGAATAGTAGAAAGTTTCGATAGCCATAGGCCACACGTTTAATCACTTTAATTTTATTATTAATGCCTTCTAAGAAACCATTTGAATAGGAGTATTTAAAGGCATTCATGACTCCTTGGGAGAACTTATCAAATATCTTGAATTTATCTTTAACATACTTTGGTAATTCAACAGGTATCTTTGAACATCACTCTAAAAATAAGACATAATCGTTGGTTCTATAAGCATACTTCAATTCTTGGATAAAATGATATGCTTTTGTTAATAGAGAACTATAAGAAACTAACTCATCTACACAAAGAGCCGTGGGCAAGAAATTAAAATTCAGTTGCTGATGATTCGTAAATGATACTAACACACGTTTAACAGTATTTTCAGAGACACTGTGGCATGCTGCGATTTTTTTACGTGATCGATTCTCTTTTAAGTCAAACGCAATTTAGTATTTAAGTTGTTTAGAAATGTGACAATAGTCATCTACTAGAGAAGTAGAAGCACTGAAAGTTGATCCACAGTTTCTACAAAGGTAACGTTCTCTGTGAAGTTTCAGATAAGTTGGGCGACGTTCAACTGCAGGTAATTGACTATTTGATGCGTTCCGTTTTTAACGGATTGATAACATCCACATTTCTGGCATTGCTTATCTTTATTCACTAATCGACCTGTCATCATGTTAAATGAGCGGTTGTTTCTCGCTTCACGAGACAACCAATTCTCATTCAAAATAAGAGAACCATCTGTTGAATTGAGTAGTTTTCTTGTATTATTATCTATAGGGTCATTCTCCTTTGTAATGTTAGTTATAGACGACTTAATTTTACCAATAAGAATACCCCTTTTTCTATGCCCAAAATAAAAAAACGCATTGATAGAATTTAATCTATCAATACGATTTAGTGTACAGCCTCTTTTATTATGATAGTACAAACTCGGCAAAATAAAATCATGAACTAGTCAAATCTCTTTATCTTTACAAGCCAGTATGTTTAGTTAGAATGCTTTATGTAGTGTTCTAAAATTTGTACGGCATTTGTTGCAGCACCTTTTCTTACTTGGTCACCACAACACCACAGAGTTAAGACTGATTGATTACCGACTTTACTTTTTCTGATACGCCCAACATAAACTAAATCTTGGTTAGATGTATCAAGTGGCATTGGGTAACCTTGGTTGTCTAAATCATCGACTAACTTCACGCCGTCAGTTTCGCTGATGATTTGACGTGCTTCTTCAACGCTCAAATCATTATCTAAGAAAAGAGTGATCGCTTCTGAGTGCGAACGAACGACAGGAACACGCACACATGTACATGTTACATCAAGTGTTGGATGATGGAGGATTTTACGTCCTTCGTTTTGTAATTTCATTTCTTCGCTTGAATGCCCTTCAGCATTAAATCCACCAATTTGCGGAATTAAATTATAGGCAATCTGATAAGGGAAGACATGAGGAGTCACACTTTTTCCTTCAGAAATATCAACGACTTGAGTTTCAAGTTCTTCAATCCCTTGTTTACCAGCACCTGAAACAGCTTGGTAAGTTGACACAATCATTGAATTGATAGTTGCTTTTTTGTGTAGTTGGGCAATGGCAACAAGTGCAATAATTGTTGAACAGTTAGGGTTTGCAATGATCCCTTGATTGGTAAAAATATCATCAGGATTCACTTCTGGTACAACTAAAGGTACGTCTTCATCTAGTCGATAAATACTTGAATTATCAATAATTAAACAACCTTGTTTTTTGGCTTCAGGCAGGTAGATACGAGCAATATCGTCATCTAACGCACATAAGACAACATCAATTCCTTCAAAACAGTCTGTTGTTAATGTTTCGATTACTAATTCTTTGTCACCAAACGCAACTTTTTGTCCAGTACTTCGTTTAGAGGCAAATAATCTTAATTCTTTAATGGGAATCTGGCGTTCTAACAGAGAATTTAACATCTCTTTTCCAACTTCGCCAGTGGCTCCTAAAATTGCTACAGTTAACTCGCTCATAAACTATCGTCTCCTTCAAATTCATAATAAATTGTTTGAATCGTGGTATTATAATCTTCGTTTTTAACACCAATAATAATGGTTAATTCATCACTTGTTTGGGAAATAAGTGAGATATTAATCTGTTGCTCTCCAAGAGCGCTAAACAAACGCCCACTCATGCCTGTTTTGTTTTTCATAAAACGAGACACAATCGCAATAAGGGCGAAATCGTGAATGACACTGACTTTATCAGCTTGTGTACTCGCTTTTAAATCAGAGATAACTTCATAATAAAATGGTTTTAATTTTGCTGTTTCAACCACTAAAGAAAATGAATCCACACCAGTTGGGATATGCTCGACAATAATACGGTATTTTTCCATACATTCGAGTGCTTTTCGAATGGTTCCAAAGTCATTTGACATGTGGGATTTAACAACCGTAATAATCGAGAAATCTTTCTTCCCTGTAATCCCAGTAATCGCTTGACGTTTTTCTTGCTCGTCTTCAGCTGTGATAACTGTTCCACGATTTTGTAGGTCATTCGTATTTAATATGTGAATAGGAATACCTTTTTGTCTAACAGGGTTAACTGCTTCCTCATGGATAACATTAGCTCCCATATAAGCTAATTCACGTAATTCTTCATAGGTAATGGTTTCAATTTGTTTTGGATTGTTCACGATTCTTGGATCGGCTTTTAAAATACCAGAAACATCTGTCCAGTTTTCATAACACACAGCGTCCATGACATTTGCTAGGAAACTTCCCGTAATATCACTTCCACCACGAGACATCAAGTGAATAGATTTATCAGGATACGCCCCGTAAAAACCAGGTACGACGATTTTATCAGATTCTTTAATCAGATTTTGAATGGCTTTGCATGAGCGTTTTTCATCAATTTGGCCATTTGGTTTAAAGATGATAATGTCTTTTGCATCAACAAACTTAAATCCCAAATAATTGCTTAATAATTTAGCTGTTAAATATTCCCCACGACTGACAAGATAGTCAATGTCAATTGAATCAGAAAGTTTTTGATACAAAAAATCTAAGTCTTCAGAAATCGTTGACTCAAGATCTAATTCATCTTCAATACGAGTTAATTTGTCGCGAATCATTTGAAATAAATCATCAAATGGCATGCCGTAACGTTTATGCTCATAGCATAGGTAAAGTAAATCGGTCATTTTGTGGTCGTCAGATTGTTCTTTCCCACTGGCACTTGTGACCACAACAGTACGGGTTGGGTCACTATCAATAATGTTTTTAACTTTTTTAAACTGAGTGGCATTCGCAACACTGCTTCCGCCAAATTTTGTTACTTTAATCATGCCAATCCTCCTGAGTAATCACTCTTACAATCAGAGGATCATTTAATTGTGTTTGTTTTTTGATGTCAGCTAATGTAATAGGATGAGTAATGAAATAATCACCATCTTTTTCTTTAATTAGCGCATCATCAATTGTTTCGTTTGTTCGAATAAAGAATGTATAGCGATTTATTTTTTTTTCAATTATATCATTATTTTCAACGTTGTCAGTATCAATATAAGAAATATTTTTTGAAATATCTAAAATATCTTGCACAACGGCATTAGCGGTCGGTAATTTACCTGCACCTTGTCCGTAGAATTTTAATGTTCCAATTGTTTTTCCTTCAAGACTAGCGATATTATTGTTACTTGGAATCGTCGCTTCTGCAAATGTTTCTGGTACAGCATGTAACGAGATAACCCCTTCGTCATGCGTAATTTCACCGATGTATTTTACAATATGGCCTTTTTGTTTGAAGTAATGAATATCGCCTTTTGTGATTTGTCTCATTGAGTGAACAAAGAAATCATCTGGATCGAGTTTTTTATTGAATGCTTTTCTAGCTGAAATAATTAATTTGTTTAAGACATCAAAACCATCAATATCTGCACTTGGGTCAGATTCTGCGTAACCTAAATCTTGGGCTTCTTTTAATACATCATCAAAATCTTGGTCTTCTTTTAACATGGTATCTAAGATAAAGTTTGATGTGCCATTTAAAACACCATAGCATTTTGAAATAGCATCAATTCTTGAAGCTAATTCCACGTTTTTAATCCATGGAATCCCACCACCAACACTTGCTTCAAAGTTAAGTGACACACCATTTTCTTTTGCTAAATCAGTTAATGCGTCATAATGTCTTGCGATAACGGCTTTATTTGCAGTGACCACATGTTTTTTACTTTTTAACATGCGAGAGATTAAATCAAACGGCACATCAATGCCACCTAATACCTCGACAACCAGTTCAATGTCTTTATCGTTTATAATGTCTTCGATATTAGAACAAAATTTTGGAATGTCAATTGTGTCATTTGGACGACACCATACTTTTTCCACGCTAAATTTTTTTGCTAAATTTTTTTGCTGTAAAATTTCATAAACACCTGAACCAACTGTTCCAAAACCAAGGATTGCAATTTTCATAATAAGTCCTCCTGTAAAATACACTTGTTTTTATATGGTGAACATTGTATCATAGACTAAAATGAAAGACAAGGAGTGTTACGATGGAAAAAAAATATCAAAGTACAAGAAACGAAACAATTAACTATTCCGCTAGTCAAGCGATCTTAGCAGGGTTAAGTCCTGATGGAGGATTGTTTGTCTTGCCTAACTTAGATGATGTGAATTTAGATGTATCGACTGTTTTAGATAAGGACTATCAAGAGATTGCCTCACTGGTTATCAATCAGTTTTTCAATGAATTTTCAGAAAATGATATCAAAAAATGTGTGAAAGAGGCTTATACAAACATATTTAGTGATGAAAAAATCACGCCACTACAAAAAGTAGGCGATGATTATGTTTTAGAATTATTCCACGGGCCAACGTGTTCATTTAAGGATGTTGCCTTATCACTGTTACCAAAACTAGTAAACTTATCAGCAAAAACACAAAATAATACCAACAAACGATTAATTTTAACCGCCACAAGTGGTGACACTGGTAAAGCTGCTTTGGAAGGATTTAAAAATGATACGTTAGTTGATATGATTGTGTATTACCCCAATAACGGGGTATCAACCATTCAAGAAAAACAAATGCAAACACAAGATGGAGGAAACGTGGCAGTTGTGTCAATTAATGGAAACTTTGATGATGCGCAAAGTAATGTGAAACGTTTATTCCATGATGAAGAATTAGTGGCATTACTAAAAGAACATCACATTGAATTCTCTAGTGCAAACTCAGTTAACATTGGTCGTTTGATTCCTCAAGTTGTTTATTACTTTGCATCATACGCAGAACTTGTTAATACAGGCGAAATTAAATTAGGTGAAAAGGTCGACTATATTGTGCCAACAGGAAACTTTGGTAATATTTTAGCCGGATATTACGCGCAACAAATGGGGCTACCAATCAATAAACTCATTTGTGCCTCAAACGAAAACAACGTATTATATGATTTCTTAAAAACAGGAGAATATGACACAAATCGTGAGTTTAAAAAGACGAGCTCACCAAGTATGGACATTTTAATTTCATCAAACTTAGAAAGAATGCTGTTCCATTTAAGTGGAGGAGATGCTCATTATGTGGCTGATTTGATGAATCAGTTAAAAACGACAGGGAAATTCAAAATTTCTGACGAGTTATTACACACGATTCAAGAAACATTTGGAACAGGTTATGCAACAGATAAACAAGTAGCTGAACAAATCGATAAAGTATACAAAGAAAAAGGCTACCTACTTGATCCACATACAGCAGTGGCTTCTTATGTATTGGAAAATAGTCCTGAGAAGAAAGAAAAGACGGTTATTTTATCAACAGCTTCTCCTTATAAGTTTGTACAAGAAGTGAGCAAAGACATTCCAGAACTTGCGATTGATAGCTCACAAGACGAGTTTAAATTAATTGATGAGTTAGAAGAAAAAACAAACGTCTATGCACCAAGTCAGTTGAAAGACTTGAAACATGCGCCAATTTTACATAATCAAGTGATTGATATTGATGAGATGAAGGCTATTATTATTAAACAGGTAGGTGAGTCATAATGGTGTGTATTAAAGTTCCGGCAACATCTGCCAATGTCGGTGTCGGGTTTGACACATTAGGTTTAGCTGTGACGTTTTATGGTGAGTGTGAGGTTGAATTATCAGATAAACTTGAGATTGCTGGTTGCCCAGTCGAATTTCAAACAGAAGATAATTTAATTTATCAGTCATACAAATACGTGCTAGATGACTTAAAACGACCTGTGACACCAATTAAATTACAGATAGATAGTGATATTCCGTTTGCGCGTGGTTTGGGTAGTAGTGCAGTATGTATCGTGTCAGGTGTACTAGCAGCCAATGAGTTGCATCAGCTTCATTTAAGCCAAGATGATTTGGTGAAGTATTGTACTAAAATTGAAGGGCACCCTGATAATGTAGTACCTGCCTTATTAGGTGGATTAAGCGCCTCTTATCAAATGGATGACGACATTTTTTTCCAGCATTACCCAGTTGATGAGTCGTATCAATTTGTGGCTTTTGTTCCCGATTTTACGTTGGAAACATCAGTCGCACGAGGAGTGTTACCTGAAAGCTATCCGCTAAAAACGGTCGTAGCCAATCAAGCAAAATTATTATTTTTATTAGACGCATTAAAAACAGGAGATGCGGCTAATTTAGATAAATTTTTAGATGATGGCATTCATCAGCCATACCGCAAAAAATTAATTGACGAATATGATATAGTAGAACATATCGCAAAAGAATCAGGAGCAAAAGGGTTTTATATTTCTGGTAGTGGCTCAACATTGATGGGAATTTTCACGTCACAAGTTGACATGAAAGGATTAAACACCTCACTTAGTACATTGAAACATAAATGGAAGGCTCTTGATTTATTGGTAGATTATAAAGGAGCAGAAGTATGTCACAGAACTATCTAATCGTCAATCAAGAAGTATTACCAGACGTTTTCTCAAAGGTAATCGAAGCAAAAAAATTATTAAACTCAGGAGATTTTAAAAATGTGAGTGAGGTTGTTAATGAAGTTGGCCTATCTCGAAGTGCGTTTTATAAGTACAAAGACCATGTGTTTGTCGCTGATAAAACGGCACAAATTAGAAAAACACTTATCTCTTTTAACTTAACCGATAAAAAAGGATTGTTGTCGTCTGTGTTAAACCGCTTGTCAGAACTTGGGGGAAATGTTTTGACGATTAATCAAAACATTCCCATCCAAGACACTGCAACAGTCGTCATGGGGATTGATATCAAAGAACTATCAGTGTCAGTGAATGAACTCTTAGTGGAATTAGAAAAATTAACAGGAGTCAATCATCTTCAACTATTATCAATTGAATAATAAAAGCCGAACACGACGTTTTTAAGATATCGTGTTCGGTTTATTTTTTAGTTAGTTTCTAATTTTTCTACACATGTAGAAATGTGTTCGATTGTTTTATCGATGTCTTCTTGTGTCGTTTCAGGCGAGATGGTACACATACGTAATACTGTTTTTCCTTGAAGTTTTGTTGTCAAAATTTGAGCAAACCCTTGATTAGAAATCATATTTGATAAAGCTGTATTGAACGAATTTAATTCTTCTTCGCTTAAGCCTTCACGGTAATACCTAAAGTTAAGAATCGCTGTTTGAGCAGGTGTGACAATGTCTAGTTTTGGTGTATTTCGCACGACAGACTCAGTGTATTCAGCTAGTTTGATTCCATAATCGATGGTATCACCTAATTTCTTCGTTCCAAGCGCTTGCATGGATAACCATAACTTCACACCACGAGCTGGACGAGATAAATCAAGTCCTAAATCCCATGTGTTGATGTGCTCGTTTTCAGAAGCATCTTCTAAATACTCAGGTGTTTCACTAAAACTTCGCAATAAATCGGCTTTATCTTTTACTAGTAACATCGCACAAGAGTAGCTTTGGAAGAGCCATTTATGTGCATCCCACGTGATACTGTCAGCCTGTTCAATTCCTTTAAGTAGGTGAGTGTGGCTTGATGATAATAACACCGATGCGCCAAACGCTCCGTCCACGTGCAGCCACATGTCTTCTTCTTTACAAATCTTAGCCAATTCAGTTAATGGATCAATCACCCCCGCATTTGTTGTCCCGGCTGTCGCAATGACGATAAATGGACGTAATGCATTCTTTTTATCAGCTTTGATTATTTCTTGAAGTGCTGTTGGGTCAATTTTTAATTGGTCATCTGTCTTTACACGACGAATTCTTTCATCTGGAATACCAATCACGTGAAGTGCTTTATGGACACTATGATGTGCCTGATCAGAAATATAAACCACACCTCTTGTGATGTCATCTAACGATAAATATTTATCTCTGGCAGCTATAGTGGCATTTAGATTGGCCATTGAACCACCTGATAAAAATGTGCCACTTGCTTTTTGGGGATTATATCCAGCTTTTTCACATAAATAAGCCATCATTTCTTCTTCGACGACAGCTGTTCCAGAGCTAGAATAAAATCCTGCAGCGTTTGGGTTATAAAATGATTCAAATAAGTCACCTAATTTTGAAATATCAACAACGGGTGCAGGAATAAAAGCAAAATTTCGTTTATGTTCACTAACATTTCTAAAAGGATAGACACTTTCTTCTAACATTTTCAGTAGACTATCTAAATCACGTCCATTTTCGGTGATGGTCGTATTTTTTAGTGCGTTGATGGTGTCGTTAGGAATCAGCTCAATTGGCTTTCCTTGTTGAATGTCTTGTTTATTTTCGTAAAAAGTATCAATAAATGCTTTCATGTAGTCTTGAATGTCCATTATATATTCCCTCCAATGTATATTCAGCATAGCAAGATTATTTTAACATAGTCATGTGAGTCATTGCGGTTTATGATTATAAAATGAGGATTTTTCAGGTTGTTTTAATTAAAATCTAAACGGGTGATTAAGGTACAGCTAACATAAGGTAATTCTGCGTGAAATGAACATATAAAATATAAATGTATTGTAAATGAATAAAATAAAGGAAACGTACCTATTTTACTATAGAAAAAATTTAAAAATAATAAACATTTTTAATAATTACTGTTAGAATGGAACTGTTATATTTTAGAAAGGTGTAGATTGGAAAATTGATTAAAGAAAAAAGAAAGCAATTTATATTAATTTTGTTATTACTTATTCTTATTGTAGAGGTTATCTTTTTAGTTCGTCGAATGACTCTTGATAAAAAAGCGAGTCAAACACTAAGAAGTGTGACAAGTGAAAAGAAAGTGATTGATCAGTCAATTCAAGAATTAAGTCAACAAAATTTAGAAAACTTTGTGATAAATCAAGACTTGCTTAAAACCGCGAATCAAACGAAGGATAGCGTTCATCAAAGTATTAAAACGGTTGATGATATTTCAAATATTTCTGGAAAAGTGAAGAATCAAAAGAAACAATTGATGCTTGGTTTAAACAAAGATGCTGAAGCCATTGATGCCATCCAGAAAAGAATTAAAGCATCACAGCAAATGTCTACTATTTTTGGCACAAAACCTTTTAATAAAAATAGTTTAGTCAAAGATTTAGCCATCTCACAATCAATTACTCAATCTATGAAAGATGAATTGGATTCAAATGTGACGTCATTACCTAAAGATGAACAAAAAGTCTCTTTAGAAGCTGGGTTAAAACAAATCACCGAACAAAATAATGCACTTGTATCTTTAGACAAAGAGATGAAAACGTATATTCAAGATAAAAAAATTAAGACAGTTCCAACTTCTGACCAGTATAAAAAGCTGAATAAAGAAGTGAGTAGTCTTAAAAATGATAAGCTAAGACAAGTTTATGCGAGTCAATTATCCGTGTTACAAAAAGAAGTAGTAAAAAATGATCCAACGATTTTAAACGATGATAAGAAAGTGGCCTTAACATTTGATGATGGACCAAACAACACCAGTTCCTTACAAATATTAAATACGTTAAAAAAATACAACATTAAAGCCACATTCTTTATGTTAGGGACAATGGTTGATAATTACCCAGATGTTGTGAAGAAAATTCATGAAGCAGGACATGACATTGGGAATCATACGTATGACCACAAAGACTTAACAAAATTAGATGAAGCAAGTATCAAGCAAGAAATTGATTCAACCAATCAAAAAATAGAAAAACTAACAGGTGAAAAACCAACGCTTCTTCGTCCGCCATATGGTGCGTATAATGATCGTGTGACAAAAGTTGAACCAAATATGACGATTGCGTTATGGAATATCGACACACTCGATTGGAAAACACATAATCCCACAGCTATTCTAGGGGAAGTCAAAAAAGAATTGCAACCTCACAGTATTGTGCTGATGCATGATATTCACCAAGATTCAGCAGATAGTTTAGAAAATGTCATTAAGTTTTTAAAAAGCCAAGATTATACTTTTGTATTGGCTAAAGACTTAATCAATTAAAAGTAAAAAAGATGATTAAATACCCGTTTAATCATCTTTTCTTATTTTTTCTAGCGTCTAAATTTTACTTGTAAGCTAAAACACTGTATAGTACTTATGGAACTAAATTAAAAAAATGAGTTGTACGATAAGGGAGAGTAAACTATGTCAAGAATTATTGGAACTGTATCAAGGGGATTACGTTGTCCAATTATTAATGAAGGAGACGACTTGGAATCTATCGTGATTGATAGCGTGATGGAAGCTTCTAAAGAAGGGAATTTCTCAATTCAAGACAAAGATATCGTTGCAGTGACTGAGTCAATCGTTGCTAGAGCGCAAGGAAACTATGCATCAATTGATCAAATCGCAGAAGATATTCGTCACAAATTTAATGAAGATACAGTTGGGGTTATCTTCCCAATTTTTAGTCGTAATCGTTTTTCAAACTGTTTGAGAGGGATTGCTAGAGGAAGCAAAAAAATTGTCTTAATGTTAAGTTATCCATCAGATGAAGTGGGTAATCACTTGATTTCACTTGATGCATTAGATGAAAAAGGTGTTAATCCTTGGACAGATACGTTAACTGAAACAGAATTTAGAGAGTTATTTGGTTATCAAAAACATACCTTTACAGGTGTTGACTATATTGACTATTATAAAGAATTAATCGCAGCTGAAGGTGCCGAGTGTGAAGTAATCTTTTCTCAAAAGCCTAAAACGATTTTATCTTATACAAAAAATATCTTAACATGTGACATTCACACACGTTACCGTACAAAACGCATATTAGAACAAAATGGTGCGGAAAAAGTGTACACTTTGGATGATGTTTTATCTGAATCGGTTGATGGAAGTGGCTTTAACGAGCAATATGGATTACTTGGTTCAAATAAATCAACAGACGATGGCGTGAAATTATTCCCAAGAAACTCGCAAGAAACAGTGGATAATATCCAACGTAAACTAAAAGAGTTAACTGGTAAACAAGTGGAAGTCATGGTTTATGGAGATGGTGCGTTTAAAGATCCAGTTGGAAAAATTTGGGAACTTGCTGACCCAGTTGTATCTCCTGCATACACATCAGGTTTAGAAGGAACACCTAATGAAGTGAAGTTAAAATATCTTGCTGATAACAATTTCTCTGACTTACGTGGAGCTGAACTTGAAGAAGCAATCAAAAAACACATTGATTCAAAAGCAGATGATTTAACAGGATTAATGGAAGCTCAAGGAACAACACCTAGAAAATTAACTGACTTAATCGGTTCATTATCAGATTTAACGTCAGGTAGTGGAGATAAAGGAACACCGATTGTCTTTATTCAAGGCTACTTCGATAACTTTACTAACTAATCAAAGCTAATAAAGGAGGCGTGTGAATATGACACAAGAAGAAATGGATGTGTTGACAAAACATTTATCAGCAGACAAACAGTTTATTCATGATGGGTATTATCGTTTAAGAGAACTAGACGAAAGGACTTATGAGTTTACATTTTTAGTGGCTGATGCGTGCGGGGCAACGAGTGTGCACCCACAAATCACGATTGAAAAACAAGGTGATACATGGCAAGCTGTAAAATTGCTTGATTTTGTCTCAACACCAGTTGAAACGATTGTGTATTCACAAGAAACGGCTCAAGAATTATCAGAGAGATTAGAACAATTATGTAAACAAGCATTACATGCGATAAATCAATAAAGCACAAGCAAGAGAGCAACTCGTTCTTTTGCTTTTTTTGTATGCACGGATAGTGAGTTTGTCATTGCAAATTAGACATAAATCCTATATAGTGATTAAGTGTACAAAGTAGAAATGAGGAATAAATAATGAAACCATCTATCTATGATTTAACACAGACTCAACTTGTTGACTGGTTTGTGAAAAATGGTGAAAAGAAATTTAGAGCAGCCCAAGTGTGGCAATGGTTATATGAAAAACGTGTGACAGATTTTTCTGAAATGAGCAATCTTTCTAAACAAACAATTGAATTATTAAATGAACGCTTTGTGTTAGACCCTTTGAATGAAGTCGTTGTCCAAGAAGGTCAAGATGGGACGGTAAAATATTTATTTGAGTTGCCTGATCATCATATGATTGAAACAGTGTTGATGCGACAAGCGTATGGATTATCAGTTTGTGTGACGACACAAATTGGTTGTAATATAGGCTGTACCTTTTGTGCGAGTGGCTTATTGAAAAAACAACGTAACTTAACAACAGGCGAAATTGTCGCCCAAATTATGAAAGTGCAGCACTACCTAGACAAACAAGGACAAGACGAGAGAGTGAGTCATATTGTGGTCATGGGAATTGGTGAACCGTTTGATAATTATAATAATGTGATGAACTTCTTACACATTATGAATGATCCAAAAGGGCTTCAAATCGGGGCAAGACATATGACTGTATCGACAAGTGGATTGGTACCAAAAATCAAGCAATTTGCGACAAATGGCTTGCAAGTTAACTTAGCAATTTCGCTTCATGCACCAAACAACGAAACACGCACATCTATCATGCAAATTAATCGAGCGTATCCATTAGAGCGTTTGATGGATGCAGTGGATTATTACTTAAAAGAAACCAACCGACGTATTACGTTTGAATACATCATGCTTCAAGGTGTGAATGACACATCAGAGCATGCCCAACAATTGGCAGACTTATTGAAAGATAAGAAAAAACTAACATATGTCAACTTGATTCCTTATAATACAGTGGAAGAGCATGACTTATATCAACGAAGCACAAAAAAAGACACGCTAGCTTTTTATGATGTTTTAAAAAGAAATGGCATCAACTGTGTTGTCAGACAAGAGTTTGGGTCTGATATTGATGCAGCGTGTGGGCAGTTAAGAAGTAAACAAATGAAAAAAGAGAAGAGTAAATAAACTAAAAAAGCTACGCCATTTTGATAATGACTGTAGCTTTTTTATCGTACAATTGCTTTTTGAATGAGGTGGCACATCATCGCCACGACAATCGCAATGACAATCCCAATGAATAAACCAATAAATCGATTCGCAATTGACACGCCACTTGGAAACATGACTAGCGCAGCATTCATGGCGGCAATAGAATTGACAATGGTTTTATGTTTGTAATCCACTAAAAAGTAACTGATAAATCCAACACTTAGTATAAAGACAATCGCATAAGGTGTTGGGATTAGTTTGACTAAAAATAAATAAAAGACAATCACGCCAAAGGCTGTGCCAATAATGCGTTCGCGTGTTTTTTTGACAGTCTCACTAAAGTGAATTTCCGTTAGAGACATCGCCACAATACTAATCCAAAGAGGTTTTGGTGCATGAATCAAAATAGCAATTGTCATAGCAATCGACACACTTAACGTCATTTTTAGTAGATAGATTGGATTAGAAACGGAGCGTTTGATTTGTTCGTCTAGATTTAATTTTGTTACTGTTAAAGGCTGTCTTTTCTTTGATTTGACGGCTAAAATACTTAACACAACGCTCCCTATGACTAGACATATTATCCGGTTTAGCGCGTGAGTAGACTCGACAGGAGTTGCCTGGCAAAATAAAAAATTAATCATATATGGAATAGAATATTGAAACGCAATTGGTTCAGCAGTTAAGATTAAAATTAATAGAGTGAACGCAGCATAGACAAAAAATAATAAAAACGGCTGGCTATGTGGCAGTTGGGAGATGATACCTCCAAGTGGAAATAGTATCAAGTTTGTCATGATAAGAACCTTGTCTGTTACGCCGAAATTAATTTTAGGAAACATTAGAAACCCAACGCTTAATGCGACAATAGGGAGTAAATTTTCTTCACCAAAAATTAAAGTGAAAATTAAGATAAACAATAGATTTGTGGTGAAATCTACTAGATTTTTACTGAAGTTTTGTTTTATGTGGGTGGATAGTTTTGTTAGCATAAATAAATCAACTCATTTCTTTTAGTACACAAATATGTACTAATAAGGTATCATGAAGAAGATAAAAAAGTCAATTTAGGAGTGTGTAAAATGGAACAAATCGCAAATAAATTATTAAAACTATTACCCTATTGGCATTTCAATGTGGAAAGACGCATCAAACAAAAAAATGATTTAAACATCACATATGAAGGGTATTATTGTTTACTAGGCTTAACACAAGTGCCGTCCATGACTATGACAGACATCGCCACAGATTTTTATTTTGGTAAACAACAGACAACACGGATTATCTCACAACTGGTATCACATGGTTTAGTAGAAAAAACAGTTAGTCCATTAGATAAACGAATTACTAACGTGTCAATTAGTGAAAAAGGGATGAGTTATTTAAAGAGAAACCCATTTGATACAACAGATTTGGGTGAAGATTTAAATGAAAAACTGACTAAAGAAGAGATGGAAGAATTAAATCATGCATTAGATGTTCTACTTAAAATATTTCAAAAATGATAAAATTTTTATTAACAACCCATTTATATAACTTTTAGATAAAGGTCACAAACAAGTTATGTTATAATACTTTAGTATACTGTTTAAGGAGGTGGCATGATGAAAAAGGCGATTAGACAAGAGATAATTTCACGGTTAAATCATCTTGCAACACAAGAAAATAAAAAAAATAACATAGAAGATGAGATGTTGTCGCGGTTATTTGAAACGAGTCAATGGCAACAAGCGACAGTCATAGCTACGACCTATCCAATGACACATGAGTTTGATACAAAAAAATTGATGAAACGAGCCTTTAACGAAGGGAAAACGATTGTGATTCCAAAGACGCAAAAGTTGGGGTTAATGGATTTTTATCTGTATGATGACTCGGTTGAACTTGAATTAACACGATTTGGTGTGTACGAGCCGATTGACAGCCAGCTTTATGACAAAACAGACATTGATTTGATGATTGTGCCTGGTGTTGGATTTACCACAGAAGGTAAACGAATTGGGTACGGTGGTGGATTTTATGACCGTTACTTGACTGATTTTAAAGGGCACACAATAAGTTTGGTCTTCCAAGAACAGTTATTAGAGGAACTAGAAACTGAACCACATGATAAAATCGTGGACACATTGATTTGTGCACGTAAGGGAGAACTGAATGAGAGGATATAATACGACACGTTGGATGCGTTTCAAACGTGGACCGTACTTTACTTATTTATTTTTAGCGATTCAAATCGTCGTATTTATTTTGATGGAGTTAGTTGGATTAACGCAAGGGATTTATTCAGGCTCAGAGAATGTTGGGATTTTGTATCAATTCGGTGCCATGACTCATGCAGCAATTAACATTGATGGTGAGATTTGGCGACTGGTTACGCCAATTTTTGTTCATATTGGCTTTTTCCATTTATTGTTAAACTCTTTAGGATTGTATTTTGTCGGTCGTATTTTAGAGCCGTTGATTGGACACGCTCGATTTTTCCTTGTTTATATGTTAAGCGGGATTTTTGGTAATTTATGGAGTTTTGCATTTGGTTCAGACAATGCGATTTCTGCCGGAGCAAGTACCTCGTTGTTTGGTATTTTTGCGGCCTTTATTATTTTAGGACAAATTTACAAATACCATCCAGCAATCAAATATATGTCGCGTAACATGACACTACTTATTTTAATGAATTTAGTGATGAATTTATTTGGTTCAGGTGTTGATATTATGGGACACTTTGGTGGAGCACTTGGTGGGTTACTGATTATGATCATTGTAGGTGTGCCAGCAAATAAACTTGGTTTCAATGAAAACATTGATAAAACAAAACGATTGTTATCTTTAGTGGTCTTTGTTCTGTTATCAGTGGGATGTTTATATAAAGGTTTTTATGGATAAAATGAAAATAAATGCAGACGGTACTAGGAATACCAAGGATATATCTGTATAATAAGGTCGGTAATGAAAATTGAAAACAATGTATGATGTGCAACAGTTATTTAAACGATTTGGTATTTTTATTTATGTCGGAAATCGGCTATGGGATATTGAATTAATGATGATTGAATTAAAGCAACTGGAAGAAGCAGGATTGATAGACAAACAGGAATACATAAAAGCCATGCTAGTTTTAAAACGGGAGCATCATCTTGAAGAAGATTATCAGGAGGGTCAATAATGACAAATAAATTAATAGGTATTGATTTAGGTGGTACAACAGCAAAATTAGCGATTTTAACTGAAGATGGTGAGATTCAACAACGATGGAGTGTTGAAACAAATATTGAAGACAACGGCTCACACATCGTCCCAGATATTATTGAATCAATCAAACACAGATTAGATTTATATGGCATGAAGCCATCTGATTTTATTGGGATTGGTATGGGAACACCAGGAACAGTCGATAAAGAAAATGGAACGGTGATTGGTGCTTACAACTTAAACTGGTCAACTCTTCAAGAAATAAAAAAACCAATGGAAGAAACGTTTGGTATTCCATTTGATTTAGATAATGATGCCAACGTGGCAGCACTTGGTGAGAGATGGAAAGGTGCTGGAAATAATGCCCCTGATGTTACGTTTATCACGCTAGGAACGGGTGTTGGCGGAGGTATTATCGCTGAAGGTCATTTACTTCATGGAGTCGCTGGAGCAGCTGGTGAAATTGGTCATATTACCGTTGATCCGGAAGGCTTTGATTGTACATGTGGTAAAAAAGGTTGTCTTGAAACAGTCGCATCAGCAACAGGTGTCGTTCGTTTGGCTAGAGAGATGAGCGAAGAGTTCTCTGGCACATCAAGATTAAAAGATATGATTGATGACGGACAAGAAGTGTCAAGTAAAGATGTTTTTGACTTAGCAAAAGACAACGATCACTTTGCGTTATTAGTTGTCGATAAAGTGTGTTTTTATTTAGGTTTAGCATGTGGGAATATCGGAAATATGTTAAATCCTAATGACATTGTCATCGGTGGTGGCGTGTCAGCAGCGGGAGAGTTTTTATTGGAAAAAGTGCAAGTGTACTTTGACCGATTTACCTTCCCACAAGTAAAAAATAGTACGACCATTAAATTAGCAGAATTAGGAAATTCGGCTGGTGTGATTGGTGCAGCATCATTAGCATTAAAGTTTAAAAAAGATAAATAATAGATAGAAAGGTAAATGTCCCATGGATTTATTAACAACTATATTAATTATTATTATTGCGAGTTATGGATTGTATAAACTATTCTTTTTCATCAAGAGAAAGCGTGCAGCTGAGTGGATTGAACAAGATAAATTCCAAGAAACGATGAGAACAGCTCAAGTTATTGATGTGAGAGAAAAAGAGGACTACAATCGTGGTCATATTTTAGGAGCAAGAAGTGTGCCGTATACTATTTCAAGAGCGCACAAAGAATATTTACTTGCTATTCGTAAAGATGCACCAATCTATTTGTATGATAACCGTACAAGTATGGCAATTTATATGGCTGGTTTGCTTAAAAAAGAAGGATACAAAGATATCTACATCTTAAAGGGTGGCTATATGAACTGGACAGGAAAAACGAAACAAAAATAAAAAAGAGATGCCGGATATTTTCCGACATCTTTTTTAATTGACTGAATGAATACTTGTTTTGGTTGCTAATGGATAATGGATTAAATCTGAGGCGTCAAGGTCTTCATGATGTAGAGAAACGGCACTAATTTGGCTATTATTATAGGTTTTATAGTAATAAATGCCTGTATCTGTATCACAACAAGAAGAATAGATAGTGTATTCATAGTGTTCCTCGCCAACGTCACATAACCCTTTTGTTTGCCACACAGAAGATAAAATATGGAAAAACTGATTGATATCTTCTTCCACAGTTTGAAACTTTAGACTGTGTTCTTTAGTGAAGGTTGCACGAACAAAACGTGACATAGAGGATAAATCTCCTGGCAAACCAATTGCTCCCATACCATTACTGTAGGTATCTAAGTCTAGTTGTGGTGCAAAGAAGTTCGCACTTGTTTTAGCAGACAAATGTCTGTAGTTGTTTAAATTAAATAATTGAGTAGGAAATGGTGGATTGTTTGTCAAAACACCGACAGGATTATCATAGACATGTAAACCATCTCTATCAGACTCAACTGTGATAGCAGCATGTTTATCAGCAATGATCCAATGCAGTGGAGAGCTTGGAAATTCAGGACTGAAAGCCACATCAGTGATAATGAGATCATCTAAAAGTGATTTAACCTCATCGATAGTGGTACATTGAGACAACACATAAGGAATCAACTCAAAAGACGCGATACTTTTTTCTGTCTTTTCGTCTGGTTGATAAAAAGCATTTTTAGGATAGTTCAATCCAGCGATACTCAAGCCTTTTTCATTGGTTGCATCAAAATAAAGTGGGTAGTTATCTGAAATTACAGCCATGCCAATCATCGCAAAATGAGAGGATAAAGTTTGCCCGTTTCTTAATTTAAACACGACATTTCTAGGTGTAATGACGACTTCTTGATTAAATGTATAATCTAAATCAAGGTTTCGTCCAAAATAATGATGGTTTCCATTAAAACTAACTGATGTACACATATTGTCATCTCCTAAATAAAATCTACCATGAGTATAATGCTAAAAAATATTTATAACAATGAATTTTTTATGAAGAATAATTAACTATTTTATTAATTTTTGGACGTGTGCTTTAAAAACGGGAACAATAGCTGATTCAAATTCTGGATGTTTGGCAAACCAACGAAAATTTAGTGGGGAGGAATGCACTATCGGAAAATAAGTTGGTAAGTATTCTTCATAAGCAAAAACTGTTTCGGTTAGTGTTTTTTTCGCTTTATCTTTTAAATAATACTTTTGAGCATATGTCCCCATAAGAATAGTTAACTCAATGTTTGGCATACATTCAATCAAAGATGGGTGCCATTTTTCAGTAAAATTCTTTCTAGGTGGTAAGTCACCATGAGCTGCTTTTCCTGGAAAATAAAAATCAAGTGGCAACACGGCAATTTGTTTTGAATCATAAAATATGTCGTCTGTTACACCCATCCATTCACGTAGTTTTTCCCCACTTTTATCACGGAATACTTGTTCTTTTTCTTGTGTTTTAATTCCAGGTGCTTGTCCGATAATGAGTATTTTTGCTTCAGGATAGGCCATAAAAACAGGTTGCCATCCTTTTTCAGTGAAAGAGGCATTGTCAGGGTCATGAATGATTTGTTGTCTAATTTCTTCTATCGTCAATCTGCTCACTCCTTTTTAGGTAAATAAAAAACCAAAACATAACACCGGGTTATCTTTTGGTTTCATTATGTTATCTCGCTCTACTTTTACGCATTGCTTTTTTACGATTGTCGTCAATCATTTCTTCTTTTTCTTCGATTGGTTCGATTAATACTTTTTTCACGCCAAAAGCAACACCTGTTAAGGCTGCTAAAGTTGTTGCAGTACCGACTAAAAATCCTTTTGAAAATTTCTTCATAGCACTCACGTCCTTATCTGAATTTATACCTTTATTATACGCATTTTAGAATAAAAATCTAGTGATAAGTGATACAACGACTATTAATTTTACATAAAAATGGTAGAATGAAACAGAATGGAAGTGATAAAATGACAAAAGTAATTGCCCATAGAGGAAGTAAGGGGACACATCCGGAAAACACACTACCGGCGTTTCAAGAAGCCATTGATGTAAAGGCAGATGGAATCGAATTAGATGTTCAGTTAACATGTGATGGTAAGTTGGTTGTGATTCATGATGAAAAATTAAACCGAACCACGAATGCAAAAGGGTGGGTAAAAGATTTAACCTTAGCAGAAATTAAACAGCTAGATGTTGGTTCTTGGTTTGATGAAAGATTTAAGGATACGAAAATTCCGACATTAGAAGAAGTTTTGGCACTACTGAAAATTAATCAGTTTAGAGGTTTATTAAATATTGAATTAAAAACAGATCGCATAGAGTATTTAGGTATTGAACAAAAAGTATTACGAGCCATCGAGGAAGCGGATGTGTCATTTACCATCGTTTTATCCAGTTTTAATCGTGATACGCTCAGACGATTGAAGGCCCTTGATAAAACGTATGAAATTGCGTTTATCGCATTTGGCAATAAGTATGATATCGCGTGGTTAGATAAACATCGAGATGTGAATAGTTTTCATCCAGATATTCGATGGTTGAAACGACACATCGATCAGACGACACATATTGAAAACGTCCGTCCATGGACCGTAAATAAAGAACCTGATATGGTATTTTGTATTGAACAGAAATTAGCAGGGATGTTTACAGATTTCCCTAAAAAAGCACTTGAGGTAAGAGATAATGGATAAGCAAAAAGTCTTAGTGATTGTGGGTCCGACAGCGGTTGGAAAAACGGCTCTAGGGGTCAAACTAAGTCAACGATTTAACGGTGAGGTCATCAGTGGTGACTCGCTACAAGTTTACAAACAATTAGATATTGGAACAGCAAAAGCAACAATAAACGAAAGGCAAAATGTACCACATCATTTAATTGATATAAAAGAGCCGACTGATACTTATTCGGCTCATGAATTTAAACGTCAAGCAACAGAATGTATCAACGAATTGGCGACTCAAAATAAGTTGCCTATCATCGTAGGTGGTACAGGACTTTACATTCAATCGCTGCTTTATGATTTTCATTTGGGCTCATCAGAGTTAAGTGATGATGAAAAGAAAAGTCGTAAAAAGTGGGAAGAGTTTGCTAAAAAACTGTCCAATGAAGCATTATGGCACGAACTAGAAATAATCGATCCAAAAGGGGCCAATACGATTCATCCGAATAACCGCAAACGTGTGATACGTGCACTAGAAGTGTTTGATTTAACGGGAAAAAGTATCAGCGAGCAACAACAGATTGATTTAATGGATCTGTCAAAAAGTTCGTTTGATGTGAAACTGATTGGATTAACCACGGATAGAGAGGTTCTGTATAAGAGAATCAATCAACGAGTAGATGTCATGATGGCTGAAGGTTTGTTAGATGAAGCCAAGATGGTTTATGAGTTAGATTGCCCGCAAGCAAGTCAAGGTATTGGCTACAAAGAGTTTTTCCCTTATTTTGAGGGGAAGTGTTCACTGGAAAAATCAGTGGAAGAAGTGAAACAACATTCAAGACAATATGCCAAACGCCAATTAACGTGGTTTAGAAATCGAATGCCAGTTGAGTGGTGGGATATTGTGTCTGATGAGGCCAATGTGAGCTTACTAGAGAGTTCGGTAGCTGGTTGGCTGGGTTGAGAAAGAAGGAATGACATGATAGAACGCGTTGTAACCGTGGGGGTTGAAACCCAAGAAAATTTTTATTATTTTGATGAATCAATGAAAGAATTAGAAAATCTAACACAAACGGCTCAAGGTGAAGTCGTTGGGACAATGACACAAAAAAGACCAACAATTGACCGCAGAACCATTGTTGGTAAAGGAAAATTAGTTGAACTTGAAGCACTTGTGGCCTCAAACGATGCGGACATGGTGATATTTAACCATGAACTAACAGCTAGGCAAACAGCTGTGATTGAAGAAGCCGTGAACGTAAAAGTGATTGACCGTGTGCAATTAATTTTAGATATTTTTGCCCTAAGAGCTAAATCTAAAGAAGGGCAATTACAAGTTGAACTGGCACAGCTATCTTACTTGTTACCAAGATTAAGCGGACAAGGAGCCAGCATGTCGCGTCTTGGTGGTGGTATTGGAACACGTGGACCAGGGGAAACAAAACTTGAAACAGATAGACGTCACATTCGATTTAAAATGACGCAGATCAAACAAGAATTAAAAGAAATCGAAAAACATCGTGAAAGAAGTCGTAAAAAACGTCAAGAATCTGACACGATGCAAGTCGGATTGATTGGTTACACTAATGCTGGAAAATCAACCATCATGAATTTGTTAACGAAAACAAATACCTATTCAGAAGATCAATTATTTGCGACTCTTGATCCATTAACCAAAAAGTGGGAATTACCAACAGGGACACAAGTGACATTAACTGATACAGTTGGGTTTATTCAAGATTTGCCAACCCAATTAATCGAAGCGTTTCAATCGACATTAGAAGAAAGCAAGGCCATGGACTTTTTACTTCATGTCGTGGATGTTACCTCAACCAATCGAGACCAACAAGAAAAAACGGTGCTAGAGTTATTGCATGAGTTGGACATGGATCACATTCCTGTGTTAACTGTATATAATAAAGCAGATTTGTTGGAAGGAGATTTTGTGCCAACACTCTTTCCAAATTGTTTGGTTTCAGCAAAACGTATCGAGGATAAAGAGAGATTGACGCAAGATATTATGGATTTCCTAAAAGAGAATTTAACCAAATATCATTTGTTATATACACCAGCTGAAATGAAAGATTTTAACCAACTAAAAGAAGCCACGCTTTTAGAAAGTTATGAATATGATGAATCATTGAATGAATATGAATTAATCGGGTATGCAAAAAATGTGGCACGTTGGAAAAAAGGGGATAGTGAAGATGAGTTGGAGTGGTAAATTACACCCAGAGTTGGTAGAAACCATCAAAGAGGTTGATAAAGATATATTAGAAGAACGTCAAAAAATGCAAGATGTCGCATTAGCTAATCAAGCAAAAGTATTAGAAGCATTTAGAGAACATCATGTATCAGAAAGTCATTTTGCCCCATCAACTGGGTATGGCTATGATGATATTGGAAGAGATGCATTAGAGTCTGTCTATGCCTCTGTTTTCCATGCAGAAAAAGCGTTAGTTAGACCACATATCGTCTCAGGCACGCACGCAATTTCGACGACTTTATTTGGGTTACTTCGACCTGATGATGAATTGATTTACATTACTGGCACACCTTATGACACATTACTTGAAGTCATTGGCGTAGCAGGTGATGGCATTGGGTCATTAAAAGAGTACAACATAGGGTACAAAGAAGTGGCGCTAAAAGAAAATGGCTCAGTTGATTTTGATGGCATAAAAAAAGCACTAACTGATAAAACAAAAGTCATCGCCATTCAACGTTCACGTGGTTATGATTCACGTCCGTCTTTTACAGTAGAACAAATTGGTGAGATGATTCGATTTGTTAAAGAGATAGATGACAATCTAGTCGTGTTTGTCGATAATTGTTACGGTGAATTTGCCGAAGAAATGGAACCGACTGATGTTGGCGCAGATATTATGGCTGGCTCTTTAATCAAAAATCCTGGTGGCGGTATTGCTAAAACGGGTGGATACATTGTCGGAAGAGAAGAATTAGTTGAAAAAGTATCGTATCGTTTAACCACGCCTGGAGTTGGTGGTGAGGGTGGCGCGATGATTTATAGTACACACGAGATGCTACAAGGATTTTTCTTAGCACCTCATGCTGTTAGTCAAGCCATACAAGGTGCGATATTTACCGCACGCTTATTAGAAAAGTTTGGTGTGGCATCAACACCGAAATGGAACGATAAACGCACGGATTTAATTCAAATGATTGAATTAAATGACAAAGAAAAAATGATTGCATTTTGTCAGTCAGTACAAAAGTTCTCGCCAATTGATGCACATGTTTTACCAATTCCATCTTATATGCCAGGTTACGAGGATGATGTAATCATGGCAGCTGGGACTTTTGTTCAAGGTGGAAGTTTAGAATTAACGGCAGATGGACCAATAAGAGAACCATACCAATTATATGTCCAAGGTGGATTAACCTATGAGCATGTCAAAATTGCTGTCAGTGAATCGGTAAATAGTATCTATTTTTAATGAGTGAAAAAAGTCAATTAATCGTGTTAGATTATCTAACATGATTAATTGACTTTCTTTTTTTTTACTGTTATTCTGTTTTTAACCTTTTATGAAAGGAGAAGAAAAAATGAATAAAAGAGACTTAAAACGTAGTAAATCTGTGTTTCCGATTGGCTCAGTGATGTTACTAACAGAACTTACTGCAAGACAAATTCGTTACTATGAAGAACAGCAGTTAATTCATCCTGAAAGAAATGAAGGAAATAATCGGTTATTTTCTCTTAATGACATTGATCTTCTACTGGACATAAAAGATATGTTAGACGATGGGTATACCATTAAAGACATTAAAGCATCTTTTGATAAGGAAAAAAGAAAACAGGAAAAATTATCAGAAGAAAAGATTCGCATTGCTTTGTACAATGATTTAATGAATGAAAGTCGCTTTAACAGATACTAGTAATAAAACTTTAATTAAAAGGGTGGAAATCAATGGCAAATTATTCAACAAGAGAAGAAATCAAAGCACTTGCAGAAAAAGAAAATGTTCGATTCTTAAGACTAATGTTTACTGATATTTTAGGTAGAATTAAAAACGTAGAAGTTCCAATTAGCCAATTAGATAAAGTTTTAGACAACAAAATGATGTTTGATGGTTCTTCCATCGAAGGATTTGTGCGTATCGAAGAAAGTGACATGTACTTGTATCCTGACCTTTCAACATGGATGATTTTCCCATGGGAAAGTGAAAAAGGAAAAGTGGCACGTTTGATTTGTGATGTACACGGAACAGACGGCAAGCCATTTGCAGGTGACCCACGTAGTAATTTAAAACGTATCATGAAAGAGATGGAAGACTTAGGTTTTACAGGGTTCAACATTGGGCCTGAACCTGAATTTTTCTTATTTAAATTAGATGAAAATGGTAATGCGACGAAAAACTTGAATGATCAAGGAGGCTATTTTGATTATGCCCCAGTTGATTTAGGTGAAAACTGCCGTCGCGATATTGTATTAGAATTAGAAAGTCTTGGATTTGAAGTGGAAGCTTCTCACCATGAGTGTGCACCAGGACAGCATGAGATTGATTTCAAATATGCAGATGCGATTGAAGCGTGTGACAATATTCAAACATTTGAATTAGTTGTTCGTACGATTGCTAGAAAACATGGTTTACATGCGACATTTATGCCAAAACCATTACACGGTATTGCTGGTAGTGGTATGCATATCAACATGTCTTTATTTAACGATAAAGGAAATGCGTTCTTTGACGAAAATGGCGAAGACCAATTAAGTCAAACAGCGTATCATTTCTTAGGTGGTTTGTTAGAACATGCTAGAGGATATACGGCAGTATGTAACCCAATTGTTAACTCATATAAACGTTTAGTACCTGGTTATGAAGCACCTGTTTATGTGGCTTGGAGCGGTAAAAACCGTTCACCACTCGTGCGTGTACCAAGTTCACGTGGTTTATCAACTCGTTTAGAATTACGTTCGGTTGATCCAACAGCTAATCCGTATTTAGCAATGGCAGTGTTATTACAAGCTGGACTAGATGGCATCAAACGTAAAATTGAACCACCAAAAGCAGTGGACCGCAACATTTACGTGATGACAGAAGAAGAACGTGAAGCAGCTCATATCACGGACTTACCATCAACATTACACAATGCTGTAAAAGCAATGCGTGAAGACGACATCGTCAAAGAAGCATTAGGAAGTCATATCTTCAACAACTTCATCGAAGCAAAACGTATGGAGTGGGATGCGTATCGCCAATCAGTATCTGAGTGGGAACGTGAGCAATATTTAGAAATGTATTAAAAAAAGAAAACTTGCAGCCAAACAGGTTGCAAGTTTTTTTGTTTATTTTTATAGGGGGGAATTGTTTATAAATTTTACCGCTGTACCATAAGCTGCAACTGATTGCATGTCAGTTCCAATAGAGCCTGAATCAAAACGCATCATCACAATCGCATCAGCTCCCATATTTTTTGCATTCTCTTTTAATCGTTGAATCGCTAATTCACGAGATTCTTCTTGCATTTCAGTATAAGCTTTAATTTCTCCACCGACAATATTTTTAAGGCCAGCACCGATATTACGGACCACGTTTTTAGAATTTGTTGTTAAACCAAATACTTCGCCAATAATTTCGTAATTTTTTCCAGGGATATTTTCTGTTGTTGTTATAAGCATGTGATCAATCTCCTTTGTTGATATTGTTTTTATATTGTCTATTTTATACCTAAATTTATGTGAGGATATCCAACTAAAGTTGTATCTTTAAGGTTAAATTCGTCAGCAAATAAATTGAATGGTATCATTTCAAAAAAGATTTATTTTAAAATAAGGAGTTAAACCAATGAAGTTAAGAACAATCCAAACTGAAGTTTATAAGGACGTTAAAGAAGTGATTACTAAGGCTTTTGAGCAAAGTAATCGTGGTTATAATGGTGAAGCAACATTAGTTGAAACAATTAGAGAACTACCAACTTACAATCAAGAGTTGGAAGTGGTGGCTTTTGTAGATAATGATATCGTGGGACATGGTTTGTTAAGTGAGGCAGTGGTAAAAAATGATACAAATGACTTGAAAGGTTTGGTATTAGCACCTCTTTCAGTAGTACCTGATTATCAAAATCAAGGAATTGGTAGCCACGTCATGTTAGAGTTAGAAAAACGAGCAAAAGAAACGAAACATGCCTTTATTACGATTTTAGGTGACCTATCCTTTTATAGTCGATTTGGTTATGTGCCGGCGAAGAATGCTCATGTGAGTTGTCCATTTGATGTACCAAGTGAGTACTTGCTAATGAAAAAATTAAAGCCAGAGATGATAGAAGGCATCCTGTTTTATAATCGTGCATTTGGTTAAAGAATAATCTAAAATTGGTTTATTTTATGTATATAAACGTGTCTAGGACGTGTTTTTTAGTCGTTTTTACCACAAGAATATTTTATTATGGTTCATTTTATGCTATGATACGGTTAGTAACTATTAAGGGAGATTGAAAAATGATATCAGCAGTTGATTTAAGAGCAGGAAACACATTTGAAAAAGATGGTAAATTAATCAAAGTTTTAGAAGCAAGCCATCATAAACCTGGTAAAGGTAATACGGTTATGCGTATGAAACTAAAAGATTTACGTTCAGGTTCAACCGTTGAAACAACGATGCGTCCTGATGAAAAAGTAAAAAAAGCACATATTGATACAAAAGCTGTACAATACTTATATATCCAAGATGATATGGCAGTATTTATGGACTTAGAAACATATGAACAATATGAAATTCCAGTATCAGTGATTGAACATGAATTAAACTACTTGTTAGACAACATGGAAGTATCAATCCAATTTTACGATACAGAAGTAGTTGGCGTATCTTTACCAACATCTGTTGTGTTAACAGTAGCAGAAACTCAACCTTCAATTAAAGGGGCAACTGTTTCAGGTTCTGGTAAACCAGCGACAATGGAAACAGGCTTAGTAGTCAACGTTCCTGATTTTATCGAAGTAGGCGATAAATTAGAAATTAATACGTCTGAAGGAAGCTACATGAAACGTGCGAAATAATCAATGAATCAGCAGACTGTAATCTAACAGACTGTTGATTTTTTTTGTGCTATAATAGATGAAAAAGTGGAGGTAATTTAGTATGACATGGCACACAATGCATGATTGGAAGATTGTATTTGATAATAAGTATGCAGCTCATTTTACCTTAATGTCAAATGATGAATATGTTTCAATTATTTGTTTGAAGACGCAGTTTGGTGATTTTTCACCTATTATTTTTAAGTTAACCGACACAATAGCAAAATTAATGAATCAGCCTCATTTTGTCGAATCGATCACGATTAGTTTAGACAAAGTGATTACAATTGAATTTAATGATTTCTTTGGTTTTTAAAATTTAGAATAAAATCAAATAGAAGTATAAGAAAGAAACTTGAAAGATATCCTACCAACTAGATAGAGGGTATCTTTTCTTTATGATAAGGAGAGAATATTATGCCTGGCATGTCTCGGATGGATAAAAGAAGACAAGAAGAAGCAAAAAAACATGAAACAAAAGATAAAAAAAGTGACAGACGACAACCTAGTGACGCACAACCACCAACAAGTAAAGGCGTTCCACCGAAAAAGAAACCAAAGAAGAAAAAATCTTGGGGCTTTTGGGTGTTAATCGTACTCGTTGCGTTAATTGGTTTATCTGGTGTTGGGTATGCTAAAGGGTATTTCACAGCGAAAATGGATAAAGACAACAAAGAATTTGAAATGACAGCATTTAAGGGTCAAAAGAGTCAAAATGATAGTGTCAATATTTTATTATTGGGTAGTGATTCTCGTGGCGAAGATCAAGGACGTTCGGATTCGATTATGATTGCACATTACAATAAAAAAACCAAACAACCACAAATTGTGTCAATCATGCGCGATACGTTTGTTGGGATACCGACGCAAGATGGGCTTGAATACAATAAAATTAATGCAGCGTATTCGTATGGTGGACCAGAGATGGTGAGACAAACGATTGAAAATAATTTTGGTATTTCGATTCAATATTATGCGGTCGTTAATTTTGATTCGTTTCCTAAAATTATTGACGTGTTAGCACCACGTGGCTTGCCAATTACAGCTGAAAAAGATTTAGAAGTTGAAGGAACAGTGATTAAAAAAGGGCAGACTAATTTAAGTGGTCATGAAGCCTTGCAATATGCTCGTTTTAGAAAAGATGCTGAAGGAGACTTTGGTCGCGTGAGACGTCAGCAACAAGTCATGAGTGCTATCACCAAACAAGCAACAAGTCCACTTCATGCTTGGAAGTTACCAGAGATGCTTGGGGCAGTTGTTGGGTACACACAAACCGACGTTCCATTGTCTACTTATCTGTCGGTTGGAAGTAGTTATTTATTCAGTTCACATAAATCTCTCGAAATCCTAACAGTCCCAGTCGAAGGTTCGTGGGAAAATGGTTACTATGACTACGCCGGAAGTGTCTTGGAAATCAATGAAGAAATGAATAAGCAAGCCATACAGAAATTTTTCAGTAAATAAAATAGTGTTCAGACTTTACTTTAAACTCTAAGAAACCTATAATGTAAGTTGTGAACTTAGCGTAGTAAATAGAATTGAGGAAATACAATGAAGATTGCAATAGTGACGGATAGCACCGCTTATATACAAGAGCAGTACCTAGATCATGAAAATTTATTTGTCTTATCTGTTCCATTAATTATTGATGATGTCGTTTATCAAGAAGGAATTGATATTACAGACGAAGCATTTTATGAAAAATTAAAAGTAGCCAAAGAATTTCCTAAAACTAGCCAACCTGCACTGGGTGAAGTTTATGAACTTTACGAAACATTAGCTAAGTCAGGATATGATGCAGTAATTAGTATTCATTTATCAACTGGGATATCTGGATTTATTACGACATTAAATGGTATTTCAAAAGATTTTTCTGACATCGATATTTATCCATTTGATTCTTATATCACAAGTGGTCCAATGGGTCGAATGGTTGAAGTCGCTTTGGAGATGACTGAACATAAGGAAGCAAACCCTAAAGAGATTATTCAACATTTAGAAGAAATGAGACGATTTGCAGAAGGGTATATTGTCGTGGATGATTTAAATCACTTAGTTCGTGGTGGACGGTTAAAAAATGGGGCAGCAATTATTGGAACCTTATTAAAAATCAAACCTATTTTACGTTTCCAAGACGGTGACATTATTTTATCAGAAAAAATTCGTTCTCAGAAAAAAGCCTTGTCTCGCGTGATTGATATTGTGCTTGAGGAAGTGCCAAGTAAACCACATGATAGTATGTTTTATGTGATCCATTGCAATAACATAGAGGTAGCAGAACACGTAAAAGAAGACATGCTAAAAAGAGATAGCCAATTAAAAGTCATTTTATGTGATTTCGGTCCAGTTATTGGAACACATCTTGGTGAAAAATCAATCGGGATAGGTGTTATTCCTAAAAAATAGTGACATGGTAGGAGGATAATTTAAATTATCCTTCTTTTTTAATAAATTTCAGAGAAAAGAGTGACGTAACATGATAGAAAGTACACATAGACCAAGTCAAGTTGTGGTGGATTTATCTGCCATTGAATACAATATTAAACAAGAATTAGCTCGATTGAATGATGAACAAGTCTTATTTGCAGTCGTTAAAGCCAATGCATACGGTCATGGTGCAATCAAAGTCGCGCAAGCAGCCGAAAAAGCCGGTGCAACAGGTTTTTGTGTGTCTAATTTAGATGAAGCACTGGAATTAAGAGAAGCCGGCATCACGTTACCAATTTTAGTATTGAGTTATGTGTCGCCGAACTATATCGATTTAGCTATCTCACAAAGCATTTCTTTAACTGCACCTTCACTTGAATGGCTAAAACAAGTTGAAGAGACTCTAGCAGAAAAGCCTATGATGAATCCATTAAGTGTGCATTTAAAAATTGATACAGGGATGGGACGCATTGGATTAAGAGATGAAGATGAAATGGTTCAATCAAAAGAATTATTTGTTTTATCCAATTACATGACGTTAGATGGTATTTTCACGCATTTTTCTAGTGCAGATACAAAAGACACCACGTATTTTGAATTGCAACAACAACGATTTACTCGTGCAATGGATATTTTCTCTGATCTAGAGATTCGCTACATTCACACATCAAACTCGGCGACAGCTTTATGGCATGATGCGTGGAATAGTAATTTGATTCGTTTTGGTGATGCATTATATGGCTTAAATCCTTCAGGGAAAGCCCTTGATCTGCCTTATGAGTTAAAACCAGCGTTGTCTCTTACAACCGAGCTAATCCATGTTAAACAAGTGTCTGCCGGAGAAAAAATTGGGTATGGTGCGACTTATACTGCTGAAAAGGAAGAATGGATTGGCACACTTCCCATTGGTTATGCGGATGGATTGATTCGACAATTCCAAGGTTATAAGGTGATTATTGATGGAGAATATGCTGAAATAGTGGGACGAGTGTGTATGGATCAATGCATGATTCGTCTGCCTAAACGTTATGATGTTGGCACACCGGTGACGATTTTTGGCAAAAATGGCACACTAGAAAATACGTTAGATGATGCCGCAGAATTTATTGGCACGATTAATTATGAAATCGTGTGTGGCTTAACGGATCGATTGCCACGTTATTATCTAAATGAAAGGATAAACAATTAGATGATTACGGCGTATTTAAATATTTTAGTGGTATTTGCGATTATCTTTTTAGGCTATATGCTGACTAAAAAACAATGGTTTGATAATCATATCGCTAATGTATTTTCAAAATTAGTGTTAAATATCACGTTGCCTTTAAGTATGTTTTTAAATATGACACAAAAATTTACTCGAGCAGAATTTTTAGAGCTATTCACAGGATTAGCATTACCATTTGTCTCGATTATTGTGACGTTTTTGATTAGTATGGTGTATTCTCGTTTTACACGTGTACCAGATACGCGTAAGGGATCGTTTCGCACCATGTTTACGGCGGCTAATACTATTTTTATGGGATTACCTGTTAATATGGCTATTTTTGGTGAAAAAGCGATTCCCTATGCGTTGCTTTACTATATTTGTAATACCACGTTTTTCTTTACAGTTGGTATTATGTTGATTAGTCGAGATAACCCAGATAACCGTTTAGAAAAAGCCAATTTTAGTTTTGAAAAATTATTGAAGCAATTATTGTCACCCGCTATTTTAGGGTTTTTTGTTGGAATTTTATGGATGTTGACAGATATGGCTGTACCAAAACCGATGATTGATTTTTCTTCTTATGTTGGTGGGATGACAACCGCTCTGTCTCTTTTTGTGATTGGCATTATCATTTATCAAACAGGATTTAAAAATTTAAAAATGGATAAAGATGTCGCAGGTGTGATGCTTGGTCGCTATATTATTTCACCGCTTGTGGTATATGGATTATCTTTTATTATTCCTGTGCCTAGTTTGATGTTAAAAGTCTTTATTTTACAATCTGCCATGCCAGTTCAAAATGCGTTGCCCATTTTAGCAAAAGGTTACGGAGCGGATGCAGAATTTGCGACAACATCATTAACTTATTCCATTATTTTATATACTGCCTTTATATTCGTCATTTTAACATTATTTTTTTAGTTGAAACTGTGCTATAATGCCAAAGGAACGTAAAGGAAGGTGAATACAATGACAAAATTTAACCAATTCGGATTAAACGATAACTTAATCCAAGCATTAGACGAAATAGGATTTAAAGAAGCAACAGAAGTGCAAGAGACATTGATTCCAGTGATAAATAAAGGAAAAAGTGTTGTTGGACAATCACAGACAGGTTCAGGAAAGACACACACGTTTTTATTACCACTGATGAATAAAATAGATACCAAAAAAGAAGAAGTTCAAGTCATTATCACAGCACCAAGTCGTGAGTTAGCAGAACAAATCTATCAAGCAGCCAGTCAATTGGCTGGCCACTATGATGATGAGTTACGTGTGAGCAACTATGTTGGTGGAACAGATAAAAAACGCCAAATGGACAAGTTAGCAAACCAACAACCACATTTAGTGATTGGAACGCCTGGTCGTATTTTAGATTTAATCGAAAGTGGTGCACTAAAAACACATACAGCATTTGCTTTTGTCGTGGATGAAGCGGATATGACACTTGACATGGGATTTTTAGAAGATGTCGATAAAATTGCCGCAACATTACCTGGTAATTTACAAATGTTAGTCTTCTCAGCGACAATTCCAGTGAAATTAAAACCATTTTTGAAAAAATACATGGACAATCCTGTTGTTGAACATATCAAACCCACGTCTGTTATTTCTGATACGATTGACAACTGGGTTATCTCGACAAAAAGTAAAGACGTGGAGCAAGTCGTGTATGATTTATTAACGATTGGCCACCCGTTTTTAGCAATGGTGTTTGCGAACACGAAACAAAAAGTCGATGAAATCACAGATTTCTTAAAAGAAAAAGGCTTGAAAGTAGCGAAGATTCATGGGGATATTCCACCACGTGAACGTAAACGTGTGATGAAAAGCATTCAAAACTTAGATTATCAATTTGTCGTGGCGACAGATTTAGCTGCTAGAGGGATTGATATTGAAGGCGTTTCTCATGTGATTAATGCGGAAATTCCAAAAGATCTAGAATTCTTTATTCACCGCGTGGGCCGTACTGGTCGTAATGGACTTCCAGGTATTGCCATCACGTTATATGAGCCAAAAGATGAAGCGGCACTTGCTGAATTAGAAAAACTTGGCATTCGATTTGAACCAAAAACCATCAAAAAAGGGGAAATTGTGGATCATTATGATCGAAATCGTCGTGAGCAACGTTCACGTACGCAAAAACAATTAGACCCAACGATGATTGGTATGGTGAAAAAACAGAAGAAAAAAGTCAAACCAGGTTACAAGAAAAAAATTCGTTACGCAATTGCCGATGATCAAAAACAAAAACGTAAAATCGAGCAACGTCAATCAAATAGAAGCAAACGTAAAGCAAGAAAACAAGATTTTTAATGTAGGTTTAGTATAGAGATTAGTTATTTTAAACTGATTTCTATACTTTTTTATTGTATGATTATTCTTGGGAGGTAAGCTGATGAAAAAAAAAATAATAGCTTATTTAGATAATCAAACCTCATTTTTTAGTTTTGATTATGTAAGTGATGTATTCACTGCATCAAAAATTGCTGAAATATTTAATGTGAAAAGAAATACAATCAGTCACTATCTAAATCAATTAACTTCAGAGGGAAAACTTATCAAAGTTAACTCTAGACCAGTTTTTTATTTGAGTAAAAAAACATTTGAAGAAGAAAATTTTAAGCTGAAGAAGAATGTTTATTCTTCTTTTCAAGAGATATTAAATGAGAAGCCTTATTTTAAAAAAGAAAGAGATTTCTTTTCATTAATGATTGGATATAATCAAAGCCTAAATAGAGCGATAGACCAAATAAAAATGTCATTAGCTTATCCTAATAATGGCTTACCTGTTCTTATTACAGGAGAGAGTGGTACTGGGAAAAGTTATCTGGTCAAATTGGTTTATGAATATTGTATTGAAAATGATATTCTTAAAGAAGATGCACCGTTTATTACATTGAATTGTGCTCAATATGCGAATAATCCAGAACTTCTAACAAGTAATTTATTTGGCTATGTTAAAGGGGCATTTACAGGAGCTAATGAAACGCAACAAGGAATATTTGAATCAGCAAACGAGGGAATATTATTTTTGGATGAGGTTCATCGATTAAATGCTGAAGCGCAAGAAAAACTATTCACATATTTAGATCAGCATATTATATATAGAGTAGGTGATAATAGCCACCCGCTCCATATAAATACACGATTATTTTTTGCTACTACAGAAGATCTTGAAAGTAATTTTTTAACAACCTTTATACGACGAATTCCTATTCAAATAACTTTACCATCCATTAAAGAAAGAAGCCGAAATGAACGAATCGAATTAATCTATTCTTTTTTTATCTCAGAAAGACATATTATTCAAAAAGATATTAGTATTTCGTCTCAAGTAATAAATCTTTTAGCTGGAAATCATTTTAAAGGGAATATAGGTGAGTTGAAAAATTGCGTTAAAGTAACAGTTGCAAAAGCATTTATGGAACAAAAATCAGAGCAAGTTGTTAATATTTCTATACATTACTTACCAAGTTATTTGTTAAGGGATACAGAGCAATTAGTTTATAATATTGATGAAAACAAGATATTAATTAAGTCAGATACTACTTTGCAACAAATGATAAAAATAAATCAATTAACTCAAAAAGGTGTTATTGAGACGTTTGAAAAAGTACTTTTAATTTATCGTGAAAATCATCAAGATTTATCAATTTGTGAAGAAGAGATAAAGAAACATATAAATAAATTGTTTGATGAATTGTTTTTTTCAAAACAACGTTATTCACAGTATGAGTTACTAGTATATGTTACACAATATATTAGAGAAACATTTCGTCAAATGAGAACAGCTTATGGCATCCAATTTAACGGCAACAGTGTATACGCTTTAAGTTACTATTTATTACAACGAGGTTCAACAAAATGGTATCCAGAAAATGATGAATTATCGAAAAGTATTGCTCATCTTAATCAAGAAATTAAATCTTTATACCCTGACAGTTATCATTATGTTAGTCGCATTCTAAATATTTGTCAGCCTCTTATCGATTTAGATATTGCTTTAATGGATTATATTATTTTAACACTATATTTTAAAAAAATTGATTGGAAAAAAGAACAAGGAATACCTAAAGCGATTATAGTTGCTCACGGTTATGCAACAGCAAGTAGTATTTCAAATGTTGTGAATCGTTTGTTGGAGAAAGAAATTTTTGAAGCGTTTGACATGCCTCTTGAAACTACTACGAAACAAATTTCAGAAGAAATTATAAACTATTGCACGCAAAATGAGTTATCAAACGGATTGATTATTCTTGTTGACATGGGATCATTAAGGGAACTATATCAGTTTTTCCCCAAGCAAATTGAGACACCTATTATTGTGGTCAATAATGTTAGTACACCATTAGCGTTGTCTATAGGAGAAAATATACAGAAAAAATTACCTTTTGAGGAAATGATTGAACAATCTGTTGATTCAGCAAAATTAGATTGGGAAATCATCTATCCTCAAGAAAATAGAAAAAAAGTACTTTTAACTGTATGTCAAACGGGTATAGGTACAGCTAAACAAATTAATCAACTATTAGAAAAGAGCTTACCAGTATCATGCGACTTGAAGATTATGCCTTATTCCTATGAATCCTTACATGTAAACAAAAAAGACGACACTATTTTTTCAGTCTACGATGTCTTAGGTATTGTAGGAACAGAAAATCCAAACATAGAAAATTTAATGTATGTCTCACTTGAGGAATTGATCTCAGGTCAAGATACAAATCGATTGATGGATGGTTTATCCTCTGTTATGACGAAAGAAGAAAAAGACTTGTTCAATAAACGAATTATTCGCTCATTTTCTTTAGAGAAGGTGATTCAGTCTGTAACAATTTTAGATACGGATAAAGTGATTCATGAAATAGAAGATTTTTTTAGAGAAATAGAGTTTCTTTTTAATCTATTATTAGGTAATAATGTAAAAATAGCATTGTATGTTCATATTAGTTGTTTGATTGAAAGGTTAATTAGAAATATTCCTATAGAAACATATAGTCAATATGATGAATTAGCTCAGTGTCATCAAAGAGAGTTATCTTTGATTAAAAAAGCCTTTAGTGTCATAGAAAGTGATTATAGTGTCAATGTACCAAATTCAGAAGTAGCCTACGTTTATGATATTATTTTCAAAAAATCTGATATATCAATGATTGAATCTGATTTTTAAAAAGCAAATAGTTTGCCGATTATTTTTGGCATGCTATTTGCTTTTATTTTTATGTAAGGAGGTGGAACATTGGAAAGAAGAATTATTCTAGCATCTCATGGGTCCTTTGCTTCAGGTATTTTATCATCTTTAGAACTGATTTGTGGTAAACAAACAAATATTGAAGCATTAGATTGTTATACAGAAGAGTCATTTGATTTAGCTAGTGAAGTAAGTGAGATAATAAATAATAATCAAGAAAAAGAAATTATTGTAGTTACAGATATCTTTGGCGGTAGTGTGAATAATGAATTTTTGCAATATATCCGTAATTCAAATTTCTTTTTAGTGGCAGGGATGAATCTCCCTTTTCTTGTTGAATTGGTCACACAAATTGAATTTGTTCACTCATTAGAAGACTGCATAAATGAAGCATTATCAAATAGTAAAGTATCCATTCAATTTTGTAATAACATTTTAAAAAATGAATTACAAGTTAAAGAAGAAGAATTTTAGGAGGGATTTACATGATATTACTGACAAGAGTTGATCACCGTTTATTACACGGACAAGTTGCTTTTACGTGGACACAAGATTTAGGAACAGATTGTATTTTAATAGCTAATGATGATGTCCCTAATAACGATTTAAGAAAAACGACAATAAAGTTAGCTAAACCACAAGGAGTTAAGTTAGTTATAAAAAATATAGAGGACTCAATTAAAGCACTGAAAAGTGGGGTAACTGATAAGTATAAATTGTTCATTGTTGTTGAATCGATAGAAGATGCTTATAAATTAGCTAAAGCTTATCCAGATATTAAGCAAATTAATTTAGGAGGAACTAAGGCCAGCACAGATAAGGAAAATATTTCTAAAGCAGTAAATGTTACATCGCATGAGAAAGATTTAATACATGAGTTATTAGCTAACAATGTTGAAGTAGAAATAAGACAAGTTCCATCTGATAAAAAAATAATGGCAAGTGATGTTATTTAAAATGAGTGAATTTGATTGGTTTTCAAGGATAGCAGGGATGAATTATTATTATCGTTATTACCCTATAGAATATTTTTACGAGTCGCTTAATAAAAATGGCATTACACAATTAGAATTATGGACATGTACTCAGCATTTTGATATTAATCAATTTACTTACCAAGATACCAAACGATTTTTAAAAAAACAGAAAAAATATGGTTTAAAAACTATATGTGTGACGCCAGAACAGAGTAACCCAAAGCCGTACAATCTTGCAGCGAAAGATGAATTACTACAAAAAAAAGCCATTAGTTACTTTGAAAATACGATTCGGGTAGCTTCTGAATTGGAAAGTCCTTACATATCAATGAATTCAGGATGGAATTTTTATAATGAAAACATAGATGAGGCTTTTAAAAGATCTATGTCGAACATGAGTTATCTAGCACATTTTGCTAAAAAGTTTGATGTAGCAATTGTTTTTGAAGCTCTTCAGCCAGAAGAATCAAACATAGTTAATTCGTTGTCTGATTTGCAACGATACATACAAGGAATGGGTAGTGATAATGTATTTATTAATATAGATTTTGGAGCGATGTCTCGAGCTAACGAAACAATTGACGATTATTACCGAATATTTCCAGATAGTATTAGACATTGCCATTTTGTTGATGGTAATCCCACTGGTCATCTTTCTTGGGGAGAAGGTACAAGAGATGTTCTAGAGGATATATCAAGATTACATGATAACGGTTATGCAGGAAATTTAACATTTGAGTTTGCGCAAAGTAGATATTTTGCTCATCCTTTTGATGTGGATAAACGAGCAATTGATTTTTTGAAGAAAACGTTAAACTAAGGAGGAATTAAATATGGGAGATATAGTGCCTGCACTGTTAATCGGATTAATTGGATTTTTAGGACCTATGGATTTTGCTATTGGATCAAATTTATTAAATCGTCCAATTATTATGGGGCCATTAGTAGGATTAGTTTTAGGTGATTTGACACAAGGGATTATAATTGGTGCTTCATTAGAATTAATTTTTATGGGAGCAATATCCGTTGGAGCTTATTTACCACCTGATGTGATTGTTGGTGGCGTATTAGGAACTGCTTTTGCTATTAGTTTAGGGCAAGGAGTTGGAGCAGCAATAACTATAGCCATGCCAATAGCAATGTTGTCTTTAGCTATTGGGAACTTATTAAGTATTATATTTCCAATGATTGCCCATTCAGGAGATCGTGCAGCTTCAGAAGGGAATGCTAGAGGTATCACCAAATCTATGTGGACGATTGGTTTATTAGAATGTACTAGACGCGGTGTACTATGCTTCCTTGGGTTTTATCTAGGTAGCTCACAAATCGAGCATGTCCTTTCCATGATACCAGATAAAATTATTACCGGTTTAGAAGTTTCTGCAAACTTATTACCCGCAATCGGATTCGCAATTTTATTACAAATGATTTTGAATAAATCAATTATTCCATACTTCTTTTTAGGATTTTTATTGTCATCGTATCTCCATGTTCCAGTATTAGGGGTTGCTATGTTTGGATTGGTGCTGATTTTTATAACAATGAAATTTAATAATACAGGTTCACATTCAATGACAAATACGATAACAGGTCAAGGGGTGGAAGATGATGATGACTTCTAATGAAAAAAAAGTAACGAAGAAAGATTTAATGCGTATATTTTGGCGCTCACTGCCAATGGAATTTGGTTGGAATTATGAGAGGCAAATGCATTTAGCTTTTGCTCATATGATGTCGCCACTTATGAAAAAATTGTATGGAGAAGATGATGCGCAGTATGCTAATTCTTTAGAACGACATATGGAATTTTTCAATTGTACACCACAAATTGTACCTTTTATAGGTGGAGTTGTTGCTTCAATGGAGGAAACAAACGCTAACAGTGATGACTTTGATCTTTCTTCAATTAGTTCGATTAAAACAGCATTAATGGGTCCCCTTTCCGGAATTGGTGATTCTATTTTCATGGGAACCATTCGTGTAATAGCAACAGGACTAGCTGTTTCTCTTGCAGAAAAAGGAAATATCCTGGGCCCAATATTGTTCCTGTTACTCTACAATATTCCAGCTTACTTACTAAGATACTATGGTGTGATGTCAGGTTATAAATTAGGAGTAGGATATCTAACTAAGATTCAAGAGTCTGGGTTAATGGAGACCTTTAAAAAAGCTGCATCTATTTTAGGAGTAATGGTGATTGGAGCCATGACAAATGAAATGGTTGCGATTAACTTTACTTTGAAGTTAGGTAGTGGAGATGAAGCACAAACATTACAAAACATATTAGATGGCATGATGCCAGGATTAATGAGTTTAGTAGTTTTATATATATTCTATAAACTCAATAAACGAAAAGTTAATGTATTATGGCAAATTTTAGGAGCAGCAATTATCGGTGTCTTACTGACTTGGTATGGCATTTTAGGATAATAAATTTTAATAAAACAAGATTATTAGGAGGATAAAAATATGCTAAAATTTAATGAACAACAACAAATTGATACAATACAGGGTGCTTTAGAATTAAGACCTACTGTTGAAGAAATTATCGATAAAGTGTGGGATGAAGGTTTTGATAATGTGTTTTACTTAGGAATTGGTGGAACATATGCTTCGGGTATGCAAGCAGTAACATATATGAATGGGAGAAGTGATTTACCAGTTTATGTCCAACATGCAGCAGAGTATTATACAACGGGAAATAGACGATTAACTGAAAAATCTTTAGTCATTCTATCTTCAGTTACTGGTACGACACAAGAGGTTGTTCGTGCAGTGAAAGAAATGAAAGAAGTCGGTGCAACACTACTTGGGTTTATTGATAAAGCAGGGAGTATTTTAGCTGAATTATGTGATTACGTTGTTTGTTACGAACCATTAGGAACAGAACAAATTAAATATTTCATGGTAGCTGATCGTTTAATGAATAGAAATGGCGACTTTGATGACTATGAAGAGTACTATGCTGAATTAGATAACTATTTAGCGAAAGGTTTAGTTGAGGCTGAAAAGAAAGCAGATAGTTTTGGTTTGGAATTTGCACAAAAACATCGTCATGATGCAATGCATTATTTTATAGGGGCAGGTAACCAGTGGGGGGCAGTATACTCATATGCAATGTGTTATTGGGAAGAACAAAGTTGGTTACGTTCTAAATCAATTCATTCTGCTGAATTTTTACATGGCACTTTAGAAGTTATTGATGAAACTACTCCTGTGACATTATTTTTAGGAGAAGATGAGCAGCGTATGTTATCAGAACGTGTAAAAAATCTTTTACCTCGAATTTGTGCTAATTATACTTTTATTGACACAAAAGATTATCCAGTGGATGGTATAAGTGAGAAAAATAGAGGACGTGTCTTATCATATTTACTAATGCACTGTGTGACACAACGTATAGACGCTTATGTTGAAAAACTAAATTGTCATCCATTAGACATCCGCCGTTACTATCGACAATTTGATTACTAAAATAAAAAGTCGATCAAATCTTGTTATTAGCAAGAATTGATCGACTTTTTTATGTTTTAGTCTTCTTTTATTAAAAGGATTCCAGAACTTGTTCCAAGTCTGTCAGCACCCATTTCAATCATCGTGAAGGCATCTTCTTTAGAGCGAACGCCACCTGATGCTTTAACAAATGCATTGTCTTTAACCGTGTCTTTCATTAGTTTCACATCTTTAGGTGTTGCACCACCAGTTGAGAATCCTGTTGATGTTTTAACAAAGTCAGCATTTGCTGATACAGATAATTCACATGCTTTAACGATTTCTTCGTCAGTTAAAAGACATGTTTCGATAATTACTTTTACAATCGCTTTTGGATGACTTGCTTTAACAACTGCTGCAATATCTTGTTCTACGATATCGTATTCTTTATTTTTTAGTGCACCGATATTAATCACCATATCAATTTCTTCTGCACCATTTTCAATAGCATTTGTTGTTTCAAATACTTTGGTTTCTGTTGTGTTTGCTCCTAGAGGGAACCCAATAACTGTACACACTTTTGCTTTTGCATCAGCTAAAATTTCTGCTGCATAGCTTACCCAGAAAGGATTGACACAAACTGAGGCGAAATCATATTCTGCGGCTTCCTCGCACAATGTTTTTATTTGCTCTCTTGTGGCATCTGGTTTTAATAACGTGTGATCGACATATTTTGCTAAATTCATAAAATTAGCTCCTTCAAATAATATTTGTAAACGCTACTGTATTACTACTACTATATTTTACAATGATTAGGGTAGAATAGCAACGTAAACTAAGTAGTCATAATTATAAAAAATGACGAATAAAATTGTTGACAGGCATTTTTTCATTTGTTATTATATGCCTTATAAATCATTGCTTTGAAAAGAAGAGTATATTTTTGGATTGTATAAAGAGACCTCGGATGGTGAGAAAGAGGAACAAGAAGGAAATAGAAGATGGTCTTTGAGCATAAAAGTATGAGCGTCTACTGCTAGTATTTTTCGGGAGTTCCCGTTACCGGACAACAGTATTTAAAGCGACTCGCTTGCGTACTGGGTAAGATTATTATCGTGAGGTAATAATGAAAAAAGGTGGTAACACGAAACAACGCTTTCGTCCTTTGTTTACTTATGTAAAGTAGATAAAGGACGGAAGCTTTTTTTGTTATCAAGATATAGGAGGCAACATCATGAGTAATATAGAGTTAATTGATGTATGTAAAACTTATAAGACCAAAAAACAAACGGTCGAAGCAGTCAAACATGTTGATTTATCCATAAAAAGTGGCGACATTTTTGGGGTAATCGGTTTTTCAGGAGCAGGTAAGAGTACATTAATTCGTTTATTGAATTTATTAGAACAACCAACAAGTGGCATCATCGAAGTGGATGGTGAAGATATCACGAAATTAAAAGGAAAAAGTTTACGAGATTACCGAAAAAAAGTTGGGATGATTTTCCAACATTTTAACCTGTTATGGTCGAGAACGGTTTTAGACAATGTGTTACTACCTTTAGAATTTAGTCATGTGCCAAAAGCTGAAAGAGAAGCAAGAGCACGCGAGTTGATTAAACTAGTTGGTCTTGAAGGCCGTGAAAATGCTTATCCAAGTCAACTTTCAGGTGGACAAAAACAGCGTGTCGGCATCGCTAGAGCACTAACAAATGACCCAGAGATTTTATTATGTGATGAGGCAACAAGTGCTCTTGACCCACAAACAACCGAAGAAGTACTCGATTTATTGTTAGACATCAACAAACAACTTGGCTTAACCATCGTGTTAATCACGCATGAGATGAATGTGATTCGCAAGATTTGTAACAAAGTCGCTGTCATGGAAACAGGCAGTGTGATTGAAACAGGAGATACTTTATCAGTCTTTAGACACCCAGAGCATGAAGTGACCGCAAGATTTATCAAACAAGACATTCAAGAAGACAGCGAAGAAAACGAAGAAGCGATTCAATACTTGGTGAAACATTATCCTGAGGGGCTATTAGTTCGCTTGATTTTTGAGGGAGATAAAGCAAAAGAAACGGTTATATCGCAAGTCATTCATGAATACAACATCAACGTCAATATTTTACAAGCCAGCCTTAGACAAGCAAATCATTCATCTTTTGGAACAATGCTTGTGCAATTGACAGGTGACGAGGCAACGGTGTCTGAGAGTTTGATTTATTTTGAACAACATGGCGTAGGAGTTGAGGTGATTTAACATGGAAAAAGGATTAATAGAAACGTATTTTAATTTTAGTGAAATTAATGTCGATGATTTTATCAAAGCCACAAAAGAAACATTGTATATGACGTTTGTCTCAACATTTTTTGTGGTAATTATCGGCCTTATCATTGGTCTAATGCTTTACTATTTCGGAAAAAGCAACAAACCACTTGGTAAGACACTTTACGGAATTGTCTCAATTATCAGTAACACATTCCGTTCGATACCATTTATTATTTTGATTATCTTATTGTTCCCTATCACAAAAGCATTGATAGGCACAATGTTAGGCCCAACAGCAGCATTACCAGCTTTAGTCATTTCAGCCGCACCGTTTTATGCAAGGTTGGTCGATATTGCGTTTCGTGAAGTAGATCCAGGCGTACTTGAAGCTAGTGAAGCAATGGGTGCCACACAATTGCAAATTATTTTTAAAGTCTTAATTCCTGAAAGTGTGCCAGCATTAATCTCTGGTATCACAGTGACCACCATTACGATGATTGGCTTTACGGCTATGGCAGGGGCAATCGGGGCAGGGGGACTGGGTTCTCTTGCTTATCAAGGTGGATTCATGGGGAACAAACACACCATTATCATGGTCGCAACGGTATTAATTCTAGTCATTGTGTTTATTTTACAATGGTTAGGTGATTTATTAGTAAAATTAACAGATAAACGAAATTAACATTTAGGGGGAAAAGAAATGAAAAAAACATGGATTAAATTAGGCGTGGCAGCATTGGCTGTTTTAACGTTGGTTGGATGTGGCAATAGCGGGAACACAAAAGATAGTGCGTCAGGCAGCGGAAGTAAAGATGACAAGGTGATTAAAGTCGGTGCGTCTCCAACACCACACGCGGAAATTTTAGAAGAAGCAAAACCATTATTAAAAGAAAAAGGGTATGACTTAGAAATTGTGACATTCCAAGATTATATCTTGCCGAACAAAGCGTTGGCTGAAAAAGAAATTGATGCCAACTATTTCCAACATATCCCATACTTCACAAAAGAAGTTAAAGAAAAAGGGTATGATTTTACTAATGCAGGAGCAATCCATTTAGAAAAAATGGCACTATACTCACAAAAAATTAAAGACATCAAAGACTTAGAAGATGGTGCGACCATTTTAGTTAGCAACTCTCAAACTGACTGGGGTCGTGTGATTGGGATGCTTCAAGAAGCAGGACTTGTGAAAGTAAAAGAGGGTGTTGATTTAACAACTGCCACATTTGATGATATTTCAGAAAATCCGAAAAAATTAGTTTTCAAATATGACATCGATCCAGCGATGATGGCAACAACATACCAAAACAAAGAGGGCGATTTAGTGGCTATTAATGCTAATTTTGCTGAAGGGATTGGGTTGAACCCAGAAAAAGATGGTATTTTAGTGGAAGATAACAATTCACCATATGCCAATATTATTGCGGTTCGTACAGAAGACAAAGATTCAGAAAAAACAAAAGCATTGGTTGACGTATTACATGATCAAAAAATTGTTGATTTTGTTAATGAGAAGTGGAAAGGCACTATTACAGTGGTAACTCAATAATAGTTATAAGGATAAGTAGCAAGTGGTTATTGCTACTTATTTTTTATGCGTGAAACCACGTCTTATTAATCAGTAAGAGTTCAAACTTGAAACCCATCCTATTTTATTATACGATTAAAATACAATATAGTGTTTGATTAAGAAAAATAAAGCGAGGTGTAACTAAAACATGTCAATGATAACATTATGGAATCGTTCGTATAACGAAATAAAAAATGAAAAGAGGTAGATTATGGATATTTTGTTAACTTTAGGGTTAATTATTTTATTTACAAAAATAGCAGATAGCATTGCAATGAAATTTGGGCTTCCATCAGTCGTCGGGAGTTTGATTGTTGGGATATTAGTAGGACCATCTGTTTTTAACATCATACAAAACAATGCATCAATTGAGTTGTTATCCCACTTGGGAGTTATTCTTCTAATGTTTATTGCTGGTGTGGAAAGTGATTTGAAGATATTAAAAAAGTATTTTAAACCTTCTCTCATCACAGGTCTTCTAGGGGTATTAATCCCATTCGCCGTATTTTTCTTTGCTTCAAGGTCGTTTAATTATTCGCAAGACACTTCACTGTTTATTGGCCTAATCTTCGGAGCAACTTCTCTAAGTATCGCCATTCAGGTACTCAAAGAGTTAAATTTCATACAAACTAAGGAAGGATCCATTATTATCGGATCATCTATTTTAGACGATATTATCGTCGTTATCTTGTTGAACTTAGTCTTAAATCTAGTCAACCCCAATACAACTACTGCAGATGTATTACCATTTCTTTTTAAAAATGTGTTGTTCTTCCTATTTATTTATATCTTCGGAAAATATATTTTACCAATTATCCTTAAAGGGTTGTCATACTTTATCGTTCCAGAACGAGACGTTGCCTTTTCTTTAATCATGGTGTTCCTACTCAGTTTCTTAGCTGATTGGATTGGTATGTCAGATATTATCGGTGCTTTCTTTGCTGGTATTTTAATCTCACAAACACCATTTGCCGAATATGTTGAAAGAAAAGTAACCAGTATTACTTCTGCATTATTTGCACCAGTATTCTTTGTAAGCATTGGATTAAAACTTGTTTTAGATGGTTTAGGTGAAAACATGTTATTAATCATTGTCTTTAGCGTACTAGCTATCTTTACTAAATTTATCGGTGGGTTCCTTGGAGGAAAAATCGAGAAATTTGATAACAATAGTAGTGCTATTATTGGTGCGAGTCTGATTTCACGTGGCGAGATGGCATTAATCTTGATTGCGTTAGGACTTGAAAAAGGCTTTATCGATCAAGGAATGTATGCGTCTTTAGTTTTAGTCATTATCTTTACCACAGTGATTGCCCCAATATTGTTGAAATGGGCGATTGCGCTGGGAGATAAATCAAAAGCAGAATTAGACGACCCAGTGCATGAATCTTAAAAAAAGAAATGTAGACAATATTGTCTGCATTTTTTTGTTATTTGATAGAAATATTAAATAAGAGTAATTATTATCTGCCTTTTTTCAAGATAAGACGTAATTTAAACACTTTTAAATTGAAGTCCATTCTCAATTAGGTTAAAATTAATAAAGAGTATATTTTTAATAAAGTAATAATTTGGAGGGAAAAACATGTCCGTTTTAGAAATAAAGGATTTGCATGTATCAATAGAAGAAAAAGAAATACTAAAAGGTGTTAACTTAACCATGAAAACGGGTGAAATTCACGCGATCATGGGCCCAAACGGAACAGGTAAATCAACTTTATCTGCAGCAATTATGGGAAATCCAAATTATACTGTCACTAAAGGAGAAATTCTTTTAGATGGTGAAGACGTATTAGAAATGGAAGTTGACGAACGAGCTCGTGCTGGTCTATTTTTAGCCGTTCAATATCCTAGTGAAATTCCAGGAATTACAAACGCTGAATTTATGCGTGCGGCAATGAACGCAAAACGTGCTGATGATGACAAAATCTCAGTCATGGACTTTTTAGATAAATTAGATGACAAAATGGCGTTATTAGATATGCCAGAAGAGATGGCTGAACGTTACTTAAACGAAGGATTCTCAGGTGGAGAGAAAAAACGTAATGAAATTCTTCAATTATTAATGTTAGAACCAACCTTTGCGATTTTAGATGAAATCGATTCAGGTCTTGATATTGATGCCTTACAAGTTGTATCAAAAGGAATCAATGAAATGCGTGGGGATAACTTTGGGTCACTTATCATCACTCACTACCAACGTCTATTAAACTATATCGTGCCAGATGTGGTTCATATTATGATGGATGGCCGTGTGGTTATGACTGGTGGCGCTGATTTAGCGAAACGTCTTGAAGAAGAAGGATACAAAGGAATCAGTGAAGAATTAGGAATTGATTACGAAGAAAACGAAGAATAATGAAGGAGGCAAGATAAATGAAATCTACAAATGTAACTGATTATCTTGACGACGTGACATTATTTTCAGCTAGTCAGGAAGAACCACAATGGATGTTAGAACGTCGTAAAGAGGCGTTAAATAAAATCGATGACTTAGAATTACCAGCGATTGAGAGAGTAAAATACCATCGTTGGCCTTTAATGAATGTCGGTGAATTAAACAATGAAGTGATTAATGAGGAAATCTTGCCTTCTTTTACAGAACTAGAAGATAACCCATTAATCATTCAAGGTCGCACAACGACTTATTTTGAACAAATGCCAGTCGAATTAGCTGAACAAGGCGTGATTTTTACTGATATTTTTACGGCAATGAAAGAGCACAGCGACTTAGTTGAGAAATATTTCATGACAAAAGCTGTGCCAAGTGACGAAGATAAATTAACTGCGTTCCATACAGCCTTTTTAAACGGTGGGGTATTTTTATACGTGCCAAAAAATGTGGTTGTAAAAGACGCATTTGAATCACTATTTTATCACCAATTAAACGACAGCAGTGCCATGGTAAAACATGTCTTAATCGTAGCGGATGATAACAGTGAGTTAACATACTTGGAAAGATTCCAATCAGTTGGCGAAACAGCTGAAAAATTAGCAGCAAATATCGTGGTTGAAGTGATTGCAAGACCAGGAGCAAAAGTAAAATTTGCCGCTATTGACCGTCTAGGAAAAGAAGTTAACACATACTTAAATCGTCGTGGATACATTATGCGTGATGCTATTGTGGACTGGGCGTTAGGGTTAATGAGTGACGGAAATGTTGTCGCTGATTTTGATTCTGAACTGGTGGGCGAAGGCTCTCATGCGGAAGTGAAAGTGGTCGCAATTGCAACAGGTCGCCAAATACAAGGAATCGACACACGTGTGACAAATAGAGCGTCACATTCAATTGGTCACATCTTACAACATGGTGTGATTCGTGAGAAAAGTACGTTAACCTTTAACGGAATTGGCCACATCATCAAAGGAGCAAAAGGCGCAGACGCACAACAAGAAAGTCGTGTGTTAATGTTATCTGATAAAGCGCGTGGTGACGCGAACCCGATTTTATTAATTGATGAATTTGAAGTAACGGCAGGACACGCAGCAAGTGCTGGTCGTCTTGACCCAGAAGAATTATATTATTTAATGAGTAGAGGACTTCCTCAAAAAGAAGCAGAAAGATTGGTAACACGTGGATTCTTAGGGTCTGTGATTACGTCAATCCCTGTTAAATCTGTTCAAGAGGAGTTTGTTCAAGTAATTGATAGAAAGCTGGCTGATTAAATGACTGTATCTAAACGCAAACAAGATTTTCCAATTCTTTTTCAACAAGTAAATGATGAGCCACTTGTCTATTTAGACAACGCTGCGTCAACACATGTGCCAACACCTGTGATCAATGATTTGGTGACATATATGCAAACCAGTCATGCAAATGTACATCGTGGTGTGCATACATTGGCAGAACGTGCGACAAGTCAATATGAAGCAGCACGAGAAACCGTGCGAGCATTTATTGATGCGAGTAGTGTGAAAGAAGTGTTGTTTACACGAGGGACGACAACTGGATTAAACTGGGTGGCATGTTCACTTGGTGAGTTAGTTGTTGAGCCTGGTGACAAAATTGTGATTAGTCGCATGGAACATCACTCAAATATTGTGCCGTGGCAAGAGCTAGCTAAACGCAAACAAGCCGAACTCATCTACATTGATTTGACTGAAGACGGTGAGTTGGATATGGCTGATGCGAAAGAAAAAATCGTATCCGGTGTGAAAATTGTGTCGATTGCCCATGCATCGAATGTCTTAGGTGTGGTGAATCCTGTCAAAGACTTAGCAAAATTGGCTCATGAAGTCGGTGCTGTGATGGTTGTAGACGGTGCGCAATCAACCCCTCATATGACAGTATCTGTGCAAGAGTTGGATTGCGATTTTTATGCCTTTAGTGGTCATAAAATGTGTGCGCCAACTGGTATTGGCGTGTTGTATGGCAAACAAACTTGGCTTGAAAACATGTCACCCATCGAGTTTGGTGGTGAGATGATTGATTTTGTCTATGATGATTACAGCACATGGGCAGAGTTGCCGTATAAGTTTGAAGCCGGCACACCGAATATTTCTGGTGCGATAGCATTAGCAAGTGCGATCAAGTATTTGGAAGAGATTGGTTTAGATACGATTACAAAACATGAACAGGAACTAGTCGAGTATGTGTTGCCAAAATTACTAGCGATTGATGGGTTTGAGTTATATGGGCCAAGAGATGCGAGTAAACATACTGGTGTGATTGCCTTTAACATTAAAGGCGTGCACCCGCATGATTTGGCAACCGCACTAGACATGCAAGGCGTGGCGATTCGAGCGGGACATCATTGTGCTCAGCCATTGCTTCGCTATTTGGCTGTTCATTCAACAGCAAGAGCAAGTTTTTATTTTTACAATACAAAAGAAGATGCTGATTCATTAGTTGAATCAATCATCGCTGCAAAGGAGTTTTTCTCAGATGGCTTTATCTAGATTAGACAATCTTTATCGACAAGTTATTTTAGATCATACCAATCACCCACACAACAAAGGGGTATTGGATGAAGCGACTAGCCAAATTGAATTGAATAACCCAACGTGTGGGGATGTGATTCAATTACAACTTGCGATGAAAGATGGGGTAATTGATGAGATTGCCTTTGACGGTCATGGCTGTTCAATCAGTATGGCAAGTGCCAGTATGATGACTGACGCGGTAAAAGGAAAAACCGAAAAAGAAGCCATTGAAATCATTGCTGACTTTTTAGAGTTGGTGCAAGGTGAAAATATTGGCGAGAAGAAAAAAGTCTTGAAAGATGCTCAAATGTTAGGTGGCGTGGCAAAATTTCCTGCGAGGATAAAATGTGCAACACTAGCGTGGAAAGCATTAGAGCGTGGGATTATTGAAGAAAATCAAACGGTTGTAACCGAAGAATTACATAGTGAAGAATAAGGAGTGTGACCCAAGTGAGTGAGGTACCACAATTAGAAGAGTATAAATTTGGTTTTCACGACGATGTGCAACCGATCTATACAACAGGTGAAGGATTAACAGAAGAGATTGTTCGTGCGATTTCGGCTAAAAAAGAAGAACCAGAATGGATGCTTGAGTTTCGTTTGAAATCACTGGAAGCATTCCACAAAATGCCAATGCAAACATGGGGACCAGATTTATCTGACATGGACTTTGATAAGATTAACTATTATCAAAAACCAAGTGATAAACCAGCCCGTGATTGGGATGATGTGCCAGATAAAATCAAAGAAACCTTTGAACGTATCGGAATTCCAGAAGCAGAACGAAAATACTTAGCCGGAGCAAGTGCGCAGTATGAATCAGAAGTGGTGTATCACAATATGAAAGAAGAATTCCAAAAATTGGGAATCGTCTTTACTGATACAGACACCGCATTAAAAGAGTACCCAGATTTATTTAAACAATATTTCGCGTCTTTAGTGCCACCAACTGATAATAAATTAGCAGCATTAAACTCAGCAGTATGGTCTGGTGGAACATTTATCTATGTACCAAAAGGCGTGCGAGTAGATGTGCCCTTACAAACTTACTTCCGTATTAACGCTGAAAATACTGGACAGTTTGAGCGTACGTTGATTATTGTTGATGAAGGCGCAAGCGTGCATTATGTGGAAGGATGTACTGCACCAACTTATTCAAGCAATAGTTTGCATGCGGCGATTGTTGAGATTTTTACCTTAAAAGATGCTTATTGCCGTTACACAACCATCCAAAACTGGTCTGACAACGTGTATAACTTAGTAACAAAACGTGCTCGTGCAGAACAAGGGGCAACAGTGGAGTGGATTGATGGAAACTTAGGTGCTAAAACAACGATGAAATACCCAAGTGTTTATCTTGAAGGAGAAGGCGCTCGTGGAACCATGTTGTCTGTTGCGTTTGCCGGAGCAAACCAAATTCAAGATACTGGGGCAAAAATGATTCACAACGCACCAAACACATCAAGCTCGATTGTCTCAAAATCAATCGCCAAAGATGGTGGAGAAGTGAACTACCGTGGTCAAGTAACTTTCTCTAAACAAAGTGAAGGGTCAATCTCACATATTGAGTGTGATACGATTATTATGGATGAATTATCAAAAAGTGATACGATTCCATTTAACGAAATCCACAATAGTCATGTGGCGTTGGAACATGAAGCCAAAGTATCAAAAATCTCTGAAGAACAACTTTACTACTTGATGAGCCGTGGTTTGTCAGAAGAAGAAGCGACAGAGATGATTGTTATGGGATTTGTGGAACCATTTACGAAAGAATTACCAATGGAATATGCCGTTGAATTAAATAGACTGATTTCATATGAGATGGAAGGCAGTGTAGGTTAAACTTAATATTTAAGCTAGAAACGTTGATATAATAATGTTTCTAGCTTTTTTATATTTTATGAAATTTTTATAATGAGTAGATTGAAATACCTTTAATTTTATTTCTTCTCTTCTAGCTTTAAATTTTTTTCATATAAATCCAGTTCTCTATCTTTTTGATCTAACTCTCTATTCTTCTGATATAATTTTTGAATTTCAATGTTATTTTCTATTTCCTTTTGTTTATTTTTATAATACTAGTTTGTATATCAACAAAAGGCTGTACAAAGGTTCCTACTGCACCTAGAGCAGTACATATGGTTAAAATGGTTTTTGAGTATAAATTAATTATCGATTTGTTGACTGGTTTATCAGATAATTTAGATGGTCCTCCAATAGGTTTAAGAGTATTAAAGTCATACTCGAATTGTAGTAATAACTCAGCTTGTTCATTTGATAAATCAAGATTTTCAATAAAGTTTTTGTAAGTCATATTATTATTTTTCAAATAATTTTGAAGGTTTAAAGCAAACATTGTACTGTTTGAGGCAAGGTTTTTTATAGGAGAATCAGTAAGCATATCTTTTGTAAAGCAAGTTGCATAAAAGGTTTCCACTCTTTGTTGTGGACTTTGATTAGAACAATTTTGTAAAGTATTATCTAAGTCAGTAAACAGTAAATTTAGGTCATTATAAGTCATTATAAAATCAGCCCTTTTAAAATAATATTATCAAAATAGAATGTCACATACAATTAGTTTATTTTGTTAGATTAACTAAAACATTAGTAACAAATCAAACAGGTTTTAACCATTTAGATACAAAGATAGTCAATGTCGCTATATCTTACAACCCGATGTAATAGCTCCTAGTGGTTATGCGTTGTTTGGTGCTCCTTTACAAGTGTCTAGTGATAAACTACTAACAAACACAGGAAAAGCTTTCCCATTGATTATGGGTGATTTAAAACAAGTGGTATTTGTGGCAAAGAAGTAACCAAGTCACAATACAGTGGGGAAAATTTGACTTTTACTCACGTGGAGAGGAACGCTATTTAACATACATGCTATAAATTATGATTATAGATATAAGGAATAGACGATTTTAATTGCTAGTGAAATAATGATTAGCGTACTCTCAACGGGGTGTTTTTTTTAGAATCATTTAGAAGTATATAGAAGAAAAACCTTGCTTTTTCATAGTACATGTACTACACTTTATGTGTATATAGTACATATAAAGGAGGAATTACTATGGCAACTAAAACGTTTACAAAAGAAATTAGCTTTAGTGCAAAAACAGCTGAGAAATTCCTAGATGCTATGGATCGTTCACAGAGAGTTGATATTACAAGTAAACATGAGATTAAAAATGCTCATGGTAAAAAAGAAATTAATAATTTACTGGCTAAGGCTTTAGGGAAATAGAGGGGATTTTTTGGCATTAATTACTGTTAGTTTAAAAGAGCTGTTAGAAAATTCAGAGAGTATGGAGGATGTTGAAACGCTCCTCCATACTTTTTTTTGTGTAAAAGATTCTGAAACAAACTTTGGGAAAGATGTACAAGATTTTTTACACAAAAAAGCGATAAATTTTGAGAATGCTGCAATTTCGAGAACGTTTTTAGTTATTTATAGTGATGAAAAAATTAGTTATTTAGCTGGTTATTTTTCATTAGCGAATAAGCCACTAAGTATGACAGGTAAAAATTTTGGAAAACTATCTCAATCTAAGAAAAAAATGCTTTTAGGCAGTGGTCATAAGACTGATAAAAATAATTATGTTTGTCCATCTGTTCTATTAGGACAACTTGGAAAAAATTGTAATTATCCTCAAGATATAGAAGATTCACAGAAAGTTGAGGGTAAAGATATTTTAAAAGCCTCTTATGAAAAAATAAGAGATATTTATACTTTGTTTGGTGGCAAAGTTTTATATCTTGAATGTGATAATAATGTAAAACTAAGAAATTTTTATAATGGGAATGGATTTAGTTTATTAGAAGGTTATGAATCTGAAAAAGATATGCTAGTATTTGTTAAAAAATTATCGCAAGTATAATTACCCCCAACTAAAAAATACTATCTTTATACTATCTATAAGTTTAAATACTTGCTATTAGATAGTATATTCTTATGTTTAAAACTATCTATAAACGTTAATAAGTCAACATTTAGTAATAAAAAAATAACCGTATCTTAAATGGAAGGGTCTTTTGGGGAATACTAAAAGCTCTAAACGTTAAAACTGTTAACGTCTAGAGCTTTTATTTTTTACTTACAAAGTATGATAAAAGATTATTTTATCTCATAATATTTTATTGATATGTCAGATTTGTCAAATTTTTTATCATTCATGAATCTAAATTTAAACTTTTGTCCTTTTTTCCAATTATCTGCATATAAATATTGTGAATCTACAATTGTACCACTATTATCTAGTAAGTTAACAGTCGCTGATAGATTATTAATATCATTTTCTGTAGTATTTTCTATTGTTGTAGCATAGTTTTTATAGTCCGATTCATATTCTTGAGGTTCAATCTCAAAAGTTACATTATTAAATAATGCTTGAATAGATTTTTCAATCGTTTCATTTTTAATCACTTCATTACCGTGGGCCTTTAATTCGTTAAGTGTTTTTTTATATTTTTCAGAGATGTTAATATCGTAATTATCAACGAAGTGAACAATCATTTTTGTTCGTGAAGCATAATGATTATCCCAATCTTGATCAAATGATTTTGAACCGTAAGTATCTACTACAGTTATCCCATTTTTTAGTTCGTTGATATAGGCTATTGCTGCTTCTTGTAGTTTTGAATCGTTAAATTTTTTATTGGAGAAATCATTAAGTGTTTGCAGTTCCAAATTAGTTGCTTTCTTTAAATTCTCCACATATTCCTCTTCAGTTTTTTCATTATCATCTACTTTGTTAGTAAAGTTCCATCGTGATTCAAGACCTTTGCTAAATCCTTTTAGAAAATCTTTATCTGCGAATTCATCTTTATTTGAATTTGAACATCCACCTGCTAGTATCGTTAGTAAGATAACAAAACTCAAAATAATTTTTTTACTATTCATTTTTAGTACCCCTTAAAAAAGTGAATTTTATATATTGTTTAATGCATAATTTATTTCTTCATCTGAAAAACCTTCATAGCTTAATTGATCTCTAAGTCCGGCATCTGAAAAAGAAGTATAATCTAAATATGATTTAGCTACTCTAAGCGCATTTTTTTTCCAGTCTGTATCAACATTTTCTACCGCAAAACGAGCTGCATCGTCTGGATATTTCTCATAAATTAATTGATCATAAAGGCTTGATTTTGAAAATCCAGAATATTCTAGATAATCTTTAGCTGAGGATAAAGCATTTTCTTGTTCGCGAGATTGGGCTTTTGATTTTTCTTTATTTTTTGTTTCCTCAGCTTTAAGTCTATTTTTTTCTCTTTCCTCATCCAATTTTTTTTGTTGTTCTTCTTTTTGTTTTTTCTCATCTTCTTGTCTTTTTTTCTCATCTTCTATTTTTTGTTGTTCTTCTTTTTGTTTCTTTTCATCTTCCTGTTTTTTCTTATCTTCTAGCTCTTTAGCTTTAGCTATTTCTATGTTTTTATCTCGATTTAAAAACTCATCTTTGGAATATAATTTCAAGATAGTTTTTTTCGTATCGTTTTCAAATATGTAAAAATCAATTGATTTTGGAGCAGCAAATGTTAGGACAAAGGATCCGGATGAATCAGATTTAGTTTTAACAATTTCTTCTTTTGTTTTTTCTAAACTTACAGTAACATCACTGTCAGGTTTTCCAATACCTTTAAGAACAATTTGAGTATCGTTATTTTTATATTCAGGTTTAGCAGCGAAGATACTAAATTGAGATTCTGAGTTGTTTTTTGTACTATTTGATAATGTAACTGGTGTAGTATTTGACTGATTTACTTTTGATACTTCCTCCTCATGGACACTACACCCACTCAGCAGTAAAAAAGTAGTAAGTAATAAGATTTTTTTCATTTTTTCCTCCATTGTAAATTACAATTTATTTATGCATTCATTCAATTTTTAAAGCACTTACAATATAGTATAATAAAAATTTGATGATTTCTATTAAAAATACGAGATAATTTAAAATATTAGAAAAATAGTGCATTAATAAAAAAATAATAAATATATAATGGTATTTTGTGTTTTAGATTTAAGTTAAACTTTACAGGATATAATTCTATATCGTCTTTCTATTAATTATTTATTAAATAACTGATATAATAGACGATGCAAGGGAGGCAGTTCATTGAAGAAAAAATATTCCGCAGGATTAGTATCAAAGAGATTTTGGTTTTCAGAGTTTAAAAGTTATGTTCAATTGAAAAATGAAGGCTACGATGATATTGATATAAAACGAAAAAATGATGAAGAAAATATATTCTTAGCTAATAGTATTAATAGGCAAAAAGAGATTTATTTAAACATGAAAAGAAGAGTCAACCAATTGGATGAAGCAGGTTTAAAACTTTTTACCTCTCTAGATGTCGATAATCAAAAAATAGTTAACTTCATTACGATTCTTTTCTTAGATGAATTATTGACAGAATTTATGTTAGAGGTTTATTCGGACCATTTAAATAGAGGGAATCTACAATTAACCACAATGGACTATCGGAGTTTTTTTACTGAAAAAAGTAGAAGCTCTGAGGATATAATCAAGTGGAAAGAATACACAATAAAGAGATTGATTGCAGCGTATAAAACTAATTTAAGTGAAGCTGGATTAATAAAAAAAGATCATGATGTTACGCAGATAGCGCCAGTTCTTTTGGATAGACGATTGGTTCAATGGTTAGTTGATCAACAAAGAAAAGATATTGTTATAGCACTAGGAGGAAAGTTATAATGTTGCTGCCAATCAAGGAACACTTGGATGTATTAGATGAAACGATTGAAAAAAAGGATTTTTTATTAAATAGAGGATTAGGTAATGAAGTAGGTTACTACATATTTGATTACCATCCAAAAGATGAACTGATTGTCAGATATCACATAAAAAAAATATCTAACAGTTTTGTTGGCGAGAATAAAGAGTATGAAGTAAAGGTCTTTAATTTGTATACGATTATGTTAGAGTATTTAGAAAGCCGTGGTTTTACAGAAAAAGCTATAAAAATGGAACAAAAACGCGGCATTCAGAAATTAGTTGAAAGCATTGGACGCTTATTGAAAATGGATCAACCTGAGGAAGAAAATATTTTTTTTGAATATGTTGAAACACATACACCAGAAAAAGCTGTAGTCATCTTAACAGGAATAGGGGAATTATATCCTCTCATTAGAGCACACTCTATTTTAAATAAAATGCATCAAGTGTTTGATCGCGTGCCTGTTGTGATGATGTATCCAGGTGAGTATGATGAGCTCAGTTTGACCATTTTAAATACAAATAAAGATGATAACTATTACAGAGCATTTAGAATCTAAAGTATGATAAGAAGGTAGGGAAAAGGATGTTAATTAAGGATATTTTTGCAAAACCGATTGATCGAAATATCCAGGGAGTTATAAAAGTTGGTCAAGCAAAAGAAGAGAATATTCAACAAGAATTAGAAGAATATGTTGTAACAAAAGAATTGCAAAAGCATTTTAAAACGATATTTGATGCCTATCAGCAAAGCATCAATCAGCCGACAGATAAAATGGGAGTCTGGATTCAAGGTTTCTTTGGATCCGGTAAATCTCACTTTTTAAAAATAATTTCTTATATTTTATCTAATCGAGAAATAAACGGCAAAAAAGCGATAGATTATTTTAAAGAAGACGAAAAAATAAAAGATCCATTGACTTTAGCTACAATGGATCGATGTGCTCAAATCAAAAATGATGTTATTTTATTTAACATTGATTCCAAAGCGAATGCTGGAGGAAAAAAAGATCGCAATGGCATTGTAAATGTTTTTTTAAAAGTATTTAATGAAATGCAGGGATTGAGTACTATTCCTTATTTGGCAGATTTTGAACGTCGATTAATAAAAGAAGAAAAATACGATGATTTTAAAAAAGCATTTGAAGCATTACACGGGTCTGACTGGAATGCAGAAAGACACGAATTTGATTGGATTCAAGATGATATCAAAGATGCAGCATTAGAAATTGGGTTTATGAGTGAAGCGGCCATTGATAACTTTTTAGAAAAAGCATCAGGTGATTATTTAATTAGTATTGATGAGTTTGCTCATATGGTAAAAAGCTATCTAGATACAAAAGAAGCAAATCATCATATTGTGTTTTTAGTCGATGAAGTCGGACAATATGTCGGAGGAAATCGCGAGTTGACATTGCAACTTCAAACAGTCGTTGAAGATTTAGGAAGAATATGTGAAGGAAAAGCTTGGGTACTAGTAACAAGTCAAGAAGCCATTGATCATGTCACTAACTTTGATAGTCATTCAGATAATGATTTTTCAAAAATTAAAGACCGTTTTGCAACGACTGTTAGTTTATCTTCAGCCAATGCAGATGAAGTAATAAAGGCTCGTATTTTAAAGAAAAAGGATACGGCGAAAAACATGTTGGAACTACAATACGATTCAGCCCAAACAGAGCTAAAGAATAAATTATTATTTGTTGATAGTCCAGAGTTAAAACTTTTTGACGGTCCTCAAAACTATGCAGAGGTCTATCCTTTTATTCCTTATCAATTTAATTTATTAGGTCAAATACTAACTGAAATTCGTAATCATAGTTATCATGGGTCAAACCTGTCTTCAGGAGAACGCTCTTTACTAGCAATGTTTAAAGAAGCTGCGGAACGTAATAAAGACAATGACACCAATGCTTTGGTATCACTTGATCAATTCTATTATTCTTTAGAAAGATGGATTGACACAGCAATTAGTCGTGTCATTACTCAAGCAGCAAATAATACACGTATTCAGCGTCCGACAGATGAAGATGACTTTAATGTCAATGTCTTACGCATTTTATACATGATAAAATATGTTGACCTAGCTATTAAACCTAATGTAGATAATATTACAAGTTTAATCATAAAAAATGTGAACGAAGACAGATTATCGACTAAAAAACGAGTAGAAGAAGCACTACGTCTTTTGATGAAAGAAAACTATGTTCGTAAAAATCTAGATAGTTATATTTTTCAAACAGATGAAGAACAAGAAATTATGAGAGAAATCAACAATCAAAACATCGAACCAAGTGATTTGGTGATTGAATTATCTAAACGTATTTTTGATGGGGTTTTAGATAGAAATAGTTTTGCCTTTGAAAAAGCAGGAATGGTTGGTGGAAACAAATTTAAAAATCGTTATACATTTACTTATTCTCAAGTATTAGACCAACGACCATACAAACAAGCAAGTCACTCAGATATGACAGTTAACTTTATTTCACCATATTCAGATTTAGCTGGTCAAGAGGCAGAAATTGCCTTGAAAAGTTCACGAGATAAGCTATATATAGAGTTACAAAAGGAACAAGAGTTTAAAGAAGATTTATCCATGTATATAAAAATGAATGCATATTTGACGACGACTTATTCGAGCGTGGTTAAAAATTTCGAAGCAATTCGTACGGAGAAGACAACAGAACTTCAAGAATTAAGTGCAAGTATTAATCGCCAATTAGAAGAATTACTCAAACATGCAACATTCTTTTATAATGGTAGTAAGATTGATTTTTCAAGTTCAGATTTTAAAACAAACTTTCAATTAGCTTTACAAAAAATGGCAGGAGAAGTTTATCATAAATTAAGCCAAATTGATGCGCCAAAAGAAAAAGAAGATATTTTACATTTAATCAAAGAAAGTAAATATGATTTAGTTGAAGATCAGTCTAACGAACAAGCAGTTCAAGAGATATTTAATTTCATTAATGATCAAAAAAGAAATCATTTAACGATTACGATGAAAACTATCAGAGATCGTTTTGAAAATAGACAGCCTTATGGATTTACTGAACTAGATGTTGAATGGTGTATAGCTAATTTATTTATGTCAGGTAAAATAGATTTATTATTTAATAATTTATCTGTTTCACGTATGGACGACCCAACAGATATACTAAGTATTATCCAAAAAAGACGAGACAGTGAAAAAATCAAACTTGAACCAAGTGCAATTATCTCTAGAAAATCAAAAAAAATAGTCGATGATATTGGACGAGAATTATTTAATAGTCGAAATATTGTTGAAGATAATAATAATGAACGTACAATGGAGAACTTTAAAAAGCATTTGCAACGTCAGTTATTTGATCTATCAACCTATTTTGATAAAGAAACCACCTATACATATCCTAGTGTGTATGAGTATGAGCAGATTAAAAAATATTTAGAAGAAATCAATCAAACAAATAACGTTGAAGATTTCTTTAATACAGTAAAAGACTACCGCGATGAATTATTTGATTGGGCGGAAACATACGAAAAAATTGCGAATTTCCATAAAGAAAATAGTACGCAAAAGAAAATTTGGCAAGATGCACAAAACAAAATTAGATTAATTGAACAAAGTCGACGCGCTGTTTCAAGTAAAGAGATCAATCAAATTTTAAATGACATGAAAGCTATTTTAAAAAAATCTGACCCTTATTCAGATATGATTCAATTAAACGATTATATTCGTTTGTTTAATGATGAGTACACACGCTTATTAGAGTCTGAAAGTGAAGAAGTGTTAAATAAATTAGAGGAAGAAAGACAAGCGACATTTAAGTTACTTGAGCATAAAGAATTTAGGGATGAATTTGTCCCGCAAGTTGATCAAAAGTTTATGTCATTAAAAGATAAAATAGAATCTGCCAACACTGTAGAAGATTTAGGCTTTCTATTAATGGAAGTTCAAGAGCAGTATGAGATTTTTAACCACCTGTTTGATCAGGAAGAAAATAAACGTCTTATAGCACAACAATCTGATACAACGTCTACCCAAGAAGATAAAACAGATATTATTCCGCCTAAAGTAGCTGAAATAAAGAAGAAAACAGTGCCTTTAAGAACGCTATCACTTCATGCAAAAACCATAAGAAGTGAAGCAGATATTGATGAACTGACAGCTGAAATAAATCGTAAATTAAAAGAACAACTATCAGAAAATACAGAGTTAACGATTCAGTTTTAAAACATAGACAGGCATAACTAGGTTTATGTCTGTCTTTTTAAAGTGAAATAAAAAGGAGAGTACCATGGATAAAAAGGCAATTAAGGAGTTTGCAGTCAATGCCCGAAAAGAATTAATCGAAGAAGTCACAACGAAACTTAATCGTTTAGGGATTACCGATAAAGGCATAGAAGAAGCAAAAAGAATTGATCAGTCATTACAAGAAATAGAGTCGACACAACTCCGATTGACTGGCAATGCAATCACTCAACGAGATAGATTAATCGAAAAGTTAAAACAAAAATCATCAACCTCTGATTATAAAGAGGAATACCAATCTCTCATTGAAGAGGTTGCGTATACGTGGTTTAATCGTTTGATTGCGATTCGATTTATGGAAGTCAATGATTACTTACCTGACAGTTACCGAGTGTTGTCTAGTGAGAATACTGGAAAAATAGAACCTGATATCATCACGGATATTTATGATTCGGATATTTACGAGGAGTTGTCTACTTCAGAGAAACAACAAGTCAACGAGTGGAAGATGGATAACTCTGCAGAAGCAATGGACAAGCTTTATCAATTTGTTTTTATCAAAATATGTCATCAATTAAATGATTATCTTCCGGAACTTTTTGAACAAGTAGAAGATGACACAGAGTTATTATTTACAGCATCCTATATAAAAAAAGATGGTGTGATTGCTAAATTATTAAGTATTCCAGAAGAAAATTTTGATGTTTCACAAGGTGGACAAGTCGAGATTATCGGGTGGTTATATCAGTATTATAATAGTGAACCTAAAGAATTAGTATTCTCGAGACCAAAATCACAAAAAATAAAAAAACAAGATATTCCTGCAGCTACTCAATTGTTTACACCAGATTGGATAGTTCGTTATATGGTAGAAAATTCACTAGGAAGATTTTATATTGAAAAAATGATGGGAAATGGTGATACAAGGACTGAAAAAGAAATTGCGCAACATTTTAATTGGGTATACTATCTTGAGACAGCTGAACAACCTGACGTAGTGATGATTGAATTGAAAGAAGATCAAAAAGAAAAAGCACATTATCATTTAGAAGAGATTAAGTTTATAGATCCATCTATGGGTAGTGGGCACGTTCTTGTCTATGCTTTTGATGTGTTTATGCAACTATACGAACATGAAGGCTACTCAAAACGTGATGCGGCAACATTAATCTTAGAGAATAATTTGTTTGGACTTGATATCGATCATCGAGCACAACAATTAGCGTATTTTGCATTAATGATGAAAGGAAGAGAACAAAATAGACAACTCTTTAAAAAACAAATAAAGCTGAATTGTTTTGATGTACCTGAATCAAAAGAGCTACAAAAAGATCATGACTTTTTAAATGAGATAAAGGAATTTTTAGATGATGAAGAAGTATGTGATGAACTTGACAATTTAATTAAGTATTATACACATGGAAAAGATTATGGTTCTTTAATAAAAATCAAAGAAGACTATCACTTTGATGACATTGTTATAGGACTACAACGCTTTAAAGAATCTCAAAAAGCTGGTCTTTTTTTAGATGACACAATACAAAAAGTCGATAAAATATTTGATATTATCACTATATCTAAAATATTATCTTCTAAATACGATATTGTAGTCACTAATCCTCCTTATATGGGGAGTAGTGGTATGGATAAAACTCTATCTGACTTTGCAAAAAAAGAATACCCTCAAAGTAAAAGTGATTTGTTTGCTATGTTTATTGAGCAGTGTGAGTATTTATTAGGAAAACATGGCTATTGTAGTATGATTACACAGCAAGCTTGGATGTTTTTATCAAGTTTTGAAAAATTACGTAATTATTTAGTTAATAACTCTACAATAATAAATATGGCGAATCTTGGATCTAGAGCTTTTGAAGAAATCGGTGGAGAAGTTGTACAGACAACAACGTTTGTTATTAGAAAGAATCATTTATTAAATTATAATGGTACATATGTTAGATTGGTCGATTATAAATCTCAAGAAGCTAAAAAAAACGCATATTTAAATGCTAGTAATGATGATTTATCTGATATAGTATTTAAAATGAGTCAAAATAATTTCCAAAAAATACCAGGCATGCCAATTGCTTATTGGGCTAGTGATGCATTAATAAAAGATTTTGAAATAGGAAAACCAATTTCAAATTATGTTACCCCAAAACAGGGACTAGCAACAGCTGATAACAATCGATTTCTAAGGCTATGGTGGGAAGTTGATTTTAACAAAATAAAATTTGATGCTACATCTTTAGAAGACGCAAGATTATCTAGAAAAAAATGGTTTCCCTATAACAAAGGAGGATCATTTAGAAGGTGGTATGGTAATTATGATTATATTGTAAACTGGGAAAATGATGGAGAAGAGATAAGAAACTTTTGTGATTCGAAAGGAAAGGTAAGATCAAGACCACAGAATACAAATTATTACTTTAAAGAATCAATTACTTGGCCTCTAATTACCAGTGGTGGTCTTAGCGTCAGATATAGAGAGTATGGAAGTATACATGATGTATCGGGTATGTCGGCATTTTCAAATAAAACGGAAAATATTTTCTATTGTTTAGGTATATTAAATTCTCCAATAGGAAATAATATATTAAAATTATTAAACCCAACAATTAATTCACAGGTAGGAGATTTTGAAAAAATTCCTATTATATATGATGATAAGGTAAAATCACTCACTATTGATAAAGTAAAAAAATGTATTAATTTGTCTAAACTAGATTGGGATAGTGAAGAGATTTCTTGGGATTTTAAAAGAATTAATTTAAGAGGTAATAAAATATTAGATTACATTGTAAATGAATCTCATTTAAAAGATACACATATTGAGGAATTAAGAAAGAACCATGAGAGTATAAATCATAATTTTTTAACTCTGTATGATTTGGATAATGATTATTCTTCAGTTGTTGAGGATAAGGACATCCCTATAACTAAACTAAATAAACTAGAAACTATTAAAAACTTCATCTCTTACTCAATCGGTGTAATGTTTGGTCGTTATTCTTTAGATGAAGAAGGATTGATCTTTGCAGGTGGTCAGTGGGATGATTCACGCTATACTAGTTTTAAACCAGACAAAGATAATGTGTTACTGATTACCGATGATGAGTATTTCAAAGATAGTCAGATAGATATTGTCAATCGTTTTATAGAGTTTGTGAAGGTAACATTTGGATCAGATACGTTAGAAGAAAATCTTCAATTTATCGCGGATACTTTAGGAGGAAAAGGTAAGAGTCGTGAGGTGATTCGCCGATATTTCGTTAAAGATTTTTATAAAGATCATTTAAAAACCTACTCTAATCGTCCAATCTATTGGCAACTAGATTCAGGAAAGCAAAATGGTTTTAAGGCATTAATGTACTTACATCGTTACACACCTGATCAGTTAGGTAAAGTTCGTACAGAATATCTTCACGAATTACAAAAAGCTTATGATAATCGGATTGAATGGCGTGAGCAACAAATTGCAGCAAGTGATAATCAAAAAGATATCAATAAGTGGTCGAAGGATATGACTAAGATTCAGAAGCAATTAAAAGAGCTTCGTGACTACGATGAAAAATTAGGACATTTGGCGCTTAATAGAATTGAGCTTGATTTAGATGATGGTGTAATTGTAAATTATGATAAATTACAACGTGATACAGATACAGGAGAGAAGTTCCAAATTCTCTCAAAAGGGGTAAAAGAACCTAAAAAATAAAAAGAGAGAAAGTTGTTTCTGACAACTTTCTTTTTTTTGAAAAGTTCGTGCGAAATGTATGAAAGTATGTCAATATAGTGTTAGAAAAGAAAAATTAGGTGAGTACAATGACAGATGTAAATAGACAACAAATTGAAGAAAAATTAAATGAGATTTTTCCAGATTATGGGCAAAGAAAAATTATTTTTTGGTTTGATCCAAACCAAGATTTTATAGAAGATATCAAAGAAATAAATATTATGCACGCAAAAATATATGTACTAGAAAGCGATGCACAATTTAAAGCAAAAAGACATTTAGAATATGAAGACAAAGAATCAAACTATTTGGTTTACGCTCCGTTTAAACGATGGGATGATAAAGATGGAGACAATCATTTACTTAGCATATTACAATATTCAGAAGAATTTAGTGCAGACCGTTTAGCTATGTTGATGAGTGAGTTATCAATTCCTTTAGAGTTCCATTCGACAATGGAAAAGTATAGTACATTTTTTAATGCCAAAGATCGAGTAAAAACTTTTGGTGAGTTAAGTCATAACACGACAGTAAATAAAGCTGATACGATCGAGTTAATGATCATGGCTGTTTTATTAAAGACAAAAAGCATTCGTTTAAATGACTTACTACGTGACGTGTTAAAGTCTTTTGCTAGTGGAGATGATGATCCATTAGGGGTATTAGAAAAATATCATTTAAAAACACGATTTTGGGATTTTATTGGATTAAAATATGGCTTTTCAGATTCACAGTTATCGATTGAGAAATTGGTGATATGCTTGTATGTTAATTACTTTTACTATCAAATAGATTCAACAGTGCCAGAAGAGCTGAAAGATTTTGAAGTTCAAAATCAACGAACAAACATTATTGCGTTTATGGATCAATTTATGAATGACACTCGCTACACGGAAAGTTTCCAACATTTATCTCAGCGTGTCTTCAAAATGATTAATGGGAAAAAAATATTAGATACAGTGAAAATAGATGACTTAATGGAAGCAGATATTTTTTCTGATATTCATGAGTATATCTTATCGTTTTATTTGGATAGATTGCTTTCTTCAGACACCACAACAAAAGTATCAGGATATACAATCATCGAGGCATTAAAACAAAGAGAAAAACTGCACTTTGCATCCAACTATATTCATGAGTATCAACTACTAAAACATGCATACTACTTAGTTGACTCCAGTGCATTTAAGCTTTCTATGACAATGGATGATTTGACTACATTATACGAAAAAGAATTATACTGGATTGATACTCACTATAGAAAGTTTATTTGGAATAGTGATCAAATACAGCATGATTATAAATATGATCAGTTGAAACGTTTAGTAGAGTTAAATTATTCGAGATTTTTAGATCAAACAGGACAGATTTGGAATAGATCGTTTGATTTTTCTGACCGATTATCTATTCGTCACTTTTACCATAAAGTTGTGATGAATCGAAGTATTAAAACAGTGGTAATCATTTCTGATGCATTTCGTTATGAATTAGGAAAAGAATTAGTTCGTCAATTTTCTAAAGAAAAAAAATATAGTGCAGAGGACAAGGGGGCTTTCTCGGTACTACCATCTGTTACAGAATTTGGTAAAGCAGCATTATTGCCTCATAAACAATTAGATTATACGACAAATACTGACGTGTTGGTTGATGGTAAAAAAACCAATGGCCTAATTAATCGATCTGCCATTTTACAACAGCAAGATAGCGATGCAATAGCGTTCAATTATTCAGATGTTGTGAAGATGAATAAGACTGAAGTTAGAGAAAATTTAAATGGAAAATCTGTTATTTATATTTATCATGATCAGGTTGATAAAGTAGGAGATCATTCGAATGAAAGTCAGGTTTTTGATGCGTGTGATACAGCGATAAAAGAGATTTTTAATTTGGTTAACCGACTGGCAAATGATGGAAATATTTCACGATTTATAGTAACGGCCGACCATGGATTTATCTATAAAAGGCAATCAATTGAGGAATCTGATAAGATAGACAATCCATCAACTAATCCAAACGACCGTGTTGAACGTCGCTTTATTGTGACTGATGAAGAATATGATGTTGTGGGGACAAAGAATTACTCCTTAGGTGAGTCACTAGGAAATAATGATATAAGAAATATCTGTGTGCCAGTAACATCCAATATTTTCAAAAAAGCTGGTGGAGGTCAAAATTATGTTCATGGAGGGTCTTCTATTCAAGAGATGCTTGTCCCGATTATAGAAATAACATCATCTAGGATAAGTAATACCAAAGATCCAGTTGAAGTTGAACTGATGACAAGTAATCGAAGAATCACCGGATTATCGACAACGTTAGAATTTTATCAAAAATCCGTTATTAATGAGTTATTTGAACCGGTATCCTATTGGCTTTACTTTGAAGACAATAAAGGGGAACGCATTTCAAATGAAGAAACGTATATCGCAGATTCAAAAGAAGAGGAAGCAAATCGTCGTTTTCAAAAATTTGTGTTTGAATTCATTAATCGTCGTTACTTAGTTCAGGATGATTATTATTTAGTGATGAAAAATCAAGTGACTGGTATAGAAGAACGCATTAAATTTATTATCGACAACCCATTTGCTCAGCAATTTGATTTCGATATTTAATGTGTTTGTGTTAGTAAGTAGGGAGGGAAGTCTATGGAACAAGCAGAACTACTAAAACTCGCTGAATATTTTCCTGGAAAGATTGTGAGGAAAGATTTAACAAAGAAAATCAAAGAAGGAGCGAATGTTCCTGTTTATGTTTTAGAATACTTGCTAGGCATGTATGCTTCTTCATTTGATGAAGAGTTAGTTGAAAAAGGTGTTCAAAATGTAAAGACTATTTTATCAAAAAATTATGTTCGGCCAGATGAATCCGAAAAGATCAAGGCTAAAATTCGTGAGTTAGGCGGCTATACAGTGATTGATAAAGTCACTGTACATTTAAATGAACGACGCGATTGTTATGAAGCTGAATTTTCCAACTTAGGATTGAAAAATGTACAAATTAGTGATGAATTCCCTAAGAAATATGATCGATTACTAGGAGGAGGAATTTGGTGCATTGTATCAATGGAGTATTGGTATGATGAAAATGACAGTTGGAACAGTCCGTTTATTGCCAAAAAAGTTGATCCTATACAGATGCCTGGATTGGATATTGAAGACTACAAACTTGCTCGTAAAGAATTTTCGACAGACGAATGGATGGATCTAATATTAAGATCAGTAGGAATGGAGCCAACTCAATTTAGTAAGCGAGTAAAATGGCTTCATTTAGCTAGATTAATTCCATTGATTGAAAATAATTTTAATTTATGCGAATTAGGTCCTAGGGGAACCGGAAAGTCTCATGTTTACAAAGAAATCTCACCTAATTCAATTCTAGTTTCAGGTGGTCAGACAACTGTAGCTAATCTATTTTACAATATGGCTAGTCGAACCATGGGACTGGTTGGTATGTGGGATTGTGTCGCATTTGATGAAGTGGCAGGAATCAAGTTTAAAGATAATGATGGCGTCCAAATTATGAAAGATTATATGGCTTCAGGATCGTTTGCTAGAGGAAAAGAAGAAAAGAATGCGACAGCCTCTATGGTATTTGTTGGCAATATCAATCAAAGTGTTGATGTCATATTAAAAACATCGCACTTATTTGAACCTTTTCCAGAGGTGATGGGAGCAGACTCAGCCTTTTTAGATCGAATGCATTGCTATCTACCTGGTTGGGAAATACCCAAATATCGACCAGATTTTTTTACGAATGATTATGGGTTTATAACAGATTATTTTTCCGAAGTGATGAGAGAGTTAAGAAAAGTTAGCTTTGGAGATAGTTTTGATAAGTACTTTAAATTAGGAAGTCAATTAAATCAACGAGACACAATTGCTGTTCGACGCATTGTATCAGGTATGATGAAACTTCTTTATCCAGACGAACAATACGAAAAGCAGGACGTTGAGGAAGTTTTAAGGTTTGCTCTTGAAATGCGTCGCCGAGTGAAAGAACAATTAAAAAAAATTGGTGGAATGGAGTTTTATGACGTTAATTTTTCATATATTGATCTTGAAGAGGAGCGAGAAGAATATGTTTCGGTTCCAGAACAAGGTGGCGGTACATTAATTCCTGAAGGTTTAGGCAAACCAGGACATTTATATACTGTCGGTTATGGAAAAACAGGTCAATTAGGAACTTATAAACTCGAAACGCAAATGATTTCAGGAAACGGTAAATTTGAACGAACAGGAATTAACTCTGATGCAGGGGCTAAAGAAGCAATGGATTCAGCGTTTCGTTATTTACGGGCTAATTCTGGAAGTGTGAGTCAGTCTATAAGTTTAACTTCTAAAGACTTTGTCGTCCATGTACAAGATTTAAATGGAATTGGTATGACAAAAAAACTATCATTACCAACGATGATTGCTTTGTGTTCTGTGTCATTAAATAAGCCTGTTTTACCAAGTTTAGTCATCTTAGGAGATATTACGATTGGTGGCTCAATTGTAAAAGTCGATAATTTAGCAAATTGTTTACAAGTAGCAAAAGATGCAGGTGCAAAAAAAGTATTGGTTCCTATGACAAGTGCTGCTGACTTAGGAACGGTTCCACCTGAGTTAATGGGGACATTCAACTTAATATTCTATCAAACACCAGAAGATGCTGTATTTAAAGCATTAGGGGTAGAGTGATAAGTTAATTAGAGAAAAATTAAGCCATATTTTGACTATAACTTCCTTTAATTATTGCAAAGATTTAGTTTTTATATAATATTAAAAAACGTTAGACATGTTTTCACATCTCTAACGTTTTTTCCTATCCTTCCTTCAGCCATCTCTCCAACTGTAATCGTTGAACTTTCATTGTGGCGGTATGAGGTATTTCGTCAAATGTTTTGATAATGGGCTCATTTAAATGAGGGAGGTCGGCTACTTGCATCCACCACGCGTCCCAATCCATTTCTTTTCCAGGAACAACAGCTAAAACAGGTTGAGGAGAGTTATCTTTTCCACGCACAATCACGACTTCTTCCAAGAAATCCAAGGCATCTAATAAATAATCTTCCAGTGCAAGCGTGCTATCAATGTTTTCAATCAAATCGACTTGGCGATCTTTTAAGTATAAGTGACCACGCTCGTCCATCATGCCATAATCGCCACTATCCCACCATTTACCATAAACATTTTCTTCAAAACGAGCATCTTCTTTATAATAAGTTAATGCACGGCCTTTTGATAAAAAATGAATGTGTCCATCTGTCATGACAGGTAGCAGTGTGCCATTTTCATCGGTGATTCTGGCTTTTGTTAAACCTTCAAGTCCAACGCCCATATCACGAGCATCAGAGTCTTTTAGTGAATCAATGGTGTGTGAACGTAAAATCATTGGACCGCATTCACTTTGACCGTAAACTTGTAAAAAGATAGGGTCATTTTCTTTTGACGCGTTTAAAAAGGCTAACATAGTAGCATTGTTTATTGCATCAAATGTCGAATGATAAAATTTAATGCTAGTAAACACTTGAGGTTTTTCTTTTGCCAGTCTTGCCCATTGGACGAAATTATTTGGATGAGTTTCCAATGCAATAGGTTGGTGTGTTGTTAGCATGTTTTCCACTCGTTGAGGTGTCGCATTTGCTAGCGGCATCATAGGAAATCCCATACTCATCAATGAAGAAACCCCAATATTAAAACGAGAATGAACAGGAGAGATGTGAAACGCGACCAATTCTTTTTTAGAAATATGAGTAAATATTTCTCGTTGCCATTTAGTTCGCCATCCCATTGAGTGATAAGAATGACAAATCAGTTTTGGGATACCTGTTGTGCCAGACGTGTGAGTCATGTATGCTATGTCATCTTTGCCCAACTCTTCTTGCGATACAGGCTGTGCTGAGGCATTTAATAATGTCTCTAATGAAATCTTTTTATCATGTGAACTATTTTGAACGGCTCTTACATTAACATCAGTCACGTCATCAAATAAAATAAATGGATTTTCTAAACGCTCAACGAACACGCTAATGGTTCCAGGTGGTAAATGATAAGACACCATGACAGGTATTGCACCAAGGAAAGATGCTGCGACAGCAAGTAAATACGTATCAAATTTAGGACTTTTATATAGGATGATTTTATCGCCTTTTTTAACACCTAAATGGGCTAACTGATATGCTCTTTTTAATAGTTTGTCATGGCTGTCTTTATACGTTGTTTCTAAGCCAAGCGAGGCAAAAGCTGGTAGTGTTTCATCGAAAATAATCGGAATCATCGGTGTTTTTTCAGCCTCCTCTTTGTAGTTGGTATAAAGATTTAATGGTTGGTAATCAAGTATATTTTTCAAATAAAAAACCCTCTCAAAGTAAATTGTGCAATTTTGAACAATCGCTGAGTTATTTTATCATAAAAATATGATTGATTCTACATTGAAAAATAGGGTTACTAAAATTCTTTATCCACCATCTCCAACGCTTCTTCCCACTGCATTTTTCGTTTTTCCATCTGTCCATTTGCAGCTCCACTAGTTGAGATACAGGGGACGATTTTTATTTCTGGAAATAACTGATTGTTAATGACTTCATCATAGGCTTTTTTACCGTTTGTGATAATCAATTTGATATCTGCTTGAGTTAGAATTTGGCTAAAATCATTTAACTCAACTGTTTTAAACGACGTATCTAAACTGCCCTCACGCTCAAATAAATGATAAACATCCCATAAACCAATGTGGTGATCTAAAAGGAAATTCACACGTTGGTTATAGTCTGTTTCAAATGGCACATTGTAATAGTGAAATAACATTTTCCAAAATTGATTACCGTTATTTCCGTAATATTGTTGCTTTTTTAAGGATTGTTCACTGGGTGCACTTCCTAAAACTAGTACGTTAGTGTCTTGGTTAAAAATCGGGGCAAGTCCTTTTTTCATGATCATTCTCCTTTTTAACACGTATTTTTTAAAATAAAAACGCACTGATAGTATAAGTGTATCAGCACGTTTAAAAAATATCTATTTATTGTTTAGTTGATGTTGGTTTCTTTTTAATGTCTTTAATTTTTTCTTTTTTGATGTAGCGGATAGTTAGTGGGCTATAGCTATCGTAAATTTTTTGATGATTCATTTGTAATTCTTGCTCTGTCACGCCATATTCTAACGCAAAAAGTCTTGTTGCATTATCTAGCACAACATCAGTTTGGCGAATGATATCATCAGATATTTTATCATGTTATTCATCAAATTCGATTGCCAATGTTAGTAAATTAATTAAATCCACTTGATCAGGGTTATTGTTTGAACAGTTTAGTTTTATTTCAAACAACAAATTTTTCAACTCGTTCTTATCGTTTGTTCCGTTGTATTCAAGTAAGAATTGCGTCATTAATTCTCTAAATTCTGCAACCCAAACAAACACATTTTTTGACACAATTTTTTTATAGTCATTTTTTTTATTCTGTTGTAATTGGATACCGGTAAAAATCACGCTTGCAATAACACCAATACCAATAATCCAAGTCATAAATAAGTTTAATTCCATCGTTATTCTCTCCTTAGTCAGTCTGTTTTATAGCTATATCATTACATAGTTAAATAATAGTTGGTTAAAATAAAATAAAAAAATAGGTGACAGAATTGATTTGGCAATCGTTTATATAAGTGTAGAGAAAAAATGTCATGGAGGACAAGTTAATGACACAACAACCGAATTATTATTGTATTATTCCAGCAAAAGTGAGATACGCCAAAACAATCAGTCCGAATGCCAAATTATTGTACGGAGAAATTACAGCACTTTGCAACCAAGAAGGCTATTGTTGGGCAAGCAATGATTATTTTGCGACACTTTATGGCGTGAGTAAGACTTCCGTTTCAAAATGGGTCAATCAACTGAAAGAACAGGGATTTATCACAGTGGAGTTGCGGTACAAAAAAGATAGCAAAGAAATCGATCAGAGGCGTATAAGAATAGTTGAAGAGCCTATTAAAGAAAAAGAGTCAACCTCCCCAACAAAAGTTGATGACCGTATGAAAGAAAAGTTTAAAGAGAATACTATAACTAATACTAAAAATAATAATACAAAGAATAAAAAGAGTGCGTGTCGATATACGGAAAGCCAGTTGCAATTAGCCAAAAGATTTCAAAGTAATCTAGCAAAAGATTTTCCAAGGGAGATGAGCCGTGTAAATGTGTCACGTTGGGCCAATGATTTAAGACGGATTCATGAGGAGGAAAACATCGAGATGAGTGAGATTGAAGAGATGATTACGTGGTTAGCGACACATGATTTTTGGTCGCGACATGTCAGAAATCCAAACGTTTTACAAGAGAAATTTGAAAGACTTCTTGTAGAAAAGAAAGCACAACAATCAAAAAAATTAAAACAAAAGACGGAATCATTACCTGAATGGGTTAATAAAAGAATAAGTGAACATAGGGTTAGTCCAGAAGAAGAGCGGGAGTTACAACAAAAAATACAAGCCTTTAACCAAATGAACGTATAAAAACAGACTAGCTATAGTAGCCAGTCTGTTTATTGAGTGCAGTCCGTTGGTGTTTTTTTAACACAAGGACACGTGTAGTAATGGCAGTTGCAAGGGTTACCAAGAGAATCGTTTTTTTCTTCATATGACTCATCCTTTCAAGATAAATGGTGGTGCTAAGTGGACGGTAGGATTCGAACCTACACCTCGGTAAATAGAGAACAAACACACGCTTAGACCCTTAGAGTGAAAACACCACGTTCGTCCACATTATATAAAGGAGGTAGAGACAAATGAGCCTCTAACACTCAAAAGAATCAGGCAATTTGTTGTGACATCATCTTCTTTCTTTGAACTGTCTTAATCATAGTCTTCAAACCTTAAATGAACCGTAAGAATATACGAAGGTTTTATGAATTTGATAAAGAAAATGTTAAAGTGACGTCAAAAGTTAAGGCAAATTTGATAAAGAAGTTAATCGTTGTGTTAATAGTTGGATTCATAAAATAATGAGTCCTGATTTTTTTTATTGACATAATATGGTATTATTTAGGTTATAAGATGATGAAGGAGCTGTAGTGATTGACGTCAGAAACAACATTAGTTTTTATGTTAGATAAAAACATTGAAAGCAATGATATATTTGGAACTCACGATAAACATATCAAAATGCTTGAAGATTATACACATGTATCAATTTCTTCTAGGGGAGAGGTTGTTCATTTATCAGGAAATGCTGAAGATGTTTCGATGGTTCAAGACATCTTAACAGCCATACAACAACTAATATTAAGAGGACACAAAATTAATAGTAGTGATGTCTTAACCGCTATCCAGTTAGCTAAAAAAGGCCAATTGGAGACATTTTTTAGTCTTTATGAACATGCTTTATTAAAAGACAATAAAGGCAATCCAATTCGTGTAAAAAACGACGGGCAAAAAAAATACATTCATGCCATTAAAAAAAATGACGTCACGTTTGGTATTGGACCGGCAGGAACGGGTAAAACGTTTTTAGCGGTTGTTATGGCCGTGAGTGCGCTAAAAAAAGGTGAGGTAGAAAAAATCATTCTCACACGTCCGGCTGTTGAAGCAGGAGAAAATTTAGGGTTTTTACCTGGTGATTTACAAGAGAAGGTTAATCCATACTTACGTCCAGTTTATGACGCCTTATATCAAATACTTGGTATGGAACATACGACGCGTTTGATGGATAGAGGTGTGATTGAAATTGCACCTTTAGCTTATATGAGAGGGCGTACGTTAGAAGAAGCATTTGTTATTTTAGATGAAGCACAAAATACAACCAATGCTCAAATGAAGATGTTTTTGACCCGTTTAGGAAATCGATCAAAAATGATTATCAATGGTGATAAAACCCAAATCGATTTGCCACGCGGTGTTGAAAGTGGTTTGATTCATGCGGAAAGAATTCTAAAAGGAATCAAAAATATTACATTTATCGAATTTTCTACTCAAGATGTGGTAAGACATCCAGTAGTGGCTGATATCATTAAGGCATATGCAGACAACTAAAAGGAGCAAAAAGGAGTGAGTGAGGTAAATGAAAACAATACAACAAGTGCCTAAAGCACTTGGAAAATATTATACACCTCTAATTCTATTTTTAATGTCTTTAATCATGTTTGGTTTGATGTTTGGTAGTGTTAGACAAAAGCAAGTGACTTATAAAGTCGGGCAATTATCTAGTGAGACCATTCGTGCTAATAAAACAATTGAAAATAAGGATGAAACAAAAGAAAAACAACGGTTGGCGATGGAAAGTATCACGCCAGAATATACGTTTAATCCAGATGTTGAAGCAAAACAAGTAGAGTCTGTCCAAACGATTTTTAAATTGGTTAAGCAAGTCAATGAGGCAGCAGAAAAACAGTATAATGACAAAAAAAGTTCGTCTAAACCTACAGTAGAAGATAAATTGCCGATGCTAAAATCGAATTTTGAAAAATTTAACCAAACCGATATTGCTTTCTTTCAATCTTTTCCAGATACGTTTTATGAAGAATTACTGGAGCTATCTTCAAGTGATCTTGATAATCTAGAACAAGCAGCAGAAAGTACGTTAAAAACAATTTTATCGAAACATATTCGAAACTCAACATTACAGAGTGAAAAACAAGCAGCCAAAGAATTGGTTCAATACAAAGAGCTAACATCTCAAGAATTGAATCTCTTGGTTATGATTTTTGATAAAGCGATTGTTGTCAATGAAGTAGTCAACGACAAAGCGACAGAAACAATGAAAGAAAATGCCAAAAATAATGTGCTTCCTGTGATGATTTATCAAGGTGAAATCATTGTTCGAGAAGGGGAACAAATTGATTCAAAAGCAATGGAAAAAATTAAGTTGCTTGGCTTAACGAATCAATCAACCTCGACATCACCGCTTTTATCGATGATATTAGCGATTGTATTACAAATTGTATTGATTATTTATATTTTATGCCATTCAGATAAAGAGATTCGCGTTAAAAGTGTGACATTGTACACAATTGCTATTACGGTAAGTGTCCTGTTTATGAAATTACTTTATCTGTTACAAAAAGATAGCTTAAGTAACGTCTCTTTATTATTCCCCGCGGCATTTGGCTCGGTTATTTTGTATATGTTTTTAGATAAACGATGGGGACTACTGATGGGGATGTTCCAAGCAATTTTCTCAATCTTTATCTTTTATAACCTTGCCGGTACGACGTCACTTTTAGTTATCTCGCTATTTTACATGTTCTCTGCGTTTGTTGCGACATTTTTAGTAAACAAACGGATTGGGGCACAGTTGAAAGAGTCTTTCTTTTTATTAATCATTATGCCCATTTTATTTATGGCAGTATTAGTGATTTATCAAGGCTTTAATATTGGAGATAGTCGTTCTATTACAACGTTATTTATTTCAACAGGTAGTGGTCTATTTTCATTTATTTTATCTATTGGGCTATATCCGTACATCGAACTATTGTTAACAGATGATAGTGTGATTGTATTAAATGAATTAAGTAACCCAAATCAACCTTTATTGAAACAATTGTTAGAAGAAGCTCCTGGAACGTACCATCATAGTATGATGGTGGCTAGTTTAAGTGCAAACGCCGTCGCTCAAATTGGAGGAAACTCGTTATTAACACGCGTGGCAAGTTACTATCATGACGTGGGTAAAATCAAACACGCAAACTTTTTCGTGGAAAATTTACCAGATGGGGCGGAAAATCCTCACAATTTCTTGTTACCATCAGATAGTAAAGAAATTATATTTAGTCACGTGACAGATGGTGTGAAGATTCTAGAAGAAGCGAATATGCCACAATTTGTCATTGATGTGTGTCAACAACATCATGGGACAACCTTGATGAAGTATTTCTTCATTAAAGAACAAGAACGAAACCCAGAGACAACTGAAGAGGCATTTAGATATCCTGGACCAAAACCTCAATCTCGTGAAGCTGGTGTGATTAATATTGCCGATAGTGCTGAAGCAGCTGTTCGTGCGATGGATCACCCAACGAATGAAAAAATCAAAGAATTTGTCCATAACTTAATTCAATCAAGATTAGAAGATGGGCAGTTAAATGAATCAGGTTTAACATTGGATGAGATTGCTATAATTGAAAAATCCTTAGTGGACGGGTTATGTTCAACATTCCATTCGCGAATTAAATACCCGAAAATGAAATCAGAAGCAGAAAAAATGAAACAAGAACAAGAAGAAAGAAGGATTTAACAATGGATTTGGTACTCCTTGATAAAACGAACACACTTACAGACGAACAATTAAACTTGGTTTCAACGATTATAGATTTTGCAGCGAAACAAGAAGTCATTAATCTACCAGAAAATACGGAAATGTCAGTGACGTTTGTTGATGATGAAGAAATTCATCAAATCAACAAAGAGCATCGTCAAAAAGATCGTCCGACTGATGTAATCAGTTTTGCATTAGAAGAAGATGATTTATCAGGTTTTGAATTTGATTTAGAAGAACTTGGTTTACCAAGAAATATTGGGGACTTATTCATTTCTGTTGATCGAACGAAAGAACAAGCAGAAGAATATGACCATTCATTTGATAGAGAACTTGGTTTTTTAACGATTCATGGATTTTTGCATCTTAATGGATATGACCATATGACACCAGAAGATGAGAAAGAGATGTTTGATCTACAGAGAAAGATTTTAGATGCGTATGGCTTGGAACGATAAACAAACTGAGAAAAATCGACGTTTTATCCAGTCTTTAACTCATGCATTATATGGATTAAAGACTGTGATAAAAGAAGAAAGAAACATGAAGTACCATTTATTGTTAGGACTCAGTGCGGTTATACTAGGTGTTTTCTGTCACATTTCAATCGCTGAATGGCTATGGTTAATTTGTGCGATTTTGTTAGTATTGATGGCTGAAATGACCAATACAGCATTTGAAGTATTAGTTGATTTAGTAACAAATAAAACGTATCATCCTTTAGCGAAAAAAGTAAAAGACATGGCTGCCGGTATAGTGTTACTCAGTGCCTTTTTTGCTATATTTGTGGGGATGATCATCTTCCTACCTAAAATAATATCATTTTTAGTAGGTCGTTAAGAAAGGATAAATTGAATGTCAGAACAAAATTTTAAATCAGGATTTGTCGCAATTGTCGGAAGACCAAACGTCGGGAAATCAACCTTATTAAATCGTATTGTGGCACAAAAAATTGCCATTATGAGTAATAAAGCTCAAACAACACGAAATAAAATTCAAGGAATTTATACAACAAAAGAAGCACAAATTGTGTTTATTGATACGCCAGGAATTCATAAACCAAAAAATAAATTAGGCGACTTTATGGTTGAAACAGCCTATAGTGCGTTACGTGAAGTCGATGCCGTTATCTTTATGGTGAGTGCGGACATGCCAAGAGGTCGTGGTGATGACTTTATTATCGAACGATTGAAAAAAGCGGATGCTCCTGTATATCTAGTCATTAATAAAATTGATACCGTTCATCCAGATGAATTGTTACCGATTATTGATGATTACCGTCAAGAGCTTAACTTTAAAGAAATTGTCCCAATATCTGCTACGGAAGGAAATAATGTGGAACATTTATTAGAAACCTTGGTAAATGATATGCCAGAAGGGCCACAGTTTTTCCCAGATGATCAAGTCACTGACCATCCGGAGTATTTTATCGTGTCAGAACTTATTCGTGAGAAAGTCTTACAATTAACAGAACAAGAAGTTCCTCATTCTGTAGCGGTCGTAACAGAAAGTATGAAACGTGATGATCATGATAAAATTCATATTCAAGCCACAATCATAGTGGAACGCGATAGCCAAAAAGGCATTATCATTGGTAAAGGTGGTAAAATGCTTAAAAATATCGGAACGAAAAGTCGTAAAGATATTGAGAACCTCTTAGGTGATAAAGTCTTCTTAGAATTGTGGGTCAAAGTACAAAAAAATTGGCGTGATAAACGTCGTGATTTACAAAATTACGGATACAGAGAAACAGATTATTAAACATGGATTTTTCCATGTTTTTTATTCATTTAAGGAGGTGACAAATTGAGAGGACCACAAGAGGTTAATGGGATTGTTCTTTTTTCAAGAAATTATCGTGAGAGTGATAAACTTGTTAAAATTTTTACTGAATCAAGTGGCAAACGCATGTTTTTTGTGCGTCACGCGAATAAAAAGAACAGTCAAATCAATTCAGCCATCCAACCCTTTACTCAAGCCAATTACATTGGTGATTTAAAAGAAGAAGGTCTCTCTTTTTTAAACTCTGCCAAAGATATTCATCCTTTTTTTGCGATTCAACAGGATATTTTTTTATCAGCCTATGCTACTTATATCCTTAATTTAAGTGATGCTGCCATTGACGATAATGTTTATGATCCGTTTTTATTTGGTTTTATCAAAGACTCACTAACCCTGATAGATGAGGGCTATGATGCCGAAATAATCACCAATATTTTTGAAATACAACTGCTTCAACGTTTTGGCATCCAACTTAATTTTTCATCGTGTGCCATTTGTGGCAGTCAAGAGGAACCATTTGATTTTTCTGATAAATATCACGGTGTGTTGTGCCAAAAACATTGGTCAATGGATGATCGAAGGTTTCACTACTCACCAAGAGCATTGCATTTTATTCGATTATTTAATCACATTAGTTTTGAACAGATTAAAAGTATTAACTTATCTGACGAGACGAAACAACAAATTAGACAAGTGATTGATTCCATCTATGAAGAATACGTTGGGTTGCAGCTAAAAAGTAAAAAATTTATTGATGATATGCAAAATTGGAAGGAAATGATTCCAAAAAGAGAAAACAAAATTGACAAACAAGACAATACCAATTAAAATAAAGACAACTTAGATAGACACGTTGAAAGAACTAAGTAAAGTTGAGTGAGCTAATGAAAGCGAGTTTGGGAGAGTGTAAGCCAAATATTAGACCTCATCTTGAAGGCATTCTGGAGTGTTTTAAAATGAAGCTGCCGTGAAAACGGAAGTAGGGTGGAACCGCGAATAGTCGTCCCTATGTTTGATATGTTTATCAAGCATAGGGACTTTTTATTATGTTAAAAAATAGGAGGAGAAACAATGAGTCAAAAATTAACCATACAAGAAATGATTTTAGCTCTACAAAATTATTGGTCAAATCAAGGCTGTATGTTAATGCAAGCATACGACACGGAAAAAGGGGCCGGAACAATGAGTCCGTATACTTTTTTACGTGCGATTGGTCCAGAGCCTTGGAACGCAGCATACGTTGAACCATCACGTCGTCCTGCAGACGGAAGATATGGAGATAACCCAAACCGTTTGTATCAACATCATCAATTCCAAGTCGTGATGAAACCTTCACCAGAAAATATCCAAGAATTATATTTGGATAGTTTGAAAGTATTAGGCATTGACCCATTACAACATGACATTCGTTTTGTTGAAGATAACTGGGAAAATCCTTCTATGGGTTGTGCTGGATTAGGTTGGGAAGTTTGGTTAGATGGCATGGAAATCACTCAGTTTACTTATTTCCAACAAGTGGGTGGATTAGAGTGTAAACCTGTTACATCAGAAATTACATATGGATTAGAACGTTTGGCTTCTTACATTCAAGAAGTTGAAAGTGTCTATGATTTAGAGTGGACGAAAGGCGTTAAATATGGTGAGATTTTTGTGCAACCTGAATATGAGCATTCAGTGTATTCATTTGAACAAAGTGACCAAGAATTATTATTAAACTTATTTAATAGCTATGAAAACGAAGCAAAACGTGCCATTGAATTAGGATTAATTCATCCTGCGTATGACTATGTATTAAAATGTAGTCACATGTTTAACTTACTTGATGCTAGAGGAGCCGTATCTGTTACAGAACGTGCGGGTTATTTAGCAAGAATTCGTAATATGGCTAGAGCGTTAGCTAAAGGGTTTGTTGAAGAACGTGAGAAATTAGGTTTCCCATTATTAAAAGAATCAGTGGAGGAGGATATTCATGAGTAAACAATTTTTATTAGAAGTCGGGTTGGAAGAAGTACCAGCTCATTTAGTCACTCCAACATCAAAACAATTTGCTAAAAAAGCAGCAGACTATTTGAATGAACACCGTGTGTCATTTGATAATATCGAAGTGTTTTCTACACCAAGACGTTTTGCTATTCGTGTAAATGGATTAGCTGATAAACAAGAAAACATAGAAGAAAAAGCAAAAGGACCGGCAAAAAAAATCGCACAAGATGCGGACGGTCATTGGACAAAAGCAGCGATTGGTTTTGCTAAAGGTCAAGGGGCAACAACTGATGATTTATATTTTGAAACAATTAAAGATGTTGAGTATGTCTTTGTTGATAAATTTATTGAAGGCCAACCTGTTGAAACGATTTTACCAGGCTTAACAGATGTCGTAGCTCATTTAACGTTTCCAATCAGCATGACATGGGGAGAAGGGAACTACCGCTTTATCCGTCCAGTACATTGGTTAGTGGCGTTACTTGAAGATAAAATTATCCCTATGTCATTGTTTGGTATTAACAGCTCAAACACATCTCGTGGACATCGTTTCTTAGGAAAAGTTGCGACAATTAATCACTCATCTGATTACGAAACAGCTTTGGAAGAACAGTTTGTGATTGTTAATCCAGTGATTCGCCAAGGCAAAATTAGTAAACAAATCAATGATATAGAAGAAGCAAATCAATGGACAATTCCTCAAGATGCCGATTTATTAGAAGAAGTCGTTAACCTTGTTGAATACCCAACTGTTTTTGTTGGAAACTTTGAGAAAAACTACTTATCATTACCTTCAGAAGTTTTAATTACGTCGATGAAAGAACACCAACGTTATTTTGAAGTTCTAGATTCAGAAGGAAACTTACTAAATCATTTTGTCTCTGTACGAAATGGTAACTCTGACTATCTTGATAACGTTAGAAAAGGAAATGAAAAAGTTCTTCAAGCTCGTTTGGAAGATGCAGAATTTTTCTATGAAGAAGATTTGAAATCATCTATTGCTGATTATGTCGAAAAACTAAAATCAGTCACATTCCATGAAAAAATTGGGTCAATGTATGAAAAAATGCAACGTGTTTCTGTGATTTCAAGATTAATCGGAACATCAGTTGGTCTATCTGACACAGAGATGAAAGAGTTAGAACGTGCTGCCCAAATTTATAAGTTTGATTTGGTAACATTAATGGTAGATGAGTTTCCAGAGTTACAAGGATTAATTGGAGAAAAATATGCAACAATTAAAGGTGAAAGTAAAGGTGTAGCTCAAGCGATTCGCGAGCATTATTTACCTAAATCAAGTGATGGCGAGTTACCTGAAAGTAATATAGGGGCTGTTTTAGCTATTGCAGACAAGTCTGATACGTTATTATCATTTTTTGCTGTAGGACTTATGCCTAAAGGATCAAATGACCCATATGCGTTACGAAGACAAGCTTATGGTATTATCCGTATTATCGAATCGAAAGGATGGGACTTCCCAATCGTTCGTTTACAACAACAAATGAAAGAGTTAATCAATGAAGACATTGAACGTTTTGGTTTAAGTATTGACTCAGATGAAGAAGTGCTAACAGAATTCATTAAAGGTCGTATGAAACAATGGTTTAGTGGTAAAAACATTCGCCATGATATCATCGAAGCAGTTTTAGAAAGTCGCCAAGAAAACTTGCATACCATGTTTGAAACGGCTGATATTCTAGAAAGTCATGCAGCGGAATCGGACTTTAGACCAACGATTGAATCGTTGACACGTGTGATCAATTTATCAAATAAAGTGGAAGATAACGAAATAGGTGCAGTCAATCCTGATTTATTTGAAAATGAATCAGAGAAAAAACTTTATGAAGCAATTATGTCGGTTTCAGAACAAGTGGGTGATTTGACACTTAATGAATTGTATGAAGAACTGCGTCATTTAAACCCATTGATTGAAGCTTATTTTGAAGACACAATGGTGATGGTTGACAATAACGAAGTTCGAACAAATCGTTTAAATCAATTACGTACTATTGCAAATATTGCATTATCTTTTGCTAGTTTGGATCGTCTGATTGTTAAATAACAAAAAAGAGTGAGGCTTAAAAATAAGCTATCACTCTTTTTTATGTATTTATTTACGTTTGTTTGTTGCAGGTTTACTAAATGTTTTCCAAGCATCATTATAATTAGCATCGGTTCCACCAATACCAAACTTAAAGACGCTATCTTTTGGTCCATCAGTTGCATAAAGGCTATCAATTTCTTTAGCGCCTTTTAGGTTAATTTGTTGATTATCAACTTTAACGACCCCAACTTTTTCACCGGTAAATTCAACCACTTTTTCTTTTTTTACTGAAGGATCTAGGGTGAATTTATCAGATGCTTTGAAGACATCTGGATTTCTTTGGTAAACATAATTAGTCATATAAGCCCAGTAAATCATGTTTTGTTTGTTCCAAGTAGAGTTCATTTTGGTGTTATCATCATAACCAATCCAACTACTCATTGTCACGCCAGGTGTTGAAGCTGTAAACCAATAATCTTGTTCGTTTTCAGAAGTACCAGTTTTTCCAACCCAGTCTGCTTTAGCTAGTGTTGGATTAACAGATTTGAGCGCGTCTTGAGCAGGTTGCCCGGTACCACTTTTTAATACGTCTCTCATCATGTCATTCATGATTGAGGCAGTGGCAGGTTTAAAGACTTGATTAGGCTCTTGTTTATGCTCATAAATCACGTCACCTTTTTCATTGGTAATTTTTTCAATAGAATACCCTTTATTATATACCCCTTTATTTGCCAAAGTGGCATAGGTTTCAGTTTCTTCTAGTACAGTCATACCATGATCCGTTCCTCCAAGAGGGATTGATTCTCGGTAATATTCATCTGGATTAAGTCCAATATTCATTTTGTCAAAATACTGTTTAGGATCAATGCTTTGAAGCATATCATTGTAAAGATTCACAACAGGAATATTCAACGACCATTTTAACGCTTCTCTGACTGATTTGAACGAATTACTACCCTTATCAGAATAATTTTTTACTTCTTGCCCATTTTTATATTTCAATGGGTAGTCAGAAAGTTTTGATTCTGAACCGATAATCCCATTATCAATAGCAGGAGCATAAGCTAAAATAGGTTTCATTGTAGAGCCAGGTGAGCGTCTTGTTTGGAAGGCGTGGTTATTCTGATTTTGATTGTAATCTCGTCCACCAATAAACCCATAGATTCGTCCAGTTTGATTATCCATCAAGACACTACCAGTTTCGAGCAATTTTCCGCTGCCGTCATCAAGTAAGTATCCAAAATTATTAACTGCTTCTTGCATGGCATTATGTGTTGTCTTATCAATAGTAGAATGAATCGTATAACCAGAACGAGCAATATCTTTTTTCACGCGTTCAAAGTATTGATCGAATAATTGTTTTGACTCATTAATGTCGGCTTCAGTATACCCGTCTGCTTCATAGTAGCTAGGCATTAACACACGCGTGGCTTCGTCATAAATATAGTTGTATAAAAAGCCATTATCATTTTGTGCTTTTGGTTCTGGTTTGAGAAAATCTTGCTTCAAATCATAATCTTTAGCTGCTTCGTATTCATCTTTTGTGATAATTTTTTCACGATACATATTGAATAATACGTCATTTTTTCGATTCAATCCAGCACTTAAGTCTTCTTTTAGTTGTGCGTCATTGGTGTAAGGTGAATACTCAATAGGGCTTTGCGGTAATCCTGCTAAAAAGGCAGCTTGTGGAAGTGTCACATCACTGGCATGAACACCAAATATACCTAAAGCAGCTTCCTCGATACCAGCAATGTTTTCACCATGATTGTTTCGCCCAAATGGGGATACATTCAAGTAGGAACTTAAAATTTCATCTTTTGACATTACTTTCTCTGTTTTTAAGGCTAGTACAATCTCGGATGCTTTTCTACGATAAGATGTTTCATTAGTTAACACTTGCTGTTTGACAAGCTGTTGAGTAATTGTTGAGCCACCAGATTTATTACCAATACCTATGACATCAGAAATAGTTGCACGAGCAATGGCTTTTGGAACGATTCCTTTATGTTTAAAAAAGTTCTCATCCTCAGTTGATATCAAGGCTTCTTTTATAAAGTCCGAAATGCTATCAGAAGAGACGTTTGTTCTGATTAAATCGGATTGAATAACAGCAATCTGTGATCCGTCTGCATAAGTCATATTTGATTGTTGATCCAAATTAGAGATTTTTTTTATAAGGTCATCTGGTTTTGGAACATCTACCGTTTTGACTAGTGAGGCAAAGTATCCTATACCAGTTCCAACACCTAACGTTGCAACAGCTAGTACAACAACTATAAGTAATAACATTAGTGAGCGAATGACTCGATATGTCACATTTAGGACAAATGGCCAATCGTGTTTGCTATTGGGTTCAGGTGTTTGAGTGTCCAATTGTTCGGGAACTTGACTGTTCAATTCGTTAGAGGGGTCAAACTGATTATCCTCATTCAATGTATCACCTCATCTTATATTAATACGCTCAATTATATTATTTTACAATTAATCATTATACTTAGTCAAATTGTTTTGATTTTATAAGATGAAAATGACGTTTTCATCTTTCTTTTATGATTTGAATAGGTTAAGATTAAAGATGAATAAAATTAAGGAGGAACTAATATGACAACGAATTTTTTATCAGAATTAAAGGATCGTGGTCTCGTCTATCAAATGACGGACGAACAAGCATTAGAAGAATTATTGAATGAAGAGTCTGTTAAGTTGTATATTGGTTTTGATCCGACAGCAGATAGTTTACACATCGGTCATTTATTACCAGTATTAACCTTAAAACGATTTCAAGAACAAGGCCACGTGCCAGTTGCACTTGTTGGTGGGGGAACGGGTATGATTGGTGACCCATCATTTAAAGATGCAGAACGTAGTTTAAATTCTACTGAAATTGTTGAATCATGGGCCAATAGTCTTAAAAATCAATTATCTCGTTTTATTGATTTTGATGATAAAACAAATCCCGCAATTTTAGCTAACAATGCTGATTGGTTAACTAACATCACATTGATTGACTTTTTAAGAGATGTGGGTAAAAACTTTACAATTAACTATATGATGAGTAAAGAAAGTGTGAAGCGTCGTATTGAAACAGGTATTTCATATACTGAATTTGCCTACCAATTACTGCAAGCTTATGACTTTCTAAAATTATATGAGACTGAAGGAGTAAAACTTCAATTAGGTGGAAGTGATCAGTGGGGAAATATCACTTCAGGTATTGAGTTATTACGTCGTGAGAATGAAGTTCAAGGATATGGGCTAACGATGCCACTAATTAAAAAGGCAGATGGTACAAAATTTGGTAAAACAGAAGGAAATGCGGTTTGGTTAGATGCAGATAAAACATCTCCTTACGAATTTTATCAATTTTGGTTAAATACAGATGACCGTGATGCAGTCCAATTCTTAAAATACTTTACATTTTTATCACTAGATGAAATTGCTGAGATTGAAAAAGAATTTAATGAGGCACCTCATGAAAGAGCGGCTCAAAAAGCGTTGGCTAAAGAAGTGACAACACTTGTTCATGGTGAAAAATCTTACGAACAAGCTGTTAAAATTTCTAAAGCATTGTTTAGTGGTGATATCAAGGAATTAACAGCTGAAGAAATTAAACAAGGATTTAAAGATGTTCCTAGTTATGAAGTATCAGCTAATGATGATTTAAACCTTGTTGAATTGCTAGTCAACTCTGGTATTGAATCTTCAAAACGTCAAGCACGTGAAGATGTCCAAAATGGTGCCATTTACATTAACGGAGATAGAATTCAAGACCTAGACTATGTTTTGTCAGATAAAGATAAAATCGAGAACTCATTTATTGTGGTTCGTCGTGGTAAGAAAAAATATTTCCTTTTAATATTTTAATGGTTTTGAATTAGCTAAAAAAGTGATGCATAACATCATTTTTTTAGCTTTTTTATCTGTCCATAATGAAGTGGATAAGCTGCAACATAACTTGTAAATTTTATTATTTATTGTTCTTAATAGGATAAATTGTTTCTCTAAATACAACGTTTTTAAGAATTTTTTCAGAAATTTCCATTTAAGAAACCTTTACAACTATTAAGCTTTGAGTATATAATTAGTTCTTAATAGAATAATATTAGGTTTTAATGAGAAAATGATATCGTTTATCATGTTTTTATAAGAAAGGGGTTTTTAACAATGATTACATTTAAAAATGTAGAAAAGTATTATGGTGAGTTTCATGCGTTGAAAAATATTAATTTAAGCATTGAGACAGGTGAGGTTGTTGTTGTGCTAGGCCCTTCTGGTTCAGGGAAAAGTACCATGTTACGTTGTATCAATGCACTGGAAGATATCACAACGGGAGAATTAATAGTAGATGGAACTAATATTTTTGATCCAAAAACGAATTTAAATGATGTCAGAAAAAATCTAGGGATGGTATTCCAACAATTTAACTTATATGCCAATATGAGCGTGTTAGAAAATGTTACGTTAGCACCAATAAAAGTATTGGGTCTAGATAAGCAAGCAGCAAATGAACGTGCTGAGCGTTTATTAGAAAGAGTAGGTATGTTAGATAAAAAAGAGTCTTATCCCTCACAGTTGTCAGGAGGTCAACAACAACGTGTGGCTATTGCAAGAAGTTTAGCTATGACACCTGATTATATGTTATTTGATGAGCCAACGTCAGCACTTGACCCAGAGATGGTTGGAGAAGTATTGGACGTTATGAAGTCTCTAGCAAAAGAGTCTGGTATGACGATGGTTGTGGTAACTCATGAGATGGGATTTGCTAGAGAAGTAGCGGATAGAGTCATTTTTATGGCTGATGGAGAAGTGCTAGAAGATCGCGAATCAGAAGCCTTTTTTGATGATCCACAAGATGAAAGAGCGAAACAATTTTTAAGTAAAATTATTAGTCACTAGGAGGGAGCAATATGAAAAAAGTTTATCGTGGTTTATTGATGTTAATGATGCTTTCTTTCGTTTTTTTACTTGGAGCTTGTGGGGCAAAAAGTATTTCTGAATCAAATGTGTTAGATATAATCAAAGAGAAAGATAAAATGATTTGGGGAGTCAAGTACGACACCAAGTTATTCGGTTTGATGAATATAGAAAAAAGAGAAGTAGAAGGATTTGATATTGATATCGCAAAAGAAATCACTAAACGTCTGTTAGGTGATGAAAAGAAAGCAGAATTTGTTGAGGTTACATCAAAAACAAGAATACCTCTTTTAAAAAATGGAAACATTGATGCGATTATTGCCACTATGACCATTAGTGACGAGCGTAAAAAACAAGTGGATTTTTCAGATGTTTATTTTGATGCGGGGCAGTCACTATTAGTTAAAAAAGGTAGTGACATAAAAAGTATTGATGATTTAAAAGCAGGAAAAATAGTTTTAGCAGTAAAAGGATCTACTTCAGCTGTAAACGTGAGGAAAAAAGCCCCTGATGTGACAGTCTTAGAATTAGAAAACTATGCTGAAGCGTTTACGGCTCTTCAATCCGGACAAGGTGATGCGATGACAACAGATAATAGCATCCTTTTAGGGATGGCATCTGAAAACCCTGATTACGAATTAGTTGGTGGTAATTTTACTGAGGAACCATATGGTATTGCGTTTAATAAAGGGCAAACGGACTTAGTAAATGAAGTCAATCGATTGTTATCAGACATGAAAAAAGATGGCACCTATGACAAGATATATATAAAATGGATTAAAGACTAAAAGATAAAGGAGTTGAGACTATGTTAGAAATTTGGAATACTTATCATCAAGATATTTTATCTGGACTAAAAGTGACATTGACAGCCAGTTTGATTGCGTTAATTGGTAGTTTGATTATTGGAACAATAACAGCCATGATGCAAGTAGCCACAAAAAAATGGATTCGACGAATTGGCAATATCTACGTTAATTTTTTCCGTAATATTCCTTTATTAATTGTGGTAATGTTTTTCTTTGTTGTATTACCATTGTATGGATTTAAATTTAATGGAATCACATCAGGTACCATCGGCTTAACACTATATACATCAGCTTTTATTGCGGATACGGTTCGATCAGGTATTGAAGCTGTATCAACGGGTCAAAAAGAAGCAGGAATGTCTTCAGGCTTAAATTATTTCCAAATTATGTACTATATCGTGTTACCTCAGGCATTTAAAGTGGCGTTGCCTTCATTAGGAAATCAATTTATCAATTTAGTTAAAAATTCTTCTATTTTAGCTATGGTTACAGGAGCAGATCTGATGTATACCGGCGACTTGATTGCCAGTGAAACGTTTAATACGTTAGGAACGTATACATTAATTGGCCTCATTTATCTACTGATGACGATGCCGTTGTCGTATTTGATGCGATATATTGAAACACGCGTTGCCACAAATTAAGAAAGGAGTGAAAGAAATGAATTTTGATCAAGCTTTGACATTACCTAATTTACGTTTTATTTTTGATGGGTTATTAGTAACTCTCGAAGTAGCGGTTATTTCGATTGTTTTTAGTTTTATCATTGGTGGGATTTTAGGTGTTATCCGATTTTTACGCATACCATATTTATCCAAAATAGTTGGACTGATCATTGATATCATCAGAAATTTACCATTACTTTTAATTATATTCTTTACTTATTTTGCGTTGCCTCAAATTGGTATACAGTTTAGTATTTTTTGGTCAGCGGTTGTGGCATTGACGATTTTTGAATCAGCAATGCTATCTGAAATTATTCGAGGTGGTATTGAAGCTGTACCGAAAGGACAAATGGAAGCGGGTCGTTCAACCGGTCTTAATATTGCTCAAACAATGTATTATATTGTATTACCACAGGGGATTAAATTGATGGTTCCTCCACTTGTTAGCCAGTTTGTTTCGTTAATTCGTGATACATCGTTAGCAGTTGTGATTTCGTTACCAGAGTTGACACACAATTCTAAAATTATTTATGCCCAATACCCTAGTACAGTATTGGTGATGTTCATCATCATGACAGTGTGTTATTTTGCCATTTGCTACTCACTATCGCTTTTTGCGAAACGATTTGAATTAAATTATCAAAAATAATCGAACGAATTAGTTCGGTTATTTTTTTAGGCAATAATCTTGTAGTCAATTCGATAAAACGCTACAATCTATAAAGTAAGTTAATAGAAATGAGGAATTATTTTATGTTATTAGGGTCTCATGTTAGTATGAGTGGAAAAGATATGCTGTTAGGATCAGCAAAACAATCAGCAGAATATGGTGCATCAACTTTTATGATTTATACAGGTGCACCACAAAATACACGAAGAAAATCAATTGAAGAGTTAAATATTGAAGCAGGCCGAGAATTTATGCGTCAACATGATTTAGACATTAATAAAATAGTGGTTCACGCTCCTTATATCATCAATCTTGGTAACACAACGAAACCTCAAAACTTTGGGTTTGCCATTGACTTTTTACGTCAAGAAATTGAACGTGTGTCAGCTATTGGTGCAACACAAATAACAATGCATCCTGGTGCTCATGTTGGAGCGGGAGTGGACGCGGGGATTAACCAAATTATTAAAGGATTAAATGAAGTGTTAACAAGTGATCAAACACCACAAATTGCGCTAGAAACGATGGCGGGAAAAGGAACAGAAATCGGTCGTTCATTTGAGGAAATCGCACGAATTATTGACGGGGTCACACATAACGATAAATTATCTGTGACGTTAGATACATGCCACATTAACGATGCGGGTTATAATGTACGTGAAGATTTTGATGGTGTGTTAGAAGAGTTTGACAAAATCATTGGCTTGGACAGATTAAAAGTCATTCATGTCAATGATTCTAAAAACGATCAAGGCTCACATAAAGACCGTCATGCCAATATTGGCTTTGGGACAATTGGGTTTGATGCATTAAATTATGTGGTTTATCACGACCAATTAAAAGAGTTACCGAAAATTTTAGAAACACCTTTTGTAGGTGAAGATAAAAAAACAGCCAAAGCACCATACTATCATGAGATTAAAATGTTGAAAAAAGGAGAATTTAATCCTAATTTGTTAATAGATATTGAAAATAATGCTTAAATTTGTTAAAAGAGTCTTTTCATTGACGTTATTTTCTAGTACAATTGATTATTGTGGAGTAGATTAATTGGAGGAAGGAGCGTCGAAAAGATGAATACTGGATTAGCTATTTTATTCATTATTATTGCCCTAATTTTAGGAGCAGTCGGTGGATTCTTTTTAGCAAAGAAAACATTTGAAGATCAATTACAGAAAAATCCTCCCGTTAATGAGGATATGTTGCGTATGATGATGTCACAGATGGGTCAAAAACCGTCAGAGAAGAAAATACGTCAAATGATGCAAAACATGACAGCTCAAAACAACAAGAAGAAAAAATAGTTGTTTTGTTTTGGAATGAATAAAAAACATAAAAAACGGGTGCTTTTTTCGCACCTGTTTTTTTATGGTCAAAAGGAGTGAACAACTTGAGCGTTTTTAAAAAATTAGCTTGGTTTTTCAAAGAAGAAAAGAAAAACTATATTATCGGTGTAGGAGCATTAATCTTAGTTGCTATTATTCAGTTATTACCGCCGAGAGTGATTGGGATTGTCGTGGACTCTATTGCTGATAAAACATTAACCGTTCAAAAATTAATGTTTTGGGTTGGATTATTAGTATTAGCGGCTATCGTGGTGTATTTATTGCGTTATGTGTGGCGAACACACATCTGGGGTGGCGCGGCTAGATTAGAAAAACGTATGAGAAAAAGATTGTTCCATCATTTTACTCAGATGGACCAAACGTTTTATCAACGGTATCGTACAGGAGATTTAATGGCACATGCCACAAATGACTTAAACGCCATCCAAAACGTGGCTGGTGGAGGGATTTTAACCTTTGCTGATGCGTTTATTACAGGAGCTATAACGGTGATTGCGATGATTATTTTTATTGATTGGCGTTTAACATTACTAGCGTTACTACCGTTTCCACTGCTTGCTGTGTTATCTAGTAAACTTGGAGACAAGTTGCATGCAGCATTTAAAGAGTCACAAGATGCGTTTTCAAGATTAAATGATAAAACGCAAGAAACAATTACTGGGATAAAAGTGATTAAAACTTTTGGACAAGAAAAAGAAGAAATAGAAGATTTTAAAGAAAAAGTGGACTACTCTGTTAGAAAAAATAATCGCGTCAACTTTTTAGATGCATTATTTGATCCACTGATTACAATTATTATTGGGTTAAGTTACATTATTTCAATTTCGCTAGGTGGCTACTTAGTTAAAACTGGAAGTATTTCAATTGGACAATTAATCTCATTTTTTAACTATATTGGGATGTTGGTTTGGCCGATGTTCGCAATCGGGCGTTTCTTCAACATTTTACAACGAGGGAATGCAAGTTACGACCGTGTTAATGAATTATTAAGTGAAAAGTCAGCGATTATAGAAATGAAAACAGGTGTATCTCAGCCAGCAAAAGGAGATATCCATTATAACGTAGACAAATTTAATTACCCAGGTGATGAGGTAACAGCATTAGAACATATAGATTTTACCTTACATGAGGGAGATACTCTTGGAATAGTTGGTAAAACTGGATCAGGGAAAACAACATTACTAAAACTGTTAATGCGTGAATACGATGATTATGATGGTGAAATAGTATTTGGTGGTAACAAATTACAACATTATACATTGGATGCACTACTTCATTCGATTGGTTATGTGCCACAAGATCATTTTCTGTTTTCGATGACAGTAAGAGATAATATTCGATTTGGTCGCCCAAAAGCATCTCAAGAATTAGTCGAAACGATTGCTAAACAAGCAGCAGTACATGATGATATTATGGGATTTAGTCATGGTTATGACACAATGGTTGGAGAACGTGGTGTCTCTCTTTCAGGTGGTCAAAAACAACGTATCTCGATTGCAAGAGCCCTATTAACAGAACCAGAATTATTAATTCTAGATGATGCGTTATCTGCTGTTGATGCTAAAACAGAGGAATTAATATTATCTAGTTTGAAAGAAACAAGACAAAATAAAACAACGATTATCACGACTCATAGATTAAGTAGTGTAAAACATGCAAAAGAAATCATTGTGATCGATGAAGGAAAAATCATCGAACGAGGCACCCATAACGAGTTGATTGCGTTAAATGGTTGGTATAAGAAAATGTATGACCATCAACAACTTGAACAAAAAATTGAAGGGGGGCTAAACTAATGGAAGAACAACAATCAGCATGGTCGAAGTCGTTTACGATGAAAGAGCAAAAAGAAATCGTTAAGCGTTTGATAACTTTTGCTAAACCGTTTAGAAAATACTTTGTCGGCTCATTAGTATTTGCCGTGTTACTTGCGATCGTTAATATTATTTTGCCGAAAATTTTGCAAGTGTTTATGGATAATCATCTAACAGATACTAGCGTGACGACACAGACGATTTTATATTTTGCTGCCCTTTATGGTTTAGGAACGTTATTTAAAGCTATTGTATGGTTTGGGCAATGGATTTTATATTACAAAGGGTCATTGCAAACATACCAATCTATCCGTGTTAAATTATTCTCCAAACTACAAATGATGGGCATGAGATACTTTGACCAGACGCCTGCGGGATCAATTGTTTCTCGTGTGACGAACGACACTGAAACGTTATTTGATTTTTGGTTAGTTTTTTTGATGGTTTTATCTGCGTTATTTGGTATCGTGGCGTCATTTATTGCCATGGCAACGATTAATGTGCAATTAATGTTTGCTTGTTTGATCTTTTTCCCGATATTACTGGTGATTATCTGGTATTATCAAAAATTTAGTTCAAAGATTTACCGCAACATGCGTGAGCGATTAAGTCAATTAAACACAAAATTAAATGAATCCATCTCAGGTATGCAAATTGTGCAATACTTTAGACAAGAAGAACGTCTTGAAGAAGAATTTGAAGAAAATAATAATGAATACTTAAAAACAAAATATGCCATGATTCGAACTAATTCATTACTTCTTGCACCAATTATCAACTTACTTTTTGCTTTAGCAACCGCGATGATTTTAGGGTTCTTTGGGTTTAAATCATTGAATTCATTAGTTGAAGTTGGGATGATTTATGCGTTTATTTCATACGTACAACAGTTTTTTAATCCAATGACACAGATGATGGATTTTTTAAGTACATTTCAAGATGGTCTTGTCGCTGGAAGTCGAATTATGCGTATTTTAGATCATGAAGAATTAGTGCCACAACAAAATGAAGGAGCTAATGCAACCATCACAAACGCTAAAATCGAGTTCAGAGATGTTAGTTTTTCTTATGATGGAAAACATAATGTATTGAATAACATTAGCTTTGTCGCCAATCCAGGTGAAACAGTGGCGTTAGTTGGTCATACTGGAAGTGGTAAAAGTTCCATTATCAATGTGTTGATGCGATTTTATGAGTTTTATGATGGTGATATTTTAATTGATGATGTGAATATCAAAGATTATCCAATGGAAGAATTACGTGAGAAAATGGGATTAGTCTTACAAGATGCGTTTATGTTTTATGGTGACATTTCAAGCAATATTAGATTGTTAAATAACGCTATTACAGATGAGCAGATTGTTAATGCGGCAAAATTTGTTCAAGCGGATAAATTTATTGAAACATTACCTAAAAAGTATCATGCACCTGTTTTGGAAGGTGGATCAAGTTTTTCAAGTGGCCAACGTCAGTTGATTTCATTTGCCAGAACAATCGTCACTGATCCGAAGATTTTAGTATTAGATGAGGCAACTGCTAATATTGATACCGAAACAGAAACACTGATTCAAGAAGGATTAGAGAAAATGCGTAAAGGTCGTACGACGATTGCCATTGCACATAGATTATCTACTATTAAAGATGCCAACCTTATTTTAGTTCTTGAGAAAGGTCATATTGTTGAAAAAGGAACTCATGATGAGTTAATTGATGAAGAAGGGTTATACTACGATATGTATCGTTTGCAAAATAACCAAATATAAATTTTTTGAAGATGGTAAGGCGTTTCAGCACGCTTTGCCATCTTTTTTTCAGCCAAAAGGAGAGAGTAGTTATAAGAGTTTGAATTATTTTTTATGAAAAAATTAAATTTTAATGGATTTTATAATAAAGGATTATAAAATGAATGATAAGGCACTTATTAAAAAGAGCCTTATTAAGTATTCAGCGGAGAAAAGGTAAATCGATCATTTTATTTTTAGTGATATTTATTTTAGGAAACTTAATGGCAGGTGCGATTGCGATTCAACAAGCAACTCGTGGTGTTGAGACTAATATTAAAACACAACTAGGTGCCAATGCAGCGGTATCTTTTAATGAAGATAAAATTCAAGAAATGGAAGAGTCTGGAAAAGATTTGGACATCAAAGAGCCAGATACAAATGTCTATAAAGAAATTGGTCATTTAAACCAAGTGAAATTTTATGACTACTCAGTTACGGATATGATGCAAACCAAAAAGATTAAAAACGTGCAGCCTTCAGATGATAGTTATGTGCGTGAATTTGAAGGCATCTCTTATTTTAATATAAAGGGAGCGAGTCGACCAGAACTCGTTTATGAGCGATCTAAAAAAATTAGCTTAATAGAAGGGCGAACTTTCAATGCTGATGAAATTAAAAAGGGATCGGCTGTTGCCATCATTTCGGATAAAGTGGCAAAAGAAAATAACATTCATGTAGGAGATAAAGTGGTGTTTGACCGACTAGTTGCTCATATTAGTCAAGGAGGGTCTGGTGACACAGAGACTGAAACCAAAGCAAAAGAGTATCCGATTGAAATTATTGGTTTGTTTGATGTAAAAGAAGTAAAAGAAAAAAAATCACCAGGAAATACTCAAAAAGACACGGATCAAAAAATGAATCAAACCATTGATTTATATGACAAGTTAAATGTTATATACTTACCAAATGCTTACATCGAAAAAACACAAAAGGAAATGTTGGCATTTTCATATGATAGTTTCCCTGATAATTTTTTAGATGAAAATGAAAAAGTAATGGACAAAGACACAGTGTTAAAAGAGTTTTCTTATACATCTATTCAAGTAACGTATGTATTAAACAAACCTGAAGACATTGAAGACTTTCGAATGCTTGGAAACCAAATTCTAAAGGATAAGGGGTTAGGATACTATAAAATAGAAGCAAGTTCTGATCAGTTTGATTCAATTGCTGGTCCTATTAAAGGAATGGCAAAAATCTCTCATATCGTGCTTATTGTGTCTGTGATTGCGTCTATTTTTATTATTACGTTAGCAACGATACTGTTCTTAAGAGATCGAAAACACGAATTAGGGATATACTTGTCTCTTGGAGAGAAGCGATTCAACGTTGTAGGACAAATTGTCGTGGAAGTAATGTTAGTAGCATTGGTAGCAATGACGTTATCCGTATTTTCTGGTAATTTGCTAGCAAAAGGATTTTCTGACTCATTGATGACCATACAAAGCGATCATGCTACAGAGTATAATACCATAATTTATGGTAGCCCGATAAACGACATCAATCTAACTGAAGATGATGTTGTTAGTACATATGAAATTAGATTAACTCCTTCCTACATTGTTCTATTTTATCTCGTTGGATTAATAGTTGTGTTACTATCTACGATTGTTCCTCTAGTTTACATTATGAGGCTCAATCCTAAGAAAATAATGATGTAAAGGAGTCTAAGTCGTGTCTATATTAAAAGCAAGTAAGTTAAACTACTATTACCAAGATGGTGATACGCGTCGGTTCGTTTTGAAAAATACGAACGTCGCATTTGAAAAAGGTAAATTTTATACCATCGTTGGACAATCTGGATCTGGTAAAACAACTTTACTATCGTTATTAGCGGGACTTGATACACCGCAGGAAGGTCGAGTTTTTTACGAGAAGAAAAACATTGAAAAAATTAGCTATGATGCTTATCGTAGAGATTACATTAGCATAATATTTCAATATTATAATTTAATTCCGTATTTAACAGCCGTTGAGAATGTGATGGTCCCAATGGCCATTACTGATAATAAACTACCTGATGAGCAAGAAACTGTCGCCATTAATTTACTAGATTATATGGGAATACCAAATGAAAAATCAAAACGCTTGGTGACGCAATTATCAGGAGGAGAACAACAACGGGTGGCAATCGCAAGAGCTTTGTCAACTAATGTTGATGTGATATTGGCTGATAAACCAACCGGTAATCTGGATGAAGAGATGGAACAAGAGATTGTGGGAATATTTAAAATGTTAGCTCATAAACACAACAAATGTGTAGTGGTTGTCACACACTCACCTGAGATAGCGTTACAATCTGATTACTCCTACCTTCTAAGAAAAGGAGCTTTAAAAGAGAATGTCTGATTTTTTGTCAAATTTTGATAGTGATAATTATAAAAATATGTTGAATGAAAAAAAAAATAATAAAGACGTGTCGTCAGATGCAAACGAAAATCTCGCATTAGAAACCGATGATTTGCAATCATCAGCTTCCGACTATGATAAGCAAGAGTTTGACGATGTAGATGTTATGTTTCAAGAAGAAACAAAACATGTCAATGACACCAAAATAAAAGTTAAAAGAAAACGAAAAAAATCTGATAAGGGGTTAGATGAAGACCATTCGACAGGTAATGGGATAGAGCATGATGTTGAAATAGACCCTGATTATAAGAAAAAACAACAAACAAAACGAATCCTGATAGGTGGGATAGTTGGTATCTGTTTACTGTTGTTGTATATGGTATATTATCAAATGACCCGTGTATCAGTACCAGATTTTTCAGGTAAAACCGTTGTTGAGGCAAAAAACTGGGCAACTGAAAATAAAATGAAACCTGAAATAAAACAAGAATATTCCTTAAAAATAGATTCAAACGGCATTATAAGTCAATCAATTGCACCAAATAAAAAGATTAAAAAAGGCTCTAATATAACATTTAAGGTAAGTGAAGGAGCAGATCCAAAAGGGAAAATTGAGTTACCTGATTTTGAAACGATGTCTAAAGAAGAAGTGGAACAATGGATTAAAAAAAATAAAGCCGAAAATGTCACAATCATTGATGAATACAATGATAAAATCGAAACAGGTAAATTTATTAGGTTGGAATTTACTGATAAAGAAGTCAATAAAGATCATTATTTGCGTCAAGATATTGCCAATGTTTACTTCTCTAAAGGAAAAGAAGTTTTTGAAAAAAATATTTCTGTACCTGATTTTAGAAAAAAAGCAAAATCAGAGGTTGAAGATTGGGCAAAGAAAAATGAGATCAATGTCGAGTTCAAAGAATCTGATTCAGATAAGATTGAACCAGATTTTGTCATATCGCAAACAGTTTCTCCAGAAACAAAATTAGCCAAGCATGATAAAATGAGTGTCTCAATATCTGTTGGAAAAGCCGTGGTTGTTCCTAATTTTGCGAATTATTCTGCCGAAGAAGCAACGAACGTCTCGCCGGATTTACAGGTTGTCACGAAACAAAGTTTTTCTGATAATGTTCCATTTGGTCAATTAATTGATCAATCTATTGAAGCAGGTAAAAAATTGACAGGTAATGATAATAAAACTGTGAATGTCACCTATTCTGTTGGACGACCATATATTAAGTCATTTTTTGGTCAACTTGAAGGAGACATCCCTAAACTAATTTATGAAAACTTTAATTCAAAAGGTGCTTCAGTTACTTATGAAGTGTATTATGTTGATTCATATAAAGAAAAAGGACAAATTGTTAATACTAATGCCTATAATCAATATATTTCGACAAATGCACATTTAGTATTTGCTATAAGTAATGGTCGATATGCCTCATTACCTGATGAAAAAACGACCAGTTAAGATGAGTAGAACGCTTAAACTCCTAAGCTTTTTTTAGTTAGGAGTTTAATTATTTGTTAAAAGACTTTAAACTTATTATAAATATCTATATAATAATGAAAGAATAAATGAAAAAGAGAGAGTAGATAAAATGAAAATGAATGAAACAGGATTAACCAAAGAGGAAGTTAATCAGCGAATAGCCAAAGGACAAGTGAATGATTATGTTTCAGATACTTCAAAAAGTAATAAAGATATCATTTTTGATAATGTCTTCACCCTATTTAACCTACTAAACGTGATTATTGCGATTTGTTTAGCTTTAGTCGGTGCATATAGTAATATGTTTTTTATGGCAATCATTATTTTAAATGTTGTGATTGGTGTGTCTCAAGAAATTCGTGCGAAAAATTTAGTAGCACAACTTTCCATTGTGAACGAAGAAAATGTGGATGTCTATCGTGATAATCAAAAAATTGGCATTCCTACGACTGAGTTAGTAATGGATGATATTGTGATTTTATCAGCTGGACAACAAGTACCATCTGATACAATTATTGTTTCAGGTAATGTGGAAGTCAATGAGTCACTTTTAACCGGTGAAGCAGATTTAATTAAAAAAGGTGTCGATAGCCAGCTAATGTCAGGGAGTTACGTGACAAGTGGTCAATGTGTGGCGAAAGTTATTCATGTTGGAAAAGACAATTATGCCATTAAGATTGCCGAAGAAGCTAAAATACATAAACCTGTGACGTCTGAATTAGTTCAATCAATTAGAAAAGTGGCTAAATTTACAAGTTACATTATTATTCCATTAGGGGTCATTTTATTTTTAGAAGCTTATTTTTTAAGAAACAGCGACATCAAGCTATCCGTTGTTTCTTCAGCTGCAGCACTACTTGGAATGTTACCAAAAGGAATGGTGCTTTTAATCAGTATTGCGCTTGCAACAGGTGTTGTGAAATTAACGAAGAAAAAAGTATTAGTACAAGATATGCATTCTATTGAAACGTTAGCTCATGTTGACGTGTTATGTTTGGATAAAACAGGAACCATTACTCAAGGTAACATGATTGTCTCAGAAATGATTGATTTGGCAAGTAAAAATAGCCAAATTGATACGAATAAGTTAATGGGTAATTATATCAATGCAACAGATGATAATAACCTTACAATGCAAGCCTTACGTTCATATTTCAAGACATCAAATGACTTAAACGTATTAGATGTATTACCATTTTCTTCTGATAGAAAATGGGGTGCTGTGTTATTTGAAGGCATTGGTTGTGTGTATTTAGGTGCACCAGAAAGATTAGTATCAGAAAGTTCCATACCTACAGAAGTGATGCAAGCTCAAGAACAGGGAAGTCGTGTCTTATTAATAGGTATTGATGCACAGGCGACACAAATTAACGACACAGTTGGTTCTGTTGACGCTCAATCAGTTTTAATTATTGAAGATGCCATTCGTGAAAACGCGGAAGAAACGTTAGCTTATTTGGATAGTGAAGGGGTTGCGTTAAAAGTTATTTCAGGTGACAACCCAATTACCGTATCAAATGTTGCTAGACGTGCGGGATTAAAAAATTATGAGCAATATATCGATTTATCAACTATCAAAACTGAAGAAGAAGTCAAACAAATAGTTGATGATTACACTGTATTTGGGCGAGTGAGTCCACAACAGAAAAAATGGTTAGTGGAAGCTTTGCGTCAAAAAGACCATATTGTTGCTATGACAGGTGATGGTGTCAATGATATTTTAGCAATGAAAGAAGCAGATTGTAGTATCGCCATGGCAGAAGGAGATAACGCCACACGTCAAATGGCGAATCTTGTCTTGCTTAACTCAGATTTTACTACGTTGCCAGACGTATTATTTGAAGGTCGACGCGTAGTAAACAACGTGACAAAAGTGGCAAGTATTTTCTTTATTAAAACAATCTATTCATTCATTTTGTCAATCATTTGTATGGTAGCAGCGATTGGATTTCCATTTATTCCAATTCAAATTACACTGCTTGATTTGGCAATTGAAGGTTACCCAACATTCTTTTTATCATTTGAATCAGATAAACGCAAGATTACAACAAAATTCTTACCAACTGCGTTAAGACGAGCGTTACCAAATGCGTTACTGGTGGTAATAAATATCCTTGTGATTTACTTTATTTCACCGAAGTTTGGCATTAGTGGAGTCGATCAAACGACGTTAATGTATTATATGTTAATTGCAGTGAGCTCAATGGCAGTGATTAAAGCTTGTCTTCCGTTTAATCCATTAAGATTATTCTTAGCTGTGACAACAACTGTGGGAACATTTGTTGCAGCTATGCTATTCAAGTCACTACTTGAAATTACGTGGCTCAATGCGACAACACTCCCTATTTTTATCGTGCTTGTTATCTGTTCAATTTTAGGTAAGTTAATTTTAGATAAATTGATTACTGGAAAAATGGGTTCTTTTAACTAAGCACAAATTGTTGCAAACATGTCGAATTATGTTATAATTTATTATGAAAAGTTATGTCATGGTCGCGCTGGGTTCAGTGCGACTTTTCTGACTTAATTATGTAAAAGGGGATGATTACGTTGTCACAATTAATCCCTCAAGAATTAATTGATACAGTTAGACAAGAAACAAATATTGTTGAGGTTGTTGAAAACTATGTTCAATTAAAAAAATCTGGTAAAAACTACCTTGGTTTATGTCCCTTTCACAACGAAAAAACGCCTTCGTTTACTGTAGCAGAGGACAAACAAATCTTTCATTGTTTTGGGTGTGGCAAGGGTGGTAATGTGTTTACGTTTATTCAAGAGATAGAAGGATTGTCGTTTCCTGAATCTGTTGAGAAGTTGGCAGTACCTTTAAATGTCTCATTACCAACTTCAGTTTATAGTGAACAACGTAGCACTGAAAAAAATCAAACGCACCAGACGTTAATCACAATGCATGAGCATGCAAAAAAGTTTTTTCATCATATACTAGTGAATACAGAGGCTGGAAAAGAGGCGATGGCTTATTTAGAGTCGCGAGATATTCCTAAAGACGTAATAGAAGAATTTGAGATAGGATTTGCTCCGGACAATCGGCAAATTTTATTAAAAGTTATGGAAAAAGAGTTTGATGAAACGTTTTATGGACAGTCAGGTTTGTTTATCGAAAGAGATGATGGATCATATACCGATCGCTTTGTTAACCGGATTATGTTTCCAATAAAAGATGCTCAAGGTAAAACAATTGGCTTTTCAGGTCGCATGATGCCTTCTGAACAGGCAAAACAAGACGTCAAACAACCAAAGTATTTAAACAGTCCTGAAACGGAAATTTTTAATAAACGAGATGTCATTTATAATTTTCATTTGGCAAGACCCCATATTAGAAAGTCGAATGATGTATTCTTATTTGAAGGATTTATGGATGTGATAGCATCTCATATGTCAGGGGTAAAAAATGCGGTCGCTACAATGGGAACGAGTTTGACGGAACAGCAGATTAATCGACTCGAGAGAGTTTGTCAAGATGTGACGATTGTCTATGACGGTGATGCTGCTGGGATAAATGCGACAAATCGTGCGGTAGAGTTATTAACTGATAATACAACGCTAGGTGTTCAAGTAGTGATGTTACCCAATCGGTTAGATCCAGATGAGTATAGAAAAACATATGGTCTTGAAGCATTGGAAAATGAATTAAAACACCATCAGTTAACCGTGTTTCAGTTTAAGAAACAATTTTTATCACAAGAGTTTAATCTAGACAATGAGTCAGATGTGTTAACTTATTTAGATCTTGTCTTACAGGAATTAGCGAAAATCCCATCAGTTATTGAAAAAGATTTTGCGTTAACTCAATTATCTGAAGAGTATCACGTTTCAAAAGATACCTTGCAAATCCAGTTAAATTCGTTTATTCAGTCAAACAAAGTGCATCAGTTTAAAAAAGTCATACCAAAACAACCAGAAGTTGTGATACCACAAATTCAACAAGTCCGAAAACAAACGGTGGTTGAAAAAGCTGAAAGATTACTGATTTATCGTATATTAAAAGAGAAGGCAATATTTACTCAATTAGTAAATAAAAAGGATTTTTCGTTTGTTCATGATGAATACCAAGAGTTATTTCAGCATATAGCAAGTTTTTATGAACTATATGGTCAAATTGAACTAGCAGATTTTATTAATTATTTAAAAGAAGAAAATTTAAGACAATTATTAGTCACAATTACCATGCAGGACATTAGTCAACAAAGTAATGAGACAGAGATTAGTGATTGTTTACATGTGATAAAAAAAGCGAGCATTCAATCTAAAATTGACGATTTAATGACTCGACAACAAACAGCTAAGCAGACAGGGAATGCTGTTGAAGAAATGGAAGTAACATTAGAGATTATCCAATTACAAAAAAAATTAAGTAATTGGTGATAATATAAGGGGGAGTCCATCGTGTCAAAAATGGTAAAAGATGAAGCATACAAAAAAGAAGTAACCAAATTCATCAAGTTGAACAAGGTAAAAGGTTCGGTGTTTTATGATGAGTTAACAAACAAATTAGCTACTCCTTATGAATTAGATGCTGATGATATGGATGAATTGATTGAAAAAGTTGAGGACGCAGGAATTAGCGTTGTTGATGAAAAAGGCGAGCCAAGTGAACATAGTTTGCGTGTCGCTAAAAAAAATCAAGAATCTAAGAAGACAAAAGAAAAAGAAGAAGAAGAAGATTTAATTGCACCAGCTGGGGTAAAAATTAATGATCCTGTTCGTATGTATCTTAAAGAAATTGGTCGTGTATCCCTTCTTACAGCTGACGAAGAAGTGGCTCTAGCGTTACGTATTAAAGAAGGTGACCCTGAAGCAAAGCAAGAACTGGCAGAAGCTAACTTGCGTTTAGTGGTTAGTATTGCCAAACGTTATGTTGGTCGTGGGATGCAATTCCTTGATTTAATCCAAGAAGGTAACATGGGATTGATGAAAGCTGTAGAAAAATTTGACCATGAAAAAGGATTTAAGTTTTCTACTTATGCGACTTGGTGGATTCGTCAAGCGATTACTCGTGCGATTGCCGACCAAGCCAGAACGATTCGTATTCCGGTTCATATGGTTGAAACAATCAACAAATTAATTCGTATCCAACGTCAATTACTACAAGACTTAGGTCGCGAACCAACACCTGAAGAAATTGGAGCGGAGATGGATTTATCACCTGAAAAAGTACGTGAAATCCTTAAAATCGCACAAGAGCCTGTGTCTCTTGAAACACCAATTGGGGAAGAAGATGACTCACACTTAGGAGATTTTATTGAAGATCAAGAAGCGACAAGTCCTGCTGAACATGCAGCCTATGAATTATTAAAAGAACAATTAGAAAGTGTATTAGATACACTGACCGATCGCGAAGAAAATGTTTTGCGTTTACGTTTTGGCTTAGATGATGGCCGTACGCGTACTCTTGAAGAAGTAGGAAAAGTATTTGGTGTCACACGTGAGAGAATCCGTCAAATAGAAGCAAAAGCGTTAAGAAAATTACGCCACCCATCTCGTTCAAAACAATTAAAAGACTTTTTAGAATAAAAATAATATCGCACTAGTTAAAGCTAGTGCGTTTGTTTTTAATTGATTTTTTTTAAAGAATGTTAAATAATCAATAAAAAGACTTAATTCATTCTAAAGATGGATGGAAATAAGGAATAGATGTGTTACATTTAGTAGGAAATAAGATGAAAAGGTGATGTTATGAATAAATTTAAAAAGATTTTACTAGGTCTTACACTACTTTCAACAGTTGGATTAAGTACGCAAGTTTCGGCTGCAGAAAAAGCGAAAGATGAAGGATGGGATATTCCAAATATCGCATTAGGTAATGGCTTAACAGATGCTGAAAAGCAACAAACACGTGATATTTTAACAAAAGACTTGAGTAAAGTATCCATGTTAAGTGGAACAAACACTCAGAATATAAATGAATACATTGTTGATGGCAATGATTTAGTGAAGTATGTGACCGACGTTCCAGAATTTACCAGTTCGTCAAAAGCTTATTCAAGTGCGTTGATTGCTCGTACAAAAAGTGGGTCGGGTGTGACAGTTGATATTGTGACACCAGATAAAATTACTGCAAGAACAGAAGCAATGTACCGCTCAGCAGCTATTACAAGTGGTGTATATGATGCATACATTCGTATTGCAAGCGTTCGACCAATGGATGGTAGTGGTGCATTAGCTGGTATTTATAAGATTTATGATGAAGTAGATCCTGCCTCTAATCAAACAGAACAAAAAGAGCGTGATGAAAAGCGTGAAGTAGCACAAGATCAAATGCAAGTGGTTTCTGCCATTGATCAACAAAACCAAGATAATAAAGATTATTCTTCAGAAAACATCTTAGTCATGTTAGCTGATATTCAAATGGAATTACAAAAAATTAATAAGAAATTAAGTGACATGTCTGATGAGAAAAAGAAACAAGAAGTAACCAATGTGGTTGACGAACAAATTGAGAAAAACGGCCTGCAAGAAGCCATTACACCAGAACTAAAAACGCAAGTCGTCAATAACATGGTGAACTTTACTAATACAAGTGCCATCACAGATAAAGAATTAACCAGTCAATTATCTGGGTTTAAAGATGACATTGTGAAAAATGGTAAAGAATTTAAAGATAATTTATTGTCAGAAGAAAATGTCGAAAAAGCAAAAGGAATTTGGCAAAAGATTAAAGATTTCTTCTCAAACTTATTTAAATAACGTTGAAACTATCTAGTGAAAACTAGGTAGTTTTTTTAATAGACTAGGGGATTATAAGTTCAGCCGTCAATGTCTAGCTCCCAAGTCCTGACCTAGTGAAAAAAAGATAAATTTGCCCCATTGCGCGCTTCGCTGCTCATTCAGGGTCAAATTTCCTATTTTTTCATAGGTCAAGGCGGACTTATCCGCTTTTCTTATACTCATTCACAATAGGACCATCGACTGATTTTTCCAATGCTTTTTTTAGGTATACTTAAATTATTAATGAAAAAGGAGTTATTGGGGATGTCGAAAAAGAAAAAAGTGGTTATTGGGAGTATTATTGGGTTGGTAGTGATTGCTGCAATCGGTGGGAAAATGGTGTTATCGAAAAAAGAGCCAGTAAACACAAAGGAAGAAGAAAAAATTGAGTTTTATACCGTTGAAAATGTTGATCAAGTGTTTATTAATGGTGTGGTAACACCTGTTATGTCAAAAGAATTTACCAAAGATACAACTCTAGGTAAATTGGGTGATTTAAACGTAAAAAATGGTGAAAATGTCACAAAAGATACAGTGCTTTATCAATACTTAGATGAGACAACAGACTCTCAAATTAGAGATTTGAAATTTCAAATTGAATCAACACAAGCCGAAAAAGAAAAAGCTGCAAGACAAATGCAACTTGAAATAAATGAAATGAATAATGCGCCAACCTCAGAATCAGGAGAAGCTACCAGTAGCCCTGTATCGAAAGAAAGCATAGAATTAAAATATGATTTAGGTAGTTATGATATTAAAATGAGTCAATTACAAACACAAATTAATGAATTAAGCGAAAAACAGGTTAATAAAGTCATTGCACCTTTTGACGGTCAGGTTATTATTCCACAAGACCAAAACAGAGATAGTGCCATTTTAACTTTATCATCAACTGATTTTTATGTTGAAGGTAGTGTCAATGAGAAAGACTTAGAAAAAGTTAAAGAAAAACAAATAGCGGACGTTAGAACCATTGCGGATAATAAACTATACAAAGGTGAAGTCACTTATGTGTCTAATATTCCAAATACCCAGCAAGCAACAGAAGGTGGTGCATCAAATAGTGGGAATTCTTTATCAACTTACACAGTAAAATTAAGTTTAAAAGATGCAAAAGAAATTCGTAAAGGATTCCACGTACAAGCTTCAATTAAGCTAGAAGATAAAAAAATAGAAATACCAAAAGAAGCCGTAAAAGTAGATGATAAAACGAAAGAAGTTTATGTACTCGTTGATGATTTTGGCACAATTGCAAAACGGGTAGTTGAAACGACCGATCAAGGGGCATCAAAAGATAAAATTATCGTAACAAGTGGTTTAGAAGGCTTAGATCGTGTCATTATTTCATCCGAAGTACCTTTAACAGTAGGTGAACCAACTCCTGGGGGTGAAGTTACCGAAAATGAAGGAGGAGAAAAATAATGAGTCACGACAACCCAGTATTAGTTGAGTTAAATGATATAAATAAATACTATCCAGTCGGCAAATCAACACTGCATGTCTTAAAAAATCTCAACCTTACTATTGAGCAAGGCGAATTTATCATGATTATGGGGAAATCCGGTAGTGGAAAAACGACGCTCATGAATATTATTGGATTTTTAGATCAACTATCAGATGGTGAGTATATTTTTGATAATAAAGACGCGTCAGAATTAACTGAAAATCAAAAATCGACTTTAAGAAACGAATATATCGGATTTATTTTTCAACAATTTTTCTTAATACAATCGTTAAATGTGATTCAAAATGTTGAATTACCAATGGTGTATGGTGGGAAGAAAAAAGAAAAAGAACGTCGTCAAATCGCCTCAGACTATTTAGCTATGGTTGGTTTAGAAGGAAAAGAGTTTTCTAAAACGACTGAGTTATCAGGAGGACAACAGCAACGTGTCGCCATAGCTAGAGCCTTAGTTAATGATCCACTACTCATTATGGCAGATGAGCCTACAGGAGCTCTTGATAGTGAAACGAGTGAAGATATTATGACTATCTTGTCGAATTTAAATAAAGAAGGAAAAACAATTGTCATGGTCACTCATGATCCTGATATGAGAAAGTATGCCACACGAGTGGTTTATATGAAAGATGGTTTATTCCTTACCGAGGAGGAATTTATCAATGCTTAAAAATCTATTATTAAGTACTTTCCTAAGTTTAAGGGCACATAAACTACGTGTTTTTTTAACGATGGTTGGAATTATTATTGGAATCACAGCTGTCGTAACAGTATCAGCAATCGGTGAAGGGATGAAGCAAAGTAGCTTAAAAGTAATGGAATCTACCGATGCTAACGTGATTCGTCTAATCTATAAAGTCGATCAGAGTGATGATAGTATTGGCTTTCAAGACGAAGAGCCGTTTGCGTTTGACAAACTTGATTTAAAGCTGCTAAGAGGACTCGATGGTGTTGATACCATTAGTGCTGATTATGGATTTGGATTCGGTGCTAAAGAGATGGTGACGAGTACACTAAACTATTTTGACACTTCAGGTAGTGGTCAAATTGTGGCAACAAGTAAAACGAATACACCAGTTGGTTTTGGAAATAGTTTTACTACTGAGCAATTAGAATCAAATAGTATTATTATCACGTATGATACCATGCAATCAACGTTAGGCATCCGAAAACCTAAAGATATTATTGGAAGAGCGATTGATGTTGATGGTATAAAATTTTTGGTAGTCGGTGTAAAGGCTAAAATTGATGATGACGCCATGATAATGGATGATTCCGCCTTTTTTGACGAAGTGCCTAAAAAAGCGTTTAATGACCTTGCAAAGAATAAACCAATCAATGCAATTAAATTAAAAACGACAGACCACAGTGACAGACAAGCCATTATTGATCAAGCAAATACGTTACTTAAAGAACAACACCCCAATCTAGTTGGAACATTTGAAGAAGATCGTTCAAATGAACAAGCACGTCAACAAATTGAATCGATGCTTCAAGCTGTCGTGACAGGTTTGTTATTCATTACGGCTATTTCTTTATTAGTTGGAGGAATTGGGGTGATGAATATTATGTATGTGTCTGTTTCTGAGCGAAAACGTGAAATCGGGATTCGCCGTGCAATCGGTGCGAAACCAATCACCATTTTATTACAATTTTTATTAGAGGCTGCTTTTATTACGCTAATTGGCGGGGTCATCGGTATCTTCTTTGGATGGGGACTTGCAACACTGATTTCCACTTTTGCAGATGGTATTACAGCAATTGTTAGTCCAAGTATGGCAATACTCTCAGCGTCTATTTCAGCAGGAATTGGGTTAATATTTGGTGTTATACCAGCTATTAATGCCGCCAAATTAGATCCTATAAAAGCAATTTATCAATAAATCACACACTTAATTTGTTCAAATCGAGCAAATTAGGTGTTTTTTGTTATTAAATAAGTAAAAGTCGAACAATGCGAAGAAAAATTTAGATAAATATAAATAAATGGTTGCCATTTCTCATTATTAATTCTATAATCAATTTTGTTAGAGTTATTAACGAACTAATTATATTATGGAAGGTGCAATGTTAAGAAATGGAAAAGTTTTTTAGATTAAAAGAGAATAACACAACGGTTTCTACGGAAATCATGGCGGGGTTAACGACATTTTTTGCAATGAGTTATATTTTATTTGTGAATCCGACCATTTTATCTTTATCAGGAATGCCGTTTCAAGCAGTCTTTCTAGCTACTATTATCGCATCAGCAATTGGAACGCTCGTCATGGGATTGTTTGCTAATGTACCATATGCACAAGCACCAGGTATGGGCTTAAATGCGTTTTTCACTTTTACTGTTGTCATGGGATTAGGTTATTCATGGGAACAGGGGTTAGCGATGGTCTTTTTATGTGGTATTATCAATATTATTATTACCATCACAAACTTGAGAAAATTAATTATTCAATCAATTCCCGAAAGTTTGCAACATGCTATTGGCGGTGGAATAGGTATTTTTATTGCATATGTTGGAATTAAAAATGCTGGATTACTTCAATTTACATCAGATGAAGCGTCAATTGTTTCTTCAGTAGTTGATGGGGATAAAGCAACGAACGTTGTATCAAATGGTGGGATTGTCCCAGCATTGGCGAATTTTAATAACCCAGCTATTATTTTGGCACTGATTGGGCTAGTTATTACTACAGTGTTAGTGATTAAAAACGTCAAAGGGGCTATTCTAATAGGGATAGTAGCGACTACAATTATTGCTATTCCAATGGGGGTTGTTGATTTTAGTTCGATTAATTTTCAAGAGAATTCATTAGGAAACTCAATCAAAGACTTAGGAACGACATTTGGTGCAGCTTTTGGTCCAAATGGCATGCCTTCACTATTTTCTGATGTAGCCAAAATACCTCAAGTCTTATTAACGGTTTTAGCATTTAGTTTATCTGATATTTTTGATACGATTGGAACATTTATTGGGACAGGTCGTCGTACTGGTATTTTCTCAAAAGAAGAAGAAGAATCCGTTATGACAAGTAAAGGGATTAAATCAAAAATGGACAAAGCATTGTTTGCTGATGCTATTGCAACAACAGCTGGATCAGTAGTTGGGACAAGTAACGTCACAACTTATGTAGAAAGTGCAGCTGGTATTGGTGCGGGTGGACGTACTGGTTTAACATCAGTGGTTGTCGCCATTATGTTCTTGTTAAGTAGTTTCTTATCACCTGTTGTTGGGGCAGTGCCTTCTCAAGCAACGGCTCCGGCGTTAATTTTAGTTGGTATCATGATGATGGCGTCATTTAAAGAAATTGCCTGGACTAATCTTGAAGATGCTGTGCCAGCCTTCTTTACTTCAATATTTATGGGTCTAGCATATAGTATTTCATATGGTATAGCTGCAGGATTTATTTTCTATGTGTTAATCAAAGTGGTTAAAGGAAAAGTAAAAGAAGTCTCACCTGTTTTATGGGTAGTGACGGCTCTATTTGTTATTAACTTCATTGTATTAGCGACGTTATAGTTTATTGACATACTCGACAAATGTTGGGTGTGTTTTTTTATTGAAAGTAATTAAATTATTAAAAAAAGTCATTGAAAGTTTTCCGATAACCATGCTATGTTATAATAGTAAAAGTGTGAGAAAGTAACCATAATGCTAGGGGGGAGCAAGATAGAGTAAACTACTTAATTGTAAAGGGGGAGGAGCAAGATGATGTTAACTCAAGCGAGCTTGTTCAGACCTGAGATATGGCAAAATTTATTAGATAAATATTTTACGCTTAGTGTACTGGTACATATCATTGATATATTAGTCGTGTGGTATGTCGTATATAAGTTTTTGATGCTACTTAATGACACAAAAGCGATTCAAGTATTTAAAGGGATTGCTGTGATTATCATTGTAAGGATTGTCAGTGATTTTATTGGCTTAAATACAGTTTCTTGGCTAATGAATCAAGTGATTACTTATGGTGTAGTTGCTGCAATCGTCATTTTTCAACCTGAAGTTCGGCGCGGATTAGAACATCTTGGTAGAGGTGCGGCACTAACGCACTCTAACAAACAAAAAAATATGCAACAATCATTTATTACTGCGTTAGATGAATCGTTGCAATATATGTCTAAGAGAAAAATAGGGGCATTGATTACGATTGAGCGAAATGATAGTTTAATTGATATTATTGAAACTGGTATTCCGCTCGATGCGGATATATCGAGTCAATTACTAATTAATATCTTTATACCCAATACACCATTGCATGATGGGGCTGTCATTATTAAAGATAATAAAATTGCATCAGCATCGAGTTATCTGCCTTTATCAGAAAGTAATAAAATACCAAAAGAATTTGGGACACGTCACCGTGCGGCAATTGGTATGAGTGAATCATCGGATGCGTTGACACTTGTAGTATCAGAAGAAACAGGTGATGTGAGTATTACGCATAACAAGACATTTTTACCAGGTCTTCAGCGTGAAGCTTATTTAGAAGTATTAAAACAAGAATTAGCTGATGATCAAGAAGATGTATCCCAATCAAATTTGGCAATGTTTATCGAAGATATTAAAAAAAGTTTTACTAAGGGAGGAAAAAACGATGAAAAATGATCGTAAATCACCTTGGTTTATTAGAATATTATCTTTGTTTTTTGCCATTCTTTTATACTATAATGCCAACTCATTTGTCATATCACATAAGACAAATAACACAGTAACTAATTTGGAAGCAACAGCTGAAAATGTACCAGTTAATGTTACTTATAACCAAGATAAGTATTTTATTTCCGGTTATAAAGAAAGTGTTTCTGTGGAATTGACAAGTAATAATAAAATTTTGTTAGACAAGGAGTCTAATGCTGAAACACGTGGCTTTTCAGTGGTAATGGACTTAACGAAATATAGTGTTGGGACACATGAAGTACCATTGCAAATTGTTGGGTTACCAAATTCGGTTAAAGGAACTGTTAAACCGAATAAATTATCTGTTACCATAGAAAATAAAGATAGCAATTCATTCAAAGTTGAACCAGCGATTGATAATAAAATTTACCAAGACGGATACTCAACAAAAGAAGTGACGATTGATCCAATGAATGTAAAAGTAAGTGGCTCTGAATCGTCCATTCAAGAAATTGATCGAGTCATTGCTGGTGTCAGTGAACGAACAAACGTTACAGGGAATTTTTCAGAGAAAGTGCAGCCATATGCTGTCAATAAAGCTGGAGAACCACTGAATGTTCGAATTGAACCTGATACAGTGACTGTTAATGTAAAAGTCAATGTCCCAAGTAAACGAGTTAAAATCACTCCAATCCAATCAGGGACCATTCCAAAAGGGATTAAGGATTTTACGTTTACACTAAAAGATGACATGGTGGATATAGAAGGACCAAAAGAAGTACTGGATGAAATAAATGGCATAGAGCTTAAGGTTGATACAACAAACATTCGTGAAACGACAACAAGTTCTTATTCTGTGGTTGTACCAAATGGTGTGAAAGCGACACCGGAAATGGTGTCTATAACAGTTAAACCAAATGAAGCAAAAACGACCAGTGATAGTAAATAATACATTATAAAAATTGTAAAATGAGTGAGGAGAATAATTAAAATGGGTAAATATTTTGGCACTGATGGTGTGAGAGGTGTTGCAAATAAAGAACTAACACCAGAACTAGCATTCAAAATTGGACGTTGTGGAGGGCATGTCTTATGTCAACATAGCCACTTAACTGAAGGAAAACCACAAGTACTTGTTGGAAGAGATACACGTATTTCTGGACAATTATTAGAACAAGCACTTATTTCAGGACTCCTTTCAGTTGGAATAGAAGTTTTACAACTAGGTGTGATTTCTACACCAGGCGTGGCGTATTTAACAAGAACGCAAAAAGCAGCAGCAGGTGTGATGATTTCAGCGTCACATAACCCAGCTGAAGATAATGGTATCAAGTTCTTTGGGCCAGATGGATTCAAATTATCTGATGAAGAAGAAGAAGAAATTGAAGCATTATTAGATGCTGAAACCGACGTTTTACCTCGACCATCAGCATTAGGACTTGGAACTTTGAATATTTATCGTGAAGGTGCGCAAAAATACATTGAATTCTTGAAGAAAACAGTTGATGAAGAATTCACTGGTTTGAGTGTCTGCCTAGATGGAGCAAATGGAGCAACTACTCCGTTAATCAATCAACTTTTTGCAGATTTAGATACAGAGTTCTATACAATGGGCGTTAGACCAGATGGGTTAAATATCAATGATGGTGTTGGTTCAACACATCCTGAAAAACTAGCAGAAATGGTTGTTGAAAAAGAAGCTGATTTAGGTTTAGCCTTTGATGGTGATGGTGATCGTGTGATTGCTGTTGATGAAAAAGGACAAATCGTTGATGGAGATAAGATTTTATATATTTGTGGTAAATATCTTGCAGCCAATGATGAGTTAAACAAAGATACAATTGTTGCCACTGTTATGAGTAACTTAGGGTTCCATAAAGCCGTTGAAGAAGCAGGTATGACGGCTGTTACAACTCAAGTTGGTGATAGATATGTGGTTGAAGAGATGCGCAAATCTGGTTACAATCTTGGTGGAGAACAATCAGGACACATCGTCTTCTTACAACACAACACAACAGGTGATGGGTTACTTTCAGGCATTCAATTGATGCAAGTAATGAAAGCTTCTGGTAAAAAATTATCCGAATTAGTAGCCGACATTGAAGAATACCCACAAAAATTAGTGAACATTAAAGTGTCAGATAAATATGGTGCGATGGATGTTCCGGCTATAAAAGCGATTATTGAAGAAGTTGAAGGAGAAATGAATGGGGATGGTCGAATCCTTGTAAGACCTTCAGGAACTGAGCCATTACTTCGTGTGATGGCAGAAGCACCAACAGAAGAAAAAGTTAATTATTATGTTGATAAAATTGCTGATGTTGTCGTAAAAGAAATCGGAATTTAAACTGATAAACAGTGAGTGGAGGATTTCACTCACTGTTTATGTGTATTATATTATCAGTTTTGTTGTAATTATCCGATTAGTAAAGGGGAGTGATGTTCTTTCCATCTGTCACGTTTATTATCTCTATCTATCAACTTGATCTATGGGATATCATTAGAAATTTATTCTCTTCTTGTTCAGTTTTGTTCTTTAAATGTACTTATGAAAGAATTTATAAAGTGTTATCAGATGCCATAAAAAATATTAGTGATGACAAACTCATTTAGTTAGTCTCGCTTTTTGTCTATACCAATAGTTACTTATTTTCAATATTAAGTCATTTAAATGTTGACTGAGACTTTATTAAAGGTTATTATGTTCTTGTTTCTATTTTATATGACTATTTAGGTTATCTATACCAATTAGCGCCAGACCTTTTTAAAAGGTGACGAGGAATGAGTTTATCGAAAATTCGGCGGGTGGCTCATAGGGGATTGCACTCTGAAGATAAAGACAAAAAAACAGGGAAACATGTTTGACAAAACTTTATCTATGCAATAAGTAGAAACAACTATTTTAAAGAAAGTTGGAAAATATTAATGTGTGGAATAGTTGGAGTAATCGGAAATAACCGAGCAAAAGATATTTTATTAACAGGATTAGAAAAATTAGAATATAGAGGCTATGATTCAGCTGGTATTATGGTTGCGGATGACAGTCAAGCATACCTTGTAAAGACACCAGGTCGTGTGAGTGAGTTAAGAACTTTAGCAAATGACGTTCCTGAAGGTCATATTGGAATCGGTCATACGCGTTGGGCAACTCATGGTGTGCCAAATACAGAAAATGCACACCCACATCAATCAACAAGTGGGAAATTCTGTTTAGTACATAATGGTGTGATTGAAAACTATTTAGACTTAAAGAATGATTATTTAACTGATATCGCCTTAAAAGGGGATACAGATAGTGAGATTGTCGTTGAATTGGTTGATTATTTTTATCGTCAAGGTAAAACACCTTTTGAAGCATTTAAAGCTGCTTTAGACAAAGTAGAAGGTTCTTATGCGATTGCGTTAATGGACGTGGAAGATAGTAACACGTTATACCTTGCGAAAAATAAAAGCCCATTACTAATTGGACTTGGCGAAAATTGCCATTATGTTGGTAGCGATGCAATGGCAATGATTAATGAAACAAATGAATTCGTTGAAATTAAAGATGGTGAACGCATCGTTTTAACACCAAGTGAGTTGACTATTTTTGATAGAGAATCAAATAAATTATCACGTGAGTCATTTGTAGCGGACATTGATGCAACAGACACTGAAAAAGGTTTATACCCTCATTACATGTTAAAAGAAATTGATGAGCAACCAAGTGTGATGAGAAAATTAATCTCTGAATATTTAACAGAGGATGGTAAGACAACAATTGATGAAGACATTATCTCTCATATGGCATCAAGCGATCGTATCTATATCGTTGGATGTGGTACCAGTTGGCATGCAGGTTTAGTTGGTAAAAAAATCATCGAAGAGTTAACTAATATTCCAGTTGAAGTGCATTTAGCTAGTGAGATGGGCTATGATATGCCAATTCTATCAGAAAAACCTTTCTTCATTTTCTTAACGCAAAGTGGTGAAACAGCCGATAGTCGTCAAGTATTGGTTAAAGTTAATGAATTGAACTTGCCATCACTGACTATTACGAACGTAAAAGGTTCTACATTATCACGTGAAGCGACCTACACATTATTATTACATGCCGGTCCAGAAATTGCTGTAGCATCAACAAAAGCTTATACATCTCAAATTGCAGTTATGGCTTATTTAGCACAATCTATTGGATTGAAAAAAGGATTAGAAAAAGCGTCATCAATTGATTTAGCTCATGAAATGGCGATTATTGCCTCTATAATGGATTCAATGATTAGTGAAAAAGAATTAATAGCTGATCTTAGCGAGTCATTCTTAAGAACAACACGCAATGCCTTCTTTATTGGTCGTGGACTAGATTATGCCGTATCAATGGAAGCAGCACTTAAATTAAAAGAAATTTCTTATATTCAAGCAGAAGGATTTGCTGCGGGGGAATTAAAACATGGAACCATTGCCTTGATTGAAGAAGGCACACCAGTTATTTCGATTATTACAGATGAAAAAACAGCTAGTCATACACGCGGAAACGCAAAAGAAGTGGAAAGTCGTGGGGCAAAGGTTTTAACAATCTCACTTGAAAATGTCGCACATGAAGGCGACGAACTAGTGTTGTTGCCAGTACATGAACTACTAACACCACTAGTTAGTGTGGTGCCTTTACAATTATTAGCATACTATGCAAGTTTACAAAGAGGGTTAGATGTTGATAAACCACGTAACTTAGCAAAAAGTGTGACAGTAGAATAATAAAAAAACCAACTTTCTTAAGCGAAAGTTGGTTTTTTTATAGTCTAATATTTAAAAAGCAAGGAAACTATAAAAAATCTAAACAAAGAGTTTCCAAATGACATTTGAGAGATGATTAATCGGTCGTTTAGTAATGAGTATGAATTAACGTATAGTGAGCTAGTGAGAAGATTAAGAAAATCAAGTACTGATAAAGTTTTTTTCTGGAGTCTGTGGGGATTGGATGATGTCTGTGGAATTTCTGCTACGTATTTGGGTTGATTCTCTTTTTAACGGGGGCACTAATTCCTTATATTGTACTGGCGATTTTTCTTCCAGATTATTAAATTTGTATGTTATCTAACATATATATAAAAATCATCCTAAGAGTTTTTCTCTTAGGATGATTTTTTAATCTTCAACGTTTGTTTGTAAGAAAGATGTTTCACTATAGTTAATCCCTTGTCGTAACTGATTTGCCATAGTATTTGAGATAAGCCCTTTTTCAAGTAATGTTTGAATCATCCCACGTTCCTCGTCTAGTGCACGTAAAAAATAATCTTGATACAGTTCTTGATAACTTGCTTCTTGTACTAGGTGATAATGCTGAAGTCGATGCACTTTACTTTGGTATTCCATCATTAATTGATTCAAAATATTATATCGCACAGTAAAATACCTATCTGATTGATCGAGATGATGTTGACACGTTTGAAGCATATTGACAGTTGCTTCTGAACTATTCACTTCTAATGTTGTAATTTTTTTGATTGTATCCAATTGATAGGAATCTGATTGTTTTTTTAAGATAGATTGATAAATTAATCGTTTGGTTTTCTTTTGTATTTTATATAAATATTGATGAGCCATCATGTTGATATTACTTGAATGAGCACGTTGTTTATAATATAACATGTTTAAATAGTTTTTTTCAGTTTTCTTTGGTAAGTTGAGCATTGGTAACAGCTCACAGACTTTTTTTGTTTCATAATCTGCAGCAAGGTGACGGTATTCAAGTTCTAATTTATAGTATATCTCATTTGATGTTCGATCGTCATCTAAGTAAAGAAACCTTAATTGTTTATCTAAATCTTGTAAAATGTCGTTGATAATCAATTCGTTTTCAGGAGTCAAATCTTGTTTCAAGGATTTAATTGCTTGTTTTGTAATTAATTTTCGTGCTTCAATTTCTGGCAATTGAGTGTCATCTGAAAGATCATCAATTGGTTCTGGATTTGCTTCGTCGCCTGTCAGAACTAATCGTTTCTTTTGTTTGGTAAAAATCGGTAATGTAATCACGGCGACTAATAAACTCACTAAAATAACCCCACTAGCTAAAAAGATAATCAAATATCTTTCTTGGAAGACATTTCCATCCGGTAAAAAGAAAGGAATTGATAAGACCATTGCCATTGTAACAGCCCCTCTAACACCTGTTAATCCAGTTAATACAGCAACAGAAAATTTTGGCTTAAGTGACATGGTCTTTTGGGATTTAAGGTAGTCGTACCACATATACGTGTAAGACCAAAGTGTGCGAATACTCATTAAGATAACCCAGACAATGAGTACATATAAAATCAATAGCCCATTGCTAATTGATGGATCAATAATAGCAGCGCGCATCGCATATGGGAGCGTTGTTCCTAAAATAACAAACACAATACCGTTTAATAAATAGATAATGATATCCCATAATTTATTTGTCACAATTTTGATTTCTGAAAATCGTCCACGAAATAGTGGTTCTTGTTGAATCGCCATCACACCAGCTACCACAACGGCAATCACTCCAGAAGCATGTACCAGTTCAGCAGCTATAAAAATCACAAAAGGAGTCATAACTTGTAATGATGAGTGTAAAATCACATCTTGAATGCCCTGTCTGAGTAATGTTCGTTGAATCATGTAAATTAATTTATTAATCACATATCCAATGACAATCCCGATAATCGTCATATAAATAAAATCTCCTGTTGCCTGTTTGAGAGAAAAGTAACCGGTTAAAAAGGCTGCGAGTGCATATTTAAACGCAATTAACCCACTAGCATCATTAATTAAACTCTCGCCACTAATCAACGTTAGAATTTTTTTAGGCAATTTTACTTGCTCGGCAATACCTTGAACGGCAACTGGATCAGTTGGAGACAAGACAGCAGCCAACGCAAAAGCTAGCGGTAAACTAACTTGAGGGATAAACACATTAATCAATAATCCGCCTGCTATTGTCGTCAAAAAAACTAACAAAATAGCATTGGCAAAGATAGGGGTTCGTAACTCCCATAATTCTTTCTTTGGAAAATGTTTGGCATCACTATAAAGGAGTGGTGCAACAAATAATAACATGAACCAATCTGTTTGTAATTCAATATCTATATGTAAGAATAACGCCACAATCACGCCCACACTAATTTCTATTAAGGCAGTTGGAATTGCTACGAGATAATGACTAATAATATTGGATATTATAACAAGTATAATAAATAAAATCGTCGCTTCTAAAACGGCCATTTTGTCACCTCCAAGGTTTTATACTTAATAAGTATAGCAAAAATATGTATAAATAACAGTCTTTTTTAATAAAATTGTGTTAATATTAAATGTTTGTTAACAAACTTACACTATTGTTCGTTTAAATATAGGCTCTTACATGTTACTCTATAATTAGGGGAATTCTGGAAGAGAAAGTAGGTAAATAACATGTTAGAATTAAAAAATGTCACAAAGTCTTATGGCTCACGTGACTTGCTTTTTCAAGCATTAAAAGGTGTATCATTAACGGTCGATAAGGGGGAGTTTGTTGGGATTATGGGCCCTTCTGGTAGCGGTAAATCAACGTTATTAAATTTAATCGGGACGATTGATAAACCTACAACCGGTCAAGTCTTACTTGATGGGGAAAACCCTTCTGAATTGAATCAAGATGACCTAGCAAAATTTAGGCGTAATGAATTAGGATTTGTGTTTCAGGGGTTTAACTTAATGCCTACATTGACAGTCGGAGAAAATATTGTTTTGCCACTGACGTTGGATGGTGAAAATGTTGAATTGATGACAAATGCTCTAAATGATATGGCACAAATTTTAGGGATAGAACAATTGCTCGATAAAAGAATTAGCCAAATATCAGGAGGTCAAGCTCAACGCGTGGCTATTGCAAGAGCGATGATTCATGAACCAAAGTTGTTGCTAGCCGATGAACCTACTGGAAATCTAGATACCAAGGCGTCTAAGGAGGTCATGAGGTTACTCTCCAACTTAAACCAACGATTACATTCTACTATTTTAATGGTGACACATGACGCGTTTGCAGCTAGCTATTGTCAAAAAATTATGTTTATTAAAGATGGTGAACTTATACAAGAAATTCAACGACATGCTTCTCAGAGTGAATTTTATGATGATATTTTAGTGTGTTTGAAACAGTTAGACGGTGAAGCAGATGACTTTTAATGAATTTATATTCAAGCATACTATACGTAATAAATCATTGTATTTAGCTTATCTTCTTAGCACGCTGACGACAGTGATGACCTTTTTCACCTTTTCAACTTTTGCACATCATCCTATGTTAAGTCATGAGAATATGAGTCAGGTTGTAATAGTAGGAATGAATGTTTCATCTTTGATTATTTTTGTGTTTTCCTTTTTTTATGTTTTGTATTCGATGGATATATTTTTGCAATCGAGAAAAAAAGAATTTGGTTTGTTACTAATTCAGGGTATGTCGCCGAAGCAACTAAGAAAAATGGTATTTGGCGAAAATACGCTTGTTGGGTTTGTAGCGACAATAGGTGGGATATTATTAGGATTAATTTTTTCTCAATTACTCCTTTTTTTAAGTAAATCGATATTAGGTATTGAGTTACCATTTTATTTTCCTATGTATTCGATTATCATCACCTTTATTGCCTTTACTTTGTTGTTTTTTTCTATTTCTTTATTTATTCAATTAAAAATACCAAAAATGGATATTCAAGCACTTCTACAAAGTGATGAGAATGGTAAAGGTGAGCTAAAAGTGTCACCATTCAAGTCATTATTAGCTGTCTTGTTAATTGGTGGTGGGTATACAATTGCTCTTACTGTTAAAGGAATACAAGTATTTTTTTCGATGATACCAGTTATTTTAGTTGTTATAGTCGGAACGCATTTTTTATTTAATCAACTTAGTATCCTAGTGATTTCGCGATTGAAAAAAAATAAACACCGGTTTTGGAATAAAACCAATATGCTGGTCTACTCTGATTTAGGATTTCGGATGAAAGATAACGCACGTTCCTTTTTCTTGGTGTCAGTTATTACCACTGTAGCATTTGCCGCGATTGGTTCTTTGACAGGGTTTAAAGAGATGACTTATTCCTCAGTTGACGCGATGACCTATGATTTTTATCTGACTGATATTGATGGTAAAAAACAAGAATTAGCCAAAAATCTGGATGTGATGCAACGTGAGATTGATAATGAAAATTTAGACATGATGGAATTACGGATGAAGCTAGTAAATGTCCCATCTAATGAACACCATAACGGATATCGAGTTATTAGTCACCACACATATCAAGAATTGGCACAATTTATTGGCAATAAAGCATTGCCAGATGACAGTAAAACATATCGTGTTGAAACCAAACATGAAGATATGAGTAGTAATTATCAAAAGGGATACTTAAAACAATTACCAGTCCCTAACCAAGCTAGTCTATCTGTGGAGTCAATACAAGTAAAAAAAGAAGTCATTCCAGGATTTCAAAATGTCTATGTTGTACCGAAAGAAGTATATAGAGCCTTTATTGATCAATACGGTGAGCAACAAGAAATTGGTTGGTTAGCCGATAATAAAACACGCGACAAACAAGTGCATGTGGCAAGTCGGTTAGCGGATATACAAGGGCTAAAAAGTAAGGCACTTATTATGCAATCAATCACAGATATCTATACTCCCGTCTTATTTGTTGGGTTTTTTATAGGTGCTATCTTTTTTGTTTCTGCGGGTAGTTTTTTATATTTTAGATTGTATAGTGATATGTCTGTGGATACGGAAAAATTTCGAATGGTTTATCAGTTAGGGATTAGTCGAAAAGACATGAAACGCATGGTATATCGGCAAGTGGCCATCTTGTTTTTCACACCAATTATTGTTTCATCTATTCATGGAATTGTTGCACTTAAATCCATGTACGCCATGTTTGGACAAGGACTACAAATTACAGCCTTTTGGGTTATAGGCATATTTTTAATTATCCAAATTAGCTATTATCTAATTGCTAGAGCATTTTATTTTAAAAAATTATATAAAGAAGTCACTGTAGATTAAAACTATCCCAGAAGCCATCGTGGTTTTCTGGGACAGTTTTTTTATTTATATGAATTCATAATACTATCAATACTTGAGATAGTAGCATATCTAAAGCCGTTTTTTTCTAATGCGACCACTCCTTTTATTGTAGTACCTCCCGGAGAAGTAACCCCATCCTTTAACTCGCCAGGATGTTTTTTAGACTCTGATAAGAGATTAGCAGCACCGCTCACCATGTTAGCAACCACCTCATAGGCCAGTTCGCGATTCATGCCATGAAGAACAGCTGCATCTCCTAGAGCTTCCATGAAGACATCAACAAATGCAGGCCCACACCCAGCTAATGTACCAAAAATATTGATGTTATCTGCGGTAATTTCTTTCACCATACCTAAAATAGCAAGTGATTGATGAATCATCTCTTTTTGGGCGTCAGTGATTGAGTCAGTATAAACAATACCCGTGATGCCTTGATTGATTTGTACAGGTGTATTCGGAATGGCCTGAGCCACAGGATATTCTTCACCCAAAGCGACTTGCATCTCAGAAACAGGCACGCCTGCAGATACTGACACAATAGGAATACTCGATTTTAAAAAGTTTTTTAACTCATGAATCACCGGCAAAATAATAGGTGTCTTAACGGCTAAAAAAATAATATCTACCTGATTAAAGTCAGCTACACTATCTGTTAATTTAAAGGGAATCGTTTTTTGTAACTTTGCTGCCGTATTACTACGACCACCCTTAACTAAAATATCCTCTGGTTTAATTTCGTTTGATTGAACCCATCCTTTTATCATGGCACTACCCATATGACCAGCACCGAAAATACCTATTTTCATATTATCCCATCTTTCTTTAACATATTTAATTAAGTATAGAACGTAAAATTATTTGTGACAACTAATTTTATAGTATATCACTTTATGATATACTATAAAGACATTTAAACTAAAGGAGTGGGTTGAGTGGAGTTAATTATACAAGACGTAGTGAAAAAGTTTGATGATAAAGTGATTTTAGATGAAGCGAGTTTTCAATTTGAAAAAGGCAAAATATATGGATTATTAGGTCGAAATGGAGCGGGTAAAACGACACTTTTTAATTGTATATCAAAAGATTTATCCATTGACTCAGGGACGATTCAGTTGAAAGAGGACATGACAGAGCATGATTTTTCTGATCTAGAAGTTGGGTTAGTTCATGCGACTCCAACAGTGCCAGATTTTATGACAGGTTATGAATTTATCAAATTTTTTATCGATATGAATAAGGAAAAAATGTTAAACGTTCGAACGCCAGATGAGTACTTGGCAAAAGTCGGCATTAAAAAAGAGGATCGTCATCGTTTATTAAAAGACTATTCACATGGTATGAAAAATAAAGTACAAATGATTGCAACCATGATGGTGCAACCACCTGTCTTGTTACTTGATGAGCCATTGACGAGTTTTGATGTGGTTGCAGCTCACGAAATGAAAGAATTGATTTTATCCATAAAAAAAGACTCTGTTGTGATTTTCTCGACACATATTTTACAGTTAGCTCAAGACTTATGTGATGAGATTGTGGTATTACATAACGGGAAACTAACAGGATTTGATCCTAGTAAAATTCATACAAACAGTTTTGAAGCAGACATTGTTGCTTTATTATCTGATGAGGTCAGTGAGAAGCAAGAAGTTGTAGCTGAAGTATTAGGTGAGTCTAATGATGAATAATGTTAAATCAACTCTCAAGGAATATATGTCCCTTCAGTTATTTAAAGGAACTACCTTTATAAATGGTTTGGTATATTTTATTGGTAGAATTCCTTTCATCGGTAAAATCGTCCCAGTTGGAATGGTCTACGCAGATTATCCATTGAAAAAAGTATTCACATATATCAAATTCGCTATATCCCTAGCAATCAAAGTTATAATAGGAATCATTCCGTTTGTCGTTAGTTCGTTTTTAGCGACTATTGTGTTTGATAAGCAATCGTTAACAAGTTTTGATATTTGGCTAGTTGTTTTTGGTTTTTATCTGCCAATATTTGCTTCCTTGTTTAGTATTCCTGATAAAAAAGATGTGTTATTTATCATTAATTTTCGGATTAATAAATCTTCTCATTTGAAAAGAATGAATTTACTCGTTATTTGTATGGATGTGTTCATCGCAACAATTGTGTTAATTTTTCTGAGTATGATGAACCATCTACCAGTAGTATTAGCGACATTATTTGGTAGTAGTCTTTATCTATTTAGTCAATTATTATGGTCTTTGATAGATTTACCTTTGACTATTCAAAAGCATCCATGGGTAAAGAAAGTTGCGATTTTAGTAGGAATGCTTGGTTTGGTTAGTGTCCTTATGTTAACAAAGTTAGCATCCTTGATGCATTTTTTATTTTCTAATCCATTGGTAATAATAGGACTGATTATGTTTAACTTTCTAGCTAGTTGGTTAATAGTCAAAAGTTATTTGTCTTATCCTCGTTTTACGTTAGTTGCCGAAAAGAAAGTAAGTTCTTCAATGTATGTATTTGAAGCAGATGATAAAGAGTTAAAAAACAAAACCACAAACTTTACCGAAGGCGTTGGCTTAACGAAAAAAATGAGTATTGATGAACAGGCGAATTTCGATGATTTGTCAGGAAATGCCTACTTAAATGCGTTATTTTTTAGTCGGTTTAAAAAAGGGCTCAGTCGAGGAATGTGGATTAAGGTTATTAGCATCAGCGTGCTAGGGCTTGCTTTAATGATAGTTAGTCTATTTTTTCCATTAATGTCTGATGTGAGCGAATTAGAATCATTTATGTACCGACTTGTTCCTTCGCTTTTCTTCATTTTATATTTAACATCAGTTGGAAAAAGTGTGGTTCAAAGTTTATTTATGAATTGTGATATGTCAATGTTGAGTTTTCCTTTTTATCGAACCAAAGAAGCCATTATAAGTGGATTTTTTGCTAGACTTAAGAAAATCCTCTTGTATAACAGTCTGGTCAATGGTGTGTTATTATTTTGGTTAATCGTTTTTAATTTAGTCGTTGTAGGGCTTAACTCACTCTATCTGATTGGACTTGTGTTGTTTGTGATGATTAGTCTGACGTTACTTTTTTCGTTTCACGAATTATTTGTTTATTATATCCTTCAACCCTTTACAAGTGATTTTCAAGTAATCAATCCCATTTATAAAGTAGTGAACGGTGTCTTTTATTTATTTGCCTATATGAATTTACAATTAAAAACTACAGGACTTTACTATGCATTAGGCTTGTCTATTGTGTCGTTATTGTATGTTGCTATTGGGCTAATTGTGATAAAAAAAGTCGCACCCAAAACGTTTAAATTAAAAAATTAAATGTTTGTACTTGTTTTATATTTATAAAGGTGTTATAAATATAACTGTAGATAAATAAAAGATAATTGTTGAGAAAGACACCGATATGTGAGGGCTATCTGACAGGGAGGAAAACATAATTGAGAGTTTTCCAGATAAGTGCACGTGTTGACCACTTTCGAAAGTCGAGTTGAAACTTGACCGGTCGTACCGTTAACACGCTCGAGGAGACATAGATTTATGTCTTAAATATTAGGTGGAACCACGATGATTCGTCCTAGTAGGTCAATATGACTTACTAGGGCTTTTTTTATTTAAACAATTAAAAGGAGACGATAGTATGATTAAGATTACTTTTCCAGATGGCGCTGTCAAAGAATTTGAGAGTGGCTCATCAACATTAGATATTGCAAAAAGCATCAGCAATTCTCTAGCAAAAAAAGCCTTAGCAGGTAAATTAAATGGCGAGTTGATTGATTTAGAGCGACCAATCGAAGTGGATGGGTCAATTGAAATCGTGACACCAGACCATGAGGACGCGTTAGGAATTTTACGTCACTCAACAGCTCACTTGATGGCAAACGCGATGAAACGTTTATACCCAAATATTCATTTTGGTGTTGGACCAGCAATTGAAAATGGGTTTTACTATGACACTGATAATGGTGAAGAGGTTATCTCTGAAGAAAACTTAGAAGCGATTGAAAAAGAGATGATGGCGATTGTAAAAGAAAATAACCCAATCGTGCGTAAAGAAATTTCTCGTGCCGATGCTTTAGAGTTGTTTAAGGAAGATCCATATAAAGTGGAATTAATTACTGACCTACCAGAAGATGAAGTGATTACTGTTTATGAGCAAGGCGACTTTGTTGACTTATGTCGCGGGGTACATGTGCCATCAACTGGACGCATCCAAATCTTTAAATTATTGTCAGTTGCCGGAGCATACTGGAGAGGAAACTCTGATAACCATATGATGCAACGTGTATACGGAACTGCTTTCTTTGATAAAAAAGCTTTAAAAGAATACATCAAAATGCGTGAAGAAGCCAAAGAGCGTGACCATAGAAAACTTGGGAAAGAATTAGACTTATTTATGTTAAGTCCTGAAGTTGGTTCTGGTTTACCATTCTGGTTACCAAAAGGTGCGACAATCCGCCGTACAATCGAACGCTATATTACTGATAAAGAAATCAGCTTAGGGTACCAACACGTTTACACACCAATTATGGCAAATGTTGAATTTTACAAAACTTCTGGTCATTGGGATCATTACCATGAAGACATGTTTCCACCAATGGACATGGGAGACGGTGAAATGTTAGTATTACGTCCAATGAACTGTCCACATCATATGATGGTTTATAAAAATGATGTTCATAGTTACCGTGAACTACCAATTCGTATCGCTGAACTTGGTATGATGCATCGTTATGAAAAATCAGGTGCGTTATCAGGTTTACAACGTGTGCGTGAAATGACATTAAATGATGGTCATACATTTGTTCGTCCAGATCAAATCAAAGATGAATTCAAACGTACATTAGAATTAATGGTTGCCGTATATGAAGATTTCAATATTACAGATTATCGTTTCCGTTTAAGTTACAGAGACCCAGAAAACACTGAAAAATACTTTAATGATGATGAAATGTGGGAAAAAGCTCAAACAATGCTGAAAGAAGCCATTGATGAATTAGGGTTAGAATACTTTGAAGCAGAAGGCGAAGCAGCATTCTATGGCCCTAAACTTGACGTGCAAGTAAAAACTGCCTTAGGAATGGAAGAAACATTATCAACTATCCAATTAGACTTCTTATTACCTGAACGTTTTGACTTAACTTATGTTGGAAAAGATGGCGAAAACACTCATCGTCCAGTCGTTATCCACCGTGGTATCGTGTCAACAATGGAACGTTTTGTGGCTTACTTAACTGAAGTGTATAAAGGAGCTTTCCCAACTTGGTTAGCACCAATTCAAGGAACAATCATTCCAGTTAACTTAGACTTACATAGTGACTATGCCTTTGAAATCAAAGAGCAATTAAATAGTTTAGGCTTACGTTTTGAAGTGGACGATCGTAATGAAAAAATGGGTTACAAGATTCGTGAATCTCAAACTCAAAAAATTCCATATCAAATTGTTGTGGGAGATAAAGAGTTAGACAACGGTGAAGTAAATGTCCGTAAATACGGAAGTAAAGAAACTGAGACAGTAAAATTACCATTATTTGTTGAATCAGTGGTTGCTGAAGTGAAAAACTACAGTAAATAGTACAAAAAAAGACCAAGTCGATTGTGGCTTGGTCTTTTGCTTATTTCAGTGCATTTTCTAAATCATTAATCAAATCGTCACAATCCTCAATACCGCAAGATAGACGAATTAACGTTGAGGTAACACCCATTTTGATGCGTTCTTCTTCAGGCATACAGGCATGTGACATGGTCCAAGGATAAGATAAAATCGACTCAACACCGCCAAGACTAACAGCCACAATAGGGATTTGACATTTATTAAAGAAATCAGCGACTTTATCTTCACAACTTAACTCAAAACTTAAAACAGCACCACCAGATTGTGTTTGTGATTGATGAATGTCTGATTGAGGATGAGTTGCTAGTCCAGGGTAATAGACAGATTTTATTTCATCGTGATTTGATAGAAATTCTGCGATTTTAGCTGCATTTTTAACGGATTGTTCCATGCGAAGACCCATTGTTTTAACCCCTCTAAGTAATAACCACGCATCTTCAACGCTTAAAATACTTCCTAATGCTTTTTGATGTTTTTTGAGCGTCGAGTAAAGTTCTTCATCATTTGTCGCAATGAGTCCGGCTAAAATGTCACTATGCCCATTAATAAATTTTGTGGCACTGTGAATGACAACATCGACACCCAAATCGAGTGGTTGTTGGTGAATAGGTGTCATAAATGTGTTGTCACAGGCAGTTAAAATGTCGTGTTTTTTTGCCAAATGACAAACAGCTTTTAAGTCTGTAATTGTTAACAATGGGTTCGATGGTGTCTCCAAATAAAATAACTTGGTATTTGGTTGGATGGCATTTTCCCATGCCGAAACATCGGATTCATCAACGAACGTATGTTTTACGCCAAAACGTGTTAAAAATTCCGTCACAATCTGATAAGTGCCACCATAAATGTTTTTTCCTAAAATTAAGTGATCTCCTTGAGATAACATAAATAAAACAGAATTAATAGCTGCCATACCCGAAGAAAAGGCTAAACCAAATTTGGCACACTCAAGAGATGCGATGCATTCTTCAACAGCTGTGATGGTTGGGTTACCGAACCGAGTGTAGTTGTATCCAGTATGATGGAAGACATCATCTTGATGGAACGTGGATGTTTGGTATTTTGGAATAGAGGCTGCTCCAGTTTCTTTGTCGATCACGGAATAACCATGTAATAGTGTTGTATTAATGTTCATAAAATCCCCTCCAATTTTATATAAGTTAAGTCTATTGTGTTAATACCTTGAACGTAACATCTTAATGTATGCGCTGTCAATTAAATCTTAAGTAAAATTTCGTATTAAAAAACGTTCATATGAATAAAATTTCAAATAAATCGTCATTTTTGAGAGTAAATTTTTTAAAATGATAGATAATTTGTGTATAATGACAACTATAAATTAGGAATGGAGGATGATTATGTCAAAATTGCCAAAGCCAATTGGCCCTTACTCAGTGTTTCGTGAAGCAGGAGATTTAGTTTTTGTTTCCGGGCAAATCCCAATTGATATTGAGACAGGAGATATTGTATCAGATACAATTGAAGGTCAGGCAAAACAAGTGATGGAAAACATCAAATTGATATTAGATGAAGTTGGAGTGGACTTTAACGCGATTGTAAAAACAACTTGTTTCTTACAAGACTTAGAGCATTTCAATACATTTAATGATATTTATGGGAGTTATTTTACAGACAAAACACCTGCAAGGTCAGCTTTTCAAGTTGCAAAATTACCAAAAGGTGCCTTACTAGAAGTAGAGTTTATTATTCATAAGTAAAGAGCAGAAGCACTTATTTGCATTGTTTATTAAAAAGACGAAATCAGTGTAGACTGATAAAAAGGAGATGATATTTATGATAGATGTTCCATTTTTTTCACAGTTTTTAAAAGTGAGTAATTTTTATACGTTGATTGCTATTGTATTGTTAGGTGCGGCAATCATGTGCTTAAGAATACTCAAGGACAAGAAAGTTAGTTTTTCAAAACGCATGATTATCGCTTTGATCATCGGTCTTGTATTAGGAATTGGGTTTGATGCAGTAAGTAGTAAAAATGGGATTTATATTGATCATGCTAGGGGAGAAATCTCAGTATGGTATGGGTTAATAGGATCTGGATTTTTAAAACTAGTTCAATTACTTGCCGTTCCTGTTGTATTTTTGTCTATTATTAAAGTAGTAGTGGACGTGCAAGGAGACCGGATTAAAAGTTTGACTACTAGAACGTTTATTACATTATTAAGTACTACTGCTATTTCTGCTATTGTGGGGATTTTAGTGGTTAAGTTGTTCAATCTTAATGCTATTAGTTTTGCCGGAGATTTAACTAAACAAAAATCTGAATTTATTAATAATATTGCCGCACAAAGCTTTCCAGAATTTTTCTTAAATTTAATTCCAAATAATATCACAAGTGTTATGGGAGATAACGGAAGTATTGTATCAGTCGTCATTATTGCGGCAATGTTTGCCACAGCCATTCGCTTTTTGAAGGTTAAAAAACCGACTGAAGTGGCACCATTTATTACATTTTTAGGTTCATTACGTGTGACAGTAAATTCTGTTTTAACTAATGTGATTAAGTTAATGCCATATGGTGTTGTGGCTCTTGTAAGTAACACAATCATTACAAATGGTGTGCAATCTGTTATTAGCATGTTAGGATTTATCGCTGCTCTTTATACGGGTGTTATTATTATGTTGCTTGTTTATGTCGTGATCCTTATATTCATGGGTGTTAATCCAGTAACGTTTTATAAAAAAGCATTTACAACGTTATTATTTGCCTTTTCATCTCGTTCAAGTGTAGGAACATTACCTTATACATTACAGACACTTGAAAATGATATGGGGGTATCAGGTGAAACATCAAACTTTGTGGCAACACTTGGAACAACAATTGGGATGAACGGTTGTGCGGGTGTATTCCCTGCGATGTTAGGAACACTTGTGGCTGCCGCAGCGGGTGCGACAATGGACTTCTCATTCTTTGTCTTAGTAGTTGTTGTCGTAACAGTTGGGTCTATCGGGATTGCCGGTGTACCAGGAACGGCTACTGTTGCCGCAACGGTCACATTAAATGGACTAGGATACGGCTCAGCTATTTCTAGTATCGGTGCAGTATTTGGAATTGATCCAATAATTGATATGGGTCGTACCATGTTAAATGTATGTGGTAGTATGGTTTCAGCGGTAGTCGTAGATAAATGGGAAGGCACGTTTGATAAAGATAAATTCAACACACCAGGAACAACAACTGAAATTAATGAAGAATAAAAAGAAGAGGCGAATGTCGTCTCTTTTTTTGTTTTACCTAAATTCGTCATGGAATTAGTGAATCACTTAAAGTTTTATGATAAACTAAGTGAGCAAGTTGAATGAAGGAGATAATAAATGACACAATTACATTATGTAGTAGAAGATAAAAAGGGGAGAATCGATAAAGTCTTGGCAGACATCTATCCAGACTATTCTCGTTCGCAAATCCAAAGCTGGTTAAAAGAAGAAGCAGTCAGTGTAAATGGTGAAATCGTCAAAGCAAATTATAAAGTGAAAAACCAAGATAATATTGATATTCAAGTACCTGAACCTAAAGAATTAACGTTAGAAGCACAAGATATTCCGCTTGAGATTGTATATGAAGATGACGATGTGATAGTCGTGAATAAACCTCAAGGCATGGTCGTGCATCCATCTATGGGGCATCCAAGTGGAACGCTTGTTAATGCGTTATTATTTCATGCTGACTCACTCTCAAGTATAAACGACGTGATTCGTCCAGGGATTGTACACCGTATTGATAAAGATACATCTGGGTTATTAATGGTCGCAAAAAATGATGCAGCTCATGTTGCCTTACAAGATGAACTAAGAGAAAGAAAAACATTGAGAAAATATGTGGCGTTAGTTCATGGTGTCATTCCACATGAAAAAGGAAAAATAGATGCACCGATTGGACGAAGTAAAGATAATCGTCAAAAACAAGCGATTATTTCTGATGGTAAAGAAGCCGTGACGCATTTTACTGTGTTAGAAAGATTTTTAGATTATACGTTGATTGAGTGTGTACTTGAAACAGGACGAACACATCAAATTCGTGTTCACATGGATTACATTGGCTACCCAATCGTAGGAGATCCATTATATGGACCGAAGAAAACGATAAAAGGAAACGGGCAGTTCTTACACGCTAAAACATTAGCCTTTACTCATCCGACAACAGGAGAGCTCATGACCTTTGATTCTGAGTTACCAGAAATATTTAAACAAACATTAAAGGAAATCGAAAATAATGATTGATATTTACATATGAGTGCGTTATACTCAGTACAACAAAACAGAACAGTCCTTTAAGAGTAGTCCAGAGAGGCTAAGAAGGAGCGTGTAATATGTATTGATAAGGGTCATTGTATCCTTATATCACTATGACTAAACACAACCCTCTTATTCTTTGATGGATGAGAGGGTTTTTTGTTTAAAAAATTTAGGGGGAACTTTAATGACTGAAAAAGTAGTAGTGGATGACATGACAATGAAACGAGCATTGACACGTATTACTTATGAAATTATTGAACGACACAAAGGCATTGATGATATCGTGTTGATTGGGATCAAAACACGCGGCATTTATCTAGCTAATCGAATTGCTGAGAGATTAAAACAATTAGAAGGAAAAGACATTCCTGTTGGTGAGCTAGATATTACATTATACAGAGATGATAATCATGTCAATGAACACGACACACCTGAAGTGCATGCATCAAATATTCCCTTTTCAATAGAAGATAAAGAAGTCATTTTAGTCGATGACGTTATTTTTACAGGTAGAACGATTCGTGCAGCACTAGATGCTATCATGGATATTGGTCGTCCTGAAAAGATTTCATTAGCCGTATTAGTTGATAGAGGACATAGAGAATTACCAATTCGAGCTGATTACGTTGGCAAAAATATTCCAACATCCAAAACAGAACAAATTATTGTATCTGTGGAAGAATATGATGGTAAAGATGAGATCAAAATTAAACAACTTAATTAAATAAGCTTTTTAATCGAGTACAGAGAGACTAGGAAAAGCAATAACAATTGGTGGAAAAAGTCAAACACCAACTTGTTTTCGCGCGCCTCGTTTCTAAAACTGAAACGAGGATTTTTTATTATAAAGGAGACTGTCAAATGAAAGAAAACTATAGAAACCCAGATGTTGTATTGGACATACATGATAAGCCGAAAGGAATTAAATGGTTAGGACTTAGCTTACAACATTTGTTTACGATGTTTGGTGCCACAGTACTAGTGCCAATATTAGTCGGTATTAATCCAGGAATTGCCCTATTTAGTTCAGGACTTGGAACGATTGTGTATCTTATCGTAACAAAAGGAAAAATACCAGCATACTTAGGAAGTAGTTTTGCGTTTATCGCAGCGATGCAAATGTTAATGAAAGATGATGGTTATCCGGCAGTTGCCTTGGGAGCTATCACAACGGGGATTGTCTACTTAATTGTTTCAGCAATTGTGAAACGAGCAGGATCAGCTTGGTTAGATAAATTGCTTCCAGCGATTGTGGTTGGACCAGTTGTCATGGTAATCGGACTTGGATTAGCTGGAAATGCAGCAAATCAAGCGATGTATGCAGTAGGAGCAAATGGCGAACAAGTTTACAGTGTGAAATACATTGCAGTTGCCTTGATTACGATGTCACTAACAATTTTCTTTAACATGTATCTTAAAGGCTTTATGGGACTTATTCCAATATTACTAGGAATTGTGTGTGGTTACTTTATCGCACTTGCAGTTGGGATTGTCGATGTTGAGCCAATTAGACAAGCAGCATGGTTTGCTTTACCTGACTTTCAAGCGCCGTTTGTGACTTACACACCTAAATTTTACTTAACCGCGATTGTGACAATGGCACCTATCGCGTTTGTGACGATGACAGAACACATTGGACACTTAATGGTATTAAACAAATTAACGAAACGAGATTTCTTTAAAGAGCCGGGATTAGATAAAACACTTAAGGGTGACGGATTAGCTCAAATCGTCGCTGGTTTAGTTGGCGGTCCTCCTGTTACAAGTTACGGAGAGAATATTGGCGTACTAGCGATTACTCGCGTCCATAGTATGTTTGTCATCGGTGGAGCAGCAGCTCTAGCAATGGGATTAAGTTTTGTCGGAAAATTAACCGCGATTATTCAAAGTATTCCTAACCCTGTTATTGCGGGAATTAGTTTTATCCTATTCGGAGTGATTGCTTCAAGCGGATTGAAAATCTTGATTGATAATAAAATTGATTTTAACTTAAAACGCAACTTGTTGATTGCCTCAGTTATCTTAGTAGTGGGAATCGGCGGATTAACATTCCAAGTTGGAGCAGTAGCAGTTTCTGGTATGGCTCTAGCAACATTGTTTGGAATTATACTGAACTTGATTTTACCTGAAAAAGCGAAAAGCGAATTAGAATAAAAAGGAGAGGCTCAAATGATTATTACATCGGAGAGAATTAGTTTAAAACATTTACTAACTGCAGAATCATTAAGTGATCAAGAAGTGATGGGATTAATTAAACGTGCACAGCAGTTTAAACACGGAGAAAAATCTCAATTACCAAATCAACAATATTTTGTTGCTAATCTATTCTTTGAAAACAGTACAAGAACACATAAGAGTTTTGAAGTCGCAGAGAAAAAAATGGGCATCGATGTAATAGAATTTGATGCAAAAACAAGTTCAGTATCAAAAGGCGAATCGTTATATGACACTGTGTTGACGATGTCAGCAATCGGTGTGCATGCGTGTGTGATTCGTCACTGGGAAGAAGATTATTACAATGAATTAATTCAAAGTAAAACAATCACGACATCCATCATCAATGGAGGAGACGGTAGTGGCAATCACCCAACACAGTGTCTACTTGACTTATTGACTATATATGAAGAATTCGGACATTTTGACAATTTAAATATTGCAATCTGTGGCGATTTAACGCATTCTCGTGTGGCCAACTCAAACATGAAGATGTTAAAACGTCTGGGAGCCAATCTTTATTTCTGTGGACCAGAAGAATGGTACAACAAGAAATATGAAGCATACGGGACTTACTTACCAATAGATGACGTATTAGATAAAGTAGACGTGATGATGATGTTACGTGTGCAACACGAGCGTCACGATGAAGGGGAAAGTTTTTCAAAAGAAGAGTATCACCAACAACATGGTTTAACAAATAAACGTGCAACAAAAATGAAAGAAAAAGCGATTATCATGCACCCCGCTCCGGTCAATCGTGATGTCGAGCTCGCTGATGAGTTAGTCGAAGGGTATCAATCACGCATCACGCAACAGATGACCAATGGTGTATTTATGAGAATGGCAATATTAGAAGCCATTTTACAAGGAAAATCTTAGGAGGATGAACATGAAAACATTAATTAAAAATGGCCGAGTGGTTACAAGTAGAAATCAGTTAATTCCTGTCGATGTATGGATTGAAGAAGGGAAAATCAAAGGGATTGGTCAGTTTACTGAAACAGCAGAGAGTTTTGAACAAGTTATTGATGCAAAAAACGGATTGATAACACCAGGATTAGTTGATGTTCATGTGCATTTTAGAGAGCCTGGATTTGAATACAAAGAAACAATCGAAACAGGTAGTCGTTCAGCGGCTAAAGGTGGGTTTACCACAGTGTGCGCCATGCCAAACCTTAACCCAGTGCCAGATACACCAGAGCGTTTGACGGACATGTATCAACGAATCGAAAAAGATAGCGTGGTAAACATCTTACAATATGCACCTATTACAAAAGAATTAAACACAGAAAAGTTAGTTGACTTTGCTGGATTAAAAAAAGCTGGTGCATTTGCTTTTACAAATGATGGTGTGGGTGTGCAAACTGCTGGAGTCATGTACGAAGCAATGAAAGAAGCAGCAGCACTTGATATGGCGATTGTGGCCCACACTGAAGATGAGAGTTTATTATTTGGTGGCGTGATGCATTTAGGTGAGAAATCAAAAGAGTTAGGCTTACCTGGTATTATGAGTGCGACTGAATCATCACAAATTGCTAGGGACGTGTTATTAGCAAAAGAAACAGGCGTTCATTATCATGTCTGTCATGTTTCAACCAAAGAAAGTGTTGAAGTCATCAGACAAGCAAAAAAACATGGTATTCATGTGACGTGTGAAGTGTGTCCGCATCATTTAATCATGACAGATTGTGATATCACACATGATCATGGTTACTTTAAAATGAATCCGCCACTAAGAGCGACTGATGATCAACAAGCATTAATCGATGGATTACTGGATGGAACGATTGATTGTATCGCTACAGACCATGCACCACATGGACACGAAGAAAAAAATCAAAGTATGATTGATTCACCATTTGGAATCGTGGGAAGTGAAACAGCCTTTGCTTTAATGTACACGCACTTTGTTAAAACAAATCGTTTTACACTAGAGCAAGTTGTGTATTGGATGACAGAAGCACCATCAAAACTATTTAATTTAGAAACAGGCTCATTAAACATTGGGGCAGATGCAGATATTGCCATCTTTGACTTAGATGAAGAAGTGGTCATACCTGAGGAGTTTGTTTCAAAATCACATAATACGCCATTTAGTGGAGAAAAAGTTGTTGGAGACACACTATATACCTTTGTAAAAGGGAAATTGGTTTGGAATAAAAAGGAGGCGTAAGTAAATGAAGCGATTGTTAATCTTAGAAGATGGAACGTGTTATGAAGGAGAAGGATTTGGTGCGCCAAATTCTGCTACTGGTGAGTTAGTATTTACAACAGGAATGAGTGGGTACCAAGAGATGATGACGGATCCAAGTTTTAAAGGGCAAATATTATTATTCACTTATCCAACAATTGGAAATTATGGAATAAATCGTGATGATTTTGAATCCATGTCTCCAGCTTGTTCTGCTGTTGTGGTCAGAGATGTCGCTAGAGTAGCATCAAACTGGCGCTCACAAGCAACGTTAGATGAATTCTTGAAACGAAAAGGTGTTCCAGGAATCAGCGGGATTGACACTCGTGCGTTAACGAAAAAAATTCGTGAAAAAGGGGCAATGAAGGCAAGCATTATAGATGTTGTGTCTGACATAAACCATGCTTACGACCAATTACGAGCGACTGTTTTACCGTCAACACAAGTCCAAGCTGTTTCAACTACAAAACCTTATAGCATTCCAGGAACTGGCGCAAACGTGGTGATTATTGATTTTGGTATGAAGCAAAGTATATTAAGAGAATTAATCAAACGCGATTGTCATATTACAGTTGTTCCTTATGACACAACCGCAAAAGAGATTTTATCTTATCGACCTGATGGCGTGATGCTATCAAATGGACCAGGAAATCCAAAAGATTTACCACTCGCGTTAAAAACGATTTTAAAAATCCAAGGGGTTGTCCCAATTTTTGGTATTTGTCTAGGACATCAGTTATTAAGTTTAGCGAATGGGGCTGATACTTATAAAATGCGTTTTGGACATCGTGGCGGAAATCATGCTGTCAGAGAGATTGCCTCTGACTCAGTGTACTTCACCTCTCAAAATCACGGGTATGCCGTGTCACTTGATAGTTTAGATACAACAGAATTAATGTTAACTCACGTTGATATTAATGACGGGTCAGTTGAAGGGGTTAAACATAAAAATCATCCAGCCTTTTCAGTGCAATTTCATCCGGATGCTGCACCTGGGCCACATGATGCTGAATCGATTTTTGACGAGTTTATTGAATTAATGGAAAACTGGGGGAATAAACATGCCTAAAAGAGACGATATAAAAAAAATATTAGTGATTGGTTCAGGACCAATTATCATCGGACAAGCAGCTGAATTTGACTATGCTGGTACACAAGCATGTTTAGCCTTAAAAGAAGAAGGTTATGAGGTAGTATTAATCAACTCAAACCCCGCGACAATTATGACAGACAAAGACATTGCTGATAAAGTTTATATCGAGCCTATCACGTTAGAATTTGTCACAAAGGTATTAAGAAAAGAACGCCCAGATGCCATCCTTCCAACACTTGGTGGTCAAACAGGATTAAACATGGCGATTGAGTTAAATGACAAAGGAATTTTAGAGGAATTAGGGATTGAACTATTAGGAACTAAAATCAGCGCCATCGACCAAGCAGAAGATAGAGATTTATTTAAACAACTAATGGAAGAATTAAACGAGCCAATCCCAGAAAGTGTGATTGTTCATACGGTAGAAGAAGCGGTAGAATTTGGTAAAAAAATAGGCTACCCTCTTATTGTTCGTCCAGCGTTTACGTTAGGTGGAACAGGTGGGGGAATGTGTGATGATGAAGAGTCATTAATTGCGATTACAAAAAATGGTATCAGCCTTTCTCCTGTTGACCAATGTTTAATCGAAAAAAGTATTGCTGGCTACAAAGAAATCGAATTTGAAGTGATGCGAGATAAAAATAATCAAGCGATTGTGGTGTGTCACATGGAAAACTTTGACCCAGTGGGAATTCATACGGGAGACTCAATCGTATTTGCCCCTTGCCAAACATTATCTGATGTTGAAGTTCAGCTATTAAGAGATGCGTCACTAAAAATTATTAAAGCCCTTGAAATTGAAGGGGGATGTAACGTTCAGTTAGCCTTAAACCCAGATAGTTATGACTATTATGTCATTGAGGTAAATCCTCGAGTGAGTCGCTCATCAGCGTTAGCAAGTAAAGCAACAGGATTCCCGATTGCAAAAATTGCCGCGAAAATAGCGGTCGGTTTAACACTTGATGAAATGAAAAATCCAGTGACACAAACAACGTATGCGATGTTTGAACCAGCATTAGATTACGTGGTATCAAAAATTCCACGTTGGGCATTTGATAAGTTTGAACACGGAGATAGATTATTAAGTACCCAAATGAAAGCAACCGGAGAAGTGATGGCGTTAGGTCGTACGATTGAAGAGTCATTATTAAAAGCGGTGAGATCATTAGAGATTGGGTTACACCATATTGACTCAGAAGAATCAAAAGATCTGTCAGATGATGAGTTAATTAAACAAATGGTCGAAGCAAAAGATGACCGTTTATTCAGAGTAGCAGAAGGTATTAGACGAGGCATGACGATTCAAGACATTGCTCAGTTTACAAAAATTGATATCTTCTTCTTAGATAAAATCAAACGAATCATTGAATTAGAAGATGCATTATCCAACAATCCAAACGATATCGAAGTATTAAAAGAAGCGAAACGTTATGGTATTGCAGATGTTGTGATTGCCAGATTATGGAATATGACAGCAGAAGACGTAAAAAATATTAGAACTGAGCACAAAATTTTACCAGTTTATAAAATGGTGGACACATGTGCTGGAGAATTTGCTTCAGAAACACCATACTTCTATAGTACATATGAAGAAGAAAACGAAAGCGAAAGAACAGATAAAGAATCAGTGATTGTACTTGGATCTGGTCCAATCCGTATCGGTCAAGGGGTAGAATTTGATTATGCGACAGTTCACTCGGTTAAAGCCATTCAAGAACAAGGCTATGAAGCGATTATTATAAATAGTAATCCAGAAACTGTATCAACTGACTTTTCAATTTCAGATAAACTATACTTTGAGCCATTAACATTAGAAGATGTGCTTAACATCGTAGAGTTAGAACAACCTAAAGGCGTTATCGTTCAGTTTGGTGGTCAAACAGCGATTAACTTAGCAGAAGGATTAACGAAACACAGTATTCCAATTATCGGAACAACCTTAGAAGATTTAGATAGAGCAGAAAATCGTGATAAATTTGAACAAGCGTTACAAGAGTTAGGCATTCCACAACCTGAAGGAGCAACGGCGACTAATGAAGCTGACGCGATAAAAATTGCGGAAAGAATTGGCTATCCTGTATTAGTTAGACCAAGTTATGTTTTAGGAGGTCGTGCGATGGAGATTGTCTGGAGCACAAAAGACTTAAAACGTTACATGGTTGAAGCCGTAAAAGCATCACCAGAGCATCCAATTTTAATCGACCGATATGTTGTTGGAACAGAGTGTGAAGTTGATGCAATTTGTGATGGAGAAGATGTATTAATACCTGGTATAATGGAACATATAGAGCGTGCGGGTGTCCATTCAGGAGATTCGATGGCAGTCTATCCACCTCAAAAAATAAGCCAACCAGTGATTGATAAAATTGTTGATTACACACAAAAATTAGCTAAAGGGTTGAACTGTAAAGGCATCATGAATGTCCAGTTTATCGCACAAGGAGAAGACGTCTTCGTGATTGAAGTCAATCCCCGTGCTAGCCGAACAGTTCCTTTCTTAAGTAAAGTAACAGATATCCCAATGGCCAAACTTGCGACACAATTAATTTTAGGTCATACATTGAAAGAGTTTGGTTATGAACCAGGATTATATAAAGAAAGCCCAATGGTTCATGTGAAAGCACCAGTATTCTCATTTGCAAAACTTCATGAAGTGGATACACAATTAGGGCCAGAAATGAAATCAACTGGTGAAGTCATGGGAACAGATCGTACAATGGAAAAAGCTCTTTACAAAGCATTTGAAGCAAGTGGCATGCATTTACCTGATTATGGTAATGTCTTGTTTACTATCTCGGATGATTGCAAAGAAGAAGCTCTAGCGTTAGCCAAACGATTCTCAGATATTGGGTATGGCATGTTAGCAACTGAAGGAACAAGTAAGTACTTAACAGATCATGGATTAATTGTCGAAACAGTCGCAAAAATAGCAGATACTAAAAATTATAACGTGATTGACTGCATTAAAACAGGACGAGTAAATTTAGTTATTAATACGACAGGTAATAGTGAGAAAGAAGCATCAGATGGCTTTAGAATAAGACGTTTTTCTGTTGAAAATGGTGTGCCGCTTATGACGTCCCTTGATACGGCAGAAGCGATACTTAAAGTATTAGAAGCTAGAAGCTTTACAGCATTATCATTATAAAAAAGGAGATTGAATATGAAACAAGAGATGATGGAGATTGTCAATCAAGTTGAATTAGCACCACGTATATTCGAAATGACGTTAAGAGGAGACTTAACGCAAGAGATGGTAACACCAGGTCAATTTATTCATATTCGTGTTCCGAGAGAAGATTTACTCTTAAGACGCCCAATAAGTTTGGCAGAAGTAAATCATGACGATAAAACGTGCAAAATCATTTACCGTGTTGAAGGCGATGGGACAAAAGCGTTTAGTGAGTCTCAAGTTGGCGATAAACTAGATTGTTTAGGACCTTTAGGTAATGGATTTGATATTGAGATGGTAGAAAAAGATGATGTTGTTTATGTAATAGGTGGAGGAATTGGTGTTCCTCCTCTTTATGAGTTAGGACGTAGACTAAAAGAAAAAGGTGCAACTATCTATTTCTTAAATGGTTTTGCGTCAAAAGATGTGATGTATTATGAAGAAGAATTTAGTGCATTAGGTCAGTTACACATTGCAACAGATGATGGCTCATATGGTGTAAAGGGTCATGTTGGGATGTTGATTGATGAAGTTAAACCTGTAACGGGTGAACCTAAAGCAATTTTTGCTTGTGGTGCACCAGGGTTACTAAGAGCTGTTGAAACGACTTTTATAGATCACCCTCATGTGTATCTATCTATGGAAGAGAGAATGGCTTGTGGTGTGGGAGCATGTTACGCCTGTGTCTGTCAGTCTAAGAAAGATCCTAAGGTTAATAAAAAAGTCTGTGATGAAGGGCCAATATTTAAAGCAGGAGAAGTGATAATATGAGTCGTTTAAGTTTGAGTATCCCAGGATTAGAATTAAAAAATCCAATTATGCCAGCAAGTGGGTGTTTTGGTTTTGGTGATGAATATGCTAAGTATTATGATTTAAGTAAACTTGGTGCCATTATGGTAAAAGCCACAACAGCTGACATGCGTTATGGTAATCCAACTCCGCGTGTGGCTGAAACACCTAGTGGGATGTTAAATGCTATTGGATTGCAAAATCCGGGATTAGAAACCGTTATGGCAAATCAATTGCCTTCTCTTGAAAAATATGATGTTCCAATTATCGCAAACGTCGCTGGATCAACGGTAGATGATTACAAACGAGTATGCGAAAGAATTGGGGACGCGCCAAACGTTAAAGCGATCGAGCTTAACATTTCATGTCCTAATGTAAAAGACGGTGGGATCGCGTTTGGAACAAGTGCAGAAGTAGCCGCAGAATTAACGGCAGCAGCAAAATCAGTAGCAAATGTACCTGTTTACATCAAGCTATCACCAAACGTGACAAGTATTGTGCCCATTGCAAAAGCAGTAGAAGAGGCTGGAGCAGATGGAATTACGATGATTAATACATTAGTTGGTATGCGTATAGACTTAAAAACAAGAAAGTCTGTATTAGCTAATGGGACTGGTGGATTATCAGGCCCAGGTATCAAACCAGTGGCAATTCGCATGATTCATGAAGTATCTCACGCAGTCGACATTCCGATTATTGGAATGGGTGGTGTGTCCACAGTAGACGATGTGATTGAAATGTACTTAGCTGGAGCAAGTGCTGTCGCTGTTGGAACTATGAATTTCACTGACCCATATATTTGTCCGAAGTTAATTGATGAATTACCAAGCAAAATGGATGAATTAGGGATTGAGTCCATCGAACAATTAATAAGAGAAGTGAAAGAGGCTAGACAATGAGAGAAAAACGACCAGTAATTGCACTAGATTTACCGAGTAAAAAAGATATGGAACTCTTTTTAAGTCATTTTCCAAAAGAAGAATCACTTTATCTGAAAGTAGGAATGGAAATATTTTATCAAGAAGGGCCAAGTATTGTAACGTGGTTGATCGATAATGGACATGATGTATTTTTGGATTTAAAGCTACATGATATTCCAAATACTGTTTATTCTGCTATGAAAGGTATCGCTAAGCTTGGTGTGGCATTAACCAATGTCCATGCTGCTGGTGGTAAAGAGATGATGGAGGCAGCCTATAGAGGATTGAAAGAAGGAACCCCTACTGGTCAGCCAGTGCCAAAATTAATTGCTGTGACTCAATTAACCTCTACTAGTGATGAACAAGTTAAAGAAGAGCAACTTATTTCTGTTGGTCTGAATGACAGTGTGCGTCATTATGCTACACTAACTCAAGAAGCAGGACTAGATGGTGTGGTGTGTTCGGCCCATGAAGCAAGAGATATCAAAGAACACACAAGTGAAGACTTTGTGTGTTTAACACCAGGCATTCGTTTAGCGAGCAATGACGTTGGTGATCAAAAACGTGTGATGACACCAAGTAAAGCAAGAGAAAATGGTTCTACATATATCGTCGTGGGAAGACCAATTACACAAGCAGAGAACCCTTATGCTGCTTATGTAGAAATCAAAAACGAGTGGAATGGAGAGAATGATTAATGAAACAAATTGCAAAAGAATTATTATCAATCAAAGCAGTATCTTTAAGTCCAAATGAGCCGTTTACATGGGCGAGTGGGATTAAAAGTCCAATCTATTGTGATAATCGTTTAACGATGAGCTATCCTGATGTGCGTAGATTGGTCGCTAAAGGATTAGCGAACTTAATTAAAGAAAACTACCCAAGTGTTGAAGTGATCGCTGGAACAGCCACTGCAGGGATTCCGCATGCTGCATGGGTTGCCGAAGAACTTGGCTTACCAATGGTTTATATCCGTGGAAAATCTAAAGATCACGGCAAGAAAAATCAAATCGAAGGACGTATTGATAATGGTGCTAAAATGGTTATTATTGAGGATTTGATTTCAACAGGTGGTAGCGTGATTGATGCTGCTCAAGCAGCTAAACGTGAAGGGGCAAATGTATTGGGTGTTGCTGCCATTTTTACGTATCAACTACCAAGTGGTGTAGAAAATTTCAAAGCAGCAGGCATTCCATTTGATACATTAACGAACTATGATGAATTAATCGACGTTGCGATAGAAAATGATTATATCTCACAAGATGATCGTCTATTATTACAAGAATGGAAAAAAGACCCAGCTTCATGGTTGAAATAATGAGATGAACCTGCGATTCAAATCGTAGGTTTTTTTATAAAGTTTAATAGTTGCAATATTAGAAACTTTATTATTTAATAGATATACTATTTGATTTAGGAGGGTTTATGGAAGAAAAATTAAAAATGCTTCTTAGTATTGTGATGAATGTCTTTCTTTCTATTTTAGCTATACTCATTTTAATATATATGGGACTAGATTTAGTTAATATCTTTAAATTAATTTTTATCCAAAACAAGATGGGGTCTATAGACACAATTGCTGATTATATTCTTGGTTTCTTTATGTTATTTGAGTTTATTATCATGACGCTTAAATACATTGAAGACGCACACAATGTTCCGATAAAATACCTTGTTTTAATTAGTATTACTGCGATTCTAAGACAATTACTTGTGGTTCATAATAATGGAGGGCAAACGTTATTATTAACGATTGCTATTTTAACATTGACTTTAACGCTTTACTTGCTTGAATTAATTAAAGCAAAAGAAAAAATCAGAAAAAATAAATAATATTGAAAGTAGGTGACATGATGGGGTTAAATGATTTTATTTTAGGTCTTAATAATTTGGAAACTATTACGCGTGCACCTGGTTTTTTTAAATTTACAGAGCATACAGTAGCGGCTCATTCATATCGTGTTACGTCTATTGCACAAGTTTTAGGAGATATTGAAGAGCATCATGGAGTAGAGATTGATTGGAAAAGTCTTTATGAAAAAGCATTAAATCATGACTATACTGAGCGATTTATCGGTGATATTAAGACACCTGTAAAATATGCCAATAAAGAGTTAAGAGGCATGTTGCAAACTGTTGAAGAGAAAATGACGGATGAGTTCATCTCACAAGAAATTCCAGAAGAGTTTCAAGACATTTATCGCAGGCGATTATTTGAAGGCAAAGACGACACTGTCGAAGGTGAGATTTTATCCATTGCTGACAAAGTTGACTTACTGTATGAGTCATTTGAAGAGATTGTGAAAAATAATCCTGAAATGGTTTATAAAGAAATGTTTTTAGAAGCCGTTCAAACGATACAAGAATATAAACATCGCCCGTCTGTGACTTACTTTTTTGAAGAAATCTTTCCAGAACTCTTGGATAAGTCATTTTATGGTAAAGAAGAATTTATTTTGCAGATAAATCAATACTTATAGAGCAAACGACTAATTATTATTAGGATAATTAGTCGTTTTTTATTATACTATAAGAAAGAGATAACTATTATCGCAAATGAAATTAAAATAAAAAGGAGTTTTCCCACCATGACTACCAATACTTTTGTTTATCCTCACCCTATCAATACATTTATTATTAAGCATTTAAACTATACTGTACTAGAATTTTGCGAACAATTTCAATACCCACAATCAACTATTGCCACATGGGTGAGTAGAGAACGACGTATCGAATCGCTCCCTGTATCATTTATTTATTCGTTATCACTTGCTACAAGCAAATCAATGGACTGGGTTTATTCTGAATTGTTAAGTTTACAAATTGAGTATGATGGACATAAAGAAAAGTACAAGCGAACGAAAAAGCGTATTAAAACCGAGTAGAAAAACTACTCGGTTTTGTTATCTAATTTAATTTTTCCTTGGTAATCAGATAGATTTAATCCTTTCAAGTGATTGATATCTGTTCCAGTTGATACACCGACACCACGAGTATCATCATACCCAATGCCACTATAAAAGATATAATAATCTTTTCCTTCTTTCAACATAGCGCTACGATATAACCCTTTTCCATCAAATCCAACTCGTTTACCAGAAGGGAAGATAATGGGTTTAAGAGTGTCCCACTTTTTATTATCTTCTGATTTTGAATAATACACATTCATTACATGTCGATCAGATAATTTGTATTCACCATTTGATTTAAACCCAACAACCACCATCTCATAGCCTAAATCAGTTTTTTGGACGTCTAAATGCCAATGATGCATATTTTTTTCTTCGTAGGGAACCTTGACTTCTATAGCATTGCTCCATTTCTTTCCATCTTGGCTATCTCTAGTCCAAATTTTGTACCCATGGGCAACATACCATACTTTATATCCCTTATCATCTTTAATAAATACAGGTGATATCCAGTCTTCACCTGGTTTTGTTCCATCAAAGACTATTTCTTTAGGTGTCCAATTTTTTCCATCCACCGATGTTCGTTTGTAAATGATTGATTTTTTATTGATATCATCAACATAGCGCCAAAATACCTCTAATTGATTCTTTTTTTTATTATAAATAATATGCGTATCAGAATCATACTGCATCGGTGTATTATTATCGTTAAATTTTTCGCTTTTTGGTTCATCTAGTGGGTTTGCTTCATTTGGAATCCATGAAACTAAATCGTTTGACTTAAATACATGTGGATTTTCGTAAATGGCTTTTCCTTTTGGATAAGGTGTTACAGCCATCCAGTATTTGTATCCAACTAACGGTTTATCAAGTGCTACAACAGAAGGGTGTGTAGCTTCAATACTTCCATAAACAGAAGGTAAAGTAAGACGTTCAGTCGCATTGGCTTCTGTTCTTATCTTTTGTCCATTATATGTCACGACATTACTATGGTTGATGGTTCCTTTTTTTAATTGAATATATTGCTTAGCAGGACTATAAAAAAGAGTGCCGCCAATAACAGCTAGTAGTATCATCAGGATGTTTATTTTCATATTTTTAAAATCTTTTTTAAAGATAAATCGATAAACAAAATATGAGAGAGCAAACACTAATAGCCCAATTCCAACAATCCCAAGTAAAACAGTTCTAAAACGTAACATATATCAACACTCCTTTATCTTTTTAATTTCACTTAGTTCGGGCGTGACAAACAATGTTTTTTGATTCTCATAAATGACAAAGCCAGGTTTGGCACCATTTGGTTTTTTAACGTGTTTCACTGCAACATAATCAACAGGGACTGATGCTGATAAACGGTATTTTGAATAGTACGCTGCAAGCAAGGCAGCTTCTAAAAGCGTTTGATCACTAGGATTACTACTTTTAATAATGACATGGGAACCAGGGATATCTTTAGTATGTAACCAAATATCATTTTTATTAGCGGTTTTTAAAGTGAGTTGGTCATTTTGGATATTATTTTTTCCAACAAAAATGGTGTCCCCATCACTAGAAACAAATTGAAGAGGTTTCGATGGTTTGTTTTTTTGTTTTTTCTTATCTTTGTTTTTTACTTTGATGTATTTCTCAGCAATTAATTCTTCCCTAATCAGTTGCACATCGCTCGGTGATGCGATATCTAATTGGGCTAATACTGATTCTAAATAGAGTAGTTCATATTTTGTAATATTTAGTTGCTCTTTAACTACAGCCACACCATTTTTCAGTTTTTGATAACGTTGGAAATACTTTTGTGCATTTTGGTTTGGTGTAAGGGCTTCATTTAAACTAATTTTAATTGGTTCATCATTATCATAATAATTTGGTAGCTCAACACTGGTAGCGCCGCGTTTTACTTCATGTAAGAATGTCGTGAGAAGCTCTCCTTTGACACGATAAATCTCTGCATTATCAGCATCCACAAGTTGTTTTTCTAGAATTTTGGTTTTCTTTTTTAATTTATTAATATCGTTTGTCACTTTTTTGATTAGCTCACCAGCTTGTTGTTTTACCCGATCTTTCTCGGCTTTGCCTTCATAAAAAGCATCTAGCATGTCACTAAGTGTATCAAACTGTGATAATTCTTCATCAAAGGTTTGATAGGGGATAGGGGCAAAGCGTTCTTTATCTTTAATCAATCCAATAGTTGGATGTAACTGATTGGTCATTTCATTGAAGAAGTTAGTCCAAGTCGTTACTTTATCTGTATCTTCATGTTTTAGGCGGTAAACTAATTCATTTGCTGTATCTTTAGAAAATCCTTCAAATTGCTGTTGAATGGCTTGTGGTGATAGCTCGGCTAAACTGTTTAATTCTTTAAACAAAGCCTCCTTGTCAACTGTCCAAGGGTTTTGTGTGTCTTTTAGTGGTGGTGTGATGTAATCAGCACCTGGTAAAAGAAGACGATAGCTATTTTGGCTCATTCCTACATGTTTGATTGTATCAATAATTTTTAGTGTGTCTTTATTTAATAAAAGGATGTTACTGTGTCGGCCCATTAATTCAACAATTAACACAATACTTTCTAAGTCACCTAAATCATTGCGACTTTCAAAAGAAAACGAAATGATACGGTCATTATTAGTTTGTTTGATTTCTTGTAAAATACTTCCCTCAAGATACTTTCTAAGCGTCATACAGAAGTTGGGCGGGGTAGCAGGATTTTTATACTTGATATTCGTTAGTTGAATACGAGCATAATTTGGATTAGCAGATAATAAAAGCGTGTGATTTTTTGAGTTGTTTCTAAAAACTAACATCAATTCATTATCATATGGTTGATGGACCTTTGACAAACGTCCATTGGTTAATGTATTTGATAATTCGTTTACCATCAAGTGGGTGAAAATACCGTCAAATGACATGGTAAAACCTCCTTTTCAAAGTAGAAATAAATAAGGAGAAACAACAATCAATCTGTTATTTCTCCTTGTTTTTAATTTGGTCCGTTTCCTTTAAACCAACCTGTTTTATCGTTAATTGTGACAACGTAAATTGGAAATTCTTCAGGTTTACTATTTGGGAATAGTTTCGAATTTTTTGTGGCATAAAGGTCATAGAAACCAACACCGTTTTCGATAAATTTCGGAACAAGTGTATAACCACCGTCTACAACATAACCACGTTTAATGACTTCTGAAATGACTTTTTCTTGAACACCAGGATTCCATGCCCATGCAGGATCTGATAAGTCGATTGTAGCGTCTTGTCTAGTACCCCAACGTCCACCATTAGTAGAAGGAGTGAATGAGCTACCATTCTGTGCTGTGTTGGTGTTGTTATTATTTTGTGATTGTTGTGTATTTTTTTCTGCTTCAGCTTTTGCTTCTTGTTTTTCTTCTTCCTCTTTACGTGCAGCTTCAGCTTTTTTCTCTTGCTCATCAATGACTTTACTTACATCATCAAGAATTTTTTGGAATTCAGCTTTTAATTCAGGGTCTTTAATATCTGCAAGTTGTTTCACTGCATCATTATAAACTTGTTTACTTGGTTCAGTTACAACTTTATCGTCACGATAGAGTTTTTCAAGTGTTGTTTTAAAGGTTTTAATCGCTGCTTTTTGCTCTGTTGCATCTTTGATGGCTTCATTGTAAAGTTTGTCAAAACCATTTTCTTCAGGATCAATGGCCTCTAAAGTTAATTTAGTATCGTCTTTGACATACGCATCATTGATTAATTGATTGCCTTCAATCACAGGTTTTTTAAATGCTTCATTGATAGCTGTTAAACGAGTAAATGTTTTAACTGCCTGTTGCATACGCTCGTTTAATTTATCATATTGTTCTGTGCCTTTTAGTTCTTTTACTTTATCTTCAGCTGAGGTGATGTCTGATTGAGAAATTCCCTTTTTCAAAAATACCTCACCTTGATTTTTCATATACAAGTTCTGAATGGCATCTTCGGCACTCGTTGTTAATTTTAATGTGGTTTCTAATTCATTTTGTTTCTTTTGTGAGTTATAAACATAGCCACCACCAAATACAATCAATAGAACAATAATACCAACTAAAATTTTATTTTTGTTATTCTTTTTAGGTGATTCATTACTCAGTGGAGTAGGTGAGTCAGTCACTCTTGTTTGTGGTTGTTCTTCGACAGGCTCATCAATTTTCTCGAAAGTTTCGACTTCTACAGGGGAAATAGATTCTATTTCGCTATGCTCCTCAATGATTGGCTTTTCAGTTACCTCTTCCTTTTCACTTTGCGTTTCAACTATTTTTTCCTCAGTCTCAGGTGTCTCTTCTACACTAGTACGGTTACGATGCTTAAAGGTTGGAATAGAAGGACTTGGCTCAGAAGGTGTGTCATTTTTATAGCTATCTGGTTCGTTTGAATTAGTAATTGTATCATTTGGTAGATTTTTTTGCTCATCAAATGGAACAAACAAATCACAGTTTGGACAATAAGTTTCTCCTGGTTTAAAGATATGACCACAATTTGGACATTTTTTTTCATTACTGGTCAAAAGAAATCGCTCCTTATTATTTTAAATAATGATATTAACCTATATATTATAAACCATCGCAGGTAAAATTAGTAGTCAAAAACTATAATCAATTTGTTTAATATGGTGATGTGGTATTCTCAAAGACATAGTTTTACGTTATAATGTGTCTAGCATACATAAGGTGGGGAGTAAATGACGGAACTTAAAGAGCGATTAAAGCAACTTTTTCATTCCCTAAAAAAAGTGAATTGGTTAGATATGATCAAAACAAACAAACACTTTGTCATCATCATATGCTCGGTGACGATAGTCTTTTTAGTAATGTCTGTGTTTGTGTCAGCTGTTAGGCCATCCATTAGAGAGAAGCAGTTACATGCTATTTCAGAATTGAAATCGAATAATAAGCAGGTAAAACCAATTCAAGAAACAGATATCAGCAGCGTATTTTCCGATAAAGAGCCTCATATCGTGGCAGTAATAGATACAAAACAAAATCCTAGTTTGAATCAGGTTGAAACTTTATTAGATAAACATGAACCACTTGAAACTGTTAATTGGAAAATTGATTATATCCAACCTATCTATAATTTTTCTGATATTGAAACAAAATATAAACTAACTGCCAAAAATACGTTTATCGTGATGGAAAACGGTAAAGAAAAAGGACGATATTCGTTTAATGACCTAAAGGGTGGGTTACAAACGTTGGATGAGAAATTAGTTGCTATCATTCAGCCAAGCATAGCACGCAAAGAACCTAAACGCATTAAAGTTGCAAAAAAAATTGATGAAACCTTATCAAGTTCATCATCGAGTGATAAAAAGAAAAAAAAGACCAAAGAAATTATTTTTGAATAAATGATTGACATGAAATGAGTAACGAGTTATTATTATAACAAATTAAAAACGAAATGAGGAAATTGCCATGAAACGACAAATAAACAGACAATCACATCATTTAATTATTTCGACATGGCAAACTTGGCGTAGATAGTTGTATGTATACATTTTTTGGTATAGATACAACTTTTAGAACTTTTTCTAAAGAAGTATCTATGCTTAGGGATAACAGATATTCTACTGCATAGACACCTTATCTATGCGGTTTTTTTGTGACTAAACAAAGACGATAAACCGTTGTTTTAATAGACAAAACGGTTTATCGTCTTTTTATTTTTAGGAGGACATGACGATGACAAACAAACGATTAAAGTATGCAGTAGCAATCATTTCAGGAATACTATTCATCTCTTTTATAACAGGATTTGATAAAAGTAAAACAGGATTAACGAAACAACCTCAAAAAGTACCAACTATTGGTGTATTACAATTTGTCAGCCACCCATCTCTCGACTTGATTTACAAAGGATTTGTCGAAGAATTAGAAAGAGAAGGGTATAAAGATAAGGAAACGATCCATATTGATTTTCAAAACGGACAAGCAGATCAAAGTAAACTCTCTAGTATGAGCCAACAATTAATTAGTAAAAAGCCCGATGCTCTTGTTGGCATTGCTACTCCTGCAGCACAAGCATTAGCAAACCAAACAACAGATATTCCAATCATTCTGGGAGCCATTAGTGATCCCAAAACTGCTGGATTAGTGAAAGATAATAATCATCCTGGAGGAAATATCACTGGAGTCAGTGATCAGTCGCCAGTTGAAGCTCAAGTTAAATTGATGAAAGAATTATTGCCAACACTGAAAACTATTGGGGTGATTTACTCATCAGCAGAAGATAATTCACAATCGCAAGTGGATCGTTTTAAAACAGTCGCCCAAAAAGAGGGACTTACGGTCAAAACGTATGCTGTTCCTTCGACAAATGAACTCTCTCAAATGACTCACGTTATGACAGGAGAAGTAGATGCCATCTACACACCAACTGACAATACCATTGCAAATGGCTTCCAAACAATTGTCTCTATAGCAGATGCAGCAAATATTCCAATATTTCCATCGGTCGATACGATGGTGGGAGAAGGAGGTATTGCCACAATCGGCATCAATCAATACGATTTAGGTGTTCAGACAGCCAAAATGGTGGTAGACGTTATTACTAAGAAAAAATCTCCAAGTGATACACCAATATATACATTTCAAACAGGAGATTTGGTTATAAATGAAGAAAAAGCACAAAAATTAGGTATCACCATACCAGAGACAATAAAAGAGGAGGCAAAAAAATGATTGTATCAACTATAGGACAAGGCATATTATGGTCAGTATTAGGATTAGGCATTTATTTAACTTATCGAATTTTAGACTTTCCAGATTTAACAACAGAAGGAAGTTTTCCTCTAGGTGGAGCTATCTGTGTGACTGCCATTACGAATGGTGTGTCACCAATTGTCGCAACACTTTTAGGAATGATTGGTGGCATGTTAGCTGGACTTACGACAGGGTTACTTTATACAAAAGGAAAAATTCCAGTGATTTTATCGGGAATACTAGTCATGAGTGCATTGAACTCTGTGATGTTGTTTGTTATGAAATCACCTAACCTCTCTTTACTAAATCAACCAAAACTGTTTTCTCTATTAGGTTTCGCTAATTTACCTGCAAACTTTGATGTGGTTTTAATCGGTCTGATTATTATTGCGATTGTCATTGCCTGTTTACTTGGTTTCTTGAATACTGACTTAGGACAAGCATATATCGCCACAGGAGATAATGAAGTGATGGCAAAGTCCCTTGGTATTCACACCGATAAAATGAAAATTTTAGGTTTAGTCGTATCTAATGGACTGATTGGTCTATCCGGTGCTCTGATTGCACAAAGTGATGGCTATGCCGATATTAATAAAGGGATTGGTGTGATTGTCATAGGTTTAGCATCAATTATTTTAGGAGAATTACTATTTGGTGAATTGACCATGTTAGAGCGTTTCATTGCAATTGTCGTTGGGAGTATTATTTATCAGTTACTCATACTAGCAGTTATCAAACTAAGTTTTGATACCACATACTTGAAATTCTATTCTTCTGTGATTCTTGGAATTTGTTTAATCATTCCAGAGTTAAGTCGAAAATTTGGTAAGACAAAAGGAGGGGTGACAAATGAATAAAGCACTTGAAATAAAAAATGGTGTCAAAACGATTTCTAGTGGACGACATATTATGGACAATCTTAATTTTAGCGTATCTACTGGAGATTTTGTTACGATTTTAGGTGGAAATGGCGCAGGAAAATCGACTTTGTTTAATGCAATATCAGGTCAATTGACGTTAACAAGTGGAAGTGTTCAGCTAAATGGAGAAGACGTGACAACGAAAAGTGAAGAATACCGAGCGAAATATATTGCACGTGTGTTTCAAGACCCAAAACTTGGCACAGCACCGAGAATGACGGTTGCTGAAAATCTATTATTAGCAAAATTACGTGGAAAGAAGAGAGGGTTAAAAAAGAGACAGCTTAATCAACAAAAAGAGTTTTTCTTTGAGCAATGCCAAAAAATTGGTAATGGACTAGAAAATCATCTCGACACCCCAACTGGTAACCTATCAGGAGGACAAAGACAGGCATTGAGTTTACTTATGGCAACGATTCAAAAGCCTGACTTGTTACTACTGGATGAACATACTGCTGCACTTGATCCTAAAACAAGTAAACAACTGATGGCATTAACCGAGAAAACGATTGAAGAAAATGAATTAACTTGTTTAATGATTACCCATCGTATGGAGGACGCGTTGAACTTTGGAAATCGACTTATCGTCCTTGATTCTGGTCAAATAAAAAAAGACTTTAATAAAGAAGAAAAAAGTCAACTTGATTTACCGGATTTATTAACGTTCTTTAATCTATGAAAAAAGCGAACAACTTGTTCGCTTTTTTATGTCTCTAATTTAGTGTGCCATCAATGATTTGAGATAGTGTATTTCTTGGAGGGATAAAGAATAATTGCCCGAATAAAATAACTGAAAAACTAAGTAAATAATCCGAGCTTTTTAACATAAAAAAATAATCGCTTCTTATATTAGCGTAATCAGTACGAAAAAATACTAAATACTGTATAATATATCTTATATTTATTCTAACTGATAAGGAGTCTTTTATATATGAATTTTATTGCGTTTGACTTTGAAACAGCGAATTTTCAAAAACATAGTGCCTGCTCCATTGCTCTTGTTATGGTGAAAAATGATGAAATCGTAGGGAGTTATTACTCGCTTATTCAACCTGAGACAAATTTTCATTGGAAGAACATTCAAGTACATGGCATCCATCCTGAAGATGTGATGAATGCACCAAAATTTCCAGAAGTTTGGGAGTGTATTAAGCCATATTTTAAAGAAAATCGTTTGATTGTGGCACATAATGCTAGTTTTGATTGTGCTATTTTAAAAGGTTGTCTTGATTATTACGGATTGGAGCAACCTCATTATTTGTCATTATGTACGGTAAGAACAAGTCGAAAACTTTTTCCAGAATTTGACAATCATAAATTAAATACTGTCAGTGACAAATTAGGTATTACGTTAGATAACCATCATAATGCTTTGGATGATAGTTTAGCTTGTGCCGAGATTTTACTTTATCAAGCCAAACATTTCGGCGTAGAACCACTAAAAAAGTTAGTTAAAGTCATCTAAGACCTTAACTAACTTTTTTTAAATTATTTTTTTGGGGTTAGTTTGATAATCACATCTGTATTATCAACACTGTCGATTGGGGTTAAAATAATATCTTTTCCGTCTCGTTCCATTTTAAAAATCCCACTAATATCAAGTTGATCTGTTTTTAACGTGATTTCGTCATCTTCAATTGAATAACGTGAAACTTGTTCTGTATTGTTTGATAATTGTTTAGCAAATTTATTATACAATTCATCGCCAACATAGTCTTTTTCTTTTTTATTAAAGGCCTTTGTATCAATTGTTGAGATTAATTTATCATGATCAAATCTCACATTCAAAGGAGGCAGTTGCTCTTCAGACTCCGTAATCAATACCCAATCGTGTTTGGTCAACTCTTGTTGAAAAGAATGAGGCATGCAGGCAACTAAGGCAATACTCGCAATAAGAAGCACAACAAATAATTTAATAGATTTCATAATGATTCCTCCAAATAACTGTTTTTATCATTAAAAAACAACTTACTTATACTAACTATACCATATAGTCCATAGAAACGGGTATAAGTAAGTGTTCCCTTTGAACAAAGTTATAAAAACATACCATAAAAAAATGATTGTTTAATTTAAATAGGCTTAGTAACTTGATTCTTGACATTTTATGATATAATAGCACTAAATTATATTAGTAAGGCGTGGTTTTTTTGACAATATCATTGCAACAGATTGAACAATTATTAAAAGAAAATAAATTATTAAAAGAATTTACACATGAAAACAGCTGGCATTATGATTTGCCTGTAGAAAATAAAACATTAACCCATTTATCCTATGACTCACGAAACGTGACAAGTGAGACGTTATTTTTTTGTAAAGGGGCAAGCTTTAAAGAAGAATACCTTATGTCTGCTTTAACTGAAGGATTGCAGATATATGTATCTGAAATACCATTTGACGTTGACGCACATTTAGGAATCATTGTAACCGATATTCGTAAAGCAATGGCCATTTTAAGTATGGGATTCTATGATTACCCACAAAGTAAACTCAAACTCGTTGCCTTTACCGGAACAAAAGGGAAAACAACGTCTGCTTACTTTTTAAAATACATGCTAGATGAATACAATAATCAAAAGACAGCCATGTTTTCTACGATGAACTCAACATTAGATGGTAAAACGTATTTCAAATCCCACTTAACGACCCCTGAGTCATTAGATTTGTATCGTATGATGAATGAAGCAGTGACTAATGGTATGACACACTTAGTAATGGAAGTCTCATCTCAAGCATATAAATTGAATAGAGTGTACCAACTTACGTTTGATATTGGGGTTTTTCTAAATATTTCACCTGATCATATTAGTCCAATCGAACACCCAACATTTGACGATTATTACTATTGTAAACGTCAGTTGATTCATCATTCAAAACAATTCATCGTGAATTTAGATACGAGAAATGTCCAACTAATTTTGGAAGAAGCACAGAATAGTCAAATTCCAACAGTGACGTACAGTGCTACTAATAAGCAAGCTGATTATCATTGGGAAAAAGGTAGTACATCAACAAGTTTTGAGGTAAAAAGTAATCAAGATTCATTGAACCTGTGTGCTACTTATGAACTTGGTTTAATGGGAGATTTCAATAAAGACAATGCTTTGGCAAGTATTATAGCTGCAAGATTATTAGATGTTCCAATTGAAACGTGCCAAAAAGGACTAAAAAAAGCGACGGTACCTGGAAGAATGGAACAATTAACACAGAAAAATGGATCAAAAGTCTATATTGACTACGCTCATAATAAGGTGAGCTTAACTAATTTACTTAGCTTTGCAAAACAAGAGCATCACGATGGACGAATTATTACGGTGATAGGGAGTACGGGAGATAAGGCTATTTCACGAAGAAAGGACTTTGGCGAAGTGTTAAATGATTACACTGATGTTGCCATTTTAACGTCTGATGACCCGGGAAATGAACACCCACATGACATTGCAAAAGAAATTAGTCGCTATATTGTAAATGACTCAGTTGAGCAACACATCGAACTTGACCGTGAAACAGCTATAAAAAAAGCCCTAAGTATGGCGACAAGTCAAGATACTGTTATTCTCGCAGGTAAAGGTAGAGATCTTTATCAAAAAATTGCAGGAGAAGATGTTGCTTATGCGGGAGATTTTACCATTGCAGAACGTACAATAAACGAATAACGATAATTTTATTATGTTAACCAATAAGACTAGTTAGAATTTATTTTCTAATTAGTCTTATTTTATTGCTATTTATCTGTGATGATTTTATGAATGAATTGACCTTTTATCGAATCATTTGGATAGTAACTAGTTTTAACTATTGATAGTGATATAATAACAAACATTAATAGATGAATGAGTTAATCACTGGAGGAGATAACATGATAAACAAAACAGACGAAAAGAAAATAGAAAAACTTGGTTCGTTTGAAATTAGTGAAAAAATGGTAGAACTCGCAAAAGAAAATACTAAAGGCAATCCTTATTTAAATGCAGGACGAGGAAACCCAAATTGGATAAATAGAAAAGCACGTTTAGCCTTTTCTAGACTGTTAGAATTCGGGATAGAAGAATCAGAAAGAACGATTTCTGATGGCGATCTAGTTGGTTACACCGAGCTTGATGGTATTTCTAATCGTTTTATCTCTTTCTTAAATCCTAATAATAACGAAACCGATGCCTTTTTGATGACGTGTTTAGACTATCTGAAGAATGATCTATCATTAACCCTTGATGAGGTAGTGAAAGAATTTGTAGATGGTGTACTTGGCAATCTCTATCCTTCGCCAAATCGCGTTTTAAACAATACAGAAGTTATTTTAAATCACTATCTACAAAGTGTTTTGTACAATGGGGTTGATTTAGCTAATGATACAACTCTTTTTCCAACTGAAGGAGGAAGTGCCGCGATTGTTTACACATTTCAATCATTAAGAGAAAATAAATTAATTCGTCCTGGAAATAAAATTGCGATTAACACACCAATTTTTACGCCGTATCTTCAAATCCCTGTTTTAAATGACTATGAACTAGTAGAAGTGGATTTATCTTCAAAAGAAGAGAATAACTGGGAAATAGATGTCGACACGATCCAAAAGTTAAATGATCCTGAATTAAAAGCATTCTTCTTAGTCAATCCAAGTAATCCAGGTTCCAAAGCGCTAAATGATACCAGTTTAGCAGAGATTAAAAAAGCAGTTGAGAATAATCCAGACTTGATGATTATTACAGATGATGTGTATGGTACTTTTGTAGATGACTTTCAAACGGTGTATTCAGTTTGCCCGTTTAACACATTGCTGGTTTACTCTTATTCTAAACTATTTGGGGCAACTGGGTGGAGATTAGGTGTGATTGCATTAAACAAAGAAAACGTATTTGATAAACTAATTGCTAATTTATCTGATGAAGAACACGACCAACTAAATAAACGCTATAATTTAGTAGTGATGGATACTCAAGAAATGAGTTTTATCAATCGCATGGTGGCTGATAGTCGTTCAATCGGGCTATATCATATTGCTGGTTTGTCTACACCATCTCAAATAATGGAAGCCTTATTTAGTTTAACTCATTTGGTTGTGAAAAATGAGGAAGATTCATATATAGAAGCATCAAAAAAACTCGTGAATGAACGCTATGAAAACCTTCATGCTGCACTAAACTATCAAAAAGATGAGAGCGAAAAAAATGCGAAGTATTATTCAATGATTAACATCTATCACTTAGCTGAGGAAAGATATGGCACAGATTTTAAAAACTATTTGATGGAACACTATGAACAAATTGATTTCCTTGTCAATCTCGCTCAAAAAAATGGGATTGTATTGATGGATGGGGTTGGATTTGGTGCTGATCCTGGTGATTTGAGAGTATCTGAAGCCAACTTACCAACAAAAGATTACCAACAAATTGGCCTACAAATACTTGATTTGTTGAATGACTATTATCAAACATTTAAAAAAAATCAATAAAAAAGAAGTGAGGATTTATTTCTCCACTTCTTTTTGTGTTATATCCTTTAAATTAATCAAAATAACATCATCATCGTAGGACGTTAGACGATTGATTTGTTGTAGTAGTAAAAGTATCCAACTAAACGCTAAACCAAACGCAATAATCTCAAATACGGTGAGTGATAGATAACCAATTGTTTCAAATAAAAAATTTGAGAGAACTAAACAAATTGCTATTGCATAGGAAACAATTAAAAACTCTTTGGTTACTTTTGGCAGCAACCATTTAATCCCAATAATCAAAATAATAATAATTAGGACCATCAAGTTAGCGGCTCTATTGTGCATCTCGTGCCACATACCTTTATTGTTAGGGAAGAACCCAACTCCACCAAGCGAAATAGATAGAAGCGTCATTAGAATACGTAAAGTTGTGATACCTTTTCCTTTGTAGCCATGATTGTTGAGGCTAACAAACAAATAATCGACTAAAGCAATCATGAGAAGTGAAGCGAGTATTAGCGTTAGGTTAAATGGCCAGCTACGGACGACATCATGTGTTCCAAGATAGCTAAAATTGTATTGCCACCACTTACTCTGACTGTTAGTTAGCATTGCAAAGAATACACCACCCATAATAACGGAGATAAGTAAGGAGACAATCATGGATGAGGTAAAAATATTAGCTGAATAAATCATGTAATAGTTAATCACACAGGAAAAAAAGAAAAACACGGCACCTGCTGTTAACACATCAAAACTTGCCCCGACAAACAACTTACTAATCATCCAAAAGAACGCTGATAATAATAACGCAAGTGTGACAGTAAAGGAAAAGATAATGGTCGGTACATTACGCCAGTAAATATCTTGTGTTGATTTATTTTTAGGATTTTTTTTGCCTTTTATGAAAAAATAAGTAAATGAGCACATGCCACTAATCAATCCAAGATAAATCAAGTGACTGGCTATCGAAAAATTACCTGTAAGTGGAACTTGTGACATTTTTCTCGTCATAACGGATAAGAAAAAAATGGCTGTCATAACAATCGACGGGTAAATAAAGTACCGTAATGACAAAGATTCGTTATTCTTATAGTTAGTTGGTTTTTCAATAATTATTTTATTCGATTCGCGTCTAATTTGAATTACATCATCTGCTCCCTTTATAGAATCGAGTAAAGAGGCAGGTACTTCAATTTCATATTTTTTGTTGGACATATCAAAACTCCTTTATACTAATAACTTCATAAAACTAAGTATAGCAAACATATATAATAAATAGACGAATTTTTTATAAATAAAAAATAAAAGCCATTCATTTAGATTGAATGGCTTAGGATTAGTTCATCCATAAATCATTGATGGCTTCACGTTTTTCCTCATCAACGATATGCGTATAAATAGCTGTGGCACTTGTTCCTGTTTGTCCTAGCTGATGGGAAACAGTTAGTAAACTATTGGTTTTTTTGTAGAGTTGTGTGCCGACAGTGTGTCTTAGTTTATGTGGTGTCACACGGGTTTTAAAGACACTACTGTATTTTCCAACCAGTTTTTCTACCGTAGATTGATCAATTCGTTGAGCTGCTCCTCGGTAAAACGATAAAAACAGACTTTTTTCACTGCTTTCAGGATGATATAATTTTTCTCTATTATCTAAGTATTGTGTGATATACGGCATAAAAATAGATGAAATCATAGTTGTATCTTTGAAACCACCTTTTCGAATCACGGTGGCTTCCATATTTAAAACATCTAAATCAGATACTTTCATATTCACTAATTCAGAAAGACGCATACCAGTTCCTAGGAATAAGGCGATAATCGCAATATCACGGTCTTTATTACGATAAAACGCACTTTTAGCTTGATGACTTTGTAGCGTTTTTTCATAGGTAGAATCAATAAATTCGATAAAATCTAGCGACTCATCACCAATAAACAGTTTATTTTCAATAGATCGTGACCGATCTTGAAGGGTTCGACCAGTTTTAACATTATCAACTTTATCCATAATATTATGAGATAAGTAAGTCGCACCATTTTCATCAGCAGTCTGTGTTGCTAAAAAATGAAATAGTGACTTTAATGCGGTAATCGAACGTTGAATACTGACGTGACTTCTTAATTGGCCGTCAGCCGTCGTACCTAAACGAGGAGAGGCTAACAAAAATCCTTTATATAATTCAACGTCACGATCTGTTAAATTCCGTAAATCTTGTAACGAGATAGAAGAGAGGTCGTTTGAAATAATAGCTTCTTGTTTTAACCATTCAAAGAAACGTCGGTATTCTTTTGCGTATTCATATAAAGTAGTGACAGAATAGGGCACAATCCGCTTTTTTTCAATATATTCTTGAATAAAAAAGGGGAGAGATTTCAATTCATATTCCAATCGTGTAATATTTTTTTCTTGTGACATAACTAAACCTCCAAACGTATGTTTGTATTTATAATATATTTTTTACGAAAAAATGTCAATAAAATATAATTTATTTTGTTATTTTATTGATTAGGTCTAGTTTTCCGGAAAGATAATACTTTCAAGAAAGGTAAAAAGGAAGTCTTAGTATATTCAAGTAATGATGTTATTAAGCCAGTTCATAAAATAATTAAACTGAACTGGTAAATTTATTTATAAATATGCATTGTATGAACTTAAATTATTAGTTGATTAATGATTTGTCTAACTTTGAATAAATTAAAACTTTTGTAGCGAATATTTTAGTTATGATAGTCTATATATGTAACTGGATTAAAGAATTTAGATTGGTCATAGAAACACATATCAATAATAAGTTATAACTAAATTCATGTGTGTCAAATGATTTTAAAGTAAGTTTCATTGATACGTTGATCACTTTTAAGTATTTAAAGCTCTTAAAATCAACTTCGTTTAATATATATTATGTAAACCAAATTGATAAAATAATTATTCATGAAAATTTAGTACCTAGTCTATTTTCATGTTGTTATGTTGATAATGAATTCTTTTATTATATTAATTGTCAAATTAAGTTAGACAAGTCCTCTTTGCATATGTGACTCAAGAATACTTCTATTGGGGTTTTATAGTTTAATGATTTTCGAGGGATATTATTTCTTTTCGATGCAATAGATTGAATAAAAGATTCATCAACTTCGTTGAAATCCATTTGCTTTGGTAAACCATCTTTACGTAATAAACCATTAGAGTTTTCATTTAACCCTCTTTGTGATGGTGTACCAGGATCTGTAAAATAGATATCAATATCATTGATATTACTGATTGATTTCCAATTTGAAAATTCCTTTCCACAATCAAAAGTCATTGATTTGAATAGATGCTTAGGTACAGATTGCATCCATTGGTTCAAACGATTTTCAATATCTATAGCTCGTCTGCCTTCTGGCATTACTTTAGATAATCGTTCAACTAAGGTAATAACGGCACTTTTATGTTTTTGTCCTACGATAGTGTCACCTTCAAGGTGACCAAACTCTTCTTCAAAAGAAGTATAGTCATTCGAACGTTCATGAATGGAGCGTCTAAATGCTTGTTTACCGCGCTTTTCTTGATGTCCATTGGGTTTTCGCTTCCCTTTCATCGGTAAATCAGAACAATCAAATATACCCATTTTAAACATTCTAGAAAGGGTACGGACAGAACACCCAATAGGAAACTCCCCTCGACCAATAATCACATCCGGAGTCCACCCTTGAACAACTTTTTTTCGAATGTATCCTACCTGTTCTGCTGGTAAAACGATGGAACGCCTCCCACATTTTGCCTTGTTTTCTTGTAATTTTGGTAGTATTCCAATGCAGTATGTCCATCCTTCAAATAAGCGTAAACAGTATAGATTGTTTGTCTTGAACGTTTCAACATCTGAGCTGTTTTCGTAACTGATTGATGGGCTTTCGCATAAGCCTCTATCATAACAAGTTCATCTGGTGTAAGATGGGTGTAGGCCATTTGTACTCACTCCTTATAATTCTTTAGGCGGAACTATCTTGAGTGTAGCACAGATGACTTTTTTATTTGTCTAACTTAATTTTACAATCGGCGTTTTATAAAATAAGTACAGATGTACTTACAATTTATAACAAAGTTAAAAATATTGCTACTAATATAAATATGTTAAGTATTAATAGAAATCGGACCATTGAAAATTGCTGATAAAATAATATAGATGGGAATTAGACAAATTAATAAAAAGAATATCTTCCCAATAGGATGTTTTGGATTAATATAAACTCCACCAACTCTAGGCTTGAATAATTTATTGCCATCATCAAAAAGTGAATCACAAAATTTATATACAAAGAATATGAGAGAAAAAAATATGAGCGCAATTAAGATATCAAATCCTTGTCTAAATATCCTAGACATTTTTAGAGTATATGATGAAGTAGAGAATAACAAGAATAAAAAAATAAATGAAAACATAAAGCCATATATGTTTTTTTGTACGTTTGAGTTTTTTAAGTTAGATCCATCTTTTTTAGGTGTCTCTGGTTTATTCTTATTATTTAGCATAACATTCATAATAATCCCTAAAATAAATAGAATTAACAATATTAATTCGACATAAATAGTAGGGAAGATTTTTGCAAATATCACTACATCTATCAAACCAATAAAAATAAATAAATAGTTCAATAGTTTAAACTTAGTTGTCACAATAGTATCTCCTTTTTATTAATAGCTTCTTCTCTAATAAACTATTTTTTTAAAAAACCTAGCATATAAAATAGAAGCTGAATCTGCCTTTTTATCTCTTTAAAGAAAGGTTTTGGATTAATTACGTCTTAGTTATACTCCTTTAAAATTTAAATGTCAAAAAAAAATATGAAAATAAAGATTATTTATTTTCATATTTTTTCACAAATTATTATAAAATGAAAAACATTGATAGGCTTGACGTTAAGTCAATTTATTAGAGTCAAACATGTATAACTTTAATGTATTTATTTTAAGGGATTGCTTTTTCAAATTGATTAGGCGTAAGATACCCTAAACTTTGATGGATTCGTTTTGAATTATAAAAGGCTTCAATGTACCAGAAAATACTCTGATAGGCTTCTTCAAAGTTCTTATATTTAAATTGATAGACCCACTCTCTTTTTAAATGTCCATGCTAAGATTCAAGACTGGCATTATGATAAGGATATCCTTTACGACTGAAGGAGTGAGTCATTCCAGAGTTTCTTATTGTCTCTTCATAAACTTTTTCAAAATATCCTGTCTTTACATCAAATAATTTGATAAATTTTATGCTAATGAGAGAGAAATATAAGAATAATTAAGATATGTGCTTATGTGTATACAAAAAAATGTTCTCTTAAGCTAAATTTTACTTAAGAGAACATTTTTTATTTATGTAGTATAAAAATTGTAGGGTATTTTAATTAGTTTTATTATTTATTTAATTTATCTTTTGCTTCATCAGTAAAATCTTCGGTTTTTTCTTTAATATATGAAGTCACTTCTTTTGTTTTACCTTTTATTTTGTCCGTATATCCTTTATCTGTCATAAAGATTCTCATTCTTTGTATTTATTTTGTTAACTATTTTTACCAGTAAATAATGACACGACAGCCACAACAATAACTGCTCCAATGATTGATGGAATAATAGCCATTCCGGCTAAAGATGGTCCAAATGAACCAAATAAAGATTGGCCAACTGAAGAACCAATTAAACCAGCAATAATATTAGCAATCCATCCCATAGATTTTCCTTTACTTGTTATAGCACCTGCTATAGCTCCGATAACTCCACCGACTATTAATGACCAAATGAATCCCATATATATCACTCCTCATCTAAAAATATTATTATTCTACTCTGGGCTCAGTTGCTTCTTTTACTTTTGTTGCTCCTTTAGAAGACACTTTTTTGACTTTGTTAGTTTGATCAGAAACAAAGTCTGAAACCTCACTTGTAGCGTCACTCAACTTATCCTGAACAGTAACGCTATCTTCTTCGTATTGTTCTTTTGTTTTAATATCTACGACATTAACATTTACTTCTATAACTTCTAGACTCGTCATATGCTTTACTTCTTTTTCAATCATTCGTTTGATGTCTTCGTATATTTTTGAAATATCTACACCATATTCTGCAACGATATCTAAATCAACAGCAACTTCTTTTTTTCCTACTTCAACATCGATTCCTGAAGTTACATCATTATTATTAACAATCTTATCTGCTAAATTTGAAAAAAATCCACCATTAATTGTTAACAAACCAGGAATAGTTTCCAATGAAATACCAACAATTTTTTGAATAACTTTGTCTTCAAATGTTAATTCACCTTTTAACTCTGATTTTTTTACTTCTACTTGTGTTCCTTTGTTTTCCATGATTGATTCCTCCAATTTATTTATTGTTATTTTTTTATTTCTTCAAAAAATTATTTCTTTGAAGGTAATAACCGATACAAGCACCTAGTAACGTTAAAATAATAAGGATAATTGTTTTAAAAAATCCTAAACTAAAAAATGATATAGCTAAACCTAGGCCAATGAGAGCTCCCAAAATAGGAAACCTATATTTTTTTATAAAATCTTCCATTTTCTTATCCTCCTTAAATAACACGTGGATTACTAGCTTTTTTATTTGAAACTTGTTTTATTTCAACTGATACTTGTTTAGGATCATCAATCCCTAGAAAGATTGAAAATTCCTGTCTTATACGATGAGATAATTCACTTGTTTTATCAACTAGATTAGAGTTGATATTAGAACAGTTACATGATATAAAAATTTTAATCTTCTTCTTTTTCATTGTGACAGACACTTTTGGATTTTTTAACCAAGGCTCTTGAGTCAAAATAGTAGATACAAATTGTTCAACAGCATTTTTCTTAATAGAAAGACTGCCTTTAGATTTAGAAAAATAGACTTCTGTTTTATTCCTAGGATATAAGAGAATAAAACAGAATAAAATGATTAAGAATATGATCACTAGAATGCTTCCCCAAAATAGATAAAATGGAATATAAGAACCCACAAAAGGATAATTTTCCATTTGAATAAGCTTAAAAGAAAGATTTGCTAAGTATTGATTTTGTATAACATTAGTAAATAAAAGTGGAATTAATAATAATATACTTATCAAAATAAACACTTTTTTGTAAATGTTCATATCAGAACTCCTTTCTAACTATTTATAGTAATATTGTATTTTATATACAATCTAAAGTCAAAAATAAAGCGCTATTGTAACTAAAAAATACATAAAAAGAATATTAAATGTATCTGTGAACGTATAATTTTTGATATATGATATATATTTGTTTTATTTTAAATATATATCATAGTTTAGTTTAATATATCTTATGTAAACCAAATCAAAATAATTTTTTATCGACAAGATAATACACCACTCTTCCTAATGACAACAAAATAAAAAGCTCTAAAGTAATTACTTAGAACTTTTGGGTATAATGGTTAGTCGATTATCTGGTAATTTAATAACTTCAACAGAATTGTCATAAAATCGTGTTAACAAACCAGGCGTTAAGACGTCTGATTTTAATCCTTTTGCAAATATTTTTCCATCTTTAATTAAAAATATATGATCAAAACTTGCTGGGATTTCTTCTATATAATGAGTAACAAAGATTAATCCTTTCGGTTGTTTTTCTTGTGCGATGTGATCAATTTGTTCTAACATGAATTGTCTTGCAAACAAATCTAATCCATTACAAGGTTCATCAAATATCAGGAGTTCAGGTTTAGCCATCAAAGCTCTTGCAATCAAAACAATCTGTTGCTGTCCTTGAGACATTACACCGTATTTTTTGCCAATCAACGCTTTACCACCACAACGAATCAGACTCTCTATTGCCTGTTTTTCATCCTTTTCGGTTGTTTTTTCCCAAATTCCAATACTTGCAAACTTGCCACTTAAGACAATGTTTTCTGCTACATCATATGGTTTAATTCGTTGTTTTAAATCTAAGCTGACCCACCCTATTTTTTTCTTTAAATCAGGTATGGAAGTCTTTCCAAATGTTTCACCCAGAACGGTTAATTTTCCACTTGAAGGCCAATCATATCCTGTAATTAGTTTGAGTAGTGTTGTTTTACCTGAACCGTTTAACCCTAAAATTGCCCAATTTTCATGGTCATTCATTTGCCAGTTTATATGTTGTAATATTGGTTGCTTATCTCTTATAAATGATACGTTCTCACAGTTAATTAACACTCACTTCACTCCTTTATGACGATGGGATAATAACCTAACTGCTGATATTTAGCACCCAACAAGGTGATTTCTTCAAGTGCGTATTCGACTAGCTTGATGTTGTCATGAATTAGTACATCTATAATAAAGTAGTACTCACCTAACTCAGTTTTTAGTGGTCTAGATTCTATTTTACTTAAGTCAATTTCACGCCAAGCGAAGGCTGAAAGTACCTTGTGTAAGATTCCTGGTGCATTTTTAGGTAATGTTATAAATAACGTCATCTTTTCAGGTAGACGATTGTCATGATTCAATAGCTCTTTACCTAGTAACCAAAACCGTGTTTGATTAAAGCGATTGTCCTGAATACCTGCTGACAAGATTTCTAAACCATATTCACTTGCTGCTTCTTTTGAGGCTATTGCTGCAACTGATTCAGACGGGTGTTCAGCCACGTATTCTGCAGCAAATGTGGTTGATGGCACCTGTTCTATCAACACATCTGGGTAATAGGTTTCTAAAAATTGTTGTGATTGTGCGAGAGCTTGTGGGTGTGACAAGATTTTTTTAGGAATGATTGTCAAATCATTCACTAATAAGTTTTGTTGGATTGGTAAAATGATTTCACGACAAACAGTGATATCTTTTTCTTGAAAAAGCCCATCCATACTTGTGTGAACAGACCCTTCCAAGGAATTTTCAATCGGTACAACAGCGTAATCAACTTGATTCTTCTTCAAGGCACTTAAGCAATTCGCAATGCTTGCATAAGGCTGTAGTAATGAATCATCAAAATAATAAGAAGCTGCTTTGTATGTAAACGAGTTTTTTGGTCCTAAATAACCAACTTCCATTTAATCACCTACTAATTCTAAAATAACATCAGCAATTTCTTCCGGCGTTTTATTTGTGGTATCGATAATATGATCTGCAATCTCTTCATAAATAGGAATTCGAGGTAAAAAGATATCTTTCACCTCTTCTATTGTTTTATTATGCAACAACGGACGATAATTTGTCGTATCTTGATCGATTCGACGTAATAATTCATCTAAATCTGTTTGTAAATAAACGACTGTAGCCTGTTCTTTTAATAACGCTTGATTTTCTTCTTTTAAAATTACCCCGCCACCTGGCGATAAAATACCAGATGTATTTAAAAAGCCCTTTAACATAGTAGTTTCAAGTTCTCTAAAGGATTCTTCTCCATGCTCATCAAAATATTCAGATATCGGCATCCCAATTTTATCGACAATACACTGATCTAAATCAATTTGCTTGGTTGCTGTTTTATTTGCTAATACATTACCAACTGTGGTTTTGCCTGCTCCCATGAAGCCTATTAAAACGAGCGTCATTTTAATAATCACCTCTTGAAAGTCGTGTGACATCCTCAAAAAAGGCTGGATAAGATACTGAAACAGCTTCTGATTTTTCCATCACAACGTCTTCATCAGTTAGTAATGCAGCGATTTGAAGCATCATCCCGATACGATGATCTCCTCGACTTGATACGTTTCCACCGTGCAATTGACATGGGCCATTGATGATTAACCCATCTTCTGTTGGTGTAATATCTGCACCAAGTTTTCTTAATTCTTCAGCTGTTGCGTCAATACGATTGGTTTCTTTTACTTTTAGTTCTTCAGCATTTTTAATGACTGTTTGCCCATTTGCTTGTGTTGCAAGTAACGCAATAATGGGAATTTCATCAATCAAACGAGGAATAATATCCCCACCAACTATTGTAGAAGTTAAATTACTTGTTTTGACAGTGATGGTGGCTGATTGGTTAGCATGATCTTCTTCACTAATCACCACATCGGCATTCATCTCTTCTAAAACATCTAGAATCCCTGTTCTCGTTGGGTTAACCCCCACGTTTTTAAGCACGATGTCACTATTTGGCACAATAGCTCCGGCAACTAAAAAGAACGCTGCAGATGAAATATCACCAGGCACAGTAACGTTTTGTCCAACTAATCGTTGTGGACCTGTCATACGAATGTCTTTTCCATCTGTTGTGATCGTCCCACCAAATTGACGAATCATCTCTTCAGTGTGATTTCTAGTCGGTTCTTTTTCGATAATGGTTGTCTCACCATCAGCTTGCAAGGCTGCAAACAAGATAGCAGATTTCACTTGAGCACTTGCTACTGGCATGTGATAAGTAATTGGTGTTAGTTGATTATTAGCTGAAATATGAATAGGAGGATATTCACTATTATCATGCCCAGATAGATTAGCATTCATTTGATTAAGTGGTAACATGACGCGATTCATTGGGCGTTTGTTTAAGTACTCGTCACCAAATAAAACGGTGTCGAATGACTGTTTCGCCAAAATTCCCATCATCAAACGAATGGTGGTACCAGAATTACCTAAATCAAGTGATGTAGCTGGTTTTTTTATACCATCAAAGCCTACACCTGATACACGAATGGTTTCACCATCATCTGTGATTGGCACACCTAAACTTTTAAATGCGTTAAGTGTACTTAAACAATCTTCTCCTCGTAAGAAGTTTTTGATGGTTGTGGTACCTTCTGAAATCGCACCAAACATAATGCTTCGATGTGAAATAGATTTATCAGCAGGAACGTGAATGGTTCCATTTAATGGACTAGCTGAGATTAATTTCATAATGTCATTTCCTCCTATTGTGTTCGACAGACATAATCTGTGTGTGTTTCAATGCATTCTTTTGCTTGCAATAAATCATGGTCATTTTTAAAACTAACCTGCAGCACACCGATAATGTCTTCTCGTGTTTCTAATATTTTTAAGTTGATGATTGAGATATTGGCTTCTCCTAAAATCCCCGTTATTTCAGCAATAATCCCAGGTTTATCCGGCACGTCCACAAATAAATCGTAAAATGCCGGGATTGACCCTTTTTGGTGGATTGGAAGTTGATCACGGGTTTCTTTTGCCCGTTCAAAAAAATCATAAATGGCATCAGAGTCTTTACTTAATAACCACTGTTTCACTTGACTCATTTGCTTTTGCCAATCATCAAGCTCTTGTACAAGTGTGGTGCGATTACTCATTAAGATATCCATCCACATTTTCGGGTCTGATGAGGCAATCCTAGTAATATCACGAAATCCTCCAGCGGCTAATTGTTTGGCTCTTGGGTGCTCTTGATTAAAGTCATCGGCTTGATTGACTAAACCTGATGCGATAATATGTGGCAAATGGGATAACATCGCTGTGATTTCATCGTGCTCATCAGATGTTAGTTCCACATATTTGGCATGAGTTCCACTGTATAGTTGTGTTAACTCCTCCACACGGTTTATGTGTCGATCGTTCGTTATAATAAAATAAGCATTTTCAAATAAGTTCTCATCAGCGGCTGTGACACCAGACTTGTGTGAACCTGCCATTGGGTGAGCACCAATAAAGTCAAACGGCATCTCTTTGGCTTGTTGCATAATGTCTTTTTTGGTACTACCTGTGTCACTCACTAAGAGGTTTTCTTTTAATTGAAGTGATGCTAGTTGATTTAAATAGTCAATTGAAATTGACACAGGTGTGGCTAAAATAATGACATCTGACATTTTGGCACCCTCTTCAAATGAATGAGGAATCTCGTCTACAATGCCAATTTTTTTAGCAATTAGTTTTGTGCTATCAGAATAATCCCAACCAATAACATTAGCTTCAGGATGGTCAATTTTTATACATTTAGCCAAGGAAGCACCGATTAATCCTAGACCAACAATCATGATTGTTTTCCCAGTCATACACATCCTCCTAGCAACTAAAAGTTTTTAGTGTACTCTCTGTATTCTTTTACTGATTGAACAAGTTCTTCAAATGAATCACTCTCAAATTTTTCAAGAATTTCATTTGCTACAACAGTTGCTACGACATTTTCAGCTACCACACTTGCAGCCGGAACTGCTGTACTATCAGAGCGTTCGATACTTGCTTTGTATGGCTCTTTTGTGTCGATATCAACACTTTGCAGAGGTTTGTATAAAGTCGGAATAGGTTTCATCACCCCACGGACAACAATTGGCTCGCCGTTTGTCATACCGCCTTCAAAACCACCTAAGTTATTGCTACGTCTTGTATAGCCATTTTTTTCATCCCAAAGAATTTCATCCATGACTTGAGAACCAGGTAATACACCAGCTTCAAATCCTACGCCAAACTCTGCACCTTTAAACGCGTTAATACTAACGACAGCTTGTGCAATTTTGGCATCTAGTTTTCGATCCCATTGGACATAACTTCCTAATCCTGCAGGAACTCCACCAACTAATACTTCAACGACACCACCAATTGTGTCACCTTTTTTCTTTGTTTCATCAATTAAATCACGAATGTCTTGTTCAACCGTCGCATCTACCACACGCACATCTGATTGTTCTGAAATATCACGAATCTCTGAGACAGTTAAGCCATCAGGCACTGTTGCTTTAATCCCACCAAGCATGGTGACGTGACCAGCAACGTCAATGTCTAATTCTGAAAGGATTTTTTTTGCGATTGCACCGATTGCCACTCGCATTGTTGTTTCACGTGCCGACGAGCGTTCTAACACGTTTCTTAAATCATTGAAGTGGTATTTCATGCCACCAACTAAGTCAGCATGTCCTGGTCTAGGTCTAGCGACACGACGTATTTTCTTTTGTTTTTCAGGCACGTCTTCAATCCCCATAACTTTTGTCCAGTTCTTCCAGTCTTTGTTTTCAACGACTAGTGTAATAGGAGAACCTAATGTTTTTCCGTGACGTAAACCTGACGTGATTCTAACACGATCTGTTTCAATAAGCATACGCCCACCACGACCGTATCCTGTTTGACGTCTAATTAATTCTTTGTTTATGTCATCTGCAGTTAAAGGTAATCCTGCAGGAAGTCCTTCAATGATTGCTGTTAGTTCAGGACCATGTGATTCACCGGCTGTAATATATCTCACTATACTTCCTCCTCAATAATGTAATCTTTCATTTGTTCAATCGGTATATCTACTATTTTGGCTTGGCCAATTTGTTTTAATAATATTATTTTTAGTGTGTTCCCACGTGCTTTTTTATCATGCGTAATGGCTTCAAAAATTGTCTCACGATTTAACGCGATACTTGTTGGCAAATTAAATTTCGTCAACATGGTAATTAATTCTTCGGTAATGCCTCTAGGTGATTGGTTGAACGCTTCGGCACGAGTCGAAATCATCACCATACCTAAGCTAACCCCTTCACCATGACTAATCACACCATAACCAGATGTTTTTTCAATCGCATGACCAATTGTATGACCAAAGTTAAGTGTTAGTCGACTACCATGATCAAATTCATCTTCTTCCACAACATGACGTTTTACTTCTAAAGACGCATGAATGACTTCTTCTGCATGATTGAGTAAATCTTCTTCATTTTTTAGTGTTCCTAAGTAATCCCAAAGCTGTTTATCTGCAATGGCAGCTGATTTGATGATTTCGGCAATACCTTCTCTGACACGTCTCATCTCCAATGTCTTTAACACATTTGGGTCAATTAAGACGCCATCAGGTTGAGCGAACGTTCCGACAAGGTTTTTCGCTTTTTTAGTATTAACAGCAGTCTTACCACCAATACTAGAATCAACTTGGGCTAAAAGAGTGGTTGGGATTTGTAGAAAATGCAGTCCTCTCATATAAGTAGAGGCCACAAAACCTGCTAAATCCCCAATGACACCTCCACCTAAGGCAATGACACCATCACTCCGTGTAAAGCCGTTATCAGCTAGCGCATCATATAAATGTGTCGCTTTTTCTAGTGATTTGCTTTCTTCGCCTGGTGGGACAACAAGCATGGTAACATCAAAGCCGTGGTCAACTAAATTATCAGCCACATCATCACCATAGAGTTCTGCGACAGTTTCATCTGTGATAATCGCTACTCGTTGTGGTCGCCAAATATTTGCCACCCATTGCCCACAAGACTTTAAAAGACCTCGTTGAACCTCAATTTTATAATGGTGATTTGGTAAATTTACTTCAATCATGCAAAAGACTCCTTTAGTTTATAGTGATTTAATTTCTTCCATTGCTTTAACTAACACATTGACTTCGTCCATCATTCGTAAGTAAGTTTTTTCATTTAATGATTGTTGTCCGTCTGACCAAGCGTTTGCTGGATCTGGATGAATTTCAACAATCATGCCATCAGCTCCTGCAGCGACACTAGCTCTTGCCATTGGTGTCACTAAATCCCATACACCAGTACCATGACTAGGGTCAGCAATAATAGGGAAGTGGCTTAATTTTTTTATAAGAGGAATGGCACTTAAATCAAATGTGTTTCTTGTTGCTGTTTCGTAAGTACGGATACCACGCTCGATAAAGATAACATCACTTTTTCCAGAAACAGCAATGTACTCCGCAGCATTTAACCACTCATCAATCGTTCCAGCAATCCCACGTTTCAAGCCGATTGGTTTACCAGTTTGTCCCACAGCGCTAAGTAATTTGTAGTTTTGCATGTTTCTAGCACCAATTTGTAAAATATCAGAGTATTCAGCAACCATATCAATATGAGCTTCATCCATCACTTCTGTAATAACTTTCATATCAAACTCATCAGCTGCTTGTCTAATGTATTTTAATCCTTCTTCTTCCAAACCTTGAAAAGCGTATGGAGAAGTACGAGGTTTGAACGCGCCACCACGTAAGATAGATGCACCACCAGCTTTTGCGATACGAGCAGTTTCACGAATTTGGTCTAATCCTTCGATTGAACATGGACCAGCCATTGTAACGAAACTTCCATCACCAATTTTTAACCCATCAACATCAACTACTGTGTTATCTGGATGAAATTCACGAGAAGTTAGTTTATATGTGTTGGTAATACGAACAGTTTTATCTACCCCATCATAACTGTTGAACGCAATATCTTGAATATTTCGTGTATCACCTTTAATTCCTAAAACGACTTGTTCTTCACCAGTGTTGACTTGAACTTCTAAATCACTTTCTTCAATTCTTTTTACAACTTGATTAATTTGTTCACTTGTTGCACCTAATTTCATAATAACGATCATGAGATTTCCTTCTTTCTTTATGCTTTTTCTATTATATGTTTTACTTTTTCAATAGGCATATCGTGGTTTGTCCATAGATTAAACGCCTTTGCTCCTTGATACAATAACATATCAAGCCCATTAATGGTTTGGCAGCCTTTTTTTTCTGCTTGTTTTAATAGTTTGGTTTTTCTTGGGTTATAAATCACGTCATAGACAACCAAGTCTTTTCGTAATAGTGACTCATCCTCAATTAAAGACTCATCATTAATCATGCCAACGCTGGTTGAGTTAACGAGTATATGCGATCTAGTAATTGCTTCTTTTAAAGCATCTGTATGATACAAATCAGTTAAAGTTATCTTACAAGAAACACTATCAGATAGTTTCTCAATCTTTTTTTCCATCTCGTCATACCGTTTACCACGACGACTGAATACATGAATGGTACTAAATCCATCAAGAGCTGCTTGGACTAAAATAGCTGTTGCCGCTCCACCTGCACCTAGTATGGTCATCGTCTGATTCTTTATTGGCAAATTATTTACACGTAAACTTTCCATGAAGCCAAATCCATCTGTGTTGTGTCCAATCAACTTGTCATTTGTATGAACAATTGTATTAATCGCCCCAATCAGTTGAGCTGATTTAGATAACTCATCCATATAACACAACGCGTTTACCTTATGTGGCATGGATAAGTTAACACCCATCATGTTAAACGTTCGAATAGATGTGATGGCATCTTTTAGTTTATCTGGTGCTATATCAAACGCAAGATAAACGGCGTTGATTCCAGCTGCTTCAAATGAAGACGTGTGTAAAGTTGGCGATAAACTATGTTTTGCTGGACTGGCAAAAAATCCGGCAAGTCTTGTACGTCCATTTACTTCAATACATGTCATGTTTTTCACATTCCTCCTAAATAAAAAAGATGCTCACGTAGACTTAAAAATCTCTACAGTGAACATCCTTATACTTAATATACAGTATATGTAAAACACCACTATAGATTTTCTTAAGATCTATGTGGGTTTTGAAATCAATCTAAATTTCCTTAGCCATCATAGATACAAACTTGGGTTGTTTGTATCCATACCTTGATGAACACAAACCTATCTAAAATAGCTAAAGTAGTAATTATTCAGTTGTGGGTTTTTAATAATATGTTTTATGTTCATAAGATTTTTCGCTCCAAACTGATGTAAGATTGAATTAAGTATAGTCGCTAAATGAGAATATGTCAATAAAATAATTAAAATATCGTGGGATTATTTTTATAGTATCAACTCTTATACGATATAAAGTTTACATAATATTATTATTGTAATCTATATTGATTTGATAATGCCACACATTATAGTGGTTCACTTTTATTTCTCTTATCTTTCTTCCGTTATTTTTTTCAATAATCTTTTGAGAAGCCTCATTTGTTTCTTTGACTGTTAGATGAATGGAGGTTAGTCCAATTTTTTGAGCCTCTTTTAATGTTTCCTTTAAAAGAGCTGTACCAAATCCCTGTCCTTGGTAATTAGGTGAAATTGTGTAGCTAATATGTCCTCCCTCTTTTTGAAGGTAAGATGTTAAATGATGTTTGACATCAGATATGCCAATCATTACATTATCATCTGTGATTAAGGCAAAGTGACTAGTTTGAACTGCTTGCTGATAATTTTTTTCTTTTAAGCGAATGATTTCCTTCATCCACTTATGCAAATCATTCGCTTGTTGAAGTTGATGTGATCCATGAATGGTTTCTTTTTCATATTTAAAAGAATCTTTAAATGATTTGATTGTTTCAATAGTAACATCATCTAAATTGATTAATCTCATAGTCGTATCCCCTATTTTTCTAAAAGTGATTTAAAGGCGTTTAATGGATAATTACCTTCTTAAATAATTTTAAAGTGCTTAAAATCGTCCTAAGAAAAATTATCTTTTTCTTTTTAATAATATTGAGTTCACTATATTATGTAAAATCATGAACTTAAGTATTGATTTATCAAGTGTTTAAAATTCTATATTATTAAGTTCATTATTATGTTATTATATAATAAAAATAGTGAACTGTAAATTTTAGAGAAAAGAGTGGTAAAAATGTCGTACAATGTTCAACCGTTACGCAGTCAAACTGAGATAGATGATTTTTTATTTTGGCTTAGAAGAACAAACTATCCAGAACGCGATACCTTTCTATTTATTTTTGGGATTAACAATGGATTAAGGATGTCAGATATTGTGAAACTAAAAGTTCGAGATATCAAATATGAAAAACGACCGATTATCATTGAGCGTAAAACCGGCAAACGAAAAGTCTTGTATTTGGATAATTTGCAAGATGTTATTGCCGAATACATCGAGGGAAAAGAGGATGATGAGTGGTTATTCCCTAGTCGCCAGCAAGGTGGACATATAAAAGTTAATACCGTCTATAAGCAATACCAAAAAATTGCCGATAATTTAGGAAGAAAAGATATTGGCACTCACTCTCTTAGAAAAACATTTGGTTATCATTATTACCGAAAAACACGAGATATTGCAACATTAATGGAAATATTTAATCATAGTTCTGAAAAAGTGACGAAACGATATATTGGCATAACAACAGATGAAATTGGCAATACGTTAGCAGATTTCAGATTAGGAATATAAAAAAAGCCAACATGTTTTGTTGGCTTTTAGCATGTGATTTCAATTTGATTGGCCTCAGGATCTAGTACCACACTTTCATAATAACCGTCCCCTGTTATTTGCGTACCGCTTAATACCTTGTATCCATTTGTGACGTTAAGATGTCTACTTTATCAGATCTTGTCATTACTTCTAATCATGCACCTGTTTCAAATAAGAGAAAATAAGTTGCTAATCCTGTCTTTGGGTTATGATATTTTTCGTTTGCTGTGGCATTAACATAGCTTTCATAGAACGCTCTCATTGTTTCTACATCATTAACATACCTTGCCGCATGCTCTAAATGCATGGTTCATCTTCCTCCTCTTTCTTAATTGATTTCGTTTCATCATAAAAAGAGCGTTATTTTTAAACGCTCTTTCGTCTTTAGTTTAATTTTGTGATAGAAAAATCTTGTGATACTGAAAATACAGTAGCATCATCTTTTGAGCACAAATCTTCCGTTAGTTCTACTGAAAATACTTCCTGTGTATAGTATGGATTAAAGTAATAAGTGGCACTATTTAAGTTAAATGCCGCGCGATATTGCGTATAATCATAGTGACCATCGTCTTCAATGTTTACTCCTTTAGGAATGGTCACAGTGTTTAAAATGTGAAAGATGCTATTTAGAGCTTGGGATTCATTTTTTCCTTTTTCTGCGTATGTTTTCATATAAGTTGCACGCACAAATCGCTCTGGTGATGTTAACCCACCTGGTAAACCATATGTTCCTGATCCTTGTCCAAAAGGTTTAATGGTATAGTCTTCAAATTTTTTTGGTTGATAATTTGTTGGTTTGATAAATAAATAATTATTTAAATTCGTTAAATGCCATTCAAGTGTTGGACTATTTGTCATGACTCCAACTGGATTATCTTTGATGGTTAGCGTCTCATTATTTGTTTCTATCACAACGCATTTTCCGGTTTTATCTGACACGATAAAATGTAGTGGTGACATAACAGATAATAAGGGGTTGCTTACTCCAATCATCTCTACTTGCTTTATGACTTCTTTTAATTCATCAATGCTTGCAACATGTCCAAGTACCCATGTTAAAAATTCGTCTTGAGTTAAATTAATTTTCCCTTCAACAGGACTGGTTTGATAAGATGCCTCATTAAGATAATAAAGTTCTGCAATAGCAAGTCCTTTTTCATTCACCCCATCAGCAAACATGTAATTACAACCGATTTTTTGCCCTGTCCCAACAAAAGCATAGGTTGTTTTTGAAGTACCTTCAAAATGAAAGGTTGATGCATAATTTCTTGGTATAACGATCGGTAATCCATTTAATTCAAATCCAAAATCCATGGTACGAGCCAAAAAGTTTATTTTATCTTCTGATTGTAATGTTATACTTGTGCACATTCTGTATTCCTCCTAGTATATTTCAATTCGTTTATAATAACTTAAAACATTTAATAATTTATGGTAATTATATGATGATTTTATTGATTAAACGTCATTTTTAAATGATAATTACGATAAATTTAATGGGTAATGCAAGCGAATGAGTCATAACTAAGTACAACAATTTAATAAATGACGTTTATCTTTGGTAATTCAGGCTATTTGGTGCAGATATGGACTTAAAAATATGGATTTCTTAGGGTTAAGCTAGCTAAATCATTGTGACAGTATCAGCTAAATTCAACAAACTTTGGGGCTAGTAATATGTAATATTGTAAAAATAAAACGTATGAGATTGTAAGTTTCTTCTTTTAAGGATAAATAATGAAGAAAGTGTAGCAGTAAGGATACCAAATTTTCCACCACTAGGTCCAATGTCGATTACCCAATCACTTGTAAGTTGTGTTCAATCACAATCACAGTGTGACCATCTCTTACTAGTGATTTCAGTAAATCTATCAAAAAATCAACATCTGACACGTGAAGTCCATTAATTGGTTCATCTAAAACAATTAGATTATTTGATTTATTCAAAGTTGTTACTAGTTTTAATAATTTATCTAAAATAGCTGATGTTTCAAAAATTGGTTTACTAAAATTGTGAGATTTAATTGGTCAGACGTCGATGACTTGCGACTTCTGATACTATAATAAAAGAGATTGGATTTCTGTTATTGAATACCCAACCTTTTTCTTAATTATTCTTTTCCAATCCGTAACGTTAAAGCATTGATAGCGACAATAACCGTACTCAATGACATCAAAATAGCACCGACAGCTGGGTTTAGTAAAATGCCCATTGGAGCAAGGACTCCAGCAGCTAATGGAATAGCCACAATATTATAACCTGCTCCCCACCATAAATTTTGAATCATTTTACGTCGAGTATGCTTAGCCAAGTTAAGTAATTTTAATACGTCTTCAGGATTACTATTAGTTAAAACAATATCGGCTGAATCAATAGCCACGTCAGTTCCAGCACCAATAGCCACACCAACTGTTGCACTAATCAAACTAGGAGCATCATTCACTCCGTCGCCTACCATCATCACGTTATCACCTTTATTAACGTATTCTTTCACAATTTTTTCTTTATCACCTGGCAATAACTCACTATAATAATGATCAAGTCCAAGATATTTAGCAACTGTTTCAGCTGCTTGTTGATTATCACCAGTTAACATAACAGGTGTGATACCTTGCTCTTTTAATTTAGCAATAAACTCTTTAGATTCAGGCTTAATGGTATCACCAAGAGCAATCATGGCAATAAGTAAGCCATCATATATTAGGAAACTCAATGTATTTCCTTGTTCTTGGTACTCTTTTTTTATTGAAGGATTAAATTGACTAGACACATCTGTTAATCCTTTTTCATTTACTATTTTTGCTGTTTTTCCATTGACTACAGCTGTAACTCCAACACCAGAAATAGCTTGAGTATCTGATGAATCATAAGGCGTCAATTGTTTTTGATTAATATAATCCATGATACCTGTAGCAATAGGGTGGTTAGCATTTTTTTCTAGCGCCCCTATAATTTTTAATGCCTCGTTTTCAGATAGCTGATCAGAAATCATGTTAAAACCAGTTACAGCAAACTGCCCTTGAGTTAAGGTGCCTGTTTTATCTAAGAAAACATAGTCAATATGGTTAGTTGCTTCAAGTGCTTTTTTATTCTTTAATAATAAACCATTTTGAGCAGCAAGAGAAGTTGAACGAGCAATAACCAAAGGAATGGCTAAACCAAGTGCATGTGGGCAGGCAATAACTAAAACTGTTACCATACGCTCAAATGCTATCCCAACATCTTTACTAATGATAAGCCAAATGATAAAACTAATGATTCCACTACCTAATGCCACATAAAACAACCATTTAGCTACCTTATCTGATAAAGATTCTAGTGGAATTTTTTCGTTTTGAGCTTGTTGTACCATGTCCATTACTTTTGAAATATAGCCGGATTTTCCAGTGCCAGTCACTTTTATTTCAATTGTTCCATTTCCATTAATGGTCCCGCCGATTACGTTGTCATCGATGTTTTTTACAATACCTTGTGATTCACCTGTAATCATAAATTCGTTGACCATGGTATTCCCCTTAATAACCGTTCCATCTGCTGGAATTTTATCCCCACTGCGTACAATCAATTGGTCATTAATATGAACATCAGATAAAGAGACTTGTTCTTCTTTTCCTGATTGTGTGATTCTTGTGACATTATCTGGTAATAATGCCGCAATTTTTTTTAATGAGTTGCTGGCGTTACTTACTGCATTCATTTCAATCCAATGACCGAGTAGCATAACGACAATTAACGTCGCAAGCTCCCAGAAAAAGTTCATGACATGAGTAGTTGGATTAACAAGATTCATGATAAACCCATATAAACTATAAAAATAAGAAACCGATATCCCCATGGCGATGAGTGTCATCATTGCTGGTTGCTTTTGACTTAATTCCATACGTGCTCCACTTAAAAATGGTTGGCCACCGTAGAAAAATAAGATAGTTGATAAAACCATGACAATCCACTCAGAACCAGTAAAGCTAATTTGAATTGGAAGTGTCATTCCCATCATAGGTGATAATAATATAATAGGGATAGCTAAAATAAGAGAAACAAAAAATTTCTTTTTAAAATTTCCCATATGCATGGAGTGATCCATACCTGCCATTTGATGATTACTCATATCCATCTTAGAATGATCCATTGACATATGTGACATATCGTGATCAGTATGCTTCATAGAATCATGTCGCATATCATGCATATTATGATTATTATTTTGATTGTTAGACATGATAAAACCTCCTTTTGGTACTAGAATACCACTAAATGGTATTTTATGTTAATTAAAAAGGATTGATATGACTAAACTATTTTTTATGTTAATTTATATTAAACTAGTTAAAAATTAATTGAAACGATTTTTTACAATGAATGATAAATGATTTTTGCATCAATTATATTAAATGGCTTCGTATCATGGTCACCATAATAACTCAACACAATTGCTGTCAACATCATTAGGGTAATTAAGTATCTCATAACAGTCTATCTTGTTGGAGGATGACTTCCTATGGGACAAAGGATAAACTTTAATTTTTTGTTTGTCTATCTTTATATAGTGAAAATAGTTCACTAATCAATAATACCAGTGCCCATGCTAAAGTAGCTAAGCTAAAAAGAAACAACAGAAAATAGGGATCAATTAAGAAATTTAGTAGCTTCACTTTCATAAGTCCATTGTAAGTTGCAACAAAAGTAGCGCCTCCAAGTACAAAATAAGTGAGAGACTGATAAAAAGGGAAGCTTGTTTTTCGTGATAAATACCTAATTAATTCTTTTACCCCTAAAAGTAGTCCTCCCATAATGAAGACCATTCCTAGTTGATAAAGCCACAGATACCAATTAGGTTGACCATCAACTGGTTTGACATGTAATGATTTTTCGAAAAAATTAGTAGACAAGACGGTTCCCGTAATCAACGTCACCATCACCCTTATTATTTTTTTCATTCCGATACCTCTTTCAATTTTTTCTAATGATACCATGTTAAAACAACATAGTGAACCTATACACTGTTCAAATTGATAGATAAAAAATCAAGGAACATAAGAGCTTTTCATGGTACAATAAAGTCCTAAAAAATTGTGTTGGAGGGTAATATGAAGGATAAGCGGGATTTGATTATTGTTATTTTAGTGGTTATTATTTTTGCTGGTGGTGGTTACTTTTTAGGAACACAAAATAGAGAAAAAAGTGACACAACAAAGGAAAGGTCTTCTTTTTCGTCAACATTAAACAGTAGTACCCTTTCATCAGTAAAGGAAACAGCTGTTAGTACCAACGTTTCTTCTACTACCTATGAGTCACAACACTCCAAGGACTCAATGAGTCAAAAAGATACTGCCTTAAACAAAATGATTTCTTTACAGGGTAAATGGGCAGTACCATCAACAGATAGTTTTCTAATGATTCATGAAGATGGTTCTTGGTCAGCAACAACCGCGGGGCTAAGTGAGCCAAGACAATTAGATGTGAAAATTGATTCCTATAATGCGATGAGTGATACTTTATATATCACAATCGGGGGTGAGGCTGCTCAGATACATGTCATCACAAATGAAAAAATGATAATTGACTATAATGATGGCACATCACCCAGAGAGTACCACTTAGTTAACTAAAAACACCTTCCCTTTTGACATAAGACCAAAAGGAAAGGTGTTTTTTTGATAAAACTTTTTATCTGTCAAATTCAAATAATGTTTCGATTGGAACATCTAAGACTCTTGAAATATTAACAGCGAGTTCAAGAGATGGGTTGTACTTTGCTTGTTCTAGCCTTCCTATCGTTTCTCGGCGTATGCCAACAGCTGTTGCTAATTCATCTTGTGTCATGTCTTTTAATAAGCGGTATTTTTTCACATGTGACTCAAAAGATGCCATCATTAATCCTCCTTATCATACTTATAAGTTAGAAAAGCCCAGCTATTTAGACCAATAGCAAAGGTAAATGAAAAAATTCCAAGAGTCCATCTATATAGAATTTCGTAATCAGTAAATAAAAAACTGATTGCTAAATTCGAAATTAATCCAAATATTAAAGCTATTTTTAGAGCAATCCCTGCTGCTTTGTTTTTATTTTCAATCAGTCTTTCATCATACATTGTCCCTAGTTTGTATAGCCAAATATATTGAAACCCTGAAAAAAAAGAAAAGAACAATAAAAAATTTGGTTCTCCTTTAACCCCTAATATACCTATACAGCCTAAAAAACCAATTAACCAACTTTTATTTGTTAGTTCTTTCTTCATTTCTTTCTCCTCCTAAAGTGATATATTTATCTCTTAATGATACAAATATATCATTTTAGAGATAGTTTATCAATGGAAAAGAGTTTATATATAAAAAACCAAAAAGAATTTATATCTTTCTGGTTTTTTTTAAGTTTATTATTTCTTCTTCGGCTCGTCATCGTCCATTTTAAGAACGGCCATGAAGGCTTCTTGTGGGACTTCAACTGATCCGATTTGTTTCATCCGTTTTTTACCTTCTTTTTGTTTTTCCAGTAATTTACGTTTACGAGAGACGTCCCCACCATAACATTTCGCCAATACGTTTTTACGTAAGGCTTTAATATCCGTACGAGAAACAATCTTCGCACCAATTGCGGCTTGGATAGGCACCTCAAATTGTTGTCTTGGAATTAACTTGCGTAGTTTTTCAACGATGGCTTTCCCACGTTCATATGCAAAGTCTTTGTGCACGATAAAGCTCAAGGCATCAACTTTTTCAGCATTTAGTAAAATGTCCATCTTAACTAAGTTACTTGTTCGATAACCAATCAATTCATAATCAAGTGAGGCATAGCCTTTTGTCCCTGATTTTAATTTGTCAAAGAAGTCAAAGACAATCTCAGATAATGGAATATTGTAGACGATATTTACACGGTAATCATCTAAATAATCCATCGTCACAAACTCACCACGTTTACGTTGAGAAATGTCCATGACAGCCCCAACATAATCATTTGGTACCATTATTTGTGCTTTAACATAAGGCTCTTCCACACTATCAATCACGCCCGGCTCTGGGAATTCTGCCGGGTTGTCGACAATAATTTGTGAACCATCAGTTAGATTCACATGATAAATAACTGACGGTGCCGTTGTAATCAAGTCTAAATTAAATTCACGTTCTAAACGCTCTTGGATAACGTCCATATGTAGTAGTCCTAAGAACCCACAACGGAAGCCAAATCCTAATGCTTGAGACGTTTCTGGCTCAAAATCAAGAGCAGAGTCATTTAATTGCAGACGTTCAAGTGCTTCACGTAAGTCATTGTATTTTGATGTATCAATTGGATACAACCCACAATAAACCATTGGATTCATTTTACGGTAGCCATCTAATGGCTCGCTCGCTGGATTATCCGCTAATGTAATCGTATCCCCAACTTGTGTATCTTGAATATTTTTAATACTTGCAGTTAAGTAACCAACGTCCCCTACCATCAAGAAATCTCTTGGAACGGCTTTTGGAGAGAAGATTCCAACTTCACTTACTTCGTATTGTACGCCGTTATTCATTAATTGAATCGTATCTCCTGGTTTTACGACCCCATCAAAGACACGAATATTTAATACAACCCCACGATATGAATCATAAACTGAGTCAAAAATCAGTGCTTTTAGTGGCGCGTTCAAGTCACCATCGGGCGCTGGAACATATTCAACGATTTGTTCTAGAATATCTTCAATCCCAATTCCCGCTTTTGCACTTGCTAAAACTGCTTCACTTGCATCAATCCCAATCACGTCTTCGATTTCTTTTCTCACACGCTCTGGATCGGCTGCTGGTAAATCTATTTTATTAATAACTGGTAAAATTTCTAAATCATTATCAACCGCTAAATACACGTTTGCTAACGTTTGAGCTTCAATACCTTGCGCAGCATCCACCACAAGTACAGCCCCCTCACAAGCGGCTAAACTACGTGACACTTCATAAGTAAAATCGACGTGTCCTGGTGTATCAATTAGGTGAAAAATATATTCTTTTCCATCTTTCGCATTATAAGTTAACTCAACGGCATTTAGTTTAATGGTAATACCGCGTTCTCTTTCCAAGTCCATTGAATCAAGTAACTGCTCTTGCATTTCACGATCAGAAACTGTTTCTGTCTGTTGTAAAATACGGTCAGCCAGTGTTGATTTTCCATGGTCAATATGTGCTATGATGGAGAAATTCCGAATAGATTCTTGTCTCTTTTTCATTTCATCAAAATTCATCGTTATCTCCCACTTTCTATTAATCAGCATTTTCAATTATACCAATCTTTTGAGTGTTTTTAAAGTATTTTCAAAATATGTTTGATATAATAAAAATTATTAAACATTAGGAGAAAGATATATGGAACCAAAAGATGCACATAAGAATTTAACATTAAAGAAAGTGGAACTAAAATACCTGAAACAATTTAATGAACTTCTTCGCTATGTGTTTCAAGTCACTGACTCGGATATTGAGGAAAGTGGTTACGAAGACGAGTCAGAAATCATTCGTGCCAAACGTCCTGTTTTAAGGGAAGCTGACGTTTATGGTTGGTTTACAGATGATGATGAACTGATCAGCCAACTTGCCATCTATCCGTGTGAAGTTAACATACATGATACTGTTTATGAAATGGCTGGTTTGACTGGTGTTGGAACGTACCCAGAATACACAAACATGGGATTAATGAGCGAGTTGATTAAATTAGGTTTAGATAAAATGCGTGATAATAAACAATGGATTTCTTATCTCTACCCTTATAATATCCCTTACTACCGTCGCAAGGGCTGGGAAATTATGTCCGATAAAATATCATTTGAAATTAAGGACACGCAACTTCCAAAAACAGTTGACGTGCCTGGTTATGTTGAGCGTGAAGATATTGACCATGAAGATGTTTACAAAGTCTATGATGCATTTGCTGAACAAAACCATGGTGCAATGATTCGTTCTGATTTAAACTGGGAAGAATATTGGCGTTGGGAAAATGAAGAAGAAAGGACAGCCGCTATTTATTATAGCGCAGATGGCGAGCCTTGTGGGGTTTGTTTTTACTGGATAGCAGAAGAAGTGTTTCATATCAAAGAGATGTTTTATTTAAACCAAGAAGCTAGAAAAGGGCTTTGGAATTTTGTGTCTGCCCATTTTTCAATGATTGACCGTGTTGTTGGTGCTACCTATAAAAATGAGCCAATTGCCTTTTTATTTGAAGACAGTGAGATCAAAGAATTGATTGAACCGTATTTTATGGCACGCATTGTGGACGTCGAACAATTTATCAAACAGTATCCGTTTATCACCACGGGAAAACCTTTCCATTTTGTCGTGACAGATCCGATTGCCGAATGGAACAATAATACGTTCAGTTTGATGTGGGATGAAGACAATGAATTGACCGTAACCAACGAAGCCATTGGAAATCCAGTCTATATTGATATTCAAACATTAACCGCTCTTCTGATGAGTTATAAACGTCCCTCTTATCTGTACCGTATTGAGCGATTAAAAACAGATAAAGAAACACTTAGAACACTTGAGAGAATCATTCCTGATCAAGAAGCATACTTTAGTGATTATTTTTGATAGCGTGTTGGATTTCATAAGAAAGGACTTAGCAAGAATCATGTCTTGTTAAGTCCTTTTTCCTATACATCGGATTGATTTATTGGCCATCTAGTTTGTTGTTTGCTTGGTAAAATCAATGTTATCAAAATAATGAAACTACCAATAAAAGGTAAAAGATAAAACAAAATCCACCAATTGCTATGATCTCTGTCATGCAACCTTCTTGCTCTGACAGTAAAGTTAGCTAACCAAATTAGAAAAGTTAGCACAACAAAAACAATCGTTACCGAATTCCATTCTTTTATCACTCTTGATCCGTCAGGCATAAAATCAATGTACTTGTAGGCCCTTGTCAGAACAGTGTAGAGAGCTAAAACAAAGTAATTAATCACTTGTGGCCACCAATATTGAGCTCTTGTAGATGAAGCATTCATGACTGTCATATTACTCCAATATTCTTTATAGGCTTTTATCATATAATCACCTCCCATTTTTCCATTGTAAAACAACTTAACAATTAGTCAAATATTATATTATTTCGGTAAATAATTTGGTAACAGCTTTAATAATAAGTCTGTTAAAGCATCAGGTGTCATAGTACTTAAATCAACCTGTCCTTTAATAACAAGTTCCATTAATTCTATGTAGGCATATCCCAACGCACCAGTAATAACCATTCCGACACCACCAGATATAAGGCCTCCACCAAGTGTTCCAACACCTGGTACTAGTTTAGCAATATTACCAGCTAATGATTTTCCTGATATCATTGCAGCATAGACCCCTAACATACTAGTTAAAGCTGTTTCTATTTTTTGCTTATCAAGCTCAATACCATAAATTGAGGTAATTTTAGTCATCATCGCTGTTTGCGATGTCATCATTATCGGAGCATCTGCCCCAGGGATGGGAGCAAATCCCGTTCCAAAATTAGCGGCCATAGTAGCGGTCACAACTTTAACAGCTTCATTATGTTTGACTTTGATAGAAGCTTCTTGTGAATGGATAAACGACGCTTGTAACCCTTCAGGTAACACTTCAACAGTAGCATCGATTAATTCTTCAACCCCAAAGATATCTTGATATTCCGTTTGCTTTGCTAGCACTAATATAATATCAAAAGAAGAGTCGATTAATTTTTCTATTTCATTTTTTAAAAGAGTGGCTTCTTTTAGGTCAAAGCATTTTGTCAATACAATAATAACAGGTAACTTTTGATCAACTAACCACTTGATAAATGATATTTCAGCCTCTTCAATTCTAGCACCTGATCCAGAAATAACATACCACACAACATGGACATCATCGTCTGTTGTTTCAGTTGCTTGAACTTTTTTTATTAGTTGTTGGATAGGATTTCGTTTGAGTGATTTGACCACGCTTTTTATATCAAATCCCATCTTACTAATTTCAAATCCTACAGTATCATAAATTCTAACAGGAAAATTTTTCTGTTCAATCAAATGAATATCCTCTGTAACAGGTTTACCAACGCCCGTTTTTACTAAATCTTCACCAAATACCGTATTAATCAGTGTGGATTTTCCAACGCCACTTTTTCCAGCAATCAAAAGATTCACCTTTTTTAGCTCTTTATTTTCTTTCTTAACATTATTAAATGTTTCTTCAACATATTTTTTATAATTCGCTTGATCCATGTTTTTTACCTCCTGCTATAAAAATAATCTCATCTCTTTTATTATTATAGATTTTTCTTTTCATTTTCACTAGCTATCTCTTTTTGCAAGCCCTTAATGAAATCCTTTGTATCCATCATACTTGCTCTATTTTCAACTGAAGCTCCTTTATTAATACCACCTAATCCAGTATCAACCATCTTGCCCCACCCTTTTAACGGATCTTTACCTTTTGCACGCAATTTATCATTTTTTAATCGTATTTTTTCTGATTTTAAGAGCTTTTTATCTGTCATAATCAAACCCTCATTTTTTTTAATTATTATACCATATTTAATCTAATCAAAATATAAATGCACAACACACAGAAATCAGCAAGTAAACAATCCAGTCAACATTTTTTCCATCATTTCTTTGGATACGCCATTTTAAAATATATTTCCCAATCACCTAGCCTATCATCACTCCTAATGTATTCATCAATAAGTCATTCACATCTGTTTGACAATACATCGTAAAAATCTGCCCTATTTCGATTAATAACGAAAATGATAATCCAACGAGAAATGTTGGCATAATAAAAACTCTTAGCGCCAGTCTAAGAGTTGTATCTATCTATTAGTTATATAAACATATCAATGACTTCAGTTACTTCGATCCACGTTAACATGTCACACTGCTCAATAATTTCTAGATTTCTGGTTGTGTAATCAATCGAGCGCAATTGATGTGCGACCACTTCACCTTCAATTTTTTGTGGGTGTTTGATACTGATATAAGTCGAATATTCCCGGTTTGTTGATGTAATGGGACACACCAAACAAAAACCCGTATGCTGATTAAATTCATCGCGACTCACAACTAACGCTGGACGACGTTTTTTGATTTCTTTTCCTTTTGACGGATCAAAATCCATCCAGACAATATCTTTTTGTTTCGGTGCTTCCATCTAATGCTCGTCTCCTTGAGAAGACATGATGTCCCATTCAGTGTCCTCATCTGTCACTGATTCTCTAAATCCTACCCAATCATCTGCATGTTTAAAAATGTCTTCTTTTTTTGGTTTCAAAATATAGGCATCTCCTACTTTTGAAATGGTAAATGTTTCGCCAACTTCAGGCGAAATATCTTTAGGAAAGATGGCGCCAACAGAATTACCTATTTTCCTAGCAACTGTTTCCATGATTCTCATCTCCTAATGGTTTGTTAAATTAAGTATAACTAAATTTAACAATCGTGTCAAAATAAGTGATTAACACAAAAATACCGACTAGTGTTAGCTAGCCGGTAAAGAAGTATCATTAAAGTTTTAAGAATGATAAGGTTTAGTTTTATTTTTCGACTTTGAAATCAAATTTCGTTTTTGCTTGATAAGTTGGGTGTGTTTGTAAAAAGTTTGAAATAAGTTCAGTCATATCAACTGTCACTTCTTTAATAATTTTTGACGCATCAAACATCGCGTAATTTCCGCCCCCAACTGCGCGGTATTGATTAATCACGATGTCAAGTTCGTCTGTCATATCAACTGGCTTACCTTTATAAGTCAACTCAACAACACGTTGGCCTACAGGATTTGATACGATAACTTTATAGCCAACACCACTATACATATCATAGTTGTAATGTTCTGTTTTAGGGTATAAAAATTTGTCACTCACGACAATTTCGTCATCCTCATTAAGAGTAAAATACTCCGCACTTTGTTCAAGGGCATCTTTCAAATCTTGCCCTGAAACAGTGAGAACAGCTAAAGTATTCGGATAAATATAATTTGTCACGATATCACGCATGGTTACATCAGACTGGAATCCTTTACTGTCATTATCAAACAATGCTGTTCCAGAAATATCAACGCCTGTCGCATCCATCTGTACGTCTTGAATGAATTCAATATAGGCATGTCCATTGATTCGCACACTCATCGGATCAGTAATCGTCATGTCGCCTTCAATGTGTCCAAGTGGTTGATCCAGCCAATTTTCGACAGTATCTAAAACTGGTTTAAATGTGTCTACAATCTCTTTATCCGCCTCATAGTCAGTCATAGATAATAACTCAGCTGTTGAGTCTGTCACTTGTTTATAATCATCTAATATCAACGTCATTTTTCCAACGTATTTGGCTTTGTCCCCTGGTTGAGTCACAGGTGTGTCGTTGACTTTTTCTGCAATCACTCGGTGTTGATGACCAGTAACAAACGCGTCAATTCCCTCAACTTGGGTCACGATATCATAACCTTCGTTTTCCCCTGTTAAGTTTTCAGTTGCTTCACCAGTCTGCAAATCTTTTTCAAATCCACCATGATAACTCACAATGACAATATCTGCTTCCTCTTTAAGTTTCGGCACATATTGTTTTGCTGTATCAAGAGCAGATAAAAATGTCAGACCTTTTATGGTTTCAGGTTGCTCCCAATTTGGAATATAGGGTGTTGTCAGTCCTAACACCGCAATTTTCAACCCATCTTTTTCAAGAATCACATAGGCCTGCCCTGTTAGTGGCTCATTTTTATCATTTAAAATATTCGCACAAACGATTGGGTAGTTCAGTTGACTCACTGTATCAAGTAAGTACTCAACCCCATAATTAAATTCGTGGTTACCAAGAACACCCACATCATAGCCAACTGAATTCATGATATCAGCGACTTGTTTACTATTCTTTTGTTTCGACAGATAGTAACTCATCGGTGAGCCTTGTAAAAAGTCGCCATTGTCGATTAATACAACAGTCCCATCTTGTTTAGCCTGTTCATCTTTAATGGCTGTGACAGCTTTTGATAACCCAAATGACAAATCTTGATTGACTGCTCTAAAATCTGTCGGGTATAAATAACCATGTGTATCACTGGTAGAAAGAATTGTTATCTTATCCATTGACTAATTTTCCTCTCAAATAATTTGATACGACTTCAACAATTAAGATTAACACGATTAATCCAATTAAAATTGAGCCAACTTGATTCCAACGATATGAGTTCATCGCAAAAATAAGCGGCGCTCCAATACCTCCAGCTCCTACTAAACCAAGAATAGTTGCATCACGTAAGTTCATATCGAAACGATAGATAGTAATTGAGGTAAAGTTAGCAATTAATTGTGGGATAATCCCAAAACGAATTTTTTCAAACGTTGTACACCCAAAAGAATCCATTGATTCTAAAATACCTGTATCAATTTCTTCAATAACATCTACATATAATTTTGATACCATTCCAATCGAGGTAAGAGACATAGTCATCACACCGGCAAATGGACCAGGTCCAGTCACACGGATAAACATTAACCCATAGACTAATGCTGGAATCGTTCTAATGACAACTACAAAAGCTCTCATGAATAGATAAACTGGTTTTGGCATAATACTTGGTGCCATTAAAAAGGCAATCGGGATTGATAAAATCGCCCCGAAGATCGTTCCTAAAAAGGCAATACAGATGGTTTCAAATAATAAGTAAGGGACACCTTGTTTTGTGCCGTTAAATAATAGATTGGTATCTGGTTGAACAATCCCTTTAAGGATGTTTGCAGCGATTTTGCCGCCACCTTCGTCCATCGCGTTAAAATTTAACGCTGACAATGACCAGATAAACGCCCCAAGCAAGACAGCTACTAAAATAACGTATTGCTTTGTCTTATTTGGTTCTTTGTTTAATTCAGTTAAAATACGTTGATTCATATATGTCTTCCTTTTCTATTGTAATTTTTTGCGGAAATATTCACTGATTGTTTCGATGATGCCAACAGTGATAACTAAGACCACTAAAATCGTCCCAACATTTCCATAATCACGCCAACCCAATTGTTCATTCAACAAGATACCTAACCCACCGGCTCCAACATACCCTAAAATGGAGGCATATCGTAAGTTTCCTTCGAAGTTAAATAAAGATGTCGATAGATAAGATGGTAAAATAGCTGGAATCACACTATAACGAAAGGCTTGTAAACGAGTTAGTCCCATCGATTCAAGTGCTTCAAATGTCGACATATCCAGTGCTTCGATTTGTTCGTAAGTTAGTTTTCCTACATATGAAATCGTAAAGATGAAAATAGCAACGGTACCGGCCATTGTTCCAAGACCAAATACGAAAGTTGCGATTAACGCGATAACGATTGTTGGTAGAGTTCTTAAAAAACTTAAAATCAGTTTGAATAAAGAAGAAACAAAGCGATTTTTTACAATATTATTAGAAGCCAATATAGCAAATGGAACAGCCAAAATTGCCCCAATAAGTGACCCTAAGAGTGACATTTTAATCGTGTCAAACAGTGGTGTCCAAACTTTACTTAAAAAGTCCATTTTAGGTGGAAACATAGCTTTTAGCATCACAAAAAACTGATCGCCACGAGTTATTAATTGCGTGAAGTTAAATTGTGTTACTTGTATAGAGATGTACATGAAAATAAGAACCAATAACACAATGAGCGGAGTGTAAGATGCTTTTTGAACGACTTGTTTTCCATTCGGCAAAGTGATCGTTTTTTTACGCATGGTTACTCTCCTTTCTTATCCCCATCATAAATGGTTGATAACACATCTTCTGTCACGTCTTTTGATGGACCATCATACACGATTTGTCCTTGTCTAATTCCAATCACTCGATCAGCATATTCTAATGCCAAATCAACATGGTGAATATTAATTAATACGGAAATATTTAAATCTTTGTTAATGCGTTTAAAATCATCCATGACCGTTTTTGCTGTGACAGGATCAAGAGCGGCAACTGGCTCATCGGCTAATATCACTTCAGGATGACTGGCGAGTGTTCTAGCTAAGGCCACACGTTGTTGTTGCCCACCAGATAGTTGATCCACTCTGACAAACGCTTTGTCTAAAATTCCAACGTTATCAAGAGACTCTAAAGCTGTCACTTTGACGTCTTCTGGAAAAATACCAAACACACGTCTCCACCAAGGAAGTTCTGGAACAGACGAAATCATGACATTTTTTAATACAGTTGCACGAGTAATCAAATTAAATGATTGGAAAATCATTCCAATTTGACGACGAAACGCTCTAATTTCTTTTCCTTTAATTTTGCCAACGTTTGTCTCATTAACCATCAATGTTCCTTCTGTAATGTCATGCATACGGTTGACGCAACGAATTAAGGTTGATTTACCTGCTCCTGATAGTCCGATGATTGCAACAAACTCACCTTGTTCAATTTCTAAATCAATATCTTTTAATCCCACATAACCATTTGGATAAACCATTTGGACATTATCAAACTTTATCATCTTAAAATCCTTTCTAAAAACAAACTGCCATCATCAAAAGAGATGATCGCAGTTTGACGTGTCGTTTTTCTTAAATTTATTTAGCGTCTTGAACTAATTTTTGTGCTTTTCGTTCATTATCATAGTCTTTAGGATTTGCTTCGACATATCCTTCATGACTGTAGATACCGATAACTTTTTTACCTTCATCTGTTTTAGCGATGTTGATAAATGATTTTTGTAACGCTTTTTTCAAATCATCTGTCATTGTTTTTGAGTTTTTACTTACTGAGATAGTATCGTTATAAATCGCTGGTGTTACACCAATAACGTTTGTTTCATCCCAGATAGATTTGTCACGGCCAAACTCTTTTTTCCAGTTTTCTTCATTGTCACGACGAGCATCAGCATAAGTTAATACCACATCAACTTGACCTGAAGCTAAACGAGCAAAGGCACTACCGTAAGAATCTGATTGAACGATATTTTTTAAATCAGTGATTTTTTTGTCGTAGTTTTCGTTTAACCATAGACTTGGGTAAATATATCCAGCTGGAGAAGATGAACTCATCACACTCCATGAAAGGTTATTTAAATCATCCCATGATACTTTTTCACCTTTATTTACTTTATCAGCAACTGCTTGGCCTTTTGAAGATGGTCCAGCAATCATTAACGCACGGTAAGAATCAACTTGTTTGTCAGTTGGCTCAGTTGGTTTATTTTCATTCCAAACTTTTGCTTCGTCTGAGTCGATTGACAATCCAGAACGTGTTGCAGTTAAGATAGGTTCTGCCCCTTGATCATATAATACATATGTACCACCTGGAATAAATCCAATGTCAAGTGTACCTGAATCTAGTGACTCACCAACAGCTTCAAAGTTAGTTCCAACAGTGATATCGATTTTTTTAACATCGTATCCTTGTTCTTTTAACTCTTTTTGCATTAATTCTTTCAGAGGTTCTGTTGCTGAAACAATTTCCTCTGGATCTCTTGATGGGACAAAACCAACTGATAATGTTTCAATGGTTTTGTCATCCTTACCTTTACTTGATTCGCTACCTTTATCTTTAGCAGAATCGCTACCACATGCGCCTAAAGTTGCTACCAATGCAACTAGACCTGTATACTTCACAACTTTTTTAAACAACACTCGTTCCTCCTTTTAATCGTCTGTATTCACATACTTGAATACTCTTAAATTATAGCATTTAACAATATAAAAGCAATTACATTTATTAAAATTCGTCTTAAAAACGAACGTTTTATCTATTTTTTATACTAATTTTACGTTTAAAGGAAGATTAAAAAAACAAGTGCAATTTTGCACTTGTTGATTACTTTTGTAATTCGATTTTAATACAGCGATTCATGATAACATCTGTTATACCATTATCATATAAAAGGTCAGCTGCTTCATCATTTTCAATCCCTAATTGTGCCCAAAAAACAGGTGCTTCTGATTTTAAAAAATCTTTCGCCACATCTACTAAAGCTGCACTTGGTCTAAAGACATCGACAATATCAATTGGTTGATCAACTAATTCAATAGAAGGATAGACTTTTTCACCTAAAATTGTTTTACCCTCTTTCATTGGGTTAACTGGAATAATCTTATATCCAGCATTTTGCATGACTTCTGCTACACGGTAACTTGTTTTTTCAGGATTATCACTTAGACCAACAACTGCGATAGTCTTTGCATTAGTTAAAATCTCTTTTACTTTTTGGTCGCCTAAATCTTTATATGCCATATTAATGACCTCCCTATTTTATACGTCAATTATAACAAAATTTGCTATTTACTTCCCATAATGTGCCTATCTCAATTGTTCACTCGTTTATTTCATGGTAAAATAATGACTGACCTTAAGGAGGATACAACGTGAAAACTATTTCGTTATTTATATTAGCCTACTTGTTAGGCTCGATACAATCGGGGGTTTGGATTGGCAAGATCTTTTACCATAAAGATATTAGAGAATTTGGTAGTGGTAACACTGGAACGACTAATACTTTCCGTGTACTGGGAAAACGTGCCGGAACAGCCGTTTTATTTATGGACATACTAAAAGGAACGGTAGCAACGAGTTTACCGATGTGGTTTGGTTTATCAATTGACCCATTGTGGTTTGGTGTTGCAGCTATTTTTGGACATACATTCCCAATATTTGGCCATTTCAAAGGTGGCAAAGCCGTTGCGACAAGTGCAGGGATGTTATTAGCCTATTCACCAACATTTTTTATCTATTCAGCTAGTCTGTTTGTTTTATTCTTGTTTTTAACGAGTACAGTGAGTTTAGCTAGTATGATTAGTGCCATTATTATTACAATCTCTACTATATTACTACCAATTTATGCACCATTTGTTTTAGCAGAACAGAACTGGTTATTAACCACACTGGCTGTGGCGATTACGCTATTTATTATTTTACGTCATAAAGATAACATTAAACGTATTAAATCAGGTACAGAAAGCAAAATAAATTTTGGTTTAAGAAAAACAAAAAACCGTTAGACTCCATGGTTAGTCTAACGGTTTTACATTTTCTATTAAAAATGTAAATTATGCTTCTTTAGTCATAACGTCTTTTCCATCATAATGACCACATGAAGGGCACACATGATGAGATTTTCTCATTTCACCACAGTTGCTACAAGCTGTTAAACCTGGTGCAGACAATTTGTAATGAGTACGACGTCTATTTTTACGAGCTTTTGACGTTTTTCTTTTTGGTACTGCCATTTAGATACACCTCCCTACTAACTTAAATACGTGACAAGTCACATATATTCCAATCCTACTGCTCATCTTCCTTGAAAAAGTCAGATAATTTAGCAAGACGAGGATCAATGGTTGATTGTGTTTCAGATTCTAACTCTTCGATAATATCATCTTCTGAAACAACTTGCCAAAAGTCTCCTTTTGGTAATTCTGTTGATTGCTTTTCTTCTTCTGTTAAGACTTGTAATGGTAAATTTAGTAGGATAAAGTCTTCAATTGCTTCTGTTAAATCAATCAAATCTTTTTCCAATACAATTATCAAGTTTTTATCATCTTCTGGTACATCTTTCAATGCATCATACTGCCTTGGTGTCATATATTCTTCATCAATGATGAGGTCTAGTGGCAACTCAACAGGTTCAAGCGAACGAGATGATGGTACAGTAAGAATGGTTTCAACCGTCATATGAGCGTAATAACCCAACTCATCAACTTTTAAAAACCCATTTACTTTAATCGGAGAAATATCAATAATAGATGGTTCTCTTTGTTCTAAAGAGGCGTTTAAATCAATCGTTTCTTCAAAATCAACTTGACTTCCACGAAACTTATTTAGTTCTGATAAAGCCCACTTCATTCTATCACTCCTTAAGCAACAAAAATAATTATACTAGTCTGTAATCCCTTTGTCAATCAGTTTTTGATAACAGACTGACGTTAAAACTCGTTATCTAAACGACGGTTCTCACCAATCATGGTGATTTGTTTTGAGAGGTACTTGATTCGCTCCATAATCCTCTTAGCTTTAAGCGGCTCATCGTCTCCTTTTTGTGAGAAGCGTAGATGCTCTTCTTCGAGTTGTTTCATGTCTAGATTAGATGAGAAAAACGTTGGTAATTTTTCTTGCATACGGTACTGTAAGATAACACCCAGTATATCGTCTCTTATCCATGTACTCATCGAATCTGCTCCAATATCATCTAACATTAGGATAGGTGTTTTTTTTACACTATCTAGTTTAGAAGCCACACTGTCATCTTTGATTGATTGTTTCATTTCCACACAAAACGTTGGGAAATGTAAAATTGTACTCTTCACGCCTTTGATTGCTAAACTATTTGCAATTGCACCTAATAAATACGTTTTTCCGACGCCAAAAGTTCCATACAAATATAAACCTTGATGAAATTCTTTAGGATTGTCTAGATAATCATTCATAAATGTAATAGAAGCACTTAATGCTTCTTTTCGCTCAGAGGTAATGTTGAACGAATCCAAGGAAGCATCTTTAATGTCTTTAGGCATGGAAATGGCATTTACCCTATTACGAACTGTTTCGTATTCTTTTTTGCGAATCAATTCCTCTGTCGGTACATACGTTACATCAATAAAGTGATGATTTAAAAACAATTTTGGTTCATAGCCAGGAGCAATCATAGAAGCATCATTGGTTAAAAATTTTTCTTTTTCTTTTACATATTCATAAAGCTTTGCTGAGCTTTTTAAAATATCTTCATCAGATAAATACTCTCTATTTGATGCGATAAATTCTTGTACATCTTTATCTTTTTGTACAACTTCCATCAGTTGAATTAATCGATCGTTAATATTTTGGTTATTCACCGTTCGATTTAAATGCTGGTTTATGTGTTTCATGATGATCCACCACCTTGATTAAATTGTTTGAGTTGCGCCTCTAGTTTCTTCAACTCATCTCCTGCTAAAGGTGTTTCTTTTCTCACAGTAGCACTACTTGCCCATTCTGGTAAGGTTTCTTTTCTAGCAGGTTGTTTTGTGTAGTTTCGATTATATGTTTTCTTCACTTTTTTATTTTCAGACTCTTTTTTAAAGTTCTTTACTTGAATGAGTGCTGCAGATGCCGTTGTAATCTTATGCTGTGACCAGTCATTGGCTATAGTATTTACCATATTCTGGTTTAAAGATGAATTACCCAAAACAACTAAACAATAGTGTATCAACATGTTAATAACCTCAACAGGTAAGTTTGACTGTTTCTTCAAGTTTTCTATCGTCCACCGTTCATTCTGTGAGACAAACCCGTTTTTCTGATCTTTAATTGATTTCAAAAATACAAGTGGGGGAATCTTCTCACAAGAGACGATAACATCAATCTCTTGTTGAGTGAATCCTTGATGTTTTAAATCATTTTTATGTCGGCTAAGTTGTTCGTCACTATTTATCGTTGGTTGAGCTTGTACCGTATTTTGTCCAGTTGGCTTTTTAGCTTGATGATACGTCTTATAGATACGTCTCTTAAACTCTTTGACATCAACTTGATTAGTCACATAGTCCAAACAATACTTAACATGATTAATCATATCAAGTTCATTAATGCCATATAACCCATGAACCGTTAAAATAATTGGTTTAAACTCATTAACTAAGAACGATTCATCAATATTTAATCCAGCCAAACTATCAAAGAAAAAATCCCAATCAAATGTTTTTGGCTCTATTTCAGGTTTTTTACCCACAGGCGCTTCTTTCATTTGTTGCGTCGTGTCTGATAAAAGTTCGTTGGCTTGTACCAAACGTTCTGATGCAATATGAAATACCTCAACATAACTACTTGTTACATCTGTGTATTCAGATAAATCAAGTTTTTCCGGTTTAAATAATTCCACTAAGTAATTAAATCGATCTTCACCTACTCTATCTAATAACAACAAACATAGTGTCTCATCAGATAAAAAAACTTGTGGAGATAATATATTGTTAAGAGAGTAGATATAATGATACCCCTCATCTTTTTTTCGGACATATGTTTTTAATAACCCAATTGCTTCAAGTCTAGTTCTTGCTTGATACAATTCTTGAAGCCCGTTATTCATCATATCTTGTAAAATAAAATGCCTGGTTGGTTTTTTAAAACTGTCTTTGTTAATGATTAAATTATGATACAACACTAACGCATTACCACCAACAATTGGTTGATACAGTAGGTTTAAAACACGTGTATCTTCTCCATTTAACAAGCTACAGTAATGTACCTCAAATGTATCTTTAGGCTTTAAATGGGGCTGTGTTTTAGTCACCTATTCTCACATCACTTTCTCTATCTATTAATCTACTTGCTCTTTATCAATAATTTCTTGTAACTCTTTCAAAAAGACACTCATATCTTTAAACTGACGGTAGACACTGGCAAACCTTATATAAGCTATCTCATCAAGATTAACTAGTTCTTCCATTACAAACTCACCAATTAAATTCGTTGAGACTTCGTTTTCTCCGATACTTCGAATCCTATTTTCAACTTTCTCAACAACTTGTTCCATTTGATCCATTGACACTGGACGTTTTTCCGCTGATCGGACTAAGCCTCTTAATATTTTTTCACGATTAAACTCTTCTCTTGCACCATTCTTCTTTACTACAAGCAATGGCGACACTTCTATGCGTTCAAACGTTGTAAAACGAAAGCCACAATCTTCACATTCTCTCCTACGTCTAATAGCACGATTGTCATCTGCTGGACGACTATCTACCACTCGCGATCCACTATAGTGACATCTTGGACATTGCATTTCTTTTCACCTCTTCTTTAAAGACGTCTTGATAGACTAAATAGTAGGACTATTATAACATGTAATACTGCTGTTGGTATAGATAAACAATTTTCTAGAAATTCCTTACTCAAATATTCATCACACTTTTTCGACTCTTTTCAGGATATTTTATGACTATTCATGAATTTTTTCACCAAAAAAAAGCAATTTTGAAGTCACTTGTAAAAAAAGTTTGATTTTCTCGCAAATCGTGTGACAGATTGTCACTTTAGGTGTAAGATACAGTCGTAATAAAAATTTAAGTGAGGTGTTTTAAGTGACAAACACAACAGCAGCACAACCAAAAACAGTGAAACACAAATGGTGGGCATTAGCGATTTTAGCCTTATCTGTTTCATTAGTTGTTATTGACGGAACAATCGTCAATGTATCTATTCCAGTTATTATGAAAGATTTAAAATTATCCTTTACCGATGCTGAGTGGATTATCACGCTATATTCTTTAATTTTTTCTTCCCTTTTGATTACAATGGGACGCATCGCCGATAATTTCGGACGAAAAAAAATGTTGATTATAGGGATTGCCATCTTTTTAGTAGGATCTATTATGGCAAGTTTCTCTAAAGATATCACCTTTATGTTAGCAGCCCGTTCAATTCAAGGTTTAGGTGGGGCAACAGTTCTTCCAACCACATTATCCGCTGTTAATTCACTCTTTTTCGGTAAAGATCGGATTGTCGCTTTTGCCGTATGGGGTTCTGTGATTTCTGGTATGGCAGCGATTGGACCATTACTTGGTGGTTATTTCACCACTTACATGACATGGCATTGGATTTTCTGGATTAATTTACCTATTGGGTTATTTATTATTTTAGCGTCATTAAAATATTTACCAGAAACATATGGCGAAAAAATGACAAGCGGGTTTGACTTTTTTGGATTTATTTTATCAACTATCGGCTTAATTTTATTAGTATTTGGTATTATTGAAGGCCGTAATTATGGTTGGTGGCATGTAAAAGGCGATCACCCAACACTCTTTAACTTATCCATTATCCCAACGTTACTTGTTGTAGGAGCTCTTTTCTTTGCATTATTCTTAGTTTGGGAAGCTCATTTGATTAAAAATAAAAAATCTCATTTACTTGATTTATCTTTATTCAAATTCAAAAGTTTTTCATTGGGAAATACGATTGCTGGGATTGTGGCAATTGGTGAATCAGGATTACTATTCCTATTGCCTTTATTCTTACAAAACATCTTAACATTAAGTCCAATTAAATCAGGTGCAATTTTAGCAATGATGGGACTTGGTGCATTCTTAGCTGGCGGGATGGCGTCATTTATCGTTGAGAAAACATCGTCATCATTTGTTGTGTCACTTGGTTTATTCTTAGAAACACTTGGCTTTTTTGGATTCTTTAAAACGGTTGATCCAAATAATGGCTTAACATGGATTATTGTCTGGTTAGTAGTTTATGGTATTGGGTTAGGTTTTGCTTCTGCTCAATTAACCTCTATCGTCTTAAAAGACGTGCCACCTGCTCAATCTGGTCAAGGATCAAGTATCCAATCAACTGTTCGTCAAATTGGTTCTGCTTTAGGGATTGCGATTATCGGAACAATTTTTGGATTACAATTACAACATGATATCCCACATACTTTAGATAATGTTGGCCTACCAACACAAGTCCAAAAATCACTTGAATCAAGTGTTATTGGTAGTGCCGGTTCTTCTATTAGAGTATTAAAACAATCTAATCCAGAAGAGTGGCACTTAACAAAAGATATTCAAAATGATATCGTTAAAAAATTAGACAATAATTTTACTAATAGTGTGGTCAAAACAATTGGTATTGCATCAATCATTATGTTAATTAGTTTTGTTTTAACGTTCGGTTTATATAAACGAAAAAACAACGCAACAAAATAAAAAAAGAAATCACCTGAAAAGATTATTCAGGTGATTTTTCTTTTATAATTGTATCAAACCAAGTTTGTACTTGTTTCAGTGTTTCATCTATTCGTCCACTATTATCAATCACCACATCAGCCCGTGATTTCTTTTCTTCTAGGCTCATTTGGCTGTCAATTCGTTTAATCGCATCATTTTCTTTGAGATGATCACGAGCCATCAAACGTTTTAGCTGAATGTCTCTTGGTACATAGCAAACCATAACATCATCCACTATTTCGTCATAACCACCTTCATATAAAAGTGGAATATCAAGAACGATGAGTGACGGATCAGATTTTTTACAAAGTTCAATCATTTCCAAAATACGCGTACGAATTTCATCAGACAAAATATGATTGAGTAATGCTCGTTTGGCATCATCATTAAAAATAATCGTTCCTAATTTTTTTCGATCTAACGTGCCGTCTTCTAACAACACATCTTTACCAAAGTGTGACACAATCTTTTCTAGTCCTGGTTTTCCTAGTTTAACGACTTCTCTTGCGATAATATCTGCGTCAATAACTGGAATATTTTTTGATCTAAACATTTGCGTAACGGTTGATTTTCCGGAAGCAATGCCTCCTGTTAAGCCTAATAAATACGTCATGCTCATCCTCCTAATCGTGTGTGACTTGACAAACTGGACAAAAATGCGTACCTCGTTGGGCAACTTTTATTTTTTCGATTGAATGGCCACATCGCTTACAAGGTTCCCCTTGCTTGCCGTATGCCGATAAATACACTTGGAAATGCCCAGCATCTCCTAAGGCATTTTTATATGTTCGAATCGTCGTACCACCAGCCTCAACAGCTGTAGCAAGTACGTCGATAATCGCTGAATGTAGTGCATCAACTTCTGTTTTGGTTAATTTCGAAGCGACTTGTTCTGGGTGAATACATGACTGATACAATGCTTCGTCTACATAAATATTTCCTAATCCTGTCACAAGCGTTTGATCGAGTAATAAAGGCTTAATTGCACGATTTTTTTTCTTCAGTTGTTCTCTAAATACTTCTAAATCAAAATCTGGTACCACTGGCTCAGGTCCAAGTTTTTTAATTCCTTTATACTCTTCACCAAGACCTTTTGGCTCAAGTGATAAACGACCAAATTTTCTGACATCTAAATAGCGCAACTCTGTCCCATCAGTAAACTGAAAACGGACATGCGTGTGTTTTTGAATGTCGTCTGTTTGATTATGATATTCAAACTTTCCTTCCATTCGCAAATGGCTAATCATATCATTTTGACTTAGTTTAAATATTAGAAATTTTCCTCGTCGGTCGACGTCTAATATTTTTTGACCAACAAGTGTATGAATAAAATCATCTACTTCAGGAGACTCGACAATTTTTCCCCAGTCAACAATCACATTGTTTATTTCTTTATCTTTAACAAGTTGGACAAGACCTTTTCTGACCGTCTCAACTTCTGGTAATTCAGGCATTGGTTCTACCCCTTTAAGTTATTTTGCATCATACCATGTGTCACCATAACTACTATCTGCTCTTAATGGCACAGATAACTCAACAGCATGGTTCATTGTGTCTTCAACTAATTTTTGTAAAGCTGGAATTTCTCCTTCTGGAGCTTCAAAGACCAACTCATCGTGTACTTGTAACAGCATGGTTGCTTGCATGTTTTCTTCTTTCAAGCGTTTGTTGATTTTAATCATCGCAATTTTCAAGATATCAGCAGCACTACCTTGAATTGGTGTGTTAATCGCTGTTCTTTCAGCAAATGAACGCAAATTAAAGTTTCTAGCATTAATATCTGGTAAGTAACGACGGCGATGGTATAATGTTTCAACGTATCCTTTATCTTTTGCCTCACGTACAATATCTTCCATATACGTCTTAACGCCTGGATACATAGTAAAGTAGCGGTCGATAAATTCTTGTGCTTCTTTTCGTGTAATTCCTAAGTTTTGCGATAAGCCGTAATCACTAATACCATACACAATCCCAAAGTTAACAGCTTTTGCTTGACGACGCATGTTACTGTCGACATCCTCAGCCTTTTCTATGCCAAAGACACGCATTGCAGTACTAGAGTGGATATCTAACCCTTCAATAAAGGCTTCTTTTAAATGTTCATCATCTGAAATAGCGGCTAAAACTCGTAACTCAATTTGAGAATAATCTGAAGCGAATAATTTCCATCCTTTTTCACGTGGGACAAATGCTTGACGAATTTTACGTCCTTCTTCCAATCGGATTGGAATATTTTGTAAGTTCGGATCAACTGAACTTAGTCGACCTGTTTGTGTCAATGTTTGAATATAACGTGTGTGAATTTTATTATCCTCAAAAATCACTTTTAGTAACCCTTCAACATAAGTTGATTGAATTTTAGCAAGTTGGCGATATGATAAGATACTCTCAATAATCGGCGACTCACCTTTTAATTTTTCTAACACATCGACTGCTGTTGAGTAACCTGTTTTAGTTTTCTTAATCACTGGCAAGCCCATCTTTTCAAATAAAATGACGCCTAATTGTTTCGGTGAGTTAATATTAAACTCTTCTCCTGCAATCTCATAAATTGTTTGATCGATTTCACCTAATCTCTCAGCAAACTCGCCCTTCATTTCTTGCAGACGACTGGCATTAACTGTGATGCCCTCGATTTCCATATCAGCTAAAATCAGCGCAATTGGTAACTCAATATCATAAAACAGGTCTGACTGATTTTTATCATCTAAGTCTGTCATGATTGTTTCATAAAGCACATCAATTGCCACAACTTTACGAGCTAAATGCTGATACAATGTATCAACTGATTCAGGTAACCCTTTTTTTGCTCCTTTTCCGTAAACCACTTCATCACGGTCCACATCATAATAATCATAGAAATGAGCAATTTGGGCCAAGTCTTCACTATTGTTTGTCGAATCAGCCAAGTAAGCAGCTAATAACATATCAAACTTGATATCATTGAGTTTAATACCATAACGATTTAGTGCCACATATTGTCGTTTTGCATCGAATACTTTTTTAGTTTTTTCATTATCTTCCAACCACTGAATCATCAATGGATGTGACAATAACTCAATATCATCTGACACATATACTTTTTCTTTGTTACCAAACGCAACACCCACAATTGGTGAAGTATGATAGTTTTCACCCAACATCTCAACATATAAGGACATATCTGATTCAAACATGTCTTCAGTTATTTCAGAAATCACTTCGTAATGAATGGCAACTTTCTCTACTAAATCACTTTCAACATTGCTTGTATCAAGTTTTGCTAAAAAGGAATTAAAATCCATTTCTTTATAAAATGGTATCAATTTTTCTAAATTTTTTCCATCATAAGCTAAATCATCTAATGTCATATCAAGTGGTACATTGGTGTCGATAGTGGCTAATTTTTTACTTAAGAAGGCAATGTCTTTTTCATTGATAAGATTTTCTTTCATCTTACTTTTCTTCATCTCATCGACATGTTCATAGACACCTTCGACTGTGCCGTATTCTTTTAATAACTTAATCGCTGTTTTTTCACCGATTTTAGTCACACCTGGAATATTATCCGCCTGATCTCCAGCTAAACCTTTCATGTCAACAATTTGTGGTGGAGTTAAGCCATATTTTTCCATAATATGTTCTGGTGTGTAGCTTTCAATTTCACTGACACCTTTTACTGTAACATCAACCGTCGTATACTCACTTGCTAATTGGGTCAAATCTTTATCGCCAGATAAAACAACGACGTCTACGTCTTGTGAGCCATATTTTGTCGCAAGAGTTCCAATGATATCATCTGCTTCATAATTATCTAATTCAAAATGCTTCATCCCAAGACCTTCAATTAAGTCTCTTAAATAAGGCATTTGCTCTTTAAATTCACTGGGTGTTTTCGCTCGTCCAGCTTTATAATCGTCGTAAAATGCGTGTCTAAAAGTCGTTTTCCCCGCATCAAATGCCACTAATACGTGTGTTGGTTCTTCTTTTGCTAAAATATTTTCTAGCATATTATTCACCGCATATAATGCGTTTGTATGTAAGCCATTGTTGTTTTTGAAACGTTCCAATGATTGATAGAGTGCATAGAATCCTCTAAATGCAATACTATTTCCATCGACTAATAATAATTTTTTCTTCACCATTATGACACTCCATTTCTGTTCTTCTTTTAATATTCTATCAAATTTTGAGTGCTATTGCGAAATTAAAAAATCGTTGATGGCTTTATTTTTGTCTAGCTGCTTAACTTTTAATTAATTATCTTGTTTGCGATAATAGTTGCTAAATATTATGCCCCATAACAACTCGCAAAGTAAAATAGGCCAACTTGTTTCACTTTCCAAGCATTGGTTGGGCCAGTTTGATTGCTAACTGGTGTTGGTTCTAAAACATAATATGTTGCATTCTCGTCATGTTTAAAAACAGACTCAATATCTGATGTCATTGCTTCTTTTGGAAATCCATATATAAGTACTGTGAATCGTAGTGATTTATCTTAATTGTTATAAATAAATCGAAAACGCCTAAAACGATCATGCTGGATTTAAAATAATTTTTGGTACGTGTACCGCTCTTATATGTCACACGTTTCTTTCGATTATCGGCCTATCTGCTCTACTCCGCATTTTGGCGTACTCGGATTAACATACATTGTCGTGACGTTTACTATTTTTGGTCTGTATACCTTACTTTTAAATCATATTAGACATGTTTTTTAAAAAGACACCACACAAAATATCATCAATAAATCAGCTGGTGCTATTTTAGTATTTTTCGGCATAAAACTAATTTTTTCAGATTAAACAAAAAGACGCAAATTTCGATTGAAATTGCGTCTTTTTACTATCCTATAAAAAAAGTAATGCCTAGTATAACTACAATAGGCGCCACAACAAACACAACTGCTTTCCAGTTTGCTAGATTAATCGTCATACCAATTCCCATTCTTTTTTCTACCCAAAAGGATGGATCTTCCCGATTAAAATAAAACATGCCCCCTTTCCAATATTTATCATCATCGTAACTTGCAGGTGTAGCACTCTCTTGATTTAATCTCGCCCCACTTTGTCCATATATAACCATCAGTCCTATAATAGCTAGAAGCATCAATCCAATGGTAATCATTAATATTTTTGTCATTGTTTTTTCAGTTAGAAATGGAACCACACTTGTCATTTGGATGACAAACATCATAATTTGGACCAACACGGCAATCACTGCTCCCATGTAAGATGACATCTTTCTAAAAGACTGACTCCATTTCACTGACTGCTTGTCCATCACACGTTGTTTCCCACGTTTGTAGGATTCATTGGTAAAACTTAATATAAATACTAATACTAGCTGAATAATAGGTGCAGAATAAATATTTAACCATGTTTTATCAACAATTCGTGTTGGATTGCCTTGAAAATCCCATTGCATGATAATTTTATTCGGGATAATTGTTTGGTTTTTAATGGTAATAACTATTTCAAATGCGATAATAATCAATTGAATTGCAATTAAAATCCACGTTGGAAATATCGACATATTTTCACGGAACGATAAATCAAGTGTTATTTTTTTATTAGGTTGGTAACCTTCAGCAATCATTTTTTCTTTGTAGCGAAGCATACGACGATTGCACACAAAGTAACTCATAATACCATAGACAATTTGACACGAAATAAAAACAGTCATTAAAATACTCAGTACCTCGTCTGTTACTTTAAACCCTCTATCAAACACGACAGACAAAATAATAAATATTACAGTTACAGTCATATTTTGTAAAAAATAGTGTTTCTTTAACTTCGCTATCTCATCATTTTCTTCTGGCATTGTTACACCAAAAACAATCCCACGTTGCGCGATATATGGTGTCATTGCCATAGAAAAACCTAAAAACAAAAGCAATAAACTAATCATCAAAATCATCTGTGTCACATCCTTTCATGACATGTAATCTTGTTTCCATGAGCGCATCAAGATCAATACCAAATATTAAACTATCAATTAATAGCTCATCAATTTTTTGCTGAATTTGTTGACAGTTTTCAACACTTGTTCGAATCACTTCTTTTTCACTTACTTTAAATCCTTTTTTCTCCTGTACCAACACACCTTCATCAACTAAAAGTTTATACGCCTTATTGATGGTGTGCATATTCACCCCAATATCACCAGCTAACGCACGAACGCTTGGCATAGATTGCCCATGAGCTAACTGACCTAAGACAATAGCTCGTTTTATTTGAAATATTAACTGGCTATATATTGGAACCAAACTCTTTGTATCTATTTCTATCACGTTCCATCACCTCTTTGTTATAGTTATAGTATAACAATTTTCGTTCTATGTCAACTATAACAAAAATAAACAGATAAAAAAAGAAGCCCTATAAAGGACTTCTTAAATACGCTTAATCTCTTCCAAAAATTCTTACTAATGCTAAGAATAAATTTACGATATCAAGATATAAACTTAATGCACAGTACACAGCTAAACCTGATGCTGTTTTCGCACCGTTTTCTTGATAGATTAATTTTATTTTTTGATTGTCATACGCAATTAAGCCAGAAAAAATCACGACCATTGAGTATGAAATAAAGTAATCAACTGGTGCACTTTTCAAGAAGAAGATGTTAATCAACGTCGCAATAATAACTCCGATGACTAAACTATATAAAGCATGACCAATCGCACTTAAATCTTTTTTGATAAACACACCAAGCAATGACATACCCACAAACATAATCGCTGTCGTAACAAACGCACGAACGATAGCTTGTTGGTTGTACATAGCAAGGGTAACAGAAATAGTGACACCAGTTAAAGCAGAGTAGGCAATAAACCCAATTAATGATTTTGCAGAGTCATTAAACGCATTTTTCCCAAGATAGACAACCAGCACAAGTTGCGCTATCCACATACCCCAAAATAGTAATGGGTTTCCAAAAATGACTGGTAAAACAGATTCCGCAAATACATTCAGTACTAGATAAGAAATCAAGGCACTAATTCCTAACCCTACTCCTAAATAGCCGTAAACTTTACTATAAAACTTCGCTAAACCTGTTGTATTTTCAATTGTCTGATGTTGTTGATCCATTGACATCTCTCACTTTCTCTTTTGTATTAAGTTCGACAATAACCACTGAATTTAAAATTCGCTCATCGTCATAATCGTAAGCTTTAACAGAAAGAGTCATCGTACGTTTTAATTCATCGATATTAATGATTTCAAAATGGAACGTCAGTGTTTCACCGTGATACACATTTCGAAGTAAATTAAACGTCACGTTCACGATATTCCAGCCAGGACCTGGTAAATGCTTTGAGATATTACTTGATATAATTCCCATCAGCATAATACTAGGGACGATTGGTGCATCATTGATCGTTTCTTCGGCAAATTCTGTTTGGATAAACAATGGGTTAGCATCTTTTGTAAGCCCTAGATAGAGTAATATCTGACTATCTTCAAGCGTTTCTGTGATGCTTAAAATCTCACCTTCATGAAATTCCGTAATAGCTTTAATTTTATTTTTTGATGAGTCGATGGTTATCTCTCCCTTCGTTTGTTATCTTACCATATTTAAAAAACATCACCAACTACATTGTGTTTGGACGTGTACTTCCTAATAAACTTTCATACGCCACTTCAAATTTCTGTACGTCTCCTGCTCCCATAAAAATGACAACAGCATCTTGGTAGTCAAGCAATGGTGACATATTTTCTAATGTAATTAAATCGCCACCTTTAGAAATTTTAACGCCTAAGTCTTCTATTTTAACAGAGCCAACTTCTTCTCTAGCTGATCCAAAGATATCACATAAATAAACATAGTCTGCATGATCAAGAGATTCAGCAAACTCATCTAGTAACGCAATGGTCCTAGTAAAAGTGTGCGGTTGAAATACTGCAATAATTTCTTTATCAGGGTATTTTTGTCTTGCTGCATCAATCGTTACTTTGATTTCAGCTGGATGATGCGCATAGTCATCAACAATGATCATGTCAGACACACGTTTTTCACTAAAACGACGTTTCACGCCACCAAATGTCAACATCTCTTGTGCGACTAATGTCATATCGAATCCTTCAAGATGTGAAATTGCAATGACACTTAACGCATTTAAAATATTATGAACACCATAAGTAGGGACTTTGAATGAACCGATATTACTACCTTTATGTAACACATCAAAAGAAGATCCTTCTGTTGTTCTTTTGATATTCACTGCTTGGAAATCATCTGTATCATTTAAACCATAATAATAAATTGGTACCTTAGTCTTCAAACGACGTAAGTTTTTATCATCTCCAAACGCAATAATGCCTTTTTTGACTTGATTAGCAAATGATTGAAACGCATCAAATACGTCTTCAATGCCATGATAATAATCCGGGTGATCAAAATCGATATTTGTCATGATGGCGTAATCTGGTGAGTATGCTAAGAAATGGCGACGGTACTCACATGCTTCAAAACAGAAAAAATTTGCATTTGGTTCTCCGTGTCCAGTTCCATCTCCGATTAAGTAACTTGTCGGTTCAATACCAGAGAATACATGAGATAGTAAACCTGTTGTGGTTGTTTTTCCATGTGAACCTGTTACAGCAATACTTGTAAAATGTTTAATAAATTCACCTAAAAATTTGTGGTAACGAATCACTGGCAAGCCTTTTTTTAGAGCTGCTTTTATTTCGACATGACTATCAGGAAACGCATTTCCTGCAATAACAACCATATCTTCTTGAATATTTACTTCTTGGAATGGCTCAATAGTAATATTCGCTAACTCAAGTTCTCTCTGAGTAAAAATATATTTTGCTATATCAGAACCTTGTACTTTATAACCTTTTTGATGCAAGATTAAAGCTAAAGCACTCATCCCTGTTCCTTTAATTCCGACAAAATGGTATATTTTGTTTTGTTGCAGTTCCATAAAAAAACTCCTCTATTCATTAATTATCACTAACATGTATTATCTTACAATTAAGAAAACAATTCAATAAAAAATACTTACTTAAATCATTAGATTCTTGTAAGTATTCCCTTAGTCAAAATAATAGTTGTCTAAGTGTTGACTTGATTCATCTTTCATAATGCCTGACAACGATTTTTCTAGTCGATTATTTTTCTTAGATGAACTAGCCAATGTTTCATCAACCATTTCAACTGGATCTATTTCATCCATCAATAGCAGATTTTCTTCTGAGGCTTTTCTCAAGTCTTGAATCAATTGGGAAGAATCGACTTCATTCTTTTTTTCTATCTTATCTTCTATTAGAGAGGCAGGAATATATTTTGGTTTAAAAAGCTCTTGTGAATTCTCACCTGGCAAATGATACGATGATTCAAATGGTTTGCGGCTATTGTATTTTTTACGATACTTTGCTTGGCCATTTCGGTCTGTTTCGTATAATTTATTTGAAAAAGATGATTGTGGTGCTTTATATTCTTGTTCAACCGGTTCTGCGTAGACTTGGTTATTCATTTGTTTAATCGCCACATCTTCGCTATTTAAACTTACATTTTTGTCTACTGACTTTTTAGGAATAGCTTGGGTTGGCGTTACGACTTGTTTTGGTTTTTTGATTTCAACTTTTTGTTGCACCAAACGAGTTGGTTCAGCACGTTCAATTTCAATCTCAGGTAATCCATCCTCACCGAAATACTTTGGTTCTGATACCATCTCAACTGGATCTAAAATCACTTTATCAGCTTGTGAGCTCTCAGAGGTACGATTAGGATTATCTATTGAATGTTGTTGTCTATTTAATTTGACTCCTGTCTCATCATCATAAGCAGGAAATCGAAAATGTTTACGTTTATCTGAAAAATTCATCATTCATCATTCCTTTAAATTCACTTTATTTATTCTAACATACCTCTAGTGATAAAACACTAATTTAACGTTAAATAAATAAAAAGTACAAAGTCTTCACTTTGTACTTTCATTGTTTATTTAGTGGAATAAATGCCATAGAAATGGTATATACACATCTAACAGTGGGGCAAGAATACCAAAAAGAATTAAACTAACACCAAAAATAGATAACACAATACCGCTAACTTTATGCGATTTTTTCAACATATAAAAGATTAATACAACAATAAGAGCAACTACCAATAAAATAGCTAGCTCAACTGAGCCCATATTTAAAGTATTTCCATTCATTAGTGGTTTAATAATTTGAGAATATAAAAACCAAATTAATTCAATCACATAAACAACCAAAAACCCTTTTAATAATAAGCGATATTTATTGTTTGACTGATTATTTGCCATTAATTCACTCCTCCCTTCTACATAGCACAATACGCATTATACCAAACTAAATGGCTTTTGTTAATCTTATTTAACTACCAAACAACAAAAAACTAGCCCTAAGGACTAGTCTAGTGAAAACATTATTTAATAATATACGATTCCATTTCAGGAGTGTTTTCAATTGTATCGGCTACTGGACATGTTTCGTTGATAAAACGCACGTAATCAGCAATTTCTTCGTCTGTGTTGTCTGCATCAATGTAGAAGGTTGATACAATTTTTGAAAAACCAACTTTAGCATTTGGATTTTTACCAGAAAATCCGTCAGTATCTAGCTCCCCTTCTACTTCAACTCGAATAGATTTAAGATTAATTTTATGAAAAGCGGCAAAGCTTTTAGCTACAATGACCTTACAAGCCCCTAATGCACCTAATAACGCTTCCACTGGATTCATTCCAGTATCATTTCCGCCTAGATTTTTAGGTTCATCTAATATAAATTCAAAACCTCTTGATTTTACGGAAACTTGTACTCCTTGAGTATTCTCTGCTACTGTTTTAAATGTTCGAACTGTCATACTAACTTTCTCCTAATCTAATATACCTCTCATGGTATCACAAAATAAGTATTTTTTAACTCAAATGACATTATTTTACTAAAATCCTATCATTTAAAAACGCTCTCAATCCTATTATTTCACTCATCATTACTTTAAAAGAGTAATATAATTGGAAAATAACATAAAAAATCAATATGATTGCTTTATACATACAATGAAACCTATCAGATTAACTAAAAAAAGAAGCCATAATAATCGCTTCTTTTCAATATTAAAGATTAATCAACTAATGCTTTATCATAAATCGTGTAATCACATCGGTAAATAAACAAATATTTTCCATCAATTAAAATCCCCGTACTTTTTGGCACATCCGTTGAATACATTGATACTTTATTTCCAGCATAAGTTGCTAGCGGGGTTCCATTTTGACTTCTTATCAAAATCACTTTGTCTTTTCCTTTAAACGAATTACTAAAATCATTCACCATTGAGTTAATCATTGGCACACTTCTTTTAGTATTGTTGATATCTACTTTGTCAGCATATTCATCAAAAACGTTGGTTAGTCCTTTTTCCTCAATAATCATTGATGAGCCAACATGATGCATTTCATTTTTACCGACAGTAATTTGAATGACACTAGAGTCTTTACTGTCTTCATCTGTATCGAAGGTATTATCCCGTTCAATTTTGACAGATTTTCCTTGAACTTTATCCATCACTTGGCTTTGTTCATCATACGTTCTAACAGTCATCTCTAAGCCTTTAAAACTTTGTTCAAACTGCTTAAAAGAATTCATAATATCTTGGCAACCTGATAACATAATCACTGTTATACTTAATAATCCCACTACTAATAATTGTTTTTTATGTTTCATGATTAGCTCCTCTCCTTACTAAAAAAAAGCAAAGATGATGTAACATCTTTGCTTTTTATTATACTACTCTTCGGTTTGTAATGCAGTAAATGATAATTTACCATCTACTACTTCAATCATGACGTCTGTTTTAGGACCGATTTTTCCAGCCACAATTTCTTTAGCAAGAGGTGTTTCCACTTCTTTCGTTAAGAAACGTTTGATTGGACGAGCACCGTAAATTGGATCGTATGCTTGTTCAGCAATCCAAGTTTTCGCATCCTCAGAGATTGTTAATTTGATATCTTGATGAGCTAAACGTCTTGTTAAGCTTTCAGTCATTTTCACGATGATATCTTTCACATTGTCTAGAGTAAGCGGACTAAACAAGATAGTATCATCAATACGGTTTAGGAATTCTGGTTTGAAGTGACCACGTAACATGTCAAGAACCCCTTCTTTAGCACTCTCAGATACGTTCCCCTCTTCATCTACGCCATCAAGCAATAGTTGAGACCCAATATTACTTGTCATGATTAACACAGTGTTTTTAAAGTCAACGACACGACCTTTAGAGTCAGTCAAACGGCCATCATCTAACACTTGAAGTAAAATGTTAAACACATCTAGATGAGCTTTTTCAATTTCATCAAGTAAAACAATGGTGTAGGGACTTCTTCTTACTGCCTCTGTTAATTGGCCACCTTCTTCGTAACCAACATAGCCAGGAGGAGCTCCGACTAAACGAGACACGCTATGTTTTTCCATGTATTCACTCATATCCAAACGCACCATATGGTCTTCAGAGTCAAACAAGTTTTCAGCTAATGATTTCGCTAACTCTGTTTTACCCACACCGGTAGGTCCTAAGAATAAGAATGAACCAAGTGGACGATTAGGGTCTTGCAATCCGGCACGAGACCGAATCACCGCATCAGATACTGCATCGACTGCCTCATCTTGACCAATCACACGTTTATGGAGTGTTTCGTTTAAGCGTAAGATTTTTTCTCTTTCGCCTTCTTCAAGTCGTTTCACTGGAATACCAGTTAAGCGACCCACAACAACTGCGATTTCTTTTTCAGTTACCACTTCTTGTACCATACGGCCGTCATGTTTTTCTTTTTCTTCTAATTCTTTTAACTCTTTTTCAAGTTTTGGAATTGTTCCATGACGTAATACAGCAGCTTCTTCTAAATCATAGTTGCTTTCTGCATTTTCAAGTTGTGTTCTGGCTTGATCTAACTCAGAACGTTTTTCATTTATTTTATTTAATTCTTCTTTTTCAGTTTCCCATTGCATTTTTAGTGTATTGGCTTCTTCTCTTAATTCAGCCAACTCACCTTGAAGAATGTCTAAACGTTTTTTACTTGCGTCGTCATCTTCTTTTTTAAGAGCCGCTTCTTCAATTTCTAATTGCATTAAACGTCTGGTTACTTGGTCTAATTCAGTTGGCATTGAATTCATTTCCACACGAATAGTCGCACACGCTTCATCGACTAAGTCAATCGCTTTATCAGGTAAGTAACGATCAGTGATGTAGCGGTTAGACAACGTACTTGCAGCGACTAACGCATTATCATGAATGTTTACCCCATGATGAATTTCAAAACGTTCTTTCAACCCACGTAGAATACTAATAGTGTCTTCTACAGTTGGTTCTTTAACTAATACTTTTTGGAAACGTCTTTCTAAGGCTTTATCTGTTTCCATGTATTCACGGTATTCATCAAGTGTTGTTGCCCCAATACAATGCAACTCACCACGAGCAAGCATTGGTTTAAGTAAGTTTCCGGCATCCATACTACCTTCTGTTTTACCCGCACCTACTATTGTATGAATTTCATCGATGAACAAAATAATCTCGCCATCGCTATTTTTGACTTCTTTTAAGACTGCTTTTAGACGCTCTTCAAATTCACCTCTGAATTTCGCCCCAGCAATCAATGATCCCATATCTAATGAGATGATGGTTTTATTTTTTAAGTTTTCAGGAACGTCTTTTTTCACGATACGTTGTGCCAATCCTTCGATGATGGCTGTTTTACCAACACCAGGTTCACCGATTAAAACAGGATTATTTTTTGTTTTACGTGATAAAATACGAATCACATCACGAATTTCTTCGTCACGTCCAATGATTGGATCTTGTTTTCCAGATTTTACTGCTTCATTAAGGTTTGTTCCGTATTTTTCTAGTGCTTCATATTGTTCTTCTTGATTTTGACTAGTCACACGTTCTCCTCCTCTCAAATCTTTAATACGTTCAGTTAGTTCAGCTTCGGTCACTTTTTGTGCCATTAAGAAACGGGTTAAACTAAAGTTTTTAAGTTTCATTAAGGCTAAAACCACTACTTCAGTTGACAAATAGTCGTCATTAAATGATTCTCTAATTTTATCTGCTTCTTGCAATAAGTGAAACAAGTTTTGACTTAAGTTTTGTCCATATTGGACATTTCCACTAACGGTTGGTAATTTATCTAATTCATTATCGACTTCTCTTTCAAATGCATCAACATCTAAACCAATACCGGCATATAAGTTTCTAGCAAAATGATTGGGTTGTAAGAATATTTTCCATAAGTGGACAATATCAATCTCTTGATTTTTTCGAGTGATTGCAACTTGTTGCGCTTCTGCGATTGCTTGTTGCAATGTCGTAGTCATTTTTTCTATATTCATATCATTACCCCCTTATTCTTAACTACAAAATATATTTTACATCATAGGTCAAAATAGGTCAAATAAAAAGACTCGACATCAAACTGATAAGTTTATTCTAATATATATAAGTGATTAAAACCACACTTTTTAGGTCTTTAAAACGACAGTTTTCATCGAAAGACATAAAAAAGACTCGATTATCACCGAGTCTTCAAACTATTTACGATTTTTCTTCATTAAGTTTAACAATTTCTACGATTAAGCTAGTCGCTTTTTCCATGCTTTCAACTGCCACATATTCAAAACGTCCATGCATGTTTTCCCCACCAGCAAAAATATTTGGTGTAGGTAATCCCATGTAAGAAATTTTAGAACCGTCTGTTCCACCGCGTACGGGTGCTTTATTTGGTTCAATGTCTAAATTACGCATTGCTTCGTCTACTAAATCAATGATACTCATATCTTTTTCGATAACTTCACGCATGTTGTAGTATTGGTCAAATAAGTTTAATGACACACGTTCTTGACCAAAGTTGTCGTTAAATTCTTTTACGATGGATTCAAGTAGTGATTTACGTGCTTCAAATTTTTCACGGTCATGATCGCGAATAATGTAAGTCATCGTTGCTTCATCAGGCACACCATCTAATTGTAATAAATGGAAGAATCCTTCATATCCATCTGTTTTTTCAGGAACTTCATCTTGTGGTAATTTATTATGTAAGTCAATGGCTACTTGCAAGGCATTAATCATGGTATTTTTCGCTGTACCTGGGTGAACGTTTTTACCTTCAATTGAAATTTCTGCTTGAGCAGCACTAAATGTTTCAAATTGTAATTCACCAACTGGTCCACCATCCATCGTATAAGCAAAGTCTACTGGGAATTCTTCGACATTAAATTTATCCGCTCCAACACCGATTTCTTCGTCTGGACCAAACGCTACCATGATTTTACCATGTTTAATTTCTGGATGATTCACTAAATATTCCATCGCAGTCATAATTTCAGCAATACCTGATTTATCATCTGCTCCTAAAAGAGTTGAACCATCCGTTGTAATCAATGTTTGACCTTTGTAGTTAGCTAAGTTAGGGAAATCTTTAACGGTTAACTTAAATTTGCCTTCTTTATCTAAAGGAATATCACTTTGACCATCATAATTTTCTACAAATTGTGGGTTCACACCAACTGCATTAAAATCAGCTGTGTCCATATGTGCAATAAATCCAATGCTACGCACGTCTTTGTCTGTATTGCTTGGTAATGTCGCAATCACAAACCCGTTTTCTTCGTTATGGAATACATCTGACATACCAATCTCTTCTAATTCTTTTTTCAACTCTTTGGCAAATGCAATTTGAGTTGGTGTTGATGGTGTTGTCTTGCTTGTTGCGTCCGATCTTGTTTCTGTCTTAACATACTTGATAAATCTTGGTACTAAATTTGTATACATAATTGACACTCCCTTATATTATTTCAAATGGATTAGTATTCACGTCACTTTCGATGAACGTGACATCCCAATCATTTTGTTGTTTCCATTGATTAAATAAATCAACATAGTATTTTTTACATACTGACTCAATATAATGTCCTGGGTCAATCACTGATAACCCTTCTTCCATCATATCGTGAGCTGTATGGTAATACACATCTCCGGTAATATAAACATCTGCCCCTTTTTTAAGGGCGTCTTTATAAAACTTCTCACCACTACCACCACAAATAGCCACTGTTTTTACTTGTTTATCTTTTGTATCAGTCGTTAAACGAATAGCATTTAAATCAAATGTCTGTTTAACTTTTTCAACAAAATCAAGCAAAGGCATTGGTTGTGGTAGAGTACCAATACGACCGATTCCATATGTTTTCGATATATTTTCTAGTGGGAAAATATCAAACATCGGTTCTTCATATGGGTGATACTCATTAATAATTGACAGCACTGTTGGGTACTCTTGGGGTAAAAACATCACTTCAATTTTTTCTTCTTCAACACTTGTCAGCTCGTTATTCCCACCAATTGCCGGTTGCGCCTTTTCAAGTGGACGGAAACGACCTGTTCCATGAGAAGAAAAACTTGTGTAATCATAATCATGATAAGCACCAATGCCTGCACCACCAAATGCTTCTCGTAGTGACTCTGCATGAGTTGTCGGAACATAAACTACTAACTTGCGGTAAAAATATTCGTGAGTTTGACGTAAATAATCCGTCGCGTCAATATCTAACATCTCACAAAATAAATCATTCAACCCATTGTCGACAATATCCATGTTAGTATGTGCTGCGTACACTGCAATGTCATGCTTTAATAAATCAGCATACATTTTGGTTTGAAAATCATCGACCAACAAATGCTTCACTGGGCGAAAAATCGGTGGATGTTTGGCAACGATTAAATCTATCTTTTTATCAATTGCTTCTTGCACCACATCTGGTCTCACGTCTAATGTCATCATCACACGGTTAATCGGTTTATTCAGTGTACCAATATGCAAGCCAACTGGATCGCTATCTTCAGCTAGATCTAATGGTACGACTGATTCAAATTGTTTAATAAATTCAGCTCCTGTTATTTTCATGACAGTACCTCCTTGATTAAATCACATTGATGATTGATTTGCGCGATTTTCTCGTCTTGATTTGTTTTAGATTGAGATAGTTGTTTTTTCACACGTTCATATTGTTCTAGTTCAAATTGCCATTTTTTCTTAAAGATATCTGATGACTCTTTCATTAAAAATGGACCAAATAATTCTTCTGATTCAGTTAGCTCTACTTTTCTATCAGATGCTTCAGCGACCATAATTTCGTATGTTTTATCATTCTCACTCAATATTTTTTCATCTTGAATGATGTAATGATTTTCAACTAACCAATGTCTTAGGACATGAGAGCCAACGTTTGGTTGTAAGATTAATAATTCTTTGCGGGTTAAACATTTTTTGTTTTTACCTCGTTCTAAAATATCTCGAATTAATGTGCCTCCCATCCCACAAATCGTGATAGCACTCACGTTATCATGAGGTTTGATGACTTCCAAGCCATCTCCTAATCTAACATCTATTTTATCTGTCAGTAATAAATCATTGACTAATTTTTCAGCAGATTCATATGGACCTTTGACGACTTCTCCGGCAATAGCTCCTGTAATCTGATTATTTAATATTAAATGAGCAGGCAAATAAGCATGGTCAGAGCCGATATCAGCTAAAAAACTACCCTGTGGTACTAACTTCGCTACTGCTTCCAAACGGTTTGATAATTGTTGATAATCCATATATTCGCCTCACTTTTTGTCATTAATCTTATTATAACACTAATCGTATTTTTTTAAATAATATTAACTGTATGATTTGTGTTATTTATAAAAAAAGACCGACAAGTAAACTTGCCAGTCTTTTCAATTTAATTAAGCATTGTCTGCTTGTTTTTTACGTTTCGCTGCTTTTTCACGTTCAGCTTTGTTTAAGATTTGTTTTCTTAAACGAATGCTTTCTGGTGTTACTTCACAGTATTCATCGTCATTTAAGAATTGTAATGATTCTTCTAATGTTAAGATTTTTGGTTTTTTAATAACTGATGTTTGGTCTTTTGTTGCAGAACGCACGTTAGTCATTTGTTTTGCTTTCGTGATGTTAACACCTAAGTCATTTTCACGAGAGTTTTGACCTACGATCATTCCTTCGTATACTTCTGTACCTGGCTCAACAAAGACAGTACCACGTTCTTCAATACTCATGATAGAGTAAGTTGTTGCTTTACCTTGGTCGATAGATACTAATGCACCGTTACGACGACCACTTACTAAACCAGAAATAACTGGTAAGTATGAATCAAACGTGTGGTTCATGATACCATATCCACGAGTTAATGACATAAATTCAGTTGAGTAACCAATTAATCCACGAGCTGGAGCTAAGAAGATTAAGCGGACTTGACCATTACCTGAGTTGATCATATCTTGCATTTCTGCTTTACGTTGACCTAATGACTCAATAACCCCACCCATGTATTCTTCAGGTGTGTCAATTTGCACACGTTCAAATGGCTCACATAATACGCCATCAACGTCACGATAAATAACGCTTGGACGAGATACTTGTAGCTCGTATCCTTCACGACGCATGTTTTCTATTAAGATAGATAAATGCAATTCTCCACGTCCAGAAACGATCCATTTATCTGGCGATTCAGTTTCTTCAACTTTTAGAGACACATCTGTTTGTAATTGGTTTTGTAGACGTTCTTCGATTTTACGAGCAGTCACGTATTTACCTTCGCGACCTGCAAATGGAGAGTTGTTTACTAAGAAAGTCATTTGTAATGTTGGCTCATCAATGTGTAAGATTGGTAACGCATCTTGGTTGTCAACGGGTGTAACAGTTTCTCCAACGAAGATATCTTCCATACCTGAAACCGCAATTAAATCTCCCGCTTTAGCTTCATTGATTTCCACACGAGTTAGGCCTAAGAAACCTAATAATTTAGTGACACGGAATTTTTTAACAGAACCATCTAATTTCATTAAGGCAACTTGGTCCCCAACTTTGATTGTTCCACGGAATACACGACCAATCCCAATACGTCCAACATAATCGTTGTAATCAAGTAACGATACTTGGAATTGTAATGGCTCATCACTATTATCAACTGGAGCTGGAATATGCTCGATAATTGAGTCAAGTACGTGATTCATTGTGTGTTCTTGATCAGCTGGATCATCAGATAAACTTGATGTTCCGTTTACAGCTGCAGCGTAAACAACTGGGAATTCTAATTGGTCATCATCGGCACCAAGCTCGATGAATAATTCTAACACTTCATCCACTACTTCAGCTGGACGAGCAGTTGGTTTATCAATTTTGTTTACAACCACGATTGGTGTTAATTTTTGCTCTAACGCTTTTTTCAACACGAAACGTGTTTGAGGCATTGTTCCTTCATAAGCATCGACAACAAGTACAACACCATCTACCATTTTCATAATACGTTCAACTTCTCCACCAAAGTCCGCATGTCCTGGTGTATCTAAGATGTTGATGTGTTTTCCAGCATAGTTGATGGCTGTATTTTTAGCTAAAATCGTAATACCACGTTCTTTTTCAATATCACCAGAGTCCATTGCACGTTCTTGCAACTGTGTATGGCCTTCCAATGTATTAGATTGTTTTAACAACTCGTCTACCAAAGTTGTTTTACCATGGTCAACGTGGGCGATAATGGCCACATTACGAATATCTTCTCTTAATTTCACTATTATATACTCTCCTTACTGTTTAAAAAACATAAGCGATTAATCCTCGCTTAAATTAACCGACTATTCAGTATAACAAAAAAATTACATGAAAAAAAGTGAAAGTTTTTCATTTTTCACTTATTTTTAAAAAAATTTTTGCATATCATTAAATGTTTGTGGTGTGGCAACAACAAAATACTGGCGATCGCCTAAAATATCATAATCAGAATCTGGGTATTTCCGACAAACAAATCCTAATGCCTCAGCTAAAACTGTACCAGCTGCAAAATCCCAAGGAGCTAAGTTTGATATATAGCCATTTTGTTTGCCACGAATGACACTTAAAAAGTCTAATCCGGCACAACCTAACATTCTAACACCAATAGCTGCTGAAGCAATCTCTTTACTGTGCTTGTAGTTCTCCGAATACATGCCAACATTACATCCTATCAAGCCATCTGCCAAAGATAAATCTTCTGGTTTATCTAATTTTGTTCCATTTAGATAAACGCCGGTTTCTAGTCCACCATAAGCAAATTCATTTTTCATCACATCATAAATAAACCCAAGAAGTGGTTTACCATTTTCAAAAATCCCAACCATAATACAAAAATTTTCTTGTTGTTTTACGAAATTCAACGTGCCATCGATTGGATCGATAATCCAAATACGTCCATCAGTTGTCGACACATCTCTTCCTGTTCCTTCTTCTCCAATAATCAAGTCATCTGGATAAGTTTCATTGATTTTATTTACTAAAAAGGCTTCGGTACCTTTATCGACATTAGTAACTAGGTCGCTGCGATTTGATTTTTGTTCCACTTTAACAACTTGTTTTAATTCAGTTTTTATGTATTCACCAGCTTCTTCAACCCATCCCTTAACTTGCTGCATTAATTCTCTATTTTCCATTGACTAGGTCCTTTCTTTTGATGATTCCTGTTTGCTTTTTCTTTGCGACAGTTACAACCCGGTATAACGAATACCCGCTAACGTCCTCAAAGTCTCGCCCTAATTGACGTTCTTCTCCGATACTTTTTACCACTGATTTAAATTCTTTATAGGTATCAAAAAATTCATCCACGTCTATTTTTGATTCGTAGGCCTTCTCAACTGCTTGCCAAATCCCCATTACTTTTATCAATTCATCTGTCGTCCAATCTGGATTCATTGGATACGTAAAGTTTTCTTTCACATACTCACCTGTTCTTTTTATAATATCTTGTCTAGTTAAAAGTGTATCAAAAAAACAAGTAAAGAGATAGTAAAAACGAACAAAAGCCAAAAAAGACTTAAACAAACATCTTTCTTGGCTTTATTTTTATTTTGGTAACTCATGATCTGGAAATGTTACTTTAAAAGTTGTCCCTACACCAGGCTCACTAGATACTTGGATGGTTCCTTTATGAAGCTTGACTAATTGGTCAACAATCGATAGACCTAGTCCTGATTCACCGTATTTTGTGTTTTTGCGTGATGGGTCAGCTTTATAGTAGCGATCCCACATATTTTTTTGCTGTTCTTTATCCATTCCAATACCATTGTCAGAAATCGTGACAACAGTCGCATCATCAAGACGTTCAAGACCTAATTTAATTTCACCATCTTCGGTAAATTGGATCGCATTTGTTGTGATATTCACCACTACCTGCACGAAGCGGTCATAATCAGCGTATACATCAATCGGTTCAACTGTCTCTAAAATAAGTTTATCATTTTTGTCGGTCGCCTTACCTTTAAGCTGTTCAACAATCAACTCAAGCACTTCTGTGGCATTAAATTTCTGGATAATCATCTTTATCTGATTGGTTCGAATTTTTTCATAGTCAAGATTTTCATTAACTAACCGAATCAATCGTTTTGTTTCATTTTGCATTAATGTGATACATTTTTCTTCTTGATCTTTCGGAATAGCACCATAAGCTATACCTTCTAATAAGCCATTTATCGTTGTCAATGGCGTACGCATTTCATGAGCAACATCTGCCATAAAATTACGTCTTCGCTCTTCTTGACGCTCGATTTCTTCCTGTGATTCTCTTAGCGCAATGGCCAGTAAATTAAAGTCAGATGCTAATTCATCCAACTCATCACCTTTATCTTTTACCTTGATTTGCACATCATAATTTCCATTAGCTAATTGGTTGGTTGCTTGTTTCATACGATCGATTCGTTTTACTTGAAATTTCGCTAAAAAATAACTTAACCAAATAGCGATAATGGTTGCGATTAAAAATCCTTTAAATAAATCGTTGGTTAGTGATTTTAAACTGGCATCTATGCTGCTATCAGGTCTGGATACAAGAATCAATCCAATAAACTGCAAGTCAGGTGAAGAGAAAATCGGTTGGATAAACAGTGAGGTTGGTTGACTACCTACAGAAAGTTTTGTGTCTTTCACTGTTTTTTTGATCGTGTTACCATTTCTTAACGATTCCAATTCACTCTTTGTTACATAACTTGAGCCACTTTGCCCCTCAAACTCAATAGGATAACTCACTGTTAAGTCTGGATTCAAGACAGTAAATGCCACTTTTTGTTTTTTCAAAACAGATTGAGAAGTGTCTAATGATTGCTGAAGCGTCCAATTTTGTTGTTTGATATTATCAATAACGGTATCAGAGTACCCCTTTAGCTGAGCATAAGAGGTCTCTGTCACAGTTCGCTTTGTATACGAGCGAAACGAAATACCGAAAATGATTAATACTGTCAAAATTATGACGACAAAAGCCAGCATCTGCTGAAGTAGATATTTCATCGTTATCTACACTTTAATACCTGAATCATCAAATTTATATCCAACTCCCCAAACTGTTTGAATCGCTTGTGGCCCAACTTTTTCAATTTTTTGTCTTAATTTTTTAATGTGTGCGTCAACTGTACGTTCGTCACCAAAATATTGGTAATCCCAAACTAATTCCAATAATTTTTCACGTGAAAATACTTGTCTTGGTTTTTTAGCTAAAGTTAATAATAAATCAAACTCTTTAGGCGTTAAGCCACCAACAATTTGATCGTCAAAATAAGCTTCACGGGTATTAACATTAATTTTAAAATGCTCTGTTTTAACATCGAAGTCTTCACTGCTACCATTAGCAGTACTATCGCTACCTTCTTTTATTTGTGAACGACGATGTAACGCCTTAATTCGAGCGATTAAAGTAATTGGACTAAACGGTTTAGTCACATAATCATCAGCGCCCATCTCAAGACCAATAACTTGATCACTTTCAGAATCCCTAGCCGTTAACATAATAATCGGTACACTAGAAGATTCTTTTCTAATTTCACGACAGACAGTCACCCCATCCATTGTTGGTAAATTTAAATCCAGTGTAATCATATCCCATGATGATGGATCCTCAAGAAATGTATCTAATCCTTCTTTTCCATCATACTTGAAGGTGACATCCCACTCCTCATTCAAAAAGAACATTTTCATCATTTCTGAGACAGACTCGTTGTCTTCAATCATTAATAACTTCATGTGTATCCCCCATTTCATTTTTACCAATCTTGCGGTCGAAGTCATCATTGAATATCTCAAGACGACGTTCAATCTGATAGAATACGCTAATAATAGGTATTGCTATCAAAAATATTTCTAACATAAAGAATTGTGATACTCCATTACTCTTTAAAATAAGCCCTATCACCCAAGTGCCTAATCCTATTAAGAGTAACATTTTGGCAGCCACTTTTTGAGCATACTTAAACGAGGCATCTGTGTATCTTGCTCTTTGTGTGCGGTACCCGTATTTATTTTCGCGCTTTTTCGAAGGAAAAATCAAATAAATAACACCTAAGATTGTCATAATCATTCCAACAAAACTAAATATCAAACTAACACCTACCTTACATTCCTTCTAATAGTATACTCTTTTTAGAACATATATGAAACTAAAATGGACATAATTATTAAATAAGCACCTAAATAACTTTACAAAAATCTTTTAATTATTTCAATCACAACTGGCTTCTTTTAAATAAATATTTAACTTTCTATTTATTCTTCATATTTTCGTTTATTTTCTTTCTTATTCTAAGTTTAAATCATAAAAAATAGGAAGATGAACGCAAATGTCCTTCACGTTTTCTTCCCATTCTGCTAGTTCTACGATTAATGTGTTTCTCCACCAATTGTTCGAATATCTTCTTTATTGTTAAACAACACGATAGCTTCTAATGCTTTTTCTAAAGATTGCACAATATCATCTAAACTCATACTTGGTTGATTTGGTTTATCAACCACTTGCGGCGTAATAAAAGGAACATGGATAAACCCTGCTTTAACATTAGGAAATTGTGTATCAATTAAGTACTGAACTTGGTACATGATATGGTTACATACAAATGTACCTGCTGTATTGGATACCGAACCAGGAAATCCAGCATCTTTCATTCTTTGAACCATGGCTTTCACAGGTAGTTGGGTAAAGTAAGCTGCCTGACCTGTTGGTTGAATGACTTCATCAATTGGTTGATTGCCTTCATTATCTGGAATGCGTGCATCATCAACATTGATTGCAACACGTTCTGGTGTCACCGAAAAACGGCCACCTGCTTGTCCAATATTTACGACAACATCTGGTTGATGTTTTATCATTGCTTCTTTCACTACTTCTGCTGATTTGTTAAAAACAGTGGGTATTTCAAGTTTTATAATAACTGCATCTAAAATAGTTTCTGGTAATTTTTTAACAGCTTCTAAAGCTGGGTTAGTTGATTCTCCACCAAATGGATCAAAACCTGTTACTAATATTTTCATCTAATATCTTCCTCTCTTTATTAAAAAGCTAACACATACATCAAAATGATGTGAATCATAATCATCGCAATCGCCATTGGGGCTTGTGCTTTTATGACACCATTTGTATCGTCCATCTCAAGCAACGCAACAGGTAACGCGTTAAAATTTGCGGCCATTGGTGTTAAGAGTGTCCCACAAAAACCAGCTGTCATCGCAAGTGTTCCGGCCACAACAGGGTCTCCTCCTTGCATCATCACAAATGGCACACCAATACCTGCTGTAATCACAGTAAACGCCGCAAACGCATTTCCCATTACCATGGTAAATATCATCATACCTAAACAATATGCTATAACACCAGCCAAACGATTTCCTTCTGGGACAACACCTGAAATAGCTTGCGAAATCACGTCACCTACACCAGCTGCATTAAACACCACACCAAGTGCTGCTAATAATTGTGGTAAAATACCCGTTGTTCCGACCGATTGAAACATGCGATCTGTGTCATCAAGCACAACTTTTGGCGGTGCTTTGGTTATAATCATTGCCACAATCAACGCTGCAATAGAAGCAATCCCAATTCCAACTTGTCCACCAAGTGGCGTATAAGAAATCACAACTGCTATAATGGCTAATAAAACTGATGGGAAAAAGACCCAACTGCCAATTCTTTCAGCTGATTTTTGACCTTCTTCTTCACTAATCTCAGCTAATTTCCCAATTTTTACTTGTTTGAATAATGTTAAAATCCCAATAAGAGCTAATAATACACCTGATACAACATAAGGCATCAATTTTCCTGCCGCAAAAATAACCCCAAGGATTAACCAAAATAGTCCCGTTCCAATACGCGTGTCATTGGTTTCATCTCTGAAACAACGCACAGCAGTCATCATAGAAAGTAGACCGATCAAAATATAAAAGAATTCTAAAATTGCCGGAATATATTGTGCCATTATTTGTCTACTCCTTTCATTTTATTATATTTTTTTGCTAATTTTTTATCAAATAACCAGTTTGAAATAGCGGATAATACTAGTGCAATCACTGCAATTAAAAGTGCCATACGCGCAATACTTGCATCTGTCACCTCATAACCTAAATCCTTTAATGTTCCATAGATTAGCAATACACCAGCTGAGGCAATAAATGTATTTTGGGCGAAAAAATTCCCAAAGTTTTCACTTGCTGCTGCTTTTGCTTTGATTTTATCCTCATCCTCTTTTGATATATCGCCGTATGCATGTTCGGCAGATGCTTGTGCCATTGGATTGACAATTGGACGCACAAATTGTGGGTGACCAGATAATCTAATACCAAACAATCCTGCCAATTCGCGTAATGCCGTATACAATGTAATGAATTTACCAGGAGTGAGGCCTTTGATTTTTTTGATTAAAATAACTGCTTGTTGTCTCAATCCAAAGCGTTCAGACAAACCAATCATAGGCAATGTTAGTAAAAAAATAGTGACCAAGCGATTGTTAACAAATGCCTCTCCCAACATGCTGAAAAATTCATAAAACGACATACCTGATACCAAAGCTGTCGATAAAGCCGCAACAATAACAACAGCAATTGTATCAAATTTAAAAATAAATCCGACTAAAATAATCAAAATGCCGATTAGTTTAATCCATTCCATAAAATCCCTCCTAAAAAATCGATAATTTAAAGTATAGATAACGAACGACATCTTGTAAATACTTTTTAAAAATAAACTTTAAAAATAGAAACATTTCCATCCTAATTCAACATTTTACAATTTTTTTACAAACTATTCATAAACTTCACGCTAAATCAGTTGATTACAAAAATGGTATATGTTAAATTTAGAGTATGATACTTAAGTAATCCACACAATTTTTATGAAAAGGAGGAAACACTATGGTTTATAAACAACATGCTATTTCATATCGTGTCACATTAAATACAGACGATAACATCTTCATTGTATCCGATGCAACAAACGACGAAATATTTGCTACTGGCATAACAATTGAAGAAGCTAAAAATAAACTAAATCAACTTATTAAGGAGTAATAGCATTGGACAAATCCAATTATTAAAGCAAGTATTCATTTCATAGCCGGATGAATACTTGCTTATTTCATTTATTCAACAATGTAAACAGATTTGTTTTTATCTGAACCACACTATCGAATCCAATTTAGGAACAATGGTATAGTTATAAATTCATAAAAAAAAGACAATGTTTAAATGTAACATTGCCAATTAACTTATTTATCTTTAATAGGTGCGTCATCAAATACGGCCAAGATTTTTCCATCTGCTTGTTTAGTTGCTGACACGAGATATAGCGACGTATTCGGATACTCGTCTACACTGTAAACACCGTCCTTAGCCTTCTCGTCTAAAGCATCCCATGAATCAAATGTCACTTGATATTTCCCTTCACCAGTATTCGATTCAACTGTTTGTTCTATTTTCGATAGATCAATGCTACCTGTGTCTTTAGCAACAATATCAGGTGATCCTCCCTTAATTTGTTCGGTATAAAAGTAGTAGCCTACCCCACCAATAATAACTAATAAAATTAAAATAGATACAATTCGTTTTAATAATTTCATTTATTCTCTCCTTTTAAGGTCATGCCATACTGTTAACCCCTGTGACAATTTTCTTAACATCTGCATACAACTCTGCAATTGGAACAAACCGAGCTTTCCGCATATATTCTCTACCATCTAAAAATAGTAAAATTACAGGAACTGTCATCACTTGATACTCTCCAGACACTTCTGGAATATCTTCAGTATTCACATCGAGAAATGCGATGTCATCACTAAATTCTTTTAATTTAGCTTCTACTTGAGGTTTCAACCCATGACACACACTACAATTGGGTTGACTAAAATAAACCAAAACCAATCCCTGACTTGATACTAAGTCATTTAATTCATTCAATTCCTTTACTTGTTTGAACATCTCTATCCCTCTTTTCTCATCATTATTATATAAAGAGAAACAGCCATGTCCAACTTTTATGCTTTCACACGATAATATCCAGTTAATGAGTCCGACTCAATCATCAACTCATATCGCTTTAGGTTATCCAGACAAACTAATAGTTCATAAACCCCAAACTCTTTAGCTAAATGTTGTCTCATTCTATCGATAACTGGTTTCAATATCTCTAACACCATCTGTTCAATATCCTTTTCAATAACAGTTAGACTTAGTCTATAGCTATCATTTTCAATCATTAGATAATTTAAAATCTCTAACGCCTCTAAAAAGATATCCGGTGAAGTAGACGATACATGCCGCCCTTTATCAATACGCCGTAATTTCCGATCAATATACGTCATAAAATAAACTTTGTTAACATCACCTATTTTATTATTTAATTCTATAAAATTTGATGACTCTGTATTTAAATGATAACGTTGTTCAAAAAAATAAGAAGACAAACTCTTACACTCGCCTAACCCATTCAAACTTTCGTATGACATAAATGTCGTTTTAATTCCGGACAATTTTTGAAGATAGAATGGCAAATGAGTTATGTCGTTTAAACTTTCGACGTCTTCTATATAAGATAATTTTGCCATTTGTTTGCTTAACAGATTAAATAAAGCATGAGTAAGGTAAAAGGATTGGTCTTTCATAGATACATTTAGACTGAAAATACTTTTTTTCAAATCTGATAAATAATGATTGAAAGATTCGTCACAAATATTTTGTATATGATTTTGTTCATCCTTTGATAAGATTTCGCCATTTAGTTGATAACGACCATTGCAACGAGAGACAACCCCCATATCAATCCATGATTCCATTTTTCTCTCGATATTCTTCTGATCAGGAAGATTACGTTTTATCTCTCTTAGCGTGACGTCAGATTTTTGTGATATAAAGAAATTTGCAACTCTTATATACATTTCATCTTGCATTAATTGTCTAAAGGCCGGTTCTGTTTCTAATGTTAACATCTTATACATGCACTAGCCCCCTTAATCGAAAAATCTCCAAGTTTCCTCAGAGATTTTCCTCTTTGTTGTTTTATGCATTAAATGCGTTTGTTAATGGTGGTACCACTTGTTTTTTACGTGACACAACACCAGCTAATTCTGCTGTATTGTTTTCAAGCGTCACATTAAATGCTGCTTCTATTTTTTCTTTAGGCTCTCCTACAACAAGAATCACTGAATCACTGTCTAAAATATTTGTAATCACTAATACAAATAAGTCAAATCCGTTATCAGCATTTTCTTTTGCCATCGCTTCTTCTAATTCTGATTGACGAGCTAATACGTCATTCACATCAACTGTGTTTACTTGACCAATACGAACTGACTTATCAGCCATTGGGAATGTTTTAGCATCTGCATTGATTAATTCTACTGCTGTTTTAGTCGAAAGGTTTGTTCCTGCTTTAAGCATTTCTAAGCCATAACTTTCCATATCAACCCCAGCAATTTCAGCTAATTCTTTTGCTGCTTTAACATCTTCATCAGTACATGTTGGTGATTTGAATAGTAATGAATCAGATACAATAGCTGATAACATCATTCCGGCAATCTCTTTTGGAATGTCAATGCCATGTTCTTTAAAGATTTTCAAGATAATTGTATTTGTACACCCTACAGGTTCTGCACGATAGTACAATGGATTTGCTGTTTCAAAGTTTGCAATACGGTGATGATCTACCACTGCTAGTACTTCTAACTCTTTAATATCGCTCACACTTTGTTGTGCTTCATTGTGGTCGACTAACATGACTTGTGTTGTTTCATTCGCACAATTTTCAACAACTCTTGGCGCGTCAACTTTAAAGTGATTTAACGCATAAGCTGTTTCTTCATTAGGTTCTCCAAGAGCTACTGCCTCGGCGTTTACACCCAGTTTATTTTGTAGATGAGCAAATGAAATTGCAGAAGCAATCGCATCTGTATCCGGATTTTGATGACCAAAAATTAATACCTTTGTCATAGTGATATATCCCTCCAGTTAATGTCATACATTTAACATTATATCATAATTTTAAAAAAGAGCATTCAAAAATTTATCATTCAAAAATGTAAAGTATGCTTGACAAAACAAGATATCGCTAACGCTTTAGATATTTCGCGATAGACCATCATTTCTTTAAAAATCGGAAAATTTTTTAATATAGCAATTGAAGACATCTTTTACTTGAAGATGATGACGAATAACCAAAGGAGAGAAACACCATAAAAAAACATCTAGCCTATTATTACTAATCGCAAGAATTTCCCTACTATTTTTTAGCTTACTAGTCGACTCCGACCTATCTCCCATTTCAATAGGGGTATGATCTGGCTTTGTTGGTGAAGCAGTTGTTAATTTTATAAAACACAAAAAATTTGTCAATAATCCTCAGTATGCAAAAGTATGCGAAATAGAAGCAAACGTCCCAAGAAATATTGTAATCAAACAATGTAGTAAAAAAAGATAGATTAGCCAAAAACTAATCTACCTTTTTATTTAATCTACGTCTGTTTCGATGATTTCACCAGTTTGAGCATTGATTTTATACTCAATTTCTTTTGTCATACCATCTTTAATAGACACTTCCCAATAAGTTACACCCATGTCTTCTTTGATTTTCCAATCATCAATTTTACCCGAACCTGCTTCGTTTAATGCAATGTCAAATATTTCTTTCATATCTTTTAAGTTAGTTAAATCTAGTCTGTTCTCTTTTCGTTTCACTCCATTTCTCTCATCACGGTCTAAGTTTTCTTCACGTTCTTTTTTCACTTCTTTTGTATCAGTGTTGATTTTTATTGTATATTCTTTATTGTCATCTATTCCTTCAATATCATAAACTGTTTGCCCAAAACTAGTATTTAAACTAATTGATATGATATCAGCATTTGGATAAGTTTCCTTATATGTTTCTATCGCTTCTGATAAACTCACATTATAAACTGTTTCACTTGTACTTGATTCACTCATTGTTGAACTCACTGCGTTACTTGAATCTGAAACTTGTGAGCTTGATGACTTAATCGTCTTACCCGAATCTGTATTTTGTGATGAACATCCTGCAAAAAAACCTAGTGATAATACTGCCCCACTTAATAAAATTATTTTTTTCATTTTTAAATTCTCCTTTTCTTTATTTAACATAATTTCATTATAAAGGATGTTTTATGAAATTAAAATCCTACTTAAGGATGATTTCTATTCAGCCCCTTTATTGAACGCGTTCTAATAAAAGAAAAAAACTGATATATATAGCTTTCTCAGGTTTAAATCTATTGGATGTAGACTAAATCGTGTTGATAGCTTAAATGCTGTCAATGCGATTTTTTGTTTTAAGAATAGAAAAAAGGGCATTCTTATTGATAAAATCAAGTCGACTATAACTGACATTACAAAGGATAATACCCCTATGGATAATAACACAAGAAAACTAATCAATTTAACAGATGATTCTCTTATTTTTAATGAGGATTAGTTGTCTCGCCAAGCGAGAAACAACTGCTCGGTTAACATGATGATAGGAAGATTAGTGAATAAAGATAAACAATACAAGAAATGTGTATCTTACCAATCCATTAAAAACGGAATGTATCAAACCATTAGTCAATTGTCTGAAGTTGAACATCGCACAACTTATCTGACACTTCACATAAAAAAACCCTTTATAGAAGCTGTTGATCAACTTTCAGTGCTTCTACTTCTCTAGCAGATGACTATTGTCACGTTTCTAAACAACTTAAATACCAAATTGCTTTTGACTTAAAAGAGAAACAATCACGTAACCCAATTACAGAATGCCACAGTGTATCTGAAAATACGGTTATTAGAAGGACGGCATTAACAATAATATTAAAGTGATTATATGCGGCCTATATCTATTGAAACTTTCTACTATTCAAACGACGTCTCTTTTTGATTCCAGATCAATTTTTCAGGTTAAATAAAAAAGCGAGAGAATTTCTTCCCTCACTTCATTTAATTCTATTTCATTTTTGAGACTTTTTTATCTACATTATTGTCCATCAACACGATTTGATATAGAGCCAATCTATTTCACTGCACGTTTTTCTTTGTACTTATTATAGTCTGCCGTATGAAGTAATTCTTGGGCATTTTTTACTCGCTCTTGAGTTGGTGGATCAATGCCTTTTAATGGGTAATCAATCCCTAAGTCTTGCCATTTGAAAAGACCCATTGTGTGATATGGTAACACTTCAACTTTGTCGACATTTTTTAATTCTTTTATGAAATCGTCTAGACGAATCAAAAATTCATCATAATCTGTTCTTTGCGGTACTAAAACATGTCGAATCCATACAGGTTGACCAATATCAGATAAATACTTCGCCATTTCAAGAATATTATCATTAGTATGCATCGTTAGTTCTTTGTGACCTTGTGGATCGATATGTTTGATATCAAATAAAAACAGATCAGTGTATTTCAACATTTCATTAAATTTACTAAAAAAGGGTTCGTCAAACGTAAATGGTTTACCACAAGTATCTACCGTTGTATGAATTCCATGTTTTTTCGCTTTTTTAAACAAATCAATGATGAAATCAAGTTGAAGTAACGGCTCACCACCACTAATTGTAATGCCGCCATCTTCGCCCCAGTAAGATTTATAACGTAGAGCTTCTTCTAATATTTCATCAGTTGTCACTTCACGTCCTCCACCGATTTTCCATGTATCAGGATTATGACAAAACTGGCAACGCATTTTACACCCTTGCATAAAGACTATAAAACGTACACCCGGACCGTCAACTGTCCCTAAATTTTCTGTTGAGTGAATTCTTCCTGTTACTGATTCTGTCATTATTGTCACTTCCTAACTTTGCTTTTAAAAAAGGATGACCGCCAAAACAGCCATCCTCTTATTTTACGAATTGTTTAATTACATTCTATCATGAGCAGTACGAGAAATAACGTCTGCTTGTTGTTCTGGAGTCAAATCACGGAATTTAACTGCGTATCCAGATACACGGATAGTTAAGTTGGGATATTTTTCTGGATGAGCTTGAGCGTCTAATAATAAATCTGTTGTAAAGACGTTCACGTTCAAGTGATATCCTCCTCTATCGAAGTAACCATCCATTACGTTACGTAAGTTGTTAATACGAGTATCATCATCTTTACCCAAACCATTAGGGTTAATTGTTTGAGTATTTGAGATACCATCTAAAGCTGATGTATAAGCAAGTCTTGCAGTTGAGTTTAATGATGCTAAAAGACCATTTTTCTCACCTAAGAATTTACCATCTTGGTAACTTGGGTTAGCACCTGGTGCTAATGGTTTACCTGCACGACGTCCGTCTGGTGTGTTACCAGTTGCTTTACCATAAACAACATTAGAAGTAATCGTTAATAATGATGTTGTAGGTGTTGAGTTTCTATAAGTATGTTGACGTTTAATTTGAGTCATGAAGTAGTCTAAAATCCAGTTTGCCATTGCATCTGCTTCTTCATTGTCATTTCCGTAAGTTGGGAACTCATTTTGTGGTACATAATCAACTGCTAATCCATCTTCGTCACGGATTACTTGTACGTTACCATGTTTGATAGCCATGATACTATCAGCCGCATGAGAGATACCCGCAATACCAGTTGCGAATGTGCGTTTTAAGTCAGTATCCATGAATGCTAATTGTGGCGCTTCATAAGCATATTTATCATGCATGTAATGGATAACGTTTAATGTATTTACATATAATTCTGCTAACCAATCTAATATATCTTTGTAACGAGTGATGAAGTCATCATAGTTTAATGTATCACCAGTCATTGGACGGAAACGAGGTGCAACTTGTGCTTTCGTCACTTCGTCAACCCCACCGTTAATTGCATATAACACAGCTTTAGCTAAGTTAGCACGAGCTCCGAAGAATTGCATGTCTTTACCCATAACAGTGGCAGACACACAACAAGCAATCGCACAGTCATCTGATCCCCAGTTAGCACGTAATAAATCGTCATTTTCAAATTGGATTGAAGAACTTTCTTTCGCAATTTTAGCTGCATAAGTTCTGAATCCTTCTGGTAAATGAGAAGAATATAATACGGTTAAGTTTGGTTCTGGAGATGGTCCCATGTTTGTTAATGTATGTAAGATACGGAAATCATTTTTAGTTACTAATGAACGTCCGTCAATTCCCATACCAGCAATTGATAAGGTTGCCCAAATTGGGTATCCAGAGAATAATTGGTTATATTCAGGCGTACGAGCGAATTTAACCATACGTAATTTCATAATTAAGTGGTCAATTAATTCTTGTGCTTCCGCTTCGTTGATTACGCCATTTTCTAAATCACGTTGGATATAGATATCTAAGAATGCAGAGATACGACCGATTGACATAGCGGCACCATTTTGAGATTTAATGGCTGCTAAGTAACCGAAGTACACCCATTGGATCGCTTCTTGAGCATTTTTAGCAGGTTTAGAAATATCAAATCCGTAGTAAGTCGCCATTTCTTTAATGTCAACTAATGCTTTAATTTGATCAGACACTTCTTCACGTAAACGGATCACATCATCTGTCATCACTTTGTTCCCTACGTTAGATAAGTCTTTTTTCTTTTCAGCAATTAAGAAGTCAATTCCGTATAACGCTAAACGACGGTAGTCACCGATAATACGTCCACGACCATAAGCATCTGGAAGACCTGTAATAATCTTATTTTTACGAGCGGCTCTCATTTCTGGAGTGTAAGCATCGAATACACCTTGGTTATGTGTTTTTCTCCAGTTAGTGAAGATGTTAGTCATTTCGTCGTCAACTTCGTATCCATTTGATACTAAAGCATTGTTTGCCATGTTAATACCACCAAATGGCATGAATGCTTGTTTTAATGGAACATCAGTTTGTAATCCAACGATTTTTTCTTCTTCTTTAATTAAGTATCCAGGTTCATGTGATGTTACTGTAGCAGGGATGTTGTTATCCATGTCATAAACACCATTTTGTTCGTGTTGCACTTCAAATAATTCTTGTAGTTTTGTCCATAATTTTTCTGTGCTATCAGCAGCTGGCTCTAAGAAACTGTCGTCACCTTTGTACTCTGTGTAGTTTGCTTGAATAAAATCTCTAACATCCACAGTTGTGCGCCATTTACTACCTTTAAATCCGTCCCAGTATCCCATAATATGAGAACCTCCTTAAGTTAGTTGTTTCAAAGTTTTATTTTTAATTTCTTTACATGTTCAGTATAACACAAAAACAGATTCACGCAAGTGTTATAGTGAAAAAAAATACAATTTTTGTTAAAAAAAACACAATATGCTTTTAATCGCGTGTTTATACAGTTTCTTAAGGTTTTATTAAGAAAGCCAAAGTGCCACAACTGTTCTACTTTACTGTCTCATCTGTATTATAACAGCGGTTACATTTTATATTGTGTCATATAACAGAAAAAGAAGAAACCGTTAAACGATTTCTTCTTTTTAACTAATCTAAGTTCTCTTTTTGTGAAATACTTATCTTTGTGATTTCGCCATCTGTTTTTTCATTTGTCACAAACGATCCATTAGACGTCCGATCATTGACAGGTATGTTTTTTACATCTAATGTATAACTTGCACCATTTTCAGTTTCCACCATTAATAACTCATTTTGATTATTTGTTGAAAGGCTTGCATAGACACGATGCGGATTATTTTTCAATTCTCTTAAAACCATCAAGCCACGTTTGGCACGACCTAATTTATTAATCTCAAGAATATTCATTTTCTTAACCGAACCTCGTTGTGTCACAAGTGTCACGAAATGCTCTTTCGCATCACTTAAGAAAATATGGGTGGAAACTAAATAGTCTCCCTCTTTTAAGTTAATAGCTTTCACACCTGATGCTTTTGCACCAACTGTTGGTACCTCGCCTAAATCATAACGTAAACCAAAGCCTAAATGACTAATTAATGTGACGTCATACGCTTTTGTAGAATCAATTAAGTTAGCACTAATCAACTCGTCTGTCTCTGTTTTAAGCTTCATACACATCAACGGACGACTCTTATATGTTCGCCAGCTAGCAAATTCATTCATCAATGTGCGTTTAATCATTCCCTCTTTTGTGACAAAGACAAATTCTTTTGTATCGTCTAGGGTTTCATATGGAAACACTTTTAAAATCTGCTCATTTGGTAAGAGCGTACTCAACGTTTGTGAAAAATGTTCACCAACATCCTTCCATCTCTTGTCTGTTAATTCATGCACAGGTCGATAAATTATATTCCCCTTTGTTGTAACAAACAACACGTGATGATGGGTATTTAATTGACCAGAATAAATCAATTCATCGGTGTCTTTCATTTCGATGTCGTCTTCTTTAGAAGCCCCATATGAACGTAAACTACTACGTTTCACGTAACCTTCCCGTGTCACACTGACCATCACATCTTCTTGTGGCACGATGACAGCTGTTTCAATGTTGATTTCTTCAATTTTATCTTCTAATAAAGTTCGTCTGTCAGTATCATAGGTTTTCTTCACTTCTCGAAGCTCTTTTTTCATGACTTTTAATAACTCGCTTGGGTTATTAATGATTAACTTAAGTGCTTTGATTTGCTCATCCAACTCAGCTGCTTCTTGCTCAAGAGCTGTGATATCTGTATTAGTTAAGCGATATAATTGTAATGACACGATAGCTTCTGCTTGTTCTTCACTAAAATCATGTGATGAAATCAAATTGTCTTTGGCATTCTTTTTGTCTTTACTTTGACGAATAATACGAATCACATCATCTAAAATAGACAAAGCTTTCATTAAACCTAATACAATATGCTCTCGTTTTTTCGCTTTATTTAAATCAAACTGACTGCGGTCAATAATTACTTGTTTACGGTGAGTGATGTAGCCTTCTAAAATATCTTTTAATCCCACTTGTTGTGGTCTTAGTTGGTTAATCGCCACCATATTGAAGTTATAATTCACTTGAAGTTCTGTATTTTTCAGTAGATAGTTTAGAATACCTTCTGCATCCACTTCTTTACGTAACTCAACAACAATACGCAATCCAGTTCTATCTGTTTCATCTCTGACCTCTGATATACCTTCTACACGTTTTGTTAAACGTAGCTCGTCCATTTTTTTCACTAAGTTGGCTTTATTGACTTCATAAGGAATTTCAGTAATCACGATTTGCTCTCGTCCACCTTTTAGTGGTTCAATTTCTGTTTTAGAACGAATAATCACGCGACCTTTTCCAGTTTCGTAGGCTTTTCTCAATTCTTTTTTCCCTTGAAGAATCGCACCTGTCGGAAAATCTGGTCCCGGAATAAATTCCATTAATTTTTCCACACTAGCATTTGGGTGATCGACTAAATAGATTGTCCCATCAATCACTTCACCTAAATTATGTGTCGGAATTTCTGTCGCATAACCGGCTGAAATTCCTGTTGATCCATTAACTAATAGGTTAGGAAATCCTGCAGGTAAAACGGTTGGTTCTTTTTCTGTATCATCAAAGTTCCAAACAAAATCCACGGTTTCTTTTTCAATATCTTTTAATAATTCGCCACTAAGTTTTGATAAACGTGCTTCAGTATAACGCATCGCAGCAGGTGGATCACCGTCCATACTCCCGTTGTTCCCATGCATTTCGATTAACGGCTCACGTAACTTCCAATCTTGACTCATACGCACCATTGCTTCGTAAATACTGCTATCCCCATGAGGATGATAATTCCCCATAATATTTCCAACAGATTTTGCCGATTTTCTAAAACTCTTTTCATAAGTATTACCGTCTTTATTCATCGAAAATAGTATACGACGTTGAACAGGTTTTAATCCATCTCTTATATCAGGTAAGGCCCTATCTTGGATGATGTATTTTGAGTATCGACCAAATCGGTCCCCCATTACATCTTCCAGACTAAGATTTTGAATCCCATGCTCTTGATTCATTCTTGTTCTCTCCTTTTATTGGTACTAACTAATCAAACAAATTTATTTCTTCAATGTCTTCTACGTCATGAGTTGTCTGTTCCTCAATGATGTCATGGTTTTCTAAAATACTACCATCTTCTTCTAACGTAAATTGAACATGTTCTTCAATCCATTTACGACGTGGCTCTACTTTATCTCCCATCAAGGTTGTCACACGTCTTTCGGCACGAGCAGAATCGTCGATGGTCACACGAATCAAGGTTCTTGTGTCAGGATTCATTGTTGTTTCCCATAACTGGTCTGCATTCATTTCACCAAGACCTTTGTAACGTTGGATTAAATAGCCCTTCCCCATACGTTTTGTGATATCAACCATTTCATCATCTGTCCATGCGTATTCAAGCTGTTCAGTCTTACCGCGACCTTTACTCACTCGATAAAGTGGTGGCAAGGCGATATAAACTTTTCCTGCTTCGACAAGAGGCTTCATGTAGCGATAGAAAAATGTCAGTAGAAGCACTTGAATATGTGCCCCATCTGTATCCGCATCTGTCATGATGATGACTTTATCGTAATTGACATCGTCTAGTTGAAAATCAGGACCAACACCAGCACCGATTGTATAAATCATGGTATTGATTTCTTCATTTTTTAATATGTCTTGTAGTTTTGCTTTTTCAGTATTAATGACTTTCCCTCGAAGTGGTAAAATCGCTTGGAATTTTCTGTCGCGGCCTTGTTTAGCAGATCCTCCGGCAGAGTCCCCTTCGACTAAGTACAATTCATTTTTCTTTGGATTACGTGACTGTGCTGGCGTTAATTTACCAGATAGTAATGATTCACCCTTGCGACGCTTTTTCCCATTACGACTATCTTCACGAGCTTTTCGTGCGGCTTCTCTAGCTTCACGAGCTTTTAGAGCTTTTTTGACAAGCATTTGTGATAAATCATTGTTTTCGAGTAAGTAAAATCCTAATTGGTCACTAATAACTGTTTCAACAATCGTTCTAGCAGCAGGTGTCCCTAATTTACCTTTTGTTTGTCCTTCAAATTGAAGTAAATTTTCTGGTATACGCACACTAATAATCGCTGATAATCCTTCTCTAAAGTCACTACCTTCAAGGTTTTTATCTTTTTCTTTTAATAAACCTGTTTTTCTAGCATACTCATTAAAGGATTTGGTTAAAGCTGTCTTCATTCCTACTTCGTGCGTTCCGCCATCTCTTGTTCGCACGTTGTTTACAAAAGATAAAATGTTTTCAGAATAGCCATCATTATATTGGAAAGCAAATTCAACTTCTATGCCTTCTTTTTCGCCAGCAAAATAAACAATTGGTGACAAATCATCTTTGCTTTCATTTAAGTAAGCAATAAATTCTTTAATTCCATCTTCGTATAAGAAGACGTCTTCTTTTTCTTGGCCTTCACGTTCATCTGTTAACGTGATTTTAATGCCTTTAAGTAAAAAAGCTGACTCTCTTAAACGCTCTGATAACACATCATATGAAAACACTGTCGTCGAAAAAATTGACGCATCTGGTTTAAATGTGATGGTTGAGCCATTTTGTTTATTTGATGTTTTACTCTTTTTAAATTTACCATCTGTGTGTCCACCATCTTTAAAAGCTAGGGTCGCCATTTGGCCATCTTTTATTGTTTCTACCGTAAGTGAACTTGATAAGGCATTTACGACACTTGCCCCAACACCATGAAGACCACCTGATGTTTTATAACCACCTTGACCGAACTTTCCTCCCGCATGTAATACAGTAAAAATAACTTCTATAGTAGGTTTTCCTGAAGCATGGATACCAGTTGGCATACCGCGACCATAGTCTTTCACACTGATACTATTATCTTTATGTATGGTGACATCAATTTCCGTCCCATATCCTGACAACGCCTCATCAACTGCATTATCAAAAATTTCAAAAACCAAATGATGTAATCCTTTAGAGTCTGTTGAACCAATATACATCCCTGGACGTTTTCTTACCGCCTCTAGACCTTCTAATACTTGAATGGATGAATCATCGTATTGTCTATTTATTTCTTTTGACATAGGTAAACTCCTTTTCTAGCATCATAACGTAAACAAGTTGTGTGCTTGTCTTTATCAATAATAGGCTATCTTTTCTCCGATGTAAAGAACAGGTATTCCCCTATTCTTTTGCAACATCACTTATTCTATAATAAAACAAGACATCTTGCAAAGTCACATTTTTTCCGAAAATTATATGAAGTTTTTAAATTTAATTTACAATATTTTAAAAAACCTGTATATTTAATAAATACTAATATCGTTAGTAAGAAAGGACACGCTTATGAATAACACAAAAAATCAAGTAAATTTATCTCTTTTACTCTCAACACTATTTTTAGGCTATGTAATAGTCTATATAGATAAATTGTCTGTTGGTATTTCAATTATTTCAATTAGTAAAGACATCCCTATGACAGAAAGCCAAAAAGGACTTATTCTGAGTGCTTTTTTTATTGGATATGCTATCATGCAAGTCCCAATGAGTTTTGCCATTAATAAATTTGGTGCAAAGAAAGTGCTTATCTGGTCAATTTTTATGATTGGTGTATTTGATTTAGTTTTTAGTTTTGGCCAAACGGTCACGATGTTGTTGGCTATTCGTCTATTAACCGGGATGTTAGCTCACTCTGGTTACCCATCAGCATCAAGTAAAGAAATCATCGATCATTTCCCGATAGAACGACGTACATTCGCTAAAGGAATTTTAATTTCCTCTTCTGGTATTGCTGGAGTAATTGGTCCTGTTTTACTCTCACCAATCATTGATAAATACAACTGGAAATTCGCTTATATGTTACTAACTATTTTAGCCATTGTGGCATCATTCATTATTGCAAAAGGAATTCCAGCTCCACAAAAACAAACAAAAGCAATGATGAAAGAAGATGCTGAAAAAATCTCCTTACTAAAAATCTGGAAAAACCGTAACATCTGGACTTTATTTGCTGCTGCTTTTTTTGTTAATAGTTTACTTTATGGTATTAACAACTGGTTACCTAGTTTTTTAACCAGTCAACGTGGGATTACATTAACACAATCAGGTTTTGTCAGCTCATGCGTTGGTGTCTTTGCTTTGGTTGGAGCAATTGGTGGTAGTTTTGTTGTCAGCAAGTTTTTCGCTGATAAAGATACGCTTGTGATTAAAATGATGGCTATCATCGGTTCATCTCTTGTCTTTTTATCTTATTATGTTCACTCTTTAGCTTTGTTCATCCTTATATTAGGTTTAGCAACATTAAGTATGACTGTTGCCTTTGTTACATTGATGACCATTCCGTTAAAAGTATTTTCTGGAAAAAATTTCGCACCAAGCTACTCGACCATTTCAACTGGTGGTATTTTAGGTGGCGCGACCGCTCAAATTATCATTGGTGCCTTAGTTGATAGTTCAGATTCGTATTTATCAGCTTTCATTTATTTCCTAGCACTGGGTATTTTAGCTGCTGTATCTTTAATGTTCCTTAAAAAAGGAGCAGAAAACTATTAAAAAAACTCATCGAACTTATTTTCATAAGTTGTCGATGAGTTTTTTAGTTCAATTTTGATAACTGTCGATTCATGGTCATCACACCTATAATACATAAATGTAAAAATAAAAATAGTAACACTATTTCTAATTTTACAACTGACCAATCAAGGAAGATAGTTTTAAACACATACCACGGTCTACTGAAAACATCAATCGAATGAAATCGTGGTGGAAATCTTCCAGCGTAAATTCCTAGTGACGATAAGAAACAAATTAACGTTAAAGCTAGATTGACTTGTACTGTTGATAATTCATATCGTTTTTTAGTATACATCATGAGTTTAAGAAGTTGACCAAATCCTAAAAGAACAAAACTAAAAATCGATAAAAAAAGAACGATTGTCAACGTCCAATCACTTAAGTTTTTAATACTATCGCCGGTAAATTGATTATATATATTTAACATATGCATATGAATAATATCTGTCACTAAATATGGTATATTAGGAAAATAGAGCATAAATAATGCTACTATACCTAACTTTACATAAGAATGTTTCACACGAAAAAACTGAAATGATAGTTCTAGTGGAATATAAGCCAAGAAGATATTTAATGATAAAAATGAAAAACGTGTATTATATGCACCAATAATTATAAACACACTAATAAATCGTATAATATTTTTCATCTCTTCACCCCCCCAAAAAAACTTTTTGTTATAATCATTAATTGTTAATGATTAATTAAATTTCTAAAATAGAATAATTCTTCCATCATCTCTTTGTTAACTCGCCCACCTCGAATCATCTGATCAATTGCAGTGTTATACAACTGATTAAAACGACCCATATCAACGTTTTCTTCTAAAACGAGTATAGCCTTTAAATGGGATAGTTCATCAACAAAATCTTTAGCCATCATAAACTCTTTCTCCTTAATAGTCTAATTATTCCTATCTCAATATTATACCATCTTTTATCACTAATAAAAAATATTTCACAAAATATTCTCATATTTCAAACACTTTTTTTGTTCACCTTTTGCTATAATATAATGGTAGAATGACTAAAGGTGGGTGAAACGTATGATTTATATTGATAAAGAAAAATTTGCTCAATCTGTTTTAATGTCTGAAAAAAAAGATTTGACTCTTGAACAAAAGTTAGATTTGTACGTCAAGGCAATGGAGTTAGCCGCTCAGCACAATAAGGAAATTCCAAAACCAAAAATGAATATGTTCGGGACTAAAGCACCCTAGTCATCCCTTCCAATTAATTGGAAGGTTTTTTACTGTTTTCAGGTACTTTTTTGTACTTGAGATAATCAACATATATACATTCTCCTTTTAAAATGTGTAAAGTAACTCTAACTAAAAGTGGGTTATATTTTATTTTTAATCATCTCTTAAGCTTGTTTTCTTAGTTTTGGTATCTTCTTGTCTTAACTAATTATATGAATGAATTTTACATTTAATACCTTGTAAATCGTGTCTGGCATTAAAAAAGTGCCTGGCAAAATTGCCAGACACTTATATTAGTCTTATTTAAGACGTTCGTTTAATTCTGTTGCTAACTCTTCAAAACCTGGTTTTCCAAGTAAAGCAAACATATTTTTCTTGTATGCTTCAACACCTGGTTGATCAAATGGGTTTACGCCATTTAAATAACCAGAAATACCAACTGCGATTTCAAAGAAGTACATTAAGTAACCTAATGTGTAAGCATCAGTTTCAGGAATATTTACCACAAAGTTTGGTACACCACCATCAGTATGTGCTAAAAGTGTTCCTTCAAATGCTTTTGTGTTAACAAAATCAATTTCTTTTCCTTGAATGTAACCTAAACCATCTAAGTCTTGATCAAGTACTGGAATTTCTACATTTTTACGAGGTTTATCTACTTTAATAACTGTCTCAAAAATGTTACGACGTCCTTCTTGAATGTATTGACCTAATGAGTGTAAGTCCGTCGAGAAGTTCGCACTTGATGGGTAGATGCCTTTTTGGTCTTTCCCTTCAGACTCGCCGAATAATTGTTTCCACCATTCAGAGAAGTATTGTAAGTTTGGTTCGTAATTGATTAATAACTCAGTTACTTTTCCTTTACGGTATAAAATGTTACGTAATGCGGCATATTGATATGCCTCATTTTTCGTTAAATCATCAGAGCTGTAAGCAACGCGCGCGTCAGCAGCACCTTTCATTAACTCATCAATGTTAGCACCTGTTACAGCGATTGGAAGTAATCCAACTGGTGTTAAAACAGTGAAACGTCCACCAACATCATCGGGAATAACAAATGTTTCCCAACCTTCAACGTCAGCTTCTGTTTTAACAGCGCCGCGTGCTTTATCAGTTGTTGCATAGATACGTTTGTTTGCTTCTTCTTTACCGTATTTTTTCTCTAATAAATCTTTAAAGACTCTAAAAGCAATTGCTGGTTCAGTAGTTGTACCAGATTTAGAAATAACATTCACTGAGAAGTCTTTGTCGCCAATTATTTGGATTAAATCAGCTAAATAAGTTGAGCTGATAGAATTTCCAGCAAAGAATACTTGTGGTGTTTTTCTTTCTTCGTTGTCTAAAAGATTGTAGAATGAGTGGTTTAAAAAGTCGATAGCAGCTTTAGCTCCTAAATATGATCCACCGATTCCGATGACGATTAAAATATCTGAATCTGATTGAATTTTTTCTGCTGCTTTTTTAACGCGAGCAAATTCTTCTTTATCATAGTTTTCTGGTAAGTCAATCCAACCGCGGAAATCATTTCCTGGTCCAGTTCCCTCACGCAATGTTTTGTGGGCAGCAGAAACTTCTGCTTGCATGTAACCTAATTCATGCTCACCAATAAATGTACCGACATTTGAATAATCAAAACGAATATGTGACATAATCATCCTCCTAGTAATATGTGATTCTTCGTACAAGAATACATACCTATTCTACCATTTTTTTGTTTATTTCACATCTTTTTCAGATAGTTTATAACAAAACGTGGAGAATTTTTATTACACAAGTCCTTGAGCTAACATTGCTTTAGCAACGCGCTCGAATCCAGCGATGTTTGCACCAGTTAATAAATCATCTTCTTGTGCATATTTTTTTGCCGTTGTCGCACATGTTTCGTAGATGTTTTTCATGATGTTATCAAGTTCTGCATCAACTTGTTCGAAAGTCCATGGTAACCGTTGCGAATTTTGAGCCATTTCTAAAGCAGATACTGCCACACCACCAGCGTTTGATGCTTTACCTGGACAATATATAACACCAGAATTCGTTAATTTGTGTAGAGCTTCAAGTTTAGTTGGCATGTTTGCCCCTTCAGCTAAGACTTTTACCCCGTTTTTGATGAGGATAGCTGCTTCGTCTAATCCAATTTCATTTTGAGTGGCACATGGTAAAGCTACTTCATAGGCAATATTTTCTGTCCAAATTGACGCATTTTCAACGTACTTAGCATTTGGTTTTGCTGCAGCATAGTCACTTAAACGACCACGTTTCACTTCTTTGATTTCTTTAACTAACTCACAGTCTATACCATCTTCGTCGATGATGTAACCAGAAGAATCAGAACAGCCAAGAACTGTCGCACCTAATTCTTGTGCTTTTTCAATCGCGTAAATGGCAACATTACCACTACCTGACACCATCACACGTTTGCCTTTTAATGAGTCGCCTTTGTCTTGTAATAAATACTTAACAAAATACACTAAACCATAACCTGTTGCTTCTGTACGAGCTAAACTTCCCCAGAAAGCTAATGGTTTACCAGTTAAAACACCTGCTTGATAACCATTTAGACGTTTGTATTCTCCGTATAAATACCCAATTTCACGGCCTCCAACACCCATATCACCAGCTGGCACATCCATACTTGGGCCAATATGTTTTTGTAATTCTTGCATAAAACTTTGACAAAAACGCATGATTTCACCATCAGATTTACCTTTAGGATCAAAATCACTTCCACCTTTACCGCCACCGATTGGTAATGAGGTTAAACTGTTTTTAAAAATTTGTTCAAACGCTAAGAATTTCATGATACTTTGATTGACAGAAGGATGGAAACGTAATCCACCTTTGTAAGGTCCTAACGCTGAATTGTATTGAACGCGGTAACCAATATTCACCATCCACTCACCTGAATCCGACATCCATGGAACGCGAAACTCAATTAAACGTTCAGGTACAATTAATTGACCTAAAATGTTTTTCTCACAGTAAACCGGATTTTTTTCTAAAAATGGTGTGACTGTGATTAAAAATTCCTCCACTGCTTGAATATACTCTGATTGGTAACCATATTTTTCTTTTACTTCATCTAATATTTTTGTTGCATAATCTTGTGGTGACATATTGTATCATTCCCTTCTTAAACTTAATTAGTATTATATAATATTTAAATAAATAAAAAAAATCTTTTCTCATCAAATTTTAAAAAAAGTATGCTAAACTATCATTTAATAATGAAAGGAGTGGCAATAGATGAATATAGATGTCATTGTCATTGGTGGAGGAACAAGTGGTATGATGGCTGCCGTTTCTGCCGCAGAAAAAGGCGCTCGCGTCATGATTATCGATAAAAATAAAATGCTTGGAAAAAAATTACGTTTAACCGGCGGAGGTCGATGCAATGTTACAAATAACAGACCACCCGAAGAAATTATTTCGTTCATTCCTGGTAATGGAAAATTTCTATATAGTACTTTTTCACAATTCAACAATTATGACATCATGGAATTTTTTGAAAGCCACGGTGTGCACTTAAAAGAAGAAGATCACGGGAGAATGTTTCCTGTTGCCAATACGTCAAAAGCGATTGTTAATGGGCTATTTGACCGTTTAGCTGAGTTAAATGTTGAGTTAAAAATGAAAACAACCGTTAAAAAATTATTAGTAACTGATGACAATATCACTGGCGTTGTGACTGATACAAAAGAAAAAATTCACGCTCCTTGTGTCGTTTTAGCCACTGGTGGTAAAACATATCAATACACTGGTTCGACTGGGGATGGGTACACGTTAGCTAAAAAAGTTGGGCACACTATTACGAAATTATTCCCCACTGAATCACCTCTTTTATCAGAAGAACCATTCATCCAAAGTCGCGAGCTTCAAGGCTTATCGTTACGAGATATTGGGTTATCGGTAATTGATGAAAAAGGAAAAGTAGTTGTCACTCATGAAATGGATGCATTATTTACCCATTCTGGTATTTCTGGTCCTGCAGCACTTCGTTGTAGTATGTTTGTTAATCAACTCCTTGAAAAAGGACAAAAAAATGTCACGTTGTCTCTCGATTTGTTTCCATTAAATTCTGAGCAAGATATCAAACAGCAAATTATTTCCATTCAAAAAGAAGATGGAAATAAATCCATTAAAAATGCGTTAAAACCATTGATGCAGGAACGGTATCTAGAGTTTTTACTTACTCGCAGTGGGATTGACACACAAACACCTTTCAAACAAGTAATAGAAAAAGAGATTGATGCTCTTGTTGGTGAAATCAAACACCTTACGTTTACAGTTTATAAAACCTACCCACTTGATAAATCGTTTGTCACTGGTGGTGGGATTAGTCTAAAAGAAGTGAAGCCAAAAACAATGGAAAGTAAATGTGTTAATGGCCTTTTTTTCTGTGGTGAGTTACTAGATATTAATGGCTACACTGGTGGGTTTAATATTACCGCGGCGTTTTGTACGGGACATGTTGCTGGAGAACATGCCGCAGAAATTGCCAGTTATTTTAATTATTAAATCGAAAAAGACCTACCTTGCTTTTAATCACAAGGTAAGTCTTTTTTTCTTGTTTTAACTAAATAAAAACCATAACACAACGCCACTAAACTAGAAATTATTCCACTGTATTTAATGGCTAACGGTGGTTCATAAGAAACAGTCAACTGATGGCGACCTTTTGATAAAAGAACAACTAGCGTTCGCGATGAAGACAAGGTACTTTTTAATTTTTTACCTGTCTCATCTCTTACGATAAGTCCACTGTACCCAATGATTGGCGTTTCAACACTTGTTATTTTTTCTTTTGTCGTAACGTTTATAACAGCTGTATCTTTATCAAAACTATAAGGCATGGATACTTCTCGTTGATTGATTAAGCCGATTTTATCTCGAATTCGTTTTGTTTGATCGCTAGATAGTCTGGCTGGAAAATAATCTTTGTTGACTGATTTTTGATACCGTTCAGTTGCCACCACATCATGTTTACTAAACATCAAACGGTCTAGAGAGCGATGAATCATCAACACATTCACACTAATCGTTGAAAGAATAACAACACCTACACTTAAGCCAATCGTCATTTTTTTCACAGATAATCCTTTTACCTGACTTAAATAATCCGCTAATAAAGACGCACCTAAAAAGCTCCCGAAAATTGTCAGAAACGGCATTAGTCGGAATGGAAATTGAATGATGGATAACGGTGTATGTTGTAATAATCGCCAGGGAAAAAGTGTTGTCATCATAATCATAAACACAAGTGAGAGAATCAGAGATTGTTTTAACAATGGAATGTGTCTAATAACAGAATCTTTTTTCCAAATAACCTGATAAACGCCCACAACCAACGAGCACAGTAAAATCAAGCCGATGCTCATGTAGTTTAGATAATTCACGCTGGACGTCACTAACATTGTTCCTAGACCACTCGCCTCTCGTGCTAAGTCATGGACACTAACCGAACGAATAGGAAACGTCAGCATCTCATAAACGATTGGGAGTAGTGCTCCTATTGATAAAAGGCCAGTCATCACAGCACTAAATAGAAATTGTTTAAACATGTTGATTGTTATATTTTTTCTTATTAAACTAACTAAAAATAATACAGCTAAAACAACGACCACTAACATCAGAGATAATAAATGAGAATAAGCAATGAGTGATAAGCCAATAATCAACCAATGTTTCTTTAATCCCTTATCTTTTAAAATGCTATAAAAACCAGCAAAAACTAATGGATACAGTGTTAAAACAAAAAACTCTCCTAAGTCAAATCGCTGATAAAAACAAATCATCCGGTAATGAGAAAAAACATAGAAAAATGAAAACACATAAGGCGCAAATATTCTAAGTCGGTTATTTTCTTTTGGAAAACATAGTTGACTGATATAATCGGCGCAACGATAAGCAATAAAAAAAGTGAGCAGATTGACTAAAAATAAATACACATACATGCCGGAAATAACCGAGTGAACAATCATCGCAATGAGTGCAATGGGTAACACTGTTGTCAGTGTAGGATAAAATATATTGGCACCATAAAAAATATCATGTTCCCCGAATCTTGCGATAGGTTGAATGTGTCCTGTTGTATTTAATTGCTCAATCGCACTAAATATCCTGGCAAAATGAAATGGGTAATCATCGCCACGAATAACTGCAAGATGTAAGCCGCTCAGATCAACCATAGGCAATAAATATAGCAATGATAAAACAAGCCAACTAGTGATGATAAACACGCGTTTTCTTTTCATTTTAATTCCTTCTTCTGCCTTCACATATAAAACATTAATTGATTTAACGATTACTAGGCATTTAATTTAACTTACATAATATATCAAATAAATCATAATAGTTAACTACTTTTAAATGTTTCTTTCTGAAATTTAATAAAATCTTTCATTTTTCACAACAAAAAAAACGATTCTAGGGTTATCCTAAAATCGTATTATCTTCTGTTAAGTCAGCATAAGCGCCACTAGTCACATTGATTAAATCAGTTGGTGACACACTCATCTGCAAGCCTCGACGACCTGCTGACACATGAATCATCTCAAATTGTTGTGCTTCATTCGCATAAAATGTTGGAAATGATTTCTTCATTCCCACTGGAGAACAGCCACCATGAATATAGCCAGTTAATTCTTCTAACTCTTTCATTGGTAGCATCTCTATTTTTTTATTGCCACTTGCTTTAGCTAGTTTTTTTAAATCTAGTGTTTTATTTCCTGGAATAACTGCAACAACCGGGCCTGTTTTATTTCCCACTGTGACGAGCGTTTTAAACACTTGATTTTCATCAATGCCTAACGCATGCGCCGTTTCAAGTGCTGCTGCATGAGAGTCACTGTATTCATATTCTCGTGTCTCAAATGGAATTTTCTTTTGTTCTAGTTGTCTTACTGCATTGGTTTTTGCTTTTTTCTTTGACATCCTTATTTGCTCCCTCGTTTGTATCCAATCACTTCCATGCCTTCTCTCACCACTGAAATTGGTAATTGACCTGGGGCTGATAGATACTTACCATTTGAAGCATACGTTAAGACCGAACCATACAACTCACCTGTCATACGAGATAGTTGTCCCATCTCTCCCATACTGATCAGCACAAACGGAATCTCTGGATGATTTTCTTTTACTTTATTTGAAATTTCTAAAACATTTAAGACATCTTGTTGGCTATTTGGTGTGACTGATAATTTAGATATATCTCCGCCTAATTGATACATGTCTTTAATCGTTTCATACATTTGATTTTTTTCTGGCGTCAACAAATGGTTATGTTTGGATAACAACACTTTGACATTCTTTTCTTTTGCATGCACCATTATATCAGATGGCTTTTCCAACACCATTTCAAGTTCTAAATCCACCACATCAACTAATCCAGTGTCCATCATCATCCGATTTAATTTTATGTAATCGTCTAAACCAATATGTTGTCCACCACCTTCTTGCAACGTTCTATAAGTAAAAATCAGCGGTTTATCATCAATAGCATAACGTACAAAATAAGCGGCTTTTTTCATAAAACGCTCGTCATGAGCATACATAAAATAATCAGCACGCCATTCAATCACATCACAATCTAATTGACTAATCCGAAGAGCCTCGGAAAATAATTCCTCAAAGTTTTTAGCAACAAGAGGTACACATACTTTTGGTTTTCCTTTCCCTAATTCAAGGTTACGTACTTTTAACTTAGACATCAAACCCCACCTATCATTTCATAATCACGTTTATTTCACTCGGTAAAAGAGTACTTTTAAATAATTTCCTTCATTAAATTCTTTCTTCACACGGAAATCCTCTGGTAGTTGATATAATTCTAAATACTCAAATGAACGATGAGTATCAGCTATTCCCATCTCTACCATTTGTTTAAATTTATCTAATGACACATTGGCCGCATTGGTTGAGGCAATTAATAATCCGTCTTTGTTTAACAACTCAACTGCTTCAGTCGTCAGTTGTTGGTAGTCTTTTGCTACGGTGAAGACTTTCTTTTTATTTCTTGCAAAACTCGGCGGGTCCATCACTACTATATCAAAAGTTAACTGTTTTTTAAAAGCATATTTAAAATAATCAAACACATCCATTACTATTATAGACTGATTGTCTGTTGTAAGTCCATTCACAGCGAACTGTTCTTGTGTTTTTTTTCGACTCCTTTTCGCTAAATCAACACTCGTTGTACTTATCGCACCACCCATTGCACTAGCTACAGAAAAAGCACCGGTATAACTAAACGTATTTAATACGGTTTTACCAATCGCATAAGCATCTGTTAATCGGCTTCTGACTTCTCGCTGATCTAAAAAGATACCTGTCATTAAACCTTCATTTAAATAAGTGGCATACGTTACATTATTTTCTTTTATTAATAATGGTTCTGGTGCTTGGTCACCATATACATAGGTAGACTCTGGTAAACCTTTCGCTTGGAAACGAATTTTTTCATACATACCACAAATCTCAATATCAGATGATATCAAGGCTTTTAAGATATTTTCTTTTAACGCGTAGATGGTTTCATTATACCATGACACAACTAAAAATCGGTCATACCAATCAATCGTCATTCCACCAAGACCGTCACCTTCACCATTAAATAAACGAAATGCCGTCGTTGCCTCATCAGCAAAAAATGTCGCACGATATGCTTTTGCTTCATTAAATAAGTTGACTAAAAATGTGGTGTCGATTGGTTGTTGTTCAGCAAAGCTAATCATCCACCCTGATCCTTTGTGTTGTTGTCCTAGATAACCATATCCTAAAAATTCTTGCTTTTCAGAATAAAAGCTTACCCACTCTTTACAAGACATTTTCGAATCCACTAAATCTTCTGCTTTTATGAGTGGGTAGTGCCCTTTATATTTTTGACTTCTGTTTTGTTTTATATATACTTTTTTCATGCAGTCAATCCCTTTAATTTCTATTCATTTATTGTATGATACTACTATATCAGTTTTTACGTCTTTTTTCTCCCTTTTTAAAGATGTTAGTTCTATATTTTTTTTTAAGAAACATGACCATAATTGACAGACATGTAAGGAATATGTAAAATGTAACATGGAATATTCAGCTTGGTAGTCTAGTGACACTAAGTTGTTAAGAAAGGATGTTTATTTTGAAACATAAATATAATAAAAACTGGCTCAACACCAGGATGGGGTTTTTCACCCTGATGGTTGTGTTATTCTGGTTAAAAAACCTACTAGCTTATACAGTTGACTTTAATTTAGGAATTGAAAGTTTTTTCCAATACGTTATCTTATTTATTAGTCCTGTGGCAACAACAGTCTTTTTATTCTCTGCTGCACTCTATATAAAAAGTCCGAAAAAAGCCTACATTACGTTACTGATTATCTCATCATTAACCACCTTGTTACTTTTTTCTAACGTCATTTATTACCGAGAATTTACAGATTTTATTACCGTTAACACCATGCTTGGTGCCGGTAAAGTAGCTTCTGGTCTTGGTGAAAGTGCTCTTCGTATGTTTAGACCATATGATTTATTGTATTGGATTGATATTATTGTTGTGATTGTCTTACTTGCAACAAAAAAAATCAAAATTGATGAAAGACCAATTGCTATTCGCTCAGCATTTGCTGTAACAAGTTTTTCTATCCTTCTATTTTCTGCTAACTTAACTTTAGCGGAAACAGATCGACCTGAATTATTAAAACGTACTTTCTCAAGAGATCATATCGTGAAATATTTAGGGATGAACGTCTTTACTGTTTATGATGGCGTACAGACGTATAACGCGACACAACGACGTGCTCAAGCGAGTCAAAATGATTTAGTTGATGTTCAAAAATATGTGAAAACACATTATGCTAAACCAAATGATGACATGTTTGGAATTGCCAAAGGGCGTAATGTCATTTATGTCCATTTAGAAAGTTTCCAACAATTTTTAATTGATTACAAATTAAAAGATGAAAATGGTGTTGAACACGAAGTAACGCCATTCTTAAACAGTTTATTCCATTCAAATGAAACATTTAGTTTTGATAATGCCTTCCATCAAGTGGGATCAGGTAAAACAAGTGATGCTGAAACCTTGTTAGAAAATTCATTCTTTGGTTTAAGCCAAGGCCCTTTATTTACTCAATTGGGAGATAAAAACACATTCCAATCCGCACCTAACATTTTAGGTCAAACACAAGGTTATACAAGCGTAGCCTTCCATGGTAATGGTGGCTCATTCTGGAATCGTAATGAAACTTACAAACATTTAGGTTATAACTATTTCTTTGATGGTAGCTACTATGATGTGAATGAAAACAATTCATTCCAATATGGATTACATGATAAGCCATTCTTAGCACAATCTATTAAATACTTAGAGCATGTTCAACAGCCGTTTTATTCTAAATTTATTTTAGTATCAAATCATTACCCATATGCGAAATTTAAAGATGATAATGCTGGTTTCCCAATGGCTAATACATCGGATGCCACAATTAATGGGTACTTTGCAACAGCAAACTACTTAGATACAGCTGTTAAAGAGTTTTTCGATTACTTAAAAGCATCTGGACTTTATGATAATTCAGTCATTGTGTTATACGGTGACCACTATGGTATTTCAAATTCTCGTAACAAATCTTTAGCTGAGTTACTTGGTAAATCAAAAGAAGAATGGAACGACTTTGATGACACAGCTGTTCAACGTGTTCCTGTAATGTTCCATGTTCCTGGTCAAACTAAAGGTGGGATTAATCATACATTTGGGGGACAAGTTGACGTCTTACCTACTCTATTACATTTATTAGGTGTTGATACTCAATCATATATTCAATTAGGACAAGATTTCTTCTCTAAAGACAAAGACCAAATTGTCGCCTTTAGAAATGGAACTATTGTCACACCAAAATACACAATCTTAGGTGAAACCGTCTATGATACAAAAACGGGTGAATTGATTGATTCACCAACAGAAGAACAATTGACTGAAATAGCGGACATTAAAGAAAAAGGAACCACACAACTTAATATGTCTGATGCTATTACAAACGGTGACTTATTACGATTTAACACAAACAGTGGATTAAAACCTCTTGATCCTGCTAAGTTTGATTATAAAAATGAGTTAGATAAACTCCTTCAAGTTGAACAACAAAAAGGAGATAAATCAACAAGTCTTTACTCACTACACAATAACCAATCAACCGTTGATTTATTTAAAACACAGACCTATAAAGAAATTCAAGAAGAAAAAGGTGTGACGACTCAAAGTAGTGGAACCACTGAAACATCTTCTACAACCACAAAATAAACGAAAAACACACAAGACATTAATTCTTGTGTGTTTTTTTGTACGACATTTTTTGTGTTATTAACGACTGAAATTCTTGTTCTAACTCTTCACTGAGCTCAATACTTAGCTTACCTAGTACTTCACTAATTTTTGTTTCAATCACTAATAAACTATCCTTTTCCTTTGACTTATTCTTAACCACTTTACTTGCTTTGTAATCTGATAATCGTCCTTCAAACATATTTATCTTTTTATTTTCAATGATTAATAACTTTGTTGCCACCGAGTTAATAAACTCCCGGTCATGCGACACAAAAACAACTGTGCCTTCAAACGCTTGTAATAATTCTTGTAATAATTCTTCTAATGCTCGCATTGCTTCAATGTCTAGGTAATTTGTCGGCTCATCTAGCACTAACGTATTAATATCGCTTAATAATAGTTTTGCTAAAGTCACTTTGACACACTCTCCTCCACTTAATACACTGACAGGCTTTTCTATATCACGGTCAAAAAAACTGCATTCGTGCCAACACTGTTCTTGCTAATGTCTGGTTATAATCACGCATACTTGATAAAACATTTTCTAAAACTGTTTCGTTATCATCTAGTAAATCAACTTCTTGTGAGAAATAACCAAACTCAATTGATGGTGACACTTTAATAGAACTTTCTTTATCTAACATCATTTTTAGTAACGTCGTTTTTCCTACACCATTGTCCCCAACTATTGCGACCTTTTCTCTATTTTTAATATAAAAATTGCTATCATAAAAAAGCACTTGATGATTTATTTCAGCTGATACATCCATCCCTCTTATCATAATATGGTCACCTGACATATGAGAAAGAGAGGTTTCCATAGTGAGTGATTTTTCTTTTTTTGGCGCTTCCACTCGTTCTAATTGTGATAATCTTGTTTCCAGTGCTTTGGCTGATTTATCTAGTTTTTTCTGCTTTTTAGCATAGTATGGTTTGCTAATACTAAATTTTTCTCCAGCTTGCTTTTTATTTTTAAGAACAGACATGGCCCCATTTGCTTGTTGTTTTTTAACACGAATCGCTTGTTCTAATTCTTTCTTTTCACGTTGATAAATGTCATAATCTTCTTTGTGTCGTCTTTCTTGCTCCTCATATTGCGTTAAAAATGATTGATAGTTTCCTTTATAAACCGTTATTTCCCCATCCTTTAAAAACCAAATTTTATTACACACTTGATTTAAAAAATGGCGATCATGTGATACGACCACTACACCTTCGTGATGAGTCAACACTTGTTTTTCAACCCACTCAACATGACGACTGTCTAAGTGGGTTGTTGGTTCATCAAGTAACCACACGCTATCTTGTTTAAAGGCTTCTTGCAAATAGCGTTGCGTTTTTTCTCCCCCACTTTTATCATCAAATCCGTCTTTAAATTGCTTAACAAGTGTGACAGATAAATAATGTTGGACACTTGGTATCTCTAACGAAATTTTTTGCGCTAAAAGATGTAGTAACGTCGTTTTCCCACTACCATTATTTCCAATTAACCCAATTTTATCTCCCCTGTTCACACTTAGGTTGTCTATCGTTAATTCTAAATCTGGGTTTATTTGATAACTAAATGTTTGTATTTCAATTTGTTTCATCTTACCATCTCCTTAATTTTAGGAGAAAAAAATCCCTCCTATTGTTTGAAATAGGAGGGATTAAACGTGTTTAGGGTATGCTCAAAAAGACATTAACCCACACTCATACAACCACTCCTATTCCACAAATAAAGACAAACGCATAACAAAAAAGCTTGTTCGATCGTTTTCTTCATTTTGCTTATAAATAGGATTTAGTTGTACATGTATTTGGGTCACCCTTTCTTAAATTGTTAAGACAACTATAACACGACGTGGCTTATTTTGACAACTCACTTTAATTGACTGACTTGACAGATAATTCTTACAACTGTATGATGGGAAAAAGTTTCATTCATTAGGGGGAGTTAAATGAAAAGAAAAGCGTTCGAAACAGCTCTGCCCTACACACTGCCAATTTGTGTTGGGTTTTTGTTTTTAGGAATGTCTTATGGTTTTTTGATGCGTAGTATGGGGTTTAGTGTGTGGTATCCAATGCTAATGAGTTTTTTTATTTATGCTGGTTCAATGGAATTTGTCACAGCTAATTTACTCATGTCAGCTTACAACCCACTTTATGCCTTTGTTTTAACGCTTTTGGTCAACGCTAGACATATGTTTTACGGTATTTCAATGTTAGATAAATATAAAAATACTGGTTGGAAAAAGTTTTATTTAATCTATGGGATGTGTGATGAATCATTCACGATAAATTGTACCGTGACACCACCAAAAGATGTCGATAAAGGATGGTTTATGTTTTTTGTAACATTGCTAAATCAGATTTATTGGGTAGGTGGCGCAACACTTGGTGCGTTACTTGGTTCAGTTATCACATTTGATACAACTGGCATTGAATTTGTGATGACTGCTTTATTTGTTGTCATGTTTATCAATCAATGGGAAGAATCATCCGACCATAGACTAGCTCTTATTGGACTCATTAGTTCGTTTATTTGTTTGATCTTATTAGGTGCTGACAATTTTATGTTGCCTGCCATGGCGTTAATCATTTTAATTTTTACTTTAGATAGAAAAAATCTAGATAAACAGGAGGTGACGACATTATGACAACGATGTCTTTTCCTCATCAAGTGATAACGATTGGTGTTGTGGTATTTGGCACGATGTTAACTCGTTTTCTACCATTTATTTTATTTCCAGAAAATAAAACACCCCCTGCTTATATTACTTATTTAGGAAATGTCCTACCTTATGCCACAATAGGATTGTTAGTTGTATTTTGTCTGAAAGATACCGTCACAAGAGCCTTTGCGTTTCCCGAATTACTCGCTATTTTATTTATTGTCATCATCCACAAGTGGAAACACAGCACCTTTTTAAGCATAGGATTAGGAACTGTTTTTTATATGGTATTAGTACAAAATATCACCTTTTGAAAGTAGGTCATGCTATGAAGAAAGTAGTTATCAGTTTTGGTTTGGTAATACTGATGGTTGGATGCCTATTTGGTTTCAAAAAGTATCAATTCAACCAACTTGTCGAGAAAAATATGTCGAATTATGTTTCAACAAAAATAGTCGATAAGAATTCAGTTGATAAAGCCTCTTTATCTTATAGTTGGTTTGATAACACTTATACGTATAAAGTCAGTTTCTCAAAATCAACTGACTCTTTTATTTCTTTAGAGTACAACGTGCCACGATCTATTGTCACAACAGTTTTAAACGGCACATTAGATGAGTATGAACCTAGCATTTATACTTTCTCATCTAAATAAACCATCTACCCTCATTTGGATAGATGTTTTTTCTTAACCAATCATCAATTTTAGTTTTATACCTGACGGATCAAATACAGTAACCTCATTTTCTTCTTCCATTACTGGAACACCTAATTCTCTTAATGACGCCACAGTCTCTTGTCGTTTTTCTTCGCTTGGAAAGACAATTGAATAACTTTCGATGCCTGTTTCTGTTTTTTCAGCGTGTTTAATTTGTGTCCCTGACCAAGTGTTTAAAGCAATATGATGATGATAGTTTGAATCAGATAAAAATAATGCCTCTCTTCCATAGCGACTGACCACATCAAACCCAAGTCCATCAACATAAAACTCTTTATTTTTTGCTAAATCATTTACTTGTAAATGAATATGCCCCATCACCGTTTCTTTTGGCAAACCATTCCAAAAAGGGACAACTGATTCTTTTAATAAATCATCAAAATCAACTGGGTCAGTCGTCATCGAAACTTCACCATTCGACCATTGCCAAACACTCGCATCTCTGTCGACATAAATTTCAATCCCATTGCCATCTGGATCATTTAAATAAATGGCTTCACTAACTAAATGATCTCCGCCACCAAATCGGACACCTAGATTAACAAAATGTCTCACGACTTGCGCTAAGTCTGATCGTTTTGGTAATAACAAAGCAAAATGATACAACCCTGTTCGTTGTTCTTGTTTTTTGTTGATAGTTTTTGGTTGGGTAATCGTTAACAAAACATCCTGACCATTTGTCGTAAATGACACACTGTTTGATGTCTGTTCTTTTATGTTTAATCCTAATACTTCCGTATAAAAACGTGTGGATTGTGTTAAGTCGCTCACTTTAATTTCAACATGACTAACAAAGGTAACTGGATTTTTATGAAATAACATATGCTTCAACCTCTTTCTTTTGTATAACTCTTACTTTATGTAAGTAACTATACTACGAAAAATAATCCAGCACAACTAACTTGTTTCATGATGTTATTTCTTAAATACTAGCGTCACTTTCGCACCTGTTTGATTTTTTTCTGGACGATTTTCGATGAGCAATGTTCCATTATGTCGTTTAACCATTTCTTTCACATGATACAAACCTAAACCATGAGAAGCTGTATTATCTAGCTTACTTGATACATATTTGCTAGGTGATGAGGCTAAAAATAAATCCGAAAATCCTGTCCCTTCATCTGTTATGGTCACTCGATACTCTGTCTCTAAATCTCTAAAATCTAATGTAATCGTTGAATTTAGGTTAGAATGATCGATTGAATTACTTATTATATTTTGTAACGCCATCGTGACATTTTCAGTTTCTAGTGGAATAGAACTTGTGTCAGTTTCCATTAGGCTAAGTTGTCGTTGATGAGTGTCACATAATAAACGTGCGACATCAATCCAACGACTTAACACCTCTTCACTTACTGGCATTTTTTCTTCAGTGACATGACTTGAAATTTGTTTTAATCTTTCAACATAAACTTCTAATCGTGATACACCTTTTTCAATATCTTTCACCCGTTCACTTGAACTAGCGGTCAACGCTTCTTCATTTAACAATTCAAGATTCCCTTTTATTAACGTAATGGGTGTTCTAATATCATGAGTCACTGACTCAATTAAGTCTCGCTTCGTTTCTTGCATTTGCCACTGTTCTTGCAGAGATTTCTTTAAATCATTTGCCAATAAATCAATGGTAGATAATACGTCATTAATTTCTTTATAGTCACTGTTTATTCTCGGATAATCAAGATTTTGTTGTTGAATATAGACACTGGCTGTTGATATTTTTTTTATCTCTCTTTTTAGTATCTTGGTTAATCTCATAATCAAAAATAAAAAACCACTTATCCAAACAAAAAAAACAACGAGAAAATAAACTCCTTCAAAATGTGGAATCAACTGATTAAGTTTTTGTGATGCAAAGAATGGACTTAATTTGTAGCTGACAACTAGTTCTTTATCATTTGTAGTGTAGTATCGAAACACTCTTGCCCCAATAAAACTATCTTTTGACGCTCTTGCTGTTTCTTGTGCTTTTTTGACATAAGGTTGATAAGTCTCACTGATGTTACTACTCACCACTTGCCCATTTTTCATATATTCATACTCATAAAAAAATGGAAGTTGATCTGGTGTCCAACTCTCAGATTTAAAGTCTTTTTCAACTTTACCCAACTGACTTTCAGGGTAATTAGCTGGGTAAACAATACCAGTATTGACCAATATATTTAGTAATAAAAAGAAAAAAATCATCACGAAAAACGTATAAAGCAACTCCATTACAGCATATGTTGTTATTAAACGAGTCAGTCCTTTTCGATTTGCCATTTATACCCAACTCCCCATACTGTTTTAATTGGATTAATGCCAACTAAATCAAATTTTGCTCGAATCTGTTTCACTCGCTCTGTAATCGTTGTTTGACTATCTCCCACTGCTTTTAATCCATAAACAGACGTATAAAGCTGTTCTTTTGAAAAAACTTGTCCTTTATTTTTTAATAGCAATTCACATAACTCATATTCACTTGAGGTAAGTGATACTTCCGTTTCCTCGTAAAAAAACTGCTTGGCAATCAAGTCACAGGACACCGGATAATCAATCAGTCGATGATGCTTTTGTCGTTGCTCTCTTCTTAGATGAGCGGCAACTCGTGCTCTTATTTCTTTGATAGAAAAGGGTTTGGTCACATAGTCATCCGCCCCTAAAGCAAATCCTTCAAGCTTATCTTTTTCAAAATCTTTTGCTGTTAAAAGAATGATGGGTGCATTAATCAGTTCCCTGTAATGTTTTAAAAAGTCAAATCCTGACATCTCTGGCATCATCACATCTAATATCACTAGATCATAATGCTTTAACTCATCAGGATTAACTTTATTTGCACCTAATATAGTCTCAACTATGTACTCTTTACTTAACGTATTTTCTATTAGCTTTAATAAATCCTCGTCATCATCAATGATTAATATTTTCATCACTATTCCTCCAATCGTGTGACACCATCCCACTTATTATACCAAAGTGACAATATCCAGAGTGTGATTGCCGTTACTAAAATTGTCCCTATTAACACTAGACTGACAATACCAAGACTCATTTCTCCTTTGCCTACTTCAAAAGTTAATTTAATTGGCCAAGTAAAGGGTAAAAACAGCCACACTCTCTCACCCAAATTCGTTGTCCCAAGTAAGATTGCTGCTAATGTTATCAAGCATCCTACCAAAATACTACCAGTATAATTAAATCGTAAAGATAAATACTGATAAATAGCAATCATGGGCAGTAATGTCATTAACAGGATAACTGTTAAGGTAATAACTTGTATCAGGTTAAACTCACTATTTGTAACACATAAGAAAAGAATAAAAAAGCTCACTGCTAAAAGAATAATCACTAGACAAATCAGTGTGATAAAAACAAATCGGGTAAAAAATACTCGTCGTCTATTGATTCCGATTCGTAAATCATTGGCATAATGACTGGCTGTTTTATCAGGGTCATAAATCATTGGGACAAGAAGACTTAATGTAAAAGTCGATATAATGGCTAACATCGCATAAAACGAGAGGACTTCCTGTCCTTTCAAAGTATTTGTAGAAAAGAAATACAGACACATGATAAGTGAATATAAAATTGGGGCAAGGATCATCAACACTCTCACTGGAGTCCTTTTAGTGCGTAGCCAATATGATTTTAAGAGATTAGTCATGATTTTTCCTCCTAATAAGAATGTTCAAAGTAATTAAAACAAGTAGATAAACCATTAAACTTAGCAAAATACCTAAATAAGTTGCATGAGTAGTCATCAGTGGATTCTCCTCAGTTAAAAATGTGCCATTTGGATGGACCCCTATAATTGGTGCAAGCATACGTAAACTATAAGCCCATGGGAAAAAGACCCATTTTGATTGAACTGCTATTAATGCTGACGGAAAAACCAATAAAAAGTTTATCAAGATAACTACTACTTTTTTATGAAAGACATAAAATAATAAAAACGACATCCCAACTACAGGTAAGCTACCTATAAAAAGTGTGATGGTAGCCATGATTAATGTCTTAATGTGAATCGTTTCCTTAAAAATAAATATTCCTAATCCATCTGCCAGTACAGAAGATAAAATTAACATAACCAATAATTCAACTAATACCACCACATTTTTCGCAAATAACGTTTTACTACCACTGAGTCCCAAACTCTTTTGACTAACAAGGTGTGATGATGTTTCCTTACTGCAACTATTGACTACCAATAAACTTAATATGACAGGTAAAATCAAAATTGGATACCAATTAAAGGTCGTTGCCATCACATAACTTTTACCAGTTGGTGCTACTCCCATTAGACTGACCATCAATAAATTAAACACTACAACAATCACTGGAACAAGTTTCATCAAGGTCGCATTAGCAGAACGTTTGTCTTTAATGAATTCTGCCTTTATATAGTTATTCATAATCCTTACCATCCTTTTTGATGATAGTCATAAACAAGTCTTCAAGATGAGTATCCGTCATATCATTTTTCCCTTCGTAACGTAAATGTCCATGATTGATGATCCCTACTTTATCAGCAACTTGTTGTACTTCACTTAAAATATGACTGGACAAAATCACGGTTATTCCTTGTTTTGAAAATGATTTGATTAACTCTCTTAATTCTTGTATCCCAACAGGATCTAAACCATTTGTTGGTTCATCTAAAATCAATAACCTTGGTTGATGAATCAATGCCATCGCAATGCCTAAACGTTGTTTCATCCCAAAAGAAAAATCTTTTGCTAGCTTTTTTCCAGTGTTTTCTAACGACACAACGGATAGAACCTCTTTGATACGTGTTTTTTCGATATTAAGTAAGGTCGCTAAAACGTCTAAATTTTCATAAGCTGTTAAGTTAGGATAAATAGCTGGACTTTCTATAATCGCTCCTATCTCAAGTAAATCAGATTGGTTTAATTCATGTGAGTCAAAGTAAATCGTTCCAGAATCTGGTTTAATTACTTGAGTAATAATTTTTAATAAGGTTGATTTCCCAGCCCCATTTGGTCCTAATAAGCCATAGACTGTGCCTTCTTCTATCGTTAATGAGATATTATCTAAAACAGTTTGATGTTTAAATTGTTTTGATACCTCTTTTATTTCAATTATATTTGTCATTTTATGTTCCTCCTTTTCATACCTTTACTATAGAGGCTAAATATAATTGAATTGTAACTATTAAGAATTTTTTATACAAAAAGAGACTTAGGATACTCCCTAAATCTCACAAAATAATATTTAATTCGTCAACACTGTCACACACTCAATATGTGTTGTTTGCGGGAACATGTCAACTGGATAAACGGTATCAGTTGCATAACCTAAACTAGCAAATAATTTCATATCACGTGCCATAGTACTTGGATCACATGAAATGTACACAATTTTTTCTGGTTTTAATTCGACTGATTGTTTAATAAAATCTTCTGTTAACCCTTTTCTTGGTGGGTCAACGACTATCACATCAAACTTAATGCCATCTGCTGTCCAATTTTTTAGAACTTTATCGGCTGCTCCGGATTTAAATTCAACATTTGTGATGTCATTGATTTCAGCATTATGAATCGCATCTTCAATCGCTTCTGGCACGATTTCCACGCCGTACACTTTCTTCACTTTGTTAGCCATACTCAAGCCGATTGTTCCAATACCACAATACGCATCAAGAACCACGTCATCTTCTTTTAAATCAGCTAATTCAATCGCTTTTTTATAAAGGTTTTCAGCTTGTTCAGTGTTCACTTGGTAGAATGACTGTGCTGAGATATGATATGTTTTACCTAATAACTCATCACTAATGCTATCTTTACCGTATAACACGTTCAAACGTTCGTCTAAGACTTTGTTTGTTACGTTTGGTTGGATATTTTGCATCACAGATACCACGTTTGGATAAGCTGCCACAAGTTCAGTCACAATATCATGTAAGTAGAAAATTTTCTTTTTACGTGTCACAAAAGTTACCATCACTTCATTTGAGTAATGACCTTTACGAATCACGATGCTTTTCAGATGTCCTGAATGTTGGCTTTCATCATATGGTTTGATTGAATATTTTCTAAGTCTTTCTTTCAAGAATAATAAAATCTCATCAATCATTTTATCTTGAATTAAAAAGTCTTCTACCACAATTAAGTCATGACTATTTTTTCTAAAGAAACCAAGTTCAATGTCAGCTCCAATCATACGTACTGGAATTTGGGCTTTATTACGATAAGCAAATGGGTGTTCCATCCCTAAAACGTCCGCAACGTTTAATTCATCAAAGCCACCGATACGTTTCATCGCTTGAGTCACTTGATTTTTCTTGAAATCAAGTTGCGCGTCATAGCTCATATGATGTAGTGGGGCAATCCCTGTACGAATTAAATCTTTTTCCACCGTTTCAACACGATTTTCACTTGTTGTTTCCCACGTCATAATTTTTGCGAAGGCAAATTTTTTCATGACCTTCATCACATGAATTTTTACTCGCTCGCCTGTAATCCCTTCTTCAACAAAAATGGGGAAACCATCCACTTTTGCTACTCCACGTCCGTCATAAGTCATATCGACGATATCAACAACTAAACGTTCATTTTTTTTCACTGGTGCTTCTATTTTTTGTTTTTTCATAAAATCCTCTTTCTCTTTTAAACAGTGCACGTACTACTCTTTATTGCCAAAAATAGTGCCATCTTCATTAATATCTTCTTGAGTGAGTTGTTCGACTTGTTCGATAAATCGATCAGACGCTTCTTCTTCATCAATTGAAATAGCCGATTCAGGTATTGCATCCAGATTAGCATAAATTTCTATGTGTTGTTTGTAATTTATAAATTCCATTGGGGCATCTCCACCATATTCCCCATCTAAATTAATCATCATACGATAATCATCATCAAAGGCTTCAGCGTGTAATCTTGACGTTTTAATGTATTCTATTCTAGGATCGTCAATGTGTTTTCCACCGTTTAACATCAAAGCCACCAAATGCATGATTTCTAATACATTGGCTGTTTTCACGATTAACAGTGAAAATTTCCCATCATCTAACTGAGCGTCGGGAACAATTTGTTCAAAGCCACCAATTGAATTGGTTAGCCCTAAGAAAAACATGGATGCTTTGCCATCAAATTCACCATCGTCATATTTCAGACGCATCTTGATTGTTTTCACTCGTGGCAACATCTCTGCTCCTTTTGCTAAATAGGCAAGATAGCCAAAAACACTTTTCAGATGAGATGGTACTTCATAGGTCAATTCAGTTAAGTAACCACCTGCTGCGATATTCATAAAATATGTGTTCCCAGCTTTTCCAATATCTGATCTAATGGTTTGATTTTTTAAAATCACCTCTGCAGCTTTCACCACATTATCACGCGGAATTTGCAACGCTCGAGCAAAATCATTGGTTGTTCCACCAGGAATAACTGCTAATTTAGGTCGTTTTTCTAGTGGAGCAATACCGTTAATCACTTCATTAATCGTGCCATCACCACCTGCTGCGATAATCAAATCAAAACCAGCATTCGCGGCTCTTGCTGCTTCTTTTTTGGCAGAAAAAGGCTCCGGTGTCGTCGCAAAGGCACTGGCTTCATATCCAGCTTTTTCAATCACCATTAAAATATCTGCTAAATTTCGTTTTAACAACTCTTTGCCAGATGTTGGATTATAAATTAATCTTGCTCTCATTTAACTTACTCCTTCATATCGAACGTTGTCAATTTAACGTTTCAATAATTCCTCTTTTAATAATTTATTCACGACTCCTGGATTTGCTTTTCCTTTTGTTGCTTTCATAATTTGACCGACTAAGAAACCAACGGCACGATCTTTTCCATTTTTAAAGTCTTCGATTGACTGTTCATTTTTATCTAATACCTCGTTAATCATTGGTAATAATTGTGATGGATCAGACACTTGGACTAATCCTTTTGCTTCAACAACTTCTTTAGCATCGCCACCGTTTTCGATTAATTCTTTAAAGACTTTTTTCGCAATTTTAGAACTAATTGTTCCATCAGCGATTAAGTTAATCATACCAGCAAGATTTTCTGGTGTTAGTTTTGTTTCAAGTAACTCTAAGTGCTCGCTATTTAAGTAAGCTGATACTTCACCCATTAACCAGTTAGAGGCTTGTTTGGCATCTGCTCCGTTATTCACTGTGGCATCAAAGAAGTCAGACATATCACTAGATAGAGTCAATACCATTGCATCATATTCAGGTAAACCAAGTTCACTTACATAACGAATACGTCTAGCAGCTGGCATCTCTGGTAATGATGCTCTCATTTCTTCCACCCATTCTTCACTAATATCAGTTGATGGAATATCTGGTTCTGGGAAGTAACGGTAATCACTTGCTCCTTCTTTAACACGCATCAAGATAGTTGATTTAGTTGATTCATCATAACGACGTGTTTCTTGTTGGATAATACCACCTGACATTAAAACTTTTGCTTGACGTTGTTCTTCAAAAGCAAGTCCTTGTTTCACGTAGTTTAGTGAGTTCAAGTTTTTAAGTTCTGCTTTTGTTCCAAACTTTTCTTGTCCATAAGGTCTTAGAGAAATGTTCGCGTCACAACGCATTGACCCTTCTTCCATTTTCACATCACTGACACCAGTAAATTGGATGATTGAACGAATGGCTTCTAAATAAGCATAAGCTTCTTCAGGTGAGCGCATATCTGCTTCAGATACAATCTCAATAAGTGGTGTGCCTTGACGGTTTAAATCGACATATGAATAACCATCAGTACCATGAATATTTTTACCCGCATCTTCTTCTAAATGCACGCGTTCAATACGTATTTTTTTCTTTTTACCTTCTACTTCGATTTCAACCCAACCATCATAGCCGATTGGTTTGTCATCTTGAGAAATTTGATAGGCTTTTGGATTATCTGGATAAAAATAGTTTTTTCTATCAAAATTTGTGTGACGGTTGATTTTACAGTTAAGTGCTAAAGCGGCTTTCATACCATATTCAAGTGCGCCTCTATTTAAAACAGGTAAAACACCTGGCATTGAAAAATCAATCACGTTTGTATTCGTATTTGGGTCTGCACCAAAGTGAGCGGCAGACGTTGAAAAGATTTTTGATTCGGTTTTTAATTCCACATGGACTTCTAACCCAATGACTGTTTCAAAATTCACTATGCTTTACCTCCTAAAATAACAGGTTGTTTTTTATGGAAATCAGTTGCTTGTTCAAACGCATACGCTGCTTGATACATTTTTTCTTCATCAAAATGATTTCCGATTAATTGAATTCCAATTGGCAATCCTTCAGAAAATCCGCCAGGAACACTCATACCTGGTAAACCAGCTAAGTTAACTGGAATGGTTAAGATATCACGCATATATGCTGTGATTGGATCATCTTGAGCGGCACCAAATTCAAATGCCACAGTTGGTGATACTGGTCCTAAAATCAAGTCGTAGTTTTCAAAGACTTTTTTAAAGTCATTGACAATCAAGGTACGAACTTGTCCAGCTTTTCTAAAGTATGCATCATAAAATCCGGCACTTAGAGAGAATGTTCCAAGCATAATACGACGTTTCACTTCTGAACCAAATCCTTCAGAACGTGAGTTAACATATACGTCTTCTAAGTTTGAAATATTTTCTGAACGGTAACCATAGCGAATACCATCAAAACGTTGTAAGTTTGATGATGCTTCTGATGAGGCAATGATATAGTAAACTTCCACGCCATAAACCGCATTTGGTAAACTAACTTCGTCTACAGTTGCACCAAGCGCTTCAAATGTTTTCACCGCTTCTTTTACTGCTTGACGAATATCAGGATGAACCCCTTCACCCATAAATTCTTTCGGTACACCAATTTTCATTCCTTTGATGTCTTGACCAATTAAGTTTGTAAAATCTGGTGTGTCACGACGAGAACTTGTGCTATCTTTTGCATCATGACCAGAAATCGCATTTAAAATCATCGCATTGTCTTCTACTGTACGAGTCATCGGACCAATTTGATCTAAACTTGATGAAAAGGCAATTAACCCATAACGAGACACGCGTCCATAAGTAGGTTTCATCCCCACGATGCCGTTAAATGACGCTGGTTGACGGATACTTCCACCTGTATCACTACCTAAAGAAGCAGGAACTTGTCCAGCTGCCACACTCGCAGCAGACCCACCTGAAGAGCCACCAGGTACTTTTGTTTGGTCCCATGCATTTTTTGTTTTCTTGAAGTACGACGTTTCAGTTGAAGAACCCATCGCAAACTCGTCCATGTTTAATTTACCCATAGACACCAGTCCAGCTGATTCTAATTTTTCTACTGCCGTCGCAGAATAGATTGGGTTAAAGTTGTACAACATTTTACTTGCTGCGGTTGTTAACACGGCTTTTGTCACGATATTATCTTTAATCCCAATTGGAATACCAGCTAAAGGTGTTAATTCACTACGTGGTGAGTCATCAATTTTTTTCGCTTCTGCTAATGCTTTTTCTTCACTTAATGTGATAAAGGCATCAATCGTTGGCTCTGTTTCTTTGATGTAATCAAAACCACTTTTCACAACCTCTTGTGAGCTTAATTCTTTTTTATTTAACGCCTCACTTAGTTGTTTTACTGTTAATTGTTGTAACTCAGTCATTATGCTCCTGCCTCCCCGTTATCCATAATTGCTGGCACTTTAATGTAACCATCTTGTGTTTCAGGGACATTGCTAAATAATTCGTCACGGCTTTCACCTTTAATGGCGATGTCTTCTCTAAAGACATTTGTTTCTTCTGTCACACTTGAAGTAAATGGTACATCTGTTGTGTCGACTTGGCTTAGATTGGCCATCATGTCAGTGACTTTCCCTAAATGTTTTGTCATCTCATCTAATTCACTATCTGAAAAACGTAATTTCGATAATTTTGCTACGTGTAGTACTTCTTCTTTTGAAATTGTCATCAAAATTCTCCTTTTACTCTGTTTTATGTGACGCGTTTATGGCATCAACCATTTGTTGTTCACTCCAAACGTCAATTCCTAATTCTTGTGCTTTGGTTAACTTGCTACCAGCTTCCTCTCCAGCAACAACAATATCCGTTTTTTTCGACACACTACCCGTCACTTTTCCACCTAACGACTCAATCTTTTGTTTGGCTTCAGCTCGTTTAAATTGTGTCAAACTTCCGGTTAAGACAATCGTTTTATCTTTAAATGGGGACTCGATTGATGTGATGTCTTCTTTTGTCACACCAAGATACGTCATATTCACCCCAGCTTGTTTTAGTTTGTCAATTTGTTCCAATGTTTCTGGAATCGAGAAATATTTGGTAATACTATCAGCCATCACTGGTCCAATCGTGTCAATCGCAAAAATATCTTCTTTATTTGCTTCGATAATTTTATCAATCGTACCAAATTCACTTGAAATAATTTTAGCAGCTTTTGATCCAACATGTTGAATTCCTAAACCAAACAACAATCGCTCTAATGAATTGCCTTTGCTATTAGCAATGGCTTCTAAAATATTATTCGCTGATTTTTCTTTGATTTTATCAAGCGTTAATAATTGCTCTTGTGTTAGATAGTATAAATCAGCGGCTTGTTTTATCAATTCTTTTTCATACATTTGCTCTAACACACGAGGACCTAAACCATCAATATTCATCGCATTTCGCGACACGAAGTGATTCAATCCTTCTTTAATTTGAGCTGGACAAGCTGGATTTAAACATCTTAAAGCAACTTCTGATTCAATGCGTTCCAACTCAGCATCACATGCTGGGCAATGTGTTGGAAACTCATACGGCTGACTGTCTTCAGGTCGCTTATCCAACACAACTTGAGTGACCTCAGGAATTATATCTCCAGCTTTATGAATCACAACTGTATCCAATAATCGAATGTCTTTTTCAGCAATCAAATCACAATTATGTAAGCTAGCTCGTGAGACGGTTGTTCCAGCTAGTTGCACCGGATCCATCACCGCAGTTGGCGTTACAACGCCCGTTCGTCCAACTGTCCACTCGATGTCTCGTAAGACTGTTTGAACTTCTTCAGCCGGAAACTTATACGCAATCGCCCACTTAGGTGCTTTTACCGTATAACCTAATTCATTTTGTGCATCAAAATCATTGACTTTAATCACGATACCATCAATTTCATAATCAAGCGTGTGACGTTTATCGCTAAATTGGACAATGTATTGCCACACGTCATCAATTGTGGCACAAAGTTCACGTTGATGATTGGTTTTAAATCCTAAACTATCTAAATAATCTAATGCGTCTGTTTGGGTTGTTAACCCTAATTCTTCAGGATTAGCAATCGTATATAAAAACGTACTTAACTGACGTTTGGCTGTCACAGATGAATCAAGTTGACGTAAACTCCCTGCTGCTGCATTACGGGGGTTCGCGAACACACTTTCGCCGTTTTTGTCACGTTCCTCGTTTAGTCTAACGAACGACTCTTTTGGCATAAAGCACTCACCACGAACGTCAAGTGTCACAGGTGTTTGTAGTGATAGTGGAATAGAGTGAACGGTACGCAAATTTTGCGTAATATCCTCCCCTACAACACCATCTCCACGAGTTGCACCTTGAACAAATTGTCCATTATCATAAGTCAAATTAATCGCCAGGCCGTCAATCTTCAATTCTACCATGTAACTAATGGGTTTGCTCGTGCCTTTTCTCACGCGTTTATCAAAATCACGTAAGTCTTTCTCGTTAAAGGCATTACTTAAACTCATCATTGGTGTCGTGTGCTCAACTTTTTGAAACCCGTCTAGTAATTTTCCGCCCACTCGTTGTGTGATAGAATCACTTGTTACAAGTTCTGGAAACTGTTCTTCTAAACTCACTAATTCTTTGTATAACTTATCATATTCATGGTCACTAACGAGTGGCGCATCTTTCACATAATAAGCGCGTGCCCATTCATTTAACGTGTGACGTAACTCGCCCACACGTTTTGTTGCTTCATCAATACCCAAAATGGTCACCTCTTTTTAATCTACTTTTGTAATTGGTGCAAAAGCGGCCAATAAACGTTTAATCCCTTGAGAAGGAAATGCCACATCTAACTCCATATCTTTGGCGTCCCCACTCACTTTAACAACCGTTCCAACGCCCCACGATTTGTGTTCGACTTTATCACCTGGTTGCCATGGTGCTTTTTCGCCACCTGTTTGTTTTTTCGCCGTAACGGCTGTTGTCGTTGGCTGTTGATACGTTGCACGACGGTATTTTTCACCAATCGGTTTTTGGCTAGCTACTTTATGCACAGCTCCAACTTTTTCTAACACGTCATCGTCAATTTCTTCTAAAAAACGTGACGGACGATTGTATTGCGTACGTCCATACAGCATACGACTTGATGCGTTCGTTAAGAATAATTGTTTTTCAGCCCGGGTAATCCCCACATAAGCTAAACGACGTTCTTCCTCTAGTTCATCACTTTCTAAAACCGCACGAGATAGTGGGAATATACTTTCTTCCATCCCAACTAAAAAGACATAAGGAAACTCAAGTCCTTTCGCCGCATGAAGTGTCATAAAGGTAACTTGACCTTGGTCTTCTTCTAATGAATCAATATCAGAAACAAGTGCTAAATCATTTAAGAATAACGCGAGTTTATCTTCATCATTTTCACTTTCGTCTTCATAATCTCCCGCTTCATAACGCTTGTCAAATTCTTTGGTTACAGTTAAAAACTCTTCCAAGTTTTCTAAACGTGAGTGAGATTCAAGCGAGTTTTGTTTCACCAAATCTTCCTGGTAACCACTTTTATCTAAAACTTGTTCGACTAATTCCGTAATTGTTAAAAACGGAATCATCTTTCTTAATTGCATAATCATTTGCCCAAAATTACCAAGCTCTTTTTTAGCTTTTCCCGTAATTGGTGTCAAATCAATGCCAACTGTTGCTTGAAGTAACGACCAACCATGCATATCAGCAAACTCTCTGATTTTTTCAATGGTTCCAGGTCCAATGCCTCGTTTTGGACTATTCACCACACGCTCAAAACTTAATGAATCCATTTCATTTGAAATCACTTTTAAGTAACCTAAAATGTCTTTGATTTCTTTACGGTCGTAGAACTTATGTCCACCCACCATTTTATAAGGAATATTTGCTTTTAAGAACGTATCCTCAATCACACGGGACATGGCATTCGTACGATATAACACACAAAAATCGCCATATGAGCGTTGTTCTTGTTGTTTTAATTGTTGAATGGTGGTCACAATGTATTGCACTTCTTCTCGTTCAGAGTTAGCACGATAATACACAATTTTTTCACCTGATTGATTATCCGTCCATAATTCTTTTTTCTTACGGTTTTGGTTATGGTTAATCACACTATTTGCCGCTTGCAAAATATGTTTAGTTGAACGATAATTTTGTTCTAGTAAAATTGTTTTAGCATCAGGATAATCTGATTCAAAATCTAAAATGTTTTGCATATCAGCTCCACGCCAACCATAAATACTTTGGTCAGCATCCCCCACAACGCATAAATTATTAAAACGTTTCGCTAGTAAATTAACCAGCGTATATTGAGCATGGTTTGTATCTTGATACTCATCAACGTGAATGTATTGGAATTTATTTTGATAATAAGACAACGTTTCAGGACTTTCCTTAAACAAACGAATCGTTAACATGATCAAATCATCAAAATCCATTGATTGATTGTTGCGAAGTTCTTTTTGGTATCGCTTATAGCACGTTGCCACAATCTGCTCGAAATAACCAGTGTAGCGTTCTTCATATAATTCAGGCGTTAATAACTCATTTTTCGCCTGACTAATTTGCGATAAAATACTGCGTGGATCATGTTTTTTTGGATCAATATTTTCTTCTTTTAAAATCCGTTTAATCAATGTCTGTTGGTCACTAGCATCAAGTATGGTAAATTGACGATTGTAACCAATCAAATCGGCATCACGTCGTAACATTCTGACGCACATTGAGTGAAACGTGGATACCCACACATCTTCACCGACCGAACCAAGAATCGAAACCACACGTTCCTTCATCTCTTTCGCCGCTTTATTTGTAAAAGTGATAGCTAAAATATTCCAAGGATTAACCCCTTTTTCATCTATTAAATAAGCCACACGATGTGTTAGTACTCTTGTTTTTCCACTACCTGCACCAGCCATGATTAATAACGGGCCCTGTGTCGTTTGAACGGCAGCTTGTTGTTTGTCATTTAGACCTGCCAATAAATTATGTTTTTGCGTCATTTGGTACGAACACCCTTTCTGATCAAATCCTTTTCTATTATAGCAAATTCTTAAGATAATTTCTTTCTATTTTTCTTTTTGAATTGCTTAATTCGTTAATATAGATTACAATTTATGAAAAAAGGAGAGTAATAATGAGTCGCTTAATAAACGTAACCATAGATAGACCCATTGGCTACAAGAATGAGCAAGGGACTGTTTATCCGATAAATTATGGCCATGTCGAAAATATTATTGCCGGAGATGGTGAAGAACAAGATGCTTATGTCATCTCAAACACAGTCAATGGACCGATTGAATCATTTGAAGGTGTCTTGATTGCAATCGTTAAACGACATGACAACAATGAAACCAAATGGATTATCTCCGCTCCTGGTGAAACATATACAACAGAAGAACTAAGTGACAAAGTCCGTTTTATCGAACAATACTTTGATACATCCATCTATTTGGTGGATTAAATACAAAAACTCCCTTACTCGTTTAACCGAATAAGGGAGTTTTTGTTAGTTGATTTTGTTAATTTTATCTACGTCATAGTATTTCGACTTCGTCACGTTTTGCCAATGATTTGGATTTGGACTTAAATCAGGTGTCAAATAATATGGACTATGATCATTTGTACTATTAATCGCTTTTAAGTTCAATTCTTTTTCACCTTTTGACTTTAATTCTTCAATGTATGCTTCACGTTTTGTATATTCATTATGAGTTCGTCTAACATCAACATACGCTGCACGATAATTAATTAAAAACAGTGGTACAAGAATAATGACATAGGCTAAATTCATTTTTTGGAATGTAGATAGTTGATCTTCAAAAATATTTTTAATTAATATTCCCATAGCAATGACTATCAACGTTTCGATACCAAAGTATGTTCTTTCATTAATATTTTGAATCCCTGCCATAATTAATGTACAAGCAGCAAGAACAGCTGTCATAAAAAATAAAACAGCCAAGTAATTTAATTCTTTATTTCGGTTTAAAAATATTGAAATACTTATTAATAATATAAAGACAAATATTTCAATATAGTATCTAGTTCCCATCGTAACGATGAAATGATACATATTTTTTAAAATAGGAATTTCTCCTCCACTTACTCGGTCTAATCTTTGCATTTGACCTGGAGCGAAAGTCATCAAACAATATCCAGCAAAAGAAGTCAACATGGTAATAATATATGGAATGACATGTGGACGCTTTTTATACATCCAGTATAGAATAAACCAAAATTGGAAGAATACGATTCCTGCCGATGTCGTTTCACTACACCATCCGGCGATTAATCCAACAATGGGGAAAATAAATTGATTGACTTTATAATCAAACAACTTAGGATTACGATACGGTAAAAAAACTAATAAACAAATGACAGTCGTCCAAAGATAATTAAATGAACCATCCATCCATAAAACAGTTGAACCAAAAGCCGGTAAATAAAACCACATTACTACAAACATTGTCATAAACGTTAACGGATTAACTTTCCAACTTTTCTTAATCATGTATAACACTAATAAGATAAAAAATATGTAAACTATTGTATTTACGACGTTAAAAACTGGTTTTCCATATATTGTGAAAAACTGCATTAAAAAATGAGCTGGTATGCGTCCATTCATAACTTTGTAGTGAGCTGCTTGAGATTTTACAACCTCCATAAAACTACTAATTCTTGTTCCATCTGCAAAGGAATAATGGTAATTAAAATCATCTGACCTAAATGTCGTAAGAACATTCAGTTTATACATTAAAAATGCTGCTGCTGCAATCACCAATATGCTGATAATCGGACTAATTTTTTTATAGTTAATCTTCAATATTCGTTTCCTCATTTCTTTCTATATGTTTATGTGTTTCTTCTTTTGAAATAAATTCTTGAACTAAGTATGGTGGACGTCTTTTTACTTCAATAAATATTTTCCCAATGTATTCTCCAATGATTCCAATAAAAAATAATTGAGTCCCACTTAAAAATAAAAGCAATATAGTTAGTGTAGGGAATCCCGGTGTAGTACTACCATATAATATCGTAGTAATTAACATATATATCAAATATAAGAACGAAAACAATGCAATAATAATTCCTGAATATAAAGAAAGCTTTAATGGTACAACTGAATCCGATATAATACCATCGATAGCTAATTTAACTAGCGATTTGAATTGCCATTTTGTTTCGCCTGCAAATCGTTCATTAGCTTCAAATGTTACTTCTTTCTTTTTAAATCCAATCCACATATAAATACCTTTAGTATATCGTTGTGTTTCTCTTATTATTTTGATGCTATCAATACATTTCCTATCTAATAACCTAAAATCCCCAACTGCTGGAATCACTGGAACAGAAGAAAAATGTGTCAGTATTTTATAATAAAGCTTTGAAAATTCTTTTTTGAAAAAAGATTCGCCATGTCTTGTCACTCTCTTACCGTACACATCTTGATAACCTTTTTCCCATTCAGTGATCATTTTAGGTATAGTGCTTGGCGGATGTTGCAAATCTGCGTCCATAATGATAATTGCATCACCAGTTGCATGATCAAACCCTGCTAACATAGCTATTTCTTTTCCAAAGTTTCTTGATAAGTCAACACATTTAACTCGACTATCGCTATTAGAAAGAGTCTTTATAATTTCAATGGACTGATCAACACTCCCATCGTTAACGAATAAAAACTCAAATTCATAATTCCTTGTATATTGATTTGATAATGCATTTAATTGAGTATACAACTCATTTAAATTTGCTGCCTCATTATACATAGGAATGCATATCGTAATTCTCTTCACATGAACAATCTCTTCTATTAGTATTATACCTTTGATATCATATCTCAAACGATTTATAAAGTCTATTTCAACCAAATAACTATCAAGCTAAATTTATTTTAAAAAGACACCCAAAGTTCATGATACAATAAAACAACCTATTTTAACATAAATTATTTTCTTTTTTCATAGTCAATATAGAATCCCCTTACTCGTTTAGCCGAATAAGGGAGTTTTGTTTTATTCTTCTATTACCTCATCATCACTATATGTCATTAAGACTTTTCTTGGTTTACTACCTTCTGAAGCGCCGACAACACCATGTTCTTCTAGTTCGTCAATTAATCGTGCTGCTCGGTTATACCCAATTCTAAATCGTCTTTGAAGTAGCGAGATACTAGCTGTTTGCATTTCAATGATTAGCGCTTTTGCTTCATCAAAGTATTCGTCCAATTCTTCAGTTGATGCACTACTTGTTGGACTTTCAGACGGCATCATGTGTTCTTGATAGTCTGCTCCTTGTTGATTTGTCACAAACTCCACAATGTGTTCGACTTCATCATCTGAAATAAACGCACCTTGAACACGAATGGGTTTATTTTCTCCCATTGGAACAAACAACATGTCTCCACGTCCAAGCAATTTTTCCGCACCGTTGCTATCAATAATCGTACGTGAATCAATCCCACTTGATACAGCAAATGCAATACGTGACGGAACATTCGCTTTAATAATCCCTGTAATAACGTCCACACTAGGTCGCTGAGTGGCAAGTATCATATGAATTCCTGCTGCCCTTGCCATTTGCGCTAGACGAATAATAGCATCTTCGACTTCATTACTTGCGACCATCATCAAGTCAGCTAACTCGTCAACGATTACCACAATATAAGGTAAACTAGATTTATTTTCTCCGGTTGCTTGGTTATGTTTTTTGACCATATCATTGTAGCCATTCATGTTTCGTACACCAAAACTAGCAAACAGTTCGTAACGTCTTTCCATCTCTTCCACAACTTTTTGCAAAGCTTGCGCGGCTTTTCTAGGATTTGTCACAACAGGTGTCAACAAATGGGGCACACCATTATAGACATTTAATTCCACCATCTTTGGATCAATCATCATCATTTTAACTTGATGTGGTTTAGCTTTCATTAAAATACTGGAAATAATCGTGTTAATACACACCGATTTTCCACTACCTGTTGAACCAGCTATCAATAGATGGGGCATCTTCGTTAAATCTGCCGTCATCACTTCACCGGAAATACTTCGACCAAGTGGCACTTCAAGTAATAAATCATCATGATTGTTTTCAGATTCGACCACGTCACGAAATGATACCATACTAGTTGTTTGGTTTGGCACTTCAATCCCAATCAATGATTTTCCAGGAATTGGTGCTTCCATTCGGATATCTTTAGCAGCAAGTGCCAGTGCTAAGTCATCTGTTAGTCCCACAATTTTACTTACTTTAACCCCCACAGCCGGCTGAATTTCGAACTTCGTCACAGATGGTCCAAGACTTGCACGAACCACTTTTGCATCTACGCCAAAACTATCGAAAGTTTGTTCTAACACTTTGACGTTTTTTTCAACTAATTTGTATTCAGCACTCTGGTCAGTTAATGGAATATCATTTAATAACTCAACTGGCGGTAACTCATAATCTTCGTTTTCTTCCCCTTCAGGCAAGTCAAAAAACAAGGGTTGGTCTTTTTCCACGTCATCAGTTTTTTGTTTTGGTTCTTTCTTAGGTCTTTCAACAGTTTGTTGATCGCGTTTTTTATAATGATCTTGATAACTATCAATCTCAAGTGTTAACTGTTCTTTCTCCACTTCGTCGTCTTCATTGACAACGAGTTCTTGTTCTTTTTTCTCATGCTCTGTTGATTCTCGGACACGATTTTCAGAAACTTTTGATCGATTTTTCTCATTCAGTTTTTTTTTTTCATCTCGCTCTACCTTTTTTTCTTTAAGCGAATGAAAAAAGTTTGTACCAAACTCAACCACCTTATCAGCAACTTGAGAAATACCAATATTTGATACCAACAATCCTCCAGCAATCATTGCTAAAACAGCGACGACGTATGAACCTGCTTTTGACACTAAAAAGTAAGTCACTGTGTAAAGTAAGGCGCCAATCATCCCTCCACCAACTGATTGCGTCACACTGCTTGCTTTTATGTCTGAAGATATTTTTTGCCACGTCATCCCTAAAATATTTGTGTCACGACTGATTTGTTTGAACAAACCAATCTCTAAGAATAATAGTAACCCTAAGAAAAATACCAGTAATCCCACTACTAGACTTTTTCGTTTAAACTTTGGGTCTTTGCCCATCAACATCAATAGGGCACCATATACTATTAAATAAAGAGCCATTACTAAGTGCATGTTCCCAACAAAAAAACGAAACACATTAGTCATCAGCATCCCTAAAAATCCTAATCTTAATCCTCCTAAAATACCAAATACGATAAATGACAGACCGATTAAGAAATAGGTTGTTCGCTCTTGTTGTGCTTGTTGCTTTTTAGTAGGAGCTCTTTTTGTTTTCTTTTTTGCCATAATCTCTCTCCTTTAATTCATCATTCACATTATACTATATTTATCTCAGTTTTTCTTGTCCTTTTAAAATTTCAAACAAACATACGTTCATCTCTTCCCTTTTGGTTCTTTTTGATCAAATCACAATCTTTTTTCTGAAAATCGAAAAAATTTTTTTAAAATTAAATCACTAATCTAATTGAACAAAGTCCTCTCTTTACTCTGATAAACTTTAATAAATCAAGCTGATTAAGATAGATTGGTACTGATAACATGACACATCAAAAAATCACCTTTAAAAAAATTTAAATTATTTTAAAAAGGGGTATTTCTTTTTGTGAATTTTTAAAGTATATTATATTAATATTACAAAAAGGAGAGAACGCTATGAAAAAGATTAGAGAATTATCATTAATCCAGAAAATCTGTATCGGCATTGTCGTCGGAGCAATTTTAGGGATGTTGGTACCTTCCTGGACTTGGATTAAAATATTAGGTGATCTCTTTATCGGAGCATTGAAAGCAATTGCGCCATTATTGGTATTTTTTCTAATCATCGAATCATTATCTAAGCATCAAAAAGGCATCAAAACGCATATGAAAACCGTCATTATTTTATATTTAAGTGCCACTTTTATTGCGGCTTTAATCGCTGTATTTACTTCTGAGTTATTCCCAGTTAAACTAGTATTACCTGATGTGGTCGTTGATCAACAAGCGCCTGATGATTTATGGAAGATTTTGTCTGACATTATTATTGGGGCAGTAATGAATCCTGTTCAAGCAATTATTGAAGGAAATTATTTATCATTACTATTCTGGGGAGCGGTCATTGGGGCATGTATGAGAAGTGCTTCTGAAACAACTAAAAATGTGATCGCGGATATTTCTGGAACGATTTCTAAAGTGATTCAAATCATTATTCAATTTGCTCCACTTGGGATTGTTGGGTTGGTATTTAACTCTATTTCAGAAATCGGAATCAAAGGTTTAGCTGAGTACGGTAAGTTAATTTTATTATTAGTTGGAACGATGTTGTTTGTGTCATTCATCGTGTACCCACTGATGGTATTCTTACTATTAAAACAAAATCCGTATCCTTTAACGATGTTCTGTATGAAGGAAAGTGGTATCCCTGCCTTCTTCACGCGTAGTTCAGTGGTAAATATTCCAATCAATATGGAATTGTGTGAGAAATTAGGATTAGATAAAGAGTCATACTCTATCTCTATTCCTCTTGGAGCAACTGCTAACAGTGGGGGTGCTGCCATTACCATTTCAATTATGACACTAGCCACTGCTTATACAATGGGGATGGATGTTCCGTTTCCTCTTGCTTTTCTACTTTGTTTATTAGCAGCCATTTCATCAACTGGTGTATCTGGTATTGCAGGCGGAAGTTTATTACTTATCCCTCTAGCATGTAGTTTGTTTAATATCTCAAATGATATTGCCATGCAAGTTGTTGGGATTGGGTTCATCATTGGTGTGGTGCAAGATTCTGTTGAAACAGCTCTTAACTCTGCAGCCGATCTTTTATTTGCAGCCACAGCTGAATTTTATGATAAGAAAAAAGCTGGCGAAACCATTGATTTAAATGAACGCGTAAGAGAAGCTCAAAAATTAGTTTAACAAATAGACTCTATCATTTTTAGACACTGATTCCAAAAATCGTACAATAAGAAAATTCCATGACATTAGTTTATTAAAAACTGACTTCATGGGATTTCTATATTGCTAGTTTAGTGATTTTCATTTAATAATTACTTTTAAGTTAGCCTCTTTTTTAGGATACTATCTGTTTAATGAAATATTTCTTCTAATCTTTGATACAAACTTTAAAACCATCAATTCTTACCAACAGTAGTTGACAAAGAGCCAAAAAAATCGAAAAAAGATGATAAATTTGAATTTACGTTCAAATTTATCATCTTTTAGTCTTGACTCATCCATCTAATTTTCTAGATTCCGAATTTTAACATTTTAATTTTTCAAAAATAAGTAACGAAAAATTAAAATGACCAATAAAGACATGTTTACAGACTAGCTAAACTTTCTTTTACTAAAGAATTAACTTTTTGTCCATCAGCTTTCCCCTTAGTTTTTGGCATGACAATCCCCATAACCTTACCAAAGTCCTTCATTGATGACGCGTCCGTTTCATCTATTGCAGACTCAATAATTGAACGCAATTCATCTTCTGAAAATTGTTCAGGCATATATCTATCTACAATTTTAATTTCGGCAGAAACTTTTTCAACCAAATCATCACGCTTGGCATCTTTAAATTCCTGAAGAGAATCTTTACGTTGTTTCATCTCTCTAGATAATACAGTTAATTCTTCATCTGATGATAAAGACTCACCTTTTTTAATCTCCTCATTTTGAATAGAAGATTTCATCATTCTTAAAACGGATAAGGTTTCTTTATCTTTTGCTTTCATCGCTACTTTGATATCATTATTTAACCTATCGAGTAGAGTCATAATATCAGATCCATTCATTAAAACTAGTATTTTTTACGTTTTCTTGCAGCTTCAGACTTTTTCTTACGTTTAACACTTGGTTTTTCGTAATATTCACGCTTGCGGTACTCTTGTAAAGTACCAGTTTTTGAAACGGAACGTTTGAAGCGACGAAGAGCGTCATCTAATGATTCGTTTTTACGAACAACAGTTTTTGACATATAAATCCCTCCCTCCAAACTTTTGGTAACCGTTTTTTATATAAAGTAATATTAAACAAAAAACTGTTCACAATATATTATATCTAATTGAGTTTTTCTCGTCAACTACCTAATGTTAATTTTTTAAACAATTCTCGCATTTACCTAGTATTTCAAACCGATGCCCTTCAATTGAGCATCCTGGTAATTGCTCTTTAAACATATCCATCGGGCACATATGAATTTCACGCGTCGCTCCACACGAGGTGCAAATAAAATGATGATGGTGTTCGCCGTGAACATCACAATGGAATCGGTATCTCTTCTCACCTTGTAAATCTGTTTCTTCTAAAATATTCAAATCTGCAAAGTCTCTTAAATTTCTGTAAATAGTATCATAGCTGACTCCTTTGTATTTATCGTTCATAAAATTAAACACATCAAGAGCTGCTACATAACGATTTTCATTAATAAGAAAAGAAAGTATATCCGAACGTTTTTTTGTATATTTCAGTCCATTGTCTTTCATTATTGCGATTGCGTGATCTAATTCTTTTGTCAAAATCTTTTCCCTCTCTTCATAATAATCATCGTTTGAGTTATATTATATGCTATAATTTAAGTAAAGTAAAAACATTAAGGATGTGAATCATTTATGACAGATCAACGCATTAGTATATTTATTATTTCTGATTCTGCCGGTGAAACTGCGTCAAAGTTAGCACAAGCATCAATGGCGCAATATGAAGATGCTCAAATAAAAATCCAAATTGTCAAAAGAGCTTTCATCTATCATGAAGATGAACTAATACAAGCACTCGAAGAAGCAAAAGCAGTGAATGCTATTGTCTTACATACACTTGTTTCAAAAGATTTAGTTAACATAGCCAACAACTACGGAAAAGAGCATAATTTATTTACCATTGATGTATTATCTGGACTAGTTGATGAGTTATCAAATAGAACGGGATTAGAACCAAGTCGTTTGCCTGGTGCAATGCATTTTTTAAGTAAAAATTACTTCGAACGAATTAGTGCGATGGAATTTGCCGTTAAATATGACGATGGTAAAAATCCTAAAGGTTTTTTAGAAGCAGATATTCTTCTTTTAGGGGTGTCACGTACGTCAAAAACACCACTAAGTTTATTTTTAGCAAATAAAAACTTGAAAGTGGCTAATTTGCCACTCATTCCAGAAGCTCACATTCCACCACAACTTTGGGAAGTTGACCCCAAAAAAATTGTTGGTCTAACAAATAATCCAAAAGTCTTAAATCGTATTCGACGTGAACGAATGAAATCATATGGATTAAATCCCGACACGGCCTATTCTGATATTGATAAAATTAAACGTGAGTTAGAATTTGCTAATGATTTATATAAAAAACTCGGATGCGTCGTTATCAATGTGGCTCAACTTTCTATCGAAGAAACAGCTTCTATTATATTAAGTGAATTAAATATTGAAGATACCAGTTATTTTGGTTAAAAAAACAAGACGGTTCTCGTCTTGTTTTTTATATAATTTCAATTGTATAACTTCGATTAAATATGTCACCTTTTGATAATTTATTTATCCCTATTTTTTCTTCAATGGCACCTGAAGCTGAAACATCATCTGCAATACCACACCAAGGTTCTATACAAATAAATGGTGCGTCAACTGTATTCGGGCTCCAAAAGCCAACAAATGGAAAATCCTCATAACTAACTCTTACCCCATGAGGATGCTTCTCAGATAAAATTGAAAAAGTGTTTTTCCCTTTTGTTTCTAAAATCTGTGCATCTTCTTTAAACAATCCGTGATTTAGCTGAATCGATGTGTTTGTCTGTGCTAACGTTTTACTCTCACTATTAATATAAGCACCTTCTAGCGGAATTTTAATTCTTGATTTCAACGGATAAAAATGCAAATAATAATCTTCGATTGTTGTTCCTTCAATTAATGGAACATTAAATGCTGGATGGGCCCCGATTGAAAAATACATCTCATCAGAAAGTGTAGATACTTCATAACTTGTTGTTAGCTCATTATCTACAAGTTTATAGCCAATCAACAAACGAAACTCAAATGGGTATTTTTCTAATGTTTCTTGATTACTTTTTAATTCAAAGACAACAGAAGAAGCGTCTTGTTCAATGACATCAAACGTCATATCTCGAGCAAATCCATGTTGATTCATACAATATGGTTGACTTTTATATGTGTATGTATTCTTTTTCAATCTGCCAACAATCGGAAACAATACTGGTGCATGACGTCCCCAATAGTTTGGATTAGCTTGCCAAATATACTCAACACCTGTTTCTTTTAAAATAAAACTTGATAATTCGGCTCCAAATTCATTTATGCTGACTTTAGCCGTATCTGATTCTAAATATATCGTCATGAAAAACCTCCTAAACGACCGTTTCTTTATCAAGTAGGTCAATTAACTGTTGATTTGTTATTTTGATAAACGTACCCTTCATTCCAAGAGAACGTGTCTCAATAACCCCACCAGATTCAAGTTTTCTTAGTGCATTTACAATCACAGAACGTGTAATACCGATTCTATCAGCAACACTTGATGTCGTTAAAATGCCTTCATCACCATCTAGTTCTTCAAAAATAGCTTTAATGGCTTTTAATTCACTGAATGACAATGATTTAAGCGCCATTTGAACCATACTTGTTTCACGCACTTGTTTTTCGATATCACCAGATTTTTGATAAAGCATCTGCATTCCAACCACTGTTGCACTATACTCACAAAGAATAAAATCTTCAGTATTAAATTTTTTATTAATACGCCCTAAAAGAATTGTGCCAAGCCTAGCACCTGCCCCAAAAATTGGAACAAGTGTTGTATAGGCATTGGTCAACTCCGCTTTTAATTCAAATGGAAACGTGGTTAACTCTTCTTCAATCGGAATATTTTCCACCGTTTGCTGAATATCTTTTAACAATGTCGTATAAGAATGTGGAAATTGATGATTTGAAATCATCTGATTTATGCGTTCATTATTAAAATCATGTACCACAGAATATCCTAATAATTCACCATCTTTTGACAAAATATAGGTATTACACTCCATAATATCCGATAATACTTGTGCCATTTGTAAATAAGGTAGTTCTTTTTCTTCTTGAATGGTATTTTCTTTTTGTAGCAATTCATTTATCATACGTGTTTTTTGCAATAAATCATTCATACCACCACTCCTAAACGATTCTTATAAAATATAACGACTTAAATCCTCATCTTCAGATATTTCTCCAAGTTTTTCATTTACGTATTGCTCAGTAATTGTAATTTCACCCATCGACATATCAGGAGATTCAAATAATAAATCTTCTAACAGTTTTTCTAAAATAGTGTGTAAACGTCGTGCTCCAATATTATCTGTCTCACTATTCACATTATACGCTATATTAGATAAACGTTCGATTGCTTCTTTGGTGAATGTTACATCAATATTTTCTGTTTTAAGTAACGCAATATATTGTTTGATTAACGCGTTGTTTGGTTCAGTTAAGATACGAACAAAATCTTCCGCTGTTAAATCATCTAATTCAACACGAATTGGGAAACGTCCTTGTAATTCAGGAATTAAATCACTTGGTTTACTTAAATGGAATGCTCCTGAAGCGATAAATAGAATATGATCTGTTTCAATCGTACCATATTTAGTATTAACAATTGAGCCTTCAACGATTGGTAAAATATCACGTTGGACACCTTCTCGAGAAACTTGACCATTACTTTCAGATTTAGATGTAATTTTATCAAACTCATCAATAAAAATAATCCCATGATTTTGAGCAAGTTTAATTGCTTCACTATGAATGTCAGCACTATTGACTAATTTTTCAGATTCTTCATTAATTAAGATTTCACGTGCTTCCTTCACAGTCACTGAGCGTTTAATTTTTTTCTTAGGTGTTAATGAATTTAGGGCGTCTCCTAAATCAATTCCCATTTGTTCTAATCCATTATTCATGGTTGGTGTTTGTTTTTTCTCTTCGACTTCAATCGTGATTTCTCTATCTTCAAGTTGACCTTTTTCAAGTTGAGATTGAACTGTTTCACGGCTTACTCTGATAGAATCAGTCACTTCTTCTTTTTCTTCGTCATTGTTTTGTTGGAAACCATTCATCATTTGCATCATCATATCAAATTGGTTCGTTGATTGACGTTTTTCTTTTTTGATACCAGGTACTAATAATTTAACCAATCTATCTTCCGCAGCTTTTTTAGCTTGTGAATATACTTGGCTGTATTGGTCTTTTTTCACAATGGTAATACTTGCTTCAACTAAATCACGAACCATTGACTCAACATCACGACCAACGTACCCGACTTCTGTAAATTTCGTTGCCTCAACTTTTACAAATGGTGCATTAACAATTTTAGCAAGTCGTCTTGCGATTTCTGTTTTACCTACACCAGTTGGTCCAATCATTAGCAAGTTTTTAGGCGTGATATCTTGTTGCATCACTTCGTCTAATTGCATACGGCGATAACGATTACGTAATGCCACCGCTACAGATTTTTTTGCTTTATTTTGTCCAATAATATATTGGTCTAATTCTTCTACAATTTGTCTTGGTGTTTTTGTTACTGTACTCATTAAAGTCATCTCCTATATTTCTTCTACAATAATGTTGTGGTTTGTGTAAACACAAATATCTCCTGCGACATTTAGCGCAGCTTTTGCGATGTCACCAGCCGTTAAATCTTCACGGCCATCTCGTTTAAGTGCTCTTGCAGCAGCTAATGCATAGTTACCACCAGAACCTATCGCTAAAATACCGTCATCTGGTGCGATTACTTCACCTGTACCTGACACTACTAGCATCTCTTTATCATTCATTACGATTAGCATCGCTTCTAATTTTTGCATCGCACGATCACTTCTCCATTGCATCGCAAGTTCCACAGCCGCACGCATTAAATTCCCTTTATATTGATTTAATTTTTCTTCAAATTTCCCTTCAAGGTTAAACGCATCTGCCACACTACCGGCAAATCCTACGACCACTTCATCGTTATAGATACGTCTAACTTTTCTGGCAGTCCCTTTCATCACGACTGATTCGCCCATTGTTACTTGGCCATCACCAGCCATTGCGAATTTTCCGTCTTTTTCTACTGCACAAATTGTTGTTGAATGAAATGTTGTATATCCCATAATTTTTTCTCCTATTCTAAATTAAGCTCTCGGATGAAAATTCCGATAATTCTTTTGTAACGCACTAGTTGTCACATGCGTATATATCTGTGTGGAGGATAAACTTGAATGACCCAATAACTCTTGGACCGTTCTCATATCAGCTCCATTATCTAATAAATGTGTGGCAAATGTATGCCTAAAAATATGCGGATGAATATTCGTTGTTAAGCTACTTTTTTTAATTAAATTATCTAAAATATATTGAACGCCTTTTGCTGTTAGTGGCTGTCCTCGATGATTAATAAATAAAATATCATGTTCTTCGTGATATTTTTCCATCAAGTCTTTACGTGTAGTTGATAGGTAATCAGAAATAGCATCGTGACAAAACGAACCAAACGGCACATAACGTTGCTTGCCACCTTTACCATTTATTAACACAATTGAATTTTCCATATCTATATCACGTAATTCAATCGACACACACTCGGACACCCTAATTCCTGTAGCATAAAGTAACTCTAAAATCGCTCGATTACGTTTATCTAATGGTGCTTCACCAGAAACCGATTCAAATAAGATAGCCAATTCTTTTTCATATAAAAAGCTTGGTAACTTACTTTGCTTTTTTTTCATCTGTATGTAGCTAAAAGGATTGTCTGTCATCCACTCATTTTTTATTAAGAAATGATAATATGACCGAAGACTCGAAATTTTCCGACTAATTGTATTACGACTATATTCTTTATCATGAAGATAAGCTAGATACACTCGAGCATCTTGAAACGTGATGTTTAAATAGTCAGAATTTCCTGTTTCTTCCAAAAACTCAAAAAAATGTGTGACATCATCCTCATAGGCGTGTTTTGTTTGTAATGAATAATGTCGCTCATCTACTAAATATCTTAAAAATAACACTAAGTGATCAATCGAAATCAACCCCTTTCATTACAAATTATAAAATTAATGTAACATACAAATTTTTTTTTTACCAATATATTTATATGTTTTAAGTAATTTATACAAATTTTTAAACAAACCATAAAAAAATAGCATGTCAAATGACATACTATTTCTCAAATAATGTTAACGACTCTTTCGTCGCTTCAAGTGCTCTATTAGCAATTTGTGTGTAACGTTCTTTTTTATCACGAATTCTCTCTGGTAACTCTGGGAATAAACCAAAGTTTACATTCATCGGTTGGAAATGTTTACCAGATGTATGTGTGATATAGTGTGCCATACCACCAATCGCTGTTTCTTGTGGTAGTACGATTGGTTCTTTACCTTGGGCAAGTCTTGCAGCATTTCGTCCTGCTAAGATACCACTTGCTGCACTTTCAACATAACCTTCTACACCAGTCATTTGACCAGCAAAGAATAACGTTGGTTTCTTACGTGATTGGTAAGTTGGATCAAGTAATTCAGGTGAATTCATAAATGTATTTCGATGCATCACACCATATCTTACGATTTCTGCATTTTCTAATCCTGGAATCATTTGAATAATACGTTTTTGTTCGCCCCATTTTAAATGCGTTTGGAATCCAACAATATTATACAGTGATGCTGCTGCGTTATCTTGACGAAGTTGAACAACTGCATACGGACGTTTACCTGTTTTTGGATCTTCTAATCCAACTGGTTTCAACGGACCAAATGTCATTGTTTTTTCACCACGATTTGCCATAACCTCAATTGGCATACATCCTTCAAAGAATTTTTCTTTTTCGAATGATTTTAAAGGCGCTACTTCTGCATTAACCAGCGCTTCTCTAAACGCATAGAACTCATCCTTTGTCATAGGACAATTAAGGTAAGCTGCTTCACCTTTATCATAGCGAGATTTTAAATACACTTTATCCATATCAATAGACGATTTTTCTATGATTGGTGCTGCTGCATCATAAAAATATAATCCTTCTGACTCAGTAAATTCTTTGATACTTTCCGCTAAAGGCTCACTTGTTAAAGGACCAGTCGCAATCACTGTAATGCCTTCAGTTGGAATTTCAGTAATTTCTTCATGATGAACAGTAATATTTGGATGATTTGATACTTGTTTTGTTACTTCTTCAGAAAAACTTTCTCTGTCAACAGCTAAGGCACCACCAGCAGGAACTTGAGTTTTATCCGCAGCAGCGATAATAACTGAACCAAATTGTCTCATCTCTTCTTTTAATAAACCAGCAGCATTTGTAATACCATTTGCTCTTAATGAATTCGTACAAACTAATTCAGCAAATTGATCTGTGTGGTGTGCTGGTGTTTTTTTTATTTTTCTCATTTCATATAAATCAACTTGGGCTCCTGACTCTGCTGCTTGCCATGCCGCTTCACTTCCAGCTAGTCCTGCCCCAATAACCGTTACTCTATTCTCTGTCATTTAGTTACCTCTTTCTCAGTAATTAAGTAGAGGACAAGAGTGAGTTCTCTTGTCCTCCTAAGCATTATACACAATTTATAAAAAGAAACCTATCTTTATTTTTGCACGTCTTCTTGATAGTCGCAGTTACTACAAATAATTTGCATACCACCACGAACTTTTTTCTGTACAAGATAGTGATTACACTTAGGACAGTCGCGTCCGATTGGTTTATCCCATGATGTAAATTCACAATCAGGGTATCGGTCGCATCCATAAAAAATACGATTCTTTTTCGTTTTCTTCTCGATGACATCACCTTTTTTACAAGTTGGACATGTCACGCCGATTTTTTTCACAATGGCTTTTGTATTTCGACAATCAGGGAAATTACTACATGCATAAAACTTTCCATATTTACCTAGTTTTATAACCATTGGTGAGCCACATTCTTCACAGTCAAAACCGGCCGGCTCATCTTTAATTTGGATTTTCTCCATTTTTTCTTCTGCTGTAGCCAACTCTTTTTCAAATGGGTGATAGAAACGACTGATAACATCGACCCATTTTTCTTTATGTTCAGCTATCGCATCGAGTTCTTTTTCCATCTCAGCGGTAAAGGTTGTATCAACAATTTGTGGGAAGTACTCACACATAATCGTATTCACAATTTCACCAAGCTCAGTTGGCTCAAAGCGTCTAGCATTTAATTTTACATAGTAACGACGTTGAATCGTTTCAAGCGTTGGTGCGTATGTTGATGGACGTCCCACACCTTGCTCTTCCAATGTTTTAACTAGTGTTGCTTCACTGTATCGTGCTGGCGGTTGAGTAAAATGTTGTTTTGGTTCGATATCAACAGATTTGACAACATCGCCAACTTCTAACTCAGGAAGAATATTATCTTTTTCTTCTTTGCCTTCATCTTTTCCCTCAACATAGACTTTCATAAATCCAGGGAATTTAACTTTCGATCCGTTTGCAACAAACGTCACACCATTTTGCGCTAAATCAACACGCATCGTATCCATAACTGCTGGTGACATTAAACTTGCTATCATACGTGACCAGATTAATGAATACAATTTAAATTGGTCTTTATCCAAGTAGTCTTTAATTGATTCAGGTGTACGCATCACACTTGATGGACGAATTGCCTCATGTGCGTCTTGCGCGCCTTCTGCTTTTTTAGCAGGTTTTTTCTTTGAATCAAAGAACTCTTGACCATATTTTTTCACAATGAAATCATATGCTTCATTTTTTGCTGTGTCTGATAATCGAGTTGAGTCCGTTCTCATATAAGTAATCAAACCGACTGTTCCTTGTCCTTTACCTAATTTAATTCCTTCGTAAAGTTGTTGCGCTACCATCATTGTTTTTCTAGTTCTAAAATTTAATTTACGAGCAGCTTCTTGTTGCAAACTACTTGTTGTAAAAGGATTCGCTGGATTTCGTTTACGTTCCTTTTTGGTTACTTTTACGACGTCATAATCTCTTCCAGTTAACTTTTCAGTGACTTCTTTAACATCTTTTTCAGTAGATAATTTTACTTTTTTGCCGTCGACACCGTAAAAGTTAGCAGAGAATTTTGCCTTATTTTTTAAAAATGTTCCTGGGATACTCCAGTACTCTTCAGGTTTAAAGTTTCTAATTTCTTCTTCACGGTCAATTATCATTTTTAGGGCAACAGATTGCACACGACCTGCACTCAATCCTTTTTTAACTTTCTTCCATAGTAAAGGACTAATTGAGTAACCAACTAAGCGGTCTAATATACGTCTAGCTTGTTGTGCATCAACCAAATCAATATTTATTTTCCGTGGTTCTTTAAACGCTTGCTTTACCGCTTCTTTAGTAATCTCGTTAAACACCACTCGATTATTATCTTCTAAATCTAACTCTAATATATGAGCCAAATGCCATGCAATCGCTTCCCCCTCGCGGTCCGGATCGGCTGCGAGATAAACTTTTTGAGCTTTTTTTGCATGTTTTTTTAAATCCTTAATAACAGGTCCTTTTCCTCGAATGTTTATGTAGTGAGGTTCAAAATTATTTTCTATATCAATACCCATTTTACTTTTAGGCAAATCTCTAATATGCCCAACGCTTGCTACGACTTTATAATTTTTACCGAGATATTTCTCGATCGTTTTAGCTTTAGCAGGGGATTCCACAATCACTAAATATTTGTAACTCATGCCCCTCTTCCTCTCTTTTTTTACAATTTATACTTCTCTATATATACCATTTCGGCAATCGTTTATCATATTATCTATTGATATAGTATTTGTCAAGGATTTCTACATTTCTTCTAAAATATCTTTCACATGACTGATGCATTTTGCCCCATCTTGAATCAACGACAAACACCCTTCAGATTCTTTTACTAACGGACTATTTGGAATAGCAAAAACATTTCTCCCTTCCTCTAGTGCAAGGTGTGCGGTAATAAAAGTCCCACTCTTTTTCTTCGCCTCGACAACAAGTGTCGCAGAAGACAGTCCTGCAATAATTCGATTTCTTTCAGGAAAATGATACGCTAGTGGTGCTTCATGAGATAAATATTCAGTCACGACAAGTTGATGGTCATACATGTATTCTTGTAAGCGAAAGTTTTCTTTAGGATAAACTCTATCAAGACCAAATCCTAAAACTCCAATAGTATTTCCTTGTCTTCTAATAGCCAATTTTTGTGCACAGGTATCATTGCCTTTTGCCAAACCACTCACTACAGTAATCCCTTCATCGACAATAGGTGGAACCATGGTTTCAATGATACTTTTTCCAAAATTTGTTTGTTCTCTTGACCCAATAATTGAAATCATTTTAGTTTTTAATAATTCTTTTCTTCCTTTATAAAATAGCGCAATTGGCGGATTGTAGATTTCAGATAATAGTTTTGGATAATCCTCATCTAAATAAGTTAACAAACCATATTGTTCCAAAAAATAATCTAAGTCTTGAGAGGTTATTTTTTGACTTTCTTTAAAGCTTTCAATAAAAATTGACCGATGTGTTGGTTTTACTTTAGCTAAATGAATCATAGTTTGAAAACAAACATCTTCGTTATTTTCTAGTAAATAATTTAACAACCTTAACCTTCCAATATTGCCAATCCCTTTGACGTGTTTTAAACGAAATATAATTAATTGACGCATAAAAAACTCCTTTGCTATATGTTTTTAATTAACATACGCAAAAGAGCTTTTATTTATTTTATCATGCTTTTAATTGGTTCAAATGATTTTCGATGAATTCTCGTGATTCCATTGGTTTTCAATTGGTCTAAATGCTCTTTTGTTCCATAACCAGCATTATTAGCAAAGCCATAACCAGGAAATTCTTTATCGTATTCTACCATCATTCTATCACGTGTCACTTTCGCGATAATACTCGCACTAGCAATTGAGATGCTATTAGCATCTCCTTTTATGATGCTTTCTTGTGCAATATCAACTGGTAAAGTCATCGCATCAATTAATAAATAATCAGGTGACACATCCAATTGATTGATTGCAGCAACCATAGCTAGTTTTGTGGCTTCATAGATATTAACGCGGTCTATCGTTTCCTCATCTATAATACCAATTCCGACAGACAAAGCATCTGCCATAATTTTATCAAAAAATTCTTCACGTTTTTTCAGGGACAATTGTTTTGAATCATTGATTCCAACACCATCAAAATCAGTTGGTAAGACTACTGCTGCTGCGACTACAGGTCCTGCTAAAGGCCCTCGACCAACTTCATCAATTCCAACAATTGTTTGATACCCGTTATTTCGAGCTCGTTTTTCATAAGACGTCATCTCTTCAAATTTTATTCTAAGAGACTCTTCTTTTTCTAATCGTTTTTTTGTTTGTTCAATAATCTTTTGTACACCTTTTCGTTCGTCTGATGAATATTCTTCGAATAAGTTATCTGAAAAATTAGTAACATGAGAAAATTTTTCTTTTATGGATTGAATCGTTTCACTCATGAGTCATGTCCTCAACTCTGTCTAGTGTGTATTTGCCAAGTCTACCATCACGTACTTCTTGAACTATCATCACGCTTCCACGTTCATAATCTTCTTGGAAACCTCGTTTTTTTGTGATTAACATCAACATATCTACGTTATTTAATGTCATGTCTTCATCTGTTAGTTTATAACGCTCGGCTAATTGCTCTGGGTAATACTCTTTAAAAAACTCGATACCATATAAAGCCAAGTCGTCCATGTGTAGCAATGCGTCTTTTATAGCTCCTGTTAAAGCTAATTTTTTACCAATTTCTTTGTCTTCAAATTTTGGCCATAAAATTCCTGGCGTATCTAAGAGTTCTAAATCTTTTCCAGTTTTAAGCCATTGTTGCCCTTTTGTCACACCAGGTGTATTACCAGTTTTTGCCATATTTTTGTTAGCCAAGCGATTTAATAACGTTGATTTACCAACATTGGGAATCCCAATACACATTGCACGAACTGGCCTATGTTTCATTCCACGAGCAGCTTGTCTTTCGATTTTTTCAGCTAGTATTTCTTTCACTTTTGGTGTGATTTTATTAATCCCTTTTCCTTGATTCGCATTAATTGCTAAACAATGAATTCCTTGAGAGGCAAAATAGTCATGCCATCTTTGTGTTTCTTTGACGTCTGCTAAATCAGACTTATTTAATAGCATCAAGCGTGGTTTTTGCTGAATTAACGAATCCAACATAGGATTTCTACTTGAAATAGGAAGTCTCGCGTCAACAATCTCCAATACTATATCAACTAATTTTAACTTTTCCGCCACTTCACGTCTGGCTTTGGCCATATGACCTGGAAACCATTGAATTGTCATACTATTACTCCTTTAATGTTTAATAATTTTCATATCCTGAATTGGATAATAGACTAATCTCGCTTTACCAATGATAGAGTAAGATGATATGGTGCCAAATGAGCGACTATCTTTACTCACCCGTCTATTATCTCCCATCACAAAGTACTGATCTTTTGGAATCGTCTTAACACCTAATAACTCGCTTGTGTCAAAATCAGCAGTTAAAACATATTCATTTTTCTTTTTTTTAATGTCTTTTAGAAAGGGCTCATCTATCAATTGGTTGTTTATATAAAGACTATCTTTTTTATAAGAAATACGATCTCCTGGAAGTCCGATGACTCTCTTAACATATGTATTCCCATCAGGTGCGTGAAACACAATAATATCAAATCGCTTGACTCTTGAAATATTTTCAACGACCACAAAATCATGCTCTTTTAAAGTAGGGGACATCGAGTTTCCTGTTACTTCTAGCGGCACAAAAATAAATGCTTGCATAATAAATATCACAACAGTACATAAAACAAACATCTTTAGCCAATGCCAAATGGTCTCAACTATCTTTTTCTCCAAAGTCCCACCTACCTTTCCAAAGTCTATGATATAAAAATTTTACCTAAAATACCATAACAATTTATGATTTTTCTCGTTTGCCTGAAAAAAGACTAGTTTTCACTAGTCCTTTCTTTTACTAACGTTTCAACAGCTTTGTCATATTGATTATCATGTAGTTTCCAATATTCTACAATTTGTTTTTCTAATACATTAATTGTTTTTTCATCAGCTTTTCCTGTTACGTCTAGTCTATTCTTTTCTTGGAAAGCTTTGACTGCTGCTTCTGTTTTCTCACTGTAAGTGTCAATTACATCAACATCGTAACCTAAAACTTTTAAGTACTCATTAATGACTTTGACATTTTCGTTCACTGCACCAAGTTTATAATCTAATGTGGCATCAATCAATTTGTGTTGAATATAGTCTGGTTTGTCTACCTTAATAGTTGGTTCGACCCCTTTTTTATGGATCCACTTACCTTTTGGTGTTAGCCATTTTTTAATGGTTAATTTAATTTCTCCACCGTCGTTCATCGGAATGACAGTTTGAACCGTTCCTTTACCAAATGTTTTAGTCCCTATTACCTCAATATTAGCTGAATCAATAAATGCTCCAGCCATAATTTCAGAAGCACTAGCACTATTTTCATCCACTAGTAACACAGTTGGTTCAGTGATTTTTTCGCCACTATCTAATTTTTTACTGGCTACGTGTTCTTCATCATCTTCAAGTTTGCTCTCAAATTTAACAATTGGTTTACCATCTTTTAAGAATCGACTTGTTATTTTTTCTACCTGATCTAACATCCCACCAGGATTGCCTCTAACATCAATGACAAACGTTTTTGCACCATCTTTTCTTAATTTTGTTACCATCTTGTCAAATTCTTCAGACGTTGTCGAATTAAAACTGCTGATATTTATATACCCAATATCTTTGTTCTTCTCATCAATATTACCTGTTACAGAATCAACTGGAATAACATCACGAGTAATCGTTACAGGAAATGTTTCAGAGCCACGTTTAATATCTAACTTAACGCTGCTTCCTTTTTCACCTCTTACTTTTTTAACAACGTCACTTAAACTTTGTCCTTCAATACTTTTTCCATCAACTTTTAAAATAACATCACCAACTTGAAGTTTTGCCTTTTCAGCTGGGGAATCTTTAATAGGTGGTTCTGCTACAGTTGGTAAGTCATTCGTCATGGTCATGACAGCACCAATTCCTTCAAAATTACCATTGATATCTTCTTCAAATCCTTTTGCCTCTTCGGCAGTAAAATAAGTTGAATAAGGGTCATCAATAGCTGCGACCATTCCCTTCATTGCACCCTCATATAATTTTTTCGAATCGGTATCTTTGATATAACCTTGCTCAATTAGTGTTGCCAAATCAGCTAAGTTATCTAACTGATCTTGCTGTGATGAAGAAGAGATACCATTTTTTGATTCATATATAAATACCGTTCCACCAACTGCTAAAAGAGCGACAATAATGTTTGTCACGATATATTTTGTGATAGATATCGTTCCTTTTTTTTGTTTATTTCCTGTCATTTACACACATCCTTATCTAGTTGCTTCCACATACATTTCCCAGAGTTCATCAAACACATCCATATTTGTAACATAATAAGCATTTGTTTCTAGGTAATCAGATAATTTATGATACGTGGTTTCTTGCTTTGGAAACTGTAAATCTTCAAATATATTTTCCGCCAGCATTGAAATATCTGATGGTTCTAATTTACCTCGATGAATTTGGACATAATGATAAAAACTCATAAACGTCTCCTTTATTTCTTATTGTTCTCAGATAGATAGAGATTAAAGCGAATTTGATCATTTATTAGATTAATTTGTTCAGCTTTTACACGCATTCCATTTGCTAATTTTAGTTGCTGTAAATGTAACACTACATTCTTTTCATCAGCATTTATTTCTATCCATTTAGGAAAATCAACTGAATGGGAGATATAGCTTATCATAGCAGATATTGGGACATTTAAAGTGCCAACAGTTAAATCTTTTGCTTTAAGTTGAATATCGCCATTCGCTAGAACAAATGGCTCAAAATATAAATAAAAGTGAGTATCATGTCCAAGCAATGAAAAAGTTCCATCAATCAAGGCATCTTTATCAAGGTGAAAAACGTAATCAACACCTGAATCATCAAATAAATCTTTGATATAAAAATTGATAGCTCGACTCACTTGATCCTTAGTCATAGATACTTCCAAAATTGGATCCTTAAAATTAGTTTTTATTTCAGTTTTAGAATCATAGGTCACTCTAGGTGTACTAACACGGTACCCAATAACTAACACAAAAGCCAACACGATGGATAAAAGAACTAAAAAAGCTATCTTCCAAGGATTATGAAAAAAATTATTTATTTTTACCTTTTTTTTATCTGTTTGTTTATTTATCACTGAACACACATCTCCTACTTTAACCATTTATTCTTCGTTGCTGACATTTTTAATTCGAATGCATTGGCAATAATTTGATAACCTAAATTATTTGGATGAAATGTATCTTCGGAGGAGATCAAATCATTAAGAGATGAACTATCACTTGACTTTAATTCTTTCTTTTTATCATCACTTTTTTCAATTTCTGGAATTCCCTGATAAATATCATCATTTATAGGCACAAAATAAGCATTTTCTTGCTCGTTTACAAAATTTTGTGAGCTTTTATTCCAAAAATCAACCATTTCCTGAAGTTCTGTAATATCTGAAAAATTTAAGTAAAATGGATTGTAAATACCTAATTGATAAATCGGAGCATCAGGATTAAGTTTCCTAAGTTCAGCATACAATTTTTCTAGTCTACCATAATATGTTTCTTTTTCACTTTCCAAACGTTTCGTTGTCATTTTACTAAATATTTTAGGTTGTATAGCTTGCAGTAAATCATTACCTCCAACAGTCAAGAGAATAGCATTAGCTTGTTGAACAGACTGTTGCATTTCTTCATTCTTTTTTAGACGCTTCAGTATTTGGTCACTTCGATCACCAGATTTTCCGAAGTTTTCAATTTGAAACACATCAACGGGATACATATCTGCTAAATTTTTTTGAAGTAAAGGTAGGTATCCTCCTGACTTTGTCGTATCGCCAATCCCTTCTGTTAAAGAATCCCCTACTGCACTTAAGCGAATCATTTCAATACGCTTTTCCGTTTCTTTCGTTTCATTATTTAGATGGATATTATCGGCTCTTGGAACTAAGACTAATCCAAGTATGCTAAAAATAATAACCATTACCACAAAAAACATTACATATTTCAATTGATGCGTAAAATGCTTCATCCTAATCCCTCATTCAAAAAAGCAGACCATTGTTGATCTGCTATCGTTATCTTAATCTGTGTAAAACATAACCGCAAATGCACCTTTACCAGTATGTGTCGCAACAAGTGGTGTGGTATGTACAATTGGAAGGGTTAAATTTGGTAACGCTTGTTTAAAAATTGTTTTCATTTCCTCACATATTTCAACTCCTGATGCCTCTGACATACCTAAGTACTCAACAGACATGCTAGAAAGTTTCTTTTCTAGTTCTTTTGCCCACTTAATAAACGTCTTATTTCCTCGTCCTTTACTGACAACTTCTAACTCACCATTTTTTAATTGCATTAAAAGTTTCATATTAAGAAAACCTGATACTGCTCCAACTAGTTTTCCAATACGTCCACCTTTTACAAGGTTTTCAAGTGTGGCAACACCAATATACAACTGTGTATTATCCTTCACATGTTCAACAGCTTTTACAATCTCATCAACGTTGTATGTGCCTTCTTTTGCCATTTTAGCTGCTTGATAGACTTGGAAGCCCAGTCCTTGATCAATATAATCACTATCAATCACTGTAACATTTGATTTAGATAATTGAGCTGCTTGTCTTGCAGTATTGACTGTACCACTCAATTTCTCAGTCAAATGGATGGAAATAATATCACTGCCGTCTTCTCCTAATTTGTCGTATAATTCAACAAATTCACCAATAGGCGGTTGACTTGTTTTTGGCAATGTTTTCGAATTAGACATCATCGTCATAAACTCAAAAGGATCTAGTTCATTTTGATTTGCATAAATGACACCATCAATCATGATTGATAAACTAATGGTGTGGATATCAATTTGTTTTAGTCTCTCTTCTGGAATAATACAAGATGAGTCTGTCACTATTTTAATTTTTGTCATCATCAAACCTCTTTCAAAACCAACAATATTCATGTACAATTAATTTAATGTTTTCTGTTTATTTAGTATAACAGAAAAAAAAATATTTTTCACTAAAAAACGAAAGGACGTATACAGTATGCACAATCCATCTTTTTCAAAAAAATACCTAATTGTAAACGAGGTATTCAATGCTATCACTCACGGTATTGGGACTGGCCTTAGTATTGCTGGCCTTGTTTTACTTATTATAAAGGGTGTTCAAATGAATTCACCAATTCGTATTGTTTCTTACTCTATCTTTGGTGCATCTATGATCCTTCTATTTTTATTTTCAACTTTATTTCATAGTTTAATTTTTACTAAAGCTAAAAAAGTTTTTCAAGTGTTTGATCACAGTTCAATTTATTTATTAATTGCAGGAAGTTATACTCCCTATAGTTTAGTTACGATTGGTGGAACGCTTGGCTGGACGATGTTTATCATTATATGGGTACTTGCCATATCAGGAATTGTTTATAAATCTATCTTCCTACAAAAGCGAGGAAAAGCAGATTATTTTCTTTATATATTGATGGGTTGGTTATGTGTCATTGCCATCAAACCACTATATGAAGGACTTGGATTTAACGGCCTCCTATTATTGGTACTAGGTGGGGTATCTTATACTGCTGGAACTTTTTTCTATAGCAAACAACATTTAAAATTTATGCACGTTATCTGGCACTTATTCGTGTTAGCAGGTGCTATATTCATTTTCTTTTCTGTCTATCTTTATACTTAGAAAACAGATGACCTAAAGGAAAATCACTGCTTTAATGAAACAGAAATCCCATGCAATCAATGTTTTAATAACCTAATTGCATGGGATTTTTCTATTTTAAGACATTTTGGTCAGTGCTTTTTTATTTAGTTGAACCTTTTTGAATTAATCCATAAGGTAAAACAATATTTTTTTCATCAATATCTTCTTTGTTCATTAATTTTGTTAATAGACGCATAGATACCGCACCAATATCATATAAAGGTTGAGAAATACTTGTCACACTTGGACGAGCAATATCTGTAAATAGTGAGTTATTACTTGTAATGATTTCAAATTCTTCCGGAACTTTTACACCATTATCAGTTAAACTATTTAATAAACCAACTGCTAATTCATCATCAGCTACAACAGCTGCAGTTGCTCCACTATTCACAACACGTTCATACAACGCAAGGCCTGCTTTATAGTTGTATTCAGCTTCAAATACTAACCCTTCATTAAAGTCTACGTTATTTTCTTTCAACGCATCTTTATATCCTTTTAAGCGTTGGATACCATTAATTGGATCTAATAAAGAACCAGAAATAAAGGCTACTTTTTTATTTCCTGATTGAATGAGTTGAGTTGTGGCATCTTTTGTTGCTGCTTCATAATCAATGTTAACTGAGCCAACTTGATTATCCGGATCAATTGAGCCAGCTAACACAACTGGTGTTTTCGAGCGAGAAAATTCTCCTCTAATTTGTTCAGTTAAATGATGTCCCATGAAGATAATACCATCTACTTGTTTAGCTAGTAATGTATTCAATACGTTTACTTCTTTTACATCATTGCCATCAGAGTTAGCTAAGATAATATTGTATTTATACATTGTTGCCACGTCATCAATACCTCGAGCTAATGAGGCAAAATAAGCATTACTTACATCAGGGATAATAACACCCACTGTTGTTGTTTTCTTACTTGCTAATCCTCTTGCTACAGCATTTGGTCTATAGTCAAGTCTCTCAATTACTTCAAGAACTTTTTTTCTAGTTGCTGGTTTTACATTTGGGTTTCCATTAACGACACGAGATACCGTCGCCATAGAAACAGCTGCTTCTCTTGCCACATCATAAATTGTGATGGTTTGTTTTTCCATGTCTATGTTCTCCTTTAATAGAATACTGTCATTTTATAAGTCACACATAGATTATCAGAAAACTATTCACTTTGCAAGCGGTTTATAGTCGTTTTCATGAAAAGTTTTGAAAATTACAAAAAACTAGTGAAATATATACGATAAAAAATCCCTTTGATACTTTTACTTCTATCAAAGGGAATCTTATTTATTCTATTACTTAATCATCTAGACTACTTAAATAGTTATAAACTTCTTGACCAGCGATACTTCCATCACCAACAGCTGTAGCTATTTGTCTTAGAACTGTATCACGAACATCTCCAATAGCATAGATACCAGGGATATCTGTAGACATATGGGCATCTGTTTTAATCCATCCATGTTCAGTAGTAATACCTAAATCTTTAACAAAGTCCGTTAATGGATCAAGACCAATATAGATAAACACACCATCTGCTAGCAAGTCTTCTACTTCACCTGTTTTAGTGTCTTCTAATTTGATTGATTGAACACTTGTATCATTTCCATTAATTTCAATTGGTACTTTATTCCACATAAACTCAATTTTTTCATTTTTAAATGCGCGGTCTTGTAATATTTTCTGTGCTCTTAATTTATCTCTTCTATGCACAATTGTTACTTTACTGGCAAATTGTGTTAAATACATTCCTTCTTCAATTGCAGAATCTCCTCCGCCAATTACCACTAAATGACGATCTCTAAAGAATGCCCCATCACAAACCGCACAATAAGAAACACCACGACCTGAATACTCTTCTTCTCCTGGAATATTGATTTTACGATGTTCACTACCTGAGGCGATAATCACTGTTTTACCTTCATAAGTTGCATCATCACACACAACTTTTTTTACATCACCACTGTTTTCAATATTTACCACATTACCATAAACATGTTCTGCACCAAAATTTGACGAGTTTTCAAACATTTTTAATGCTAAATCTGGGCCTGATATCAAGTTGAATCCCGGATAGTTTTCAACCTCATCAGTATTCATTAATTGTCCTCCAGGAGCTCCGCGTTCTATGACTAAAACAGACAATCCAGAACGTGACGCATACAAAGCAGAAGTCATCCCTCCTGGTCCAGCCCCAATAATAATTACATCATACATAATTAATACCCCCTATCGTTTTCTATTCATACTTTAACCTTTTCTTTTTTCGTTGTCTATTTATTCGTCTTAACTATTAAAATAACAAGAACTTTTATCAACAACTTCGACCAAATAACAATGAAAAAGTTAAAAATTCATTTAATTTCACTTTTACTATATACTAATCAAATCAAAAGTGGTAGCTTATTACAAGTATGAATCATTTCATAAATTAATATAACTTAATAAAGGACAAGATGATGGCATGAAGCGACGAGAATATCAACAAAAAAATAATTTTAATTACGCCTTATTACTGCCAATTTTTTTAATGCTTATTTTAAGTATTTGGGTTCAGTATTGGGTAGCGTACTATGATCAAAATAATCCGGTAAAACAAGCACTTAAACAGCTCACCTTTGTTGGATTAGGGACTGTTTTAATGTTTAGCGTTAAGTACATTAAGAGAGACTTTATTTGGAAGGCCGTCCCTTGGTTTTATGTTTTTTCTCTTCTATTGATGGGGTCACTGTATTTTTTCTATGATCCACATATGTATGAGTTAACAAACACCAAACGTTGGTTGGATATTTTCGGATTTCAATTCCAACCATCAGAAATTGCTAAAACAGCCTATATCCTGTTTATGTCAAAAGAGTTGGTAAAATATAATAAAAATGTTCCTGTTAAAGACTTACATAGCGATATTAATATGGTAAAAAAACTCTTTTTATATTCGTTACCCCTTTTCTTTTTAATGTTTGTCCAAAAAGATTTTGGTACAAGTCTTGTGTTTATTTGCGTTCTGGGTGCACTAATAATAGCATCTGGAATTAATTGGCGTATTGTCGCCGTATTAGGTGGGATTTCTGCTTTACTAGGTGGAACACTTATCTTTTTAGTATTCACTGAGTTCGGACAATCGATTCTATCTTCACTGCATTTCAAAGAATACCAATTAAACCGTATTAGAGCGTGGGTAGATCCTTTTGAGTATGCAACGTCTATTGCGTATCAACAAGTACAAGGATTACTTGCTATTGGCTCAGGTGGGATGTTTGGAACTGGAACGACAGGGGTACAAGTTTATGTTCCCGTTAGAGAATCTGATATGATCTTTACCTTTATCGGAGAGGCATACGGATTTGTCGGTGCAACCGCAGTAATACTATTGTACTTCTATCTATTTTTCCAAATTTTCTATACAGGTATTCGAAGTAACTCAACCTTTAATATTTACATATGCGTCGGCATAGTATTCATGTTAGTTTTTCAAACTGTTGAGAACATTGGAGCATCAATTGGATTACTTCCATTAACAGGTATTCCTCTACCGTTTTTAAGTCAAGGTGGAACTGCTCTTGTATCAACCATGTTAGCTTTAGGTCTGATATTTGGAATGGACTCAAAACAATAAAAAGAATCAACTAAGAAAAATCTTAGTCGATTCTTTTTTATAGATAAACATCTTTTTGTGCCAGATTATCAAGACATTCTTTCAAATAGTCTTCGTTGTGTTCCGGGTAAATAGGCGTTTCAAGCTCTACTTCTGGTAGAAAAGTATATGCTTCTATTGATTTACCGCGATAAAGTGGGCTTTCCCAACTTTCATCAGGTTTGTATCCTCGATGTTTCATTTCTTCCATGATTAACCAATGATATTGAAACAATTTATAAGGTGAATAATCAAAAACATAGTTAACAGTCGAATGAGGTTTTCCCCATCCTTTTCCTCTTAACGCACAACACTCTCTATGTTGCCCTAATAATTGTTGTCTTGGCAATTTGGGAATGATTCGTTCATGCCATAATCTCATTTCTTTTCTCCTCTTAAACTTTATATCGTCTTTAACGTATCCTACCACATTAAAAGGAAAAATAAGAACGATTTTATGCTAATTTGACGATATTTTCTTTTTAAAGAAAATATAACTAACAAAAGAAGTAATTAAAACGATATTTAGAACAATTGCTAACATTAACCATTTTGTTGATGTCTTTTTAGTTGTGTCAACTTGATAATCATGATCGTTTAATTCTTTCGCTCGCTTTTTCTCAACATGAAACACGTCTTCTAATTCCCATGTCAATTTTTCTCTTTCTTCATTGTTTAATTCTGCCGTCACACCTGAAATCACTGCTTTATACGTATACTCACCACTTTCTAGTTTTTTACCATTCAAAAATGTTGGAAATTCAAAAACTGAGTTTGGTGAAAGTTGCATATTTTCTTTTTTGTATTGATAAAAAGGTTTGTCCTCACCTTTTTTTGTTAGAGTACTTTCAATTTTCACTTGATTCAAATACGCAGGAGCAACGTTTCTAATATAGGCTGAAATACTTGTTTTGGTATTTATACCCTTTGCCATCACTTTACCAAGATTAAGTTCAGGTTGAACATCCAAACTTGCTTCTTGTTGCATTAACAACGCTAAGACATACGAAAATTTATTATTCACCGTTGTTTGGTTTGTCAATGATTTTTGATTGGTTGAATTAATCTCTTCAAATGAAATCCCACTAGCAATCACACCTGGAACAAATTCATTGGTCATTGAAACAAACACAGGTACTTGTTTTGTTTCATTAGCTGCTAATACAATCTCCTTATCAATTTTTATTAACTTTGATAAATCAACTGGTAAACTATTGTCCGTTTTGTTAGTAGTTGGTGTATAGTCAACCACTCCATTTACATTAGTAGTGGCACTTGCAACTGTTGTTTTTAAAGTAATTTCTTTGTCAGTGTAATTTTTTAATTCGATACTTAATTGCTGTTTATTCCCTGGTTTTAACTGAATATGAAAATACCCACTATCTTTATCTAATTGATTGGAAGGAAACTTTGGATCAACGGAGAACCCTACCTGATTTGCCTCTGTTGTGTCATAAAAAGACAACGTAATCATAAAAAATAATAGCAAGACAAAGATTTTTTTTAGTACATGTTTCATTAAAACTCTCCTTACAATAAACTTAAATTCGATGGAATAAGAATAATCTTACTCCATCGAATTATAGTATCATTATGGTGTTGGCACCATTGATAATTTATAAGTAATACTTGATTCATACAACGCTTCTTTAGGATTAGCTGTACTTGGCACACTTAAGATAACAGATGATTTATGTGGTTTGTTATCGTTTAACAACCCAATATTTCCATCTTTCGACTGTCCGTAAGAAAGTACCCATGTTCCCATACCTTGACCTTTATCAGCTTTTAAGACGATATGACTTTGCCCTGGAATTAATTCAAGCCCACCTGTTAAGCTGGAGTCAGTTGCTTTTAGAGATGATGCAGTATGTACTGGCATTGTTTTTACATCAAAACCTTCTTGTAACATATTTGGAGATTGGATATTTCCATTACCAAGTACTAATTTTGCACCCGTTAATTCATCATTGCTAGATGATTTAAATTGATTATCCTGTGCAATTTGTAACACCCATCCAGCTTGTGTGCCACGTTTATCACTGACTTGTACGTAATTACCTCTTAATACATCACTACTTTTAAAGCGTTGTGCAAATGCACCGTAATTTTTTAATGTTGTTTCAATCATTGGCTGACCGAAAGAAAAATTAGATGCATAATCAATTGATAATAATCCACCTGTTCCTGATTTAGTATCTGTTCCATCAGGATTGACTGGTGTTAAGGTGTCATTAGGATTTTCAGGGTCAACTGGTTTCACTACACCATCAGATTTATTGAACGTAATTTGTCCAATAATACTATAATCAAGTGATGGTTTATCTTCTGGCGTTGGTGGCGTGTCCGACTCTTTTTCTATTCTGATACTTTGAGTTAGAACATTGTTTTTACCAAGTTTTACTCGGAAATTATACTCTCCGTCAAATTCAACAAAATAAGAAACCTCAACGCTTGCTGTTCCTTTACTATCAGCTTTCACTGAGAACTTATCAGAATAACCAATTTTTTCACTTAGTTGTCCGTCAGCAATTTTTGTTTTAGCTACTTGATTTCCAAGTTCAAACCCATTCTGAGCTATTGGTGTATAAACACCAAACTGATAATCTTTAACTTCTGAATTTGGTGTTAAACCTTCCATCGTGATTGTCGCTTTGTTTAATTGATTAGCAACAGGTTTATCTGTAAAGACAACGGTTGTTCTTGGTTGTGCTGGTGCTTTATCAGCTGAACCAAAACTTCCAGGTGCAAACGTCGAAGAATCAAACCATTTATATCCAGCTTGTGGAGCCGCCCATGGTTCATTTTGGGGTTCAGTCGTTTTTTCTGGTTGTTCATAGTCATGTATCTTAGTCATTTCTGATAAAACAATATCACTTTGAGTAAAGTTTTTATATGTTTCTTTTTCAGCTAACCAATCAACCAACTGCATTAAAACTTTGGCATCATCTGCTTCTTTAAACCCATCATATGTTTTTTTCGATTTACCGTTTTCTTCTCTTAAATATTTTGGAGAAGCATCTTCAACTAATGATGTATCGCCTAAAAAGGCCGCTTTACCATTATCACGTTTACTAATAGCAATATATGGACCTTCTTCAATACCACCACCATTATAAACACCATCGTCAACTGCGTGTCCCCATTTATGAGCACTTGTTAAGCCTTTTGGTGGGTAGACTAAACCTTTTGCTCTTGTATTATCTGTAATGGCTAGCGTACTTCCAGCATGCAAACCAACCTTTTTCACATCTTTTGTAATACCAAATGCCTCTTCAATAATCCACTCTTGTTTGTTGTTATCTATATTATCTAAAGCATTATATCTAAAACGAATACCAAACGTATCACTTAACCAATCACTACTTTTAACATCTTTCATTGTGTCAGAATTTTTTTCTTCTGCACTCATGTCTTTTGTCATATCATGATATGCTCCACGACGATAACCATTAAAAGCCTCACTTGAATCAATACGATTTTTATTTCGATCGGCGTTATAGTGATCAGCTATATAAAATACTGCCCCGCCTTGGCTCACGTAATCTGCGATAGCTTGTTGTTCACCAACTTTATAAGGAATATTAGCTTCAGGTAAAACAAAGACATCATATTCTTTTAAGTCATCTAAAGTAATAGGGGTTGTTTTTCTTAATTCTTTCACAAAACACCCTTTATTTGCTAAAGCGTTTGCAAAATCAGAAAAAGCACCATCAATTACCCAATCTGCCGCTCCTGCTGTTTGACCATGTGTGTTATCAAACAACACTTTCTTATGATTGATTGCCACACTTGAAGCGTTTATCTCCGGTGCTTTATCAAGTGCTGTTTCAGCTCCAACTGAAACAGAAACAAACATTGCGCTTGCTAGAACTAGTAACAAACGCGAAGTGAACCTAGACTTTCTCATTTCTTTCTCTCCTTTTCTTTGTCAGTTATTTTACTGACTAATCAAAGTATAAATTCCATTTGTAAAGTTTATGTAAAATATATGTAAAGTTTAACGAAACTAGCTTTTATACCTAAAAACGTTCAGTTATAAAACGAACTATCTGTTTATAAGCGTTTTACAAGGATAAACCATTCGTTAATTAAGTTTTTTTTTACTATTAATATATTAGTTTCTTAATAAAATAATAAAGAATTTAATCTCTATAAATCATCAGCTAGTTATTTATTTGTTAAATAAAACTTATGGTATAATGACAAAAAAGAAAAGGACGTGGTGCCTATGCTATATTTCAAGTTACCTGTTAACCATAAAGTTAGTTTAGTCAAACCAGAAATCAATATGTCTAACGAATTTTTCAATTTAGTTCAAAAAAATAGTGAACATTTAGCTGAATTTTTAGATTTTGTTAGTCTTACTAAAGAAGTAAAAGATAGCGAGAATTTTATAAAACGATCTATTTCCCAGGAAGCACAAGGAAAAGAAAATGTCTTTTTTATAACTGATAATGATAAAATAATCGGTTGTATTGATTTACATAATATTGATATGACACATAAAAAAGCTGAAATTGGCTATTGGTTAGATAAAGATTACACGAGAAATAATATTACCAGTGACTGCGTAAATAAAATTTGCCAACTAGCATTCGATAAATTAAAACTTAACAAATTGATTATTCTTGCTGAGGAAACAAATACGGCAAGTAACTTAGTTGCTAAAAAGGTAGGATTTTACTTAGATGGTATTGAGCGAGAAGATCTATTTAGACAAAACAAATTTGTGACGATGAATAAATACAGTCTGTTAAAATCAGACTTTAAAACAAAATAGTATATTGTTAATAAAGCTAAAATAAACACGCATCAAGATATAATCTGAATTATTTATATGGCTCTATGAGATGATAAAGGACTGATGAATCAAAATCTGATTTATCAGTCCTTTATATTATACTAAAAGTTTAGGATGCATTATATTTTATTTTGCTTCTACGATTTCTTCTTTCGAGTGAATTAATTGCGTTAAAAACTCACAGTAAGGGGTTGGAATACCGTATTCTTTACCTTTACGTACAATCGCACCATTGATGTAATCAATTTCAGTTAAACGATTATTAATAATCAAATCTTGATACATTGATGGGTGATGCAATCCAATTGTTTCTCTGTTAAAACAACCATTGATTTGTTCGATCACTGCTTCTTCATCTAAAAAGACATTTTCTGCTCTTGCTACAGCTAAGAATTCAGATACAATTTTTTGTACAATTGGTTTAGCAACTGATGTATCACCAAAGTCTGCCATATTTGAGTCAAGGATTGTACATAAACCATTCATCGTACCATTCACACAAGCTTTACGATAAATTGACGTTAGAATATCTGAAGATACGCGTGCATTTAAATCAGCATTCGTTAACACATCAGCTACTTTTTGTGCCACATCTTCTTTGCCTTCACCTAAGTTTTGTAAGTCAACACTTCCATTACCAAAGAGAGTCACTTTACCAGGACCTTCCATTCCAGCTGTCCACATTGTATTACCTAGTAGAATATTGTCATAATCAACATATTTTTTAATCACATCTTCATGACCGACACCATTTAATAAGCATAGTACAATTGTATCTTTGCCTAACATGTTATCAAGTGATTGAAGCATGTTATCTAGTTGCATTGCTTTTGTAAATAAAATAACTAAATCTGCTGAGAAATCAACATCTGATAAATCATTTTGATTATATGCAGGAATGAATTCTGTTACATCTTGACCATTAAAATTAGCTTTTAATCCATTTTGGTTAATCTCGTCAATGTGTTGTTGCCAACCGTCAACTAAGATCACATTTTCTCCTGCCTGTTTTAACATAATACCAAAACGACTTCCCATTGCTCCAGCACCTGCAATAACTATATTCATCTATAATTCCTCCAATTATTCTTATTAATATTTTTCAATCTTTATGTTATTATAAGTATAAATCGTTTACAAATGTATTGTTTTGTATTATTTATTTAATATAATAAACGTATACTTAATAATATGAACACTATTTTGAAAAGAGGTCCAACTATGAATATTCAACAATTAAAGTATTTTATTGAGATTACACAAACCCGTAACTTATCAAGTGCGGCAAGAAACTTATTTGTCACACAACCAACTTTGTCACTTTCTATAAAAAAACTTGAAAGCGAATTAAATACATCATTATTTGTTCATACTGATGAACCCTTCCAATTAACAACTTCTGGGGCTTACTTATATGAAAAAGGGGTTGATATCGTTGAACAGTTCGACCAATTGATTGAAGACATTCATCAAATGAATGATCGAACTGAACAAAAACGAATCAAGATTGGTTTAACGACCCTATTCTCTGTACAGTTTATGAAAGAAATTTCAACATTTTTGCAAACGCATCCATACATAGATTTAAATATCATTCAAGATGGATCACCTGAATTACAAACTAAACTTAAAAATAAGGAAATTGATATTGGTTTAATCTCTTTTCCAAATAATCATCCAGAACAAATAAATATAGAGCCATTAGAAACAACAACAAAAGGTTATAACGTTTATGTCGTTGTTCCTGAAAATAATCCATTATCTAAGAAACATGAATTGACGTTCAATGACTTAAAAGGCCAACGTTTTTCATCTCTATCAACGAAGTATATGATTGGCCGTTTACTACTAGAAAGAAGTCGTTTCTTTGGATACGAACCTAACATTATTTTGCAAAATGATGATCTGCAAGTTTTAATCCATAGTTTGCAAAAAAACGACTCCATCTGCTTGTTACCAATTGAATATGAAATTGTTGGAAAAAGTGACAATGTTAAGTGGATTCCTCTTAAAGATAGATATGCTCATTTTCCAATTGGTATTGCTTTAAGAAAAGACTTTAATATCACTTCTGATATAGAAGACTTCATACAAGCAATTAAGCAAAACTAACCTTGGTAAGCAAAGACTACTTTGCTATCATAAAGTTTTAAAACTTTTTCAAAGATAAATTTAGATAACAATCCAGCAGCAATTGGAACTAAGAACCAGCAAATAATTAATAGGAATATGTTTAACCCTGAATCAAGTGATGCTAATGGTCCAACAAGACCAACTAAACCAAAACCAGCTGATTGTGGTGTACCAGATACATTTAATAATGCAACTGGGATTGCTGAAATCACCGCTGTAAATAATACTGGCACTAATATGATTGGGTATTTAAATAGGTTAGGCATCATCATTTTCATTCCACCTAATGCAATAGCTAATGTCACACCTGACTCATTAATCTTCCATGAATTGATAACTAATACAATCGTTGTAGCTGCTATTCCCATAGCGGCTGCACCGGCTGATACGCCGTTTAATCCAATGGCTAAACCAATTCCGACTGTTGTGATTGGTGAAATAATCAGTGCCGCAAAAGAACACGCAATTAAAATACTCATCACGATTGGTTGGAAATCAGTAAAGTTATTAATTAATTTTCCAATTGCTACAGTGATTTGTGTCACGAATGGATAAGTTAACATACCAATTAAACCAGCACCAATCCCTACAACAATAGGCATCGCAATAATTTCAACAGAACCAAATTTACTTCCAATATATAGCATCATTAAAACAGCAACAGAAGCTGTAATCATAATATTAATGATGTCACCTGTTCCAGCTCCAACATACGAACTCACTTCAGTATTAAATTTAATCACACCTGATCCAGCAAATGCTGCACCACCTGCTATCATCATTTTTGCCGGACTAAGACCAAATTGATGAGCAATTAACGCCCCAATAATTAGTGGTGTCGCTAATTGGAAAATAAGTCCTGCATGGATAATCATTTGTATAATGTCATATTGTGAGAAATATTTTAAAATTGCTCCTAATACCGCGTTTGGAATCAAGGCAATAATCGTACCTTGAGCTGTACCTGCTAAAACCTTATTAAGAAATAGGCGTGGGGTTAATTTTGTTTCTTCTGTTTTTGTCATATCAAAAACTCCTATTAGTATTATTTTTAAATTAGTTTGAGAATGATTGCACTTACTTAAAGAAAGAAGGAGATTTCCCAAAGTAAATTGAGAAATCTAATTCTTTACATGACAGTTTAATAGATAATGATAGTTTTTTAGTAGATATCAGATGCAGATGAGAAGTTAGCTAGGTTTTCTTTCACATCTCTTAAGAATTGACCTGCTTGTTGTCCATCTAAAATTCTGTGGTCGATTGACAGACATAGGTTAACCATATCTGCTGTTTTGAATCCACCATCTTTAGTTGGAACAATACGTTTATTAATTGATTCAACTTGTAAGATAGCTGCTTGTGGGTGATTGATGATTCCCATTGATTGAACTGATCCTAAAGTACCAGTATTGTTCAATGTAAATGTGCCACCTTGCATATCTTTTCCTTGCAATTTGCCATCTCTTACATCAGTTGCTAGACGGTTAATTTCTTTGGCAATACCAGCTAGAGATAAATTATCAGCATTGTGAATTACTGGAACATATAAATGCTCGTCAGTTGTCACAGCAATTGATAAGTTAATGTCTTTATGGTAAACAATGTTTCCATTATCCCAAGATGTGTTGATTTTTGGATTTTTCTTCATTGCTTGTACAACAGCTTTAGCAAAGAATGGGAAGAAGCTTAAAGACATCCCTTCATTTTTCTTGAACTCATCTTTTGTTTTGTTACGTAAATTAACAATATTTGTTACATCAGCTTCGACCATGATCCAAGCATGAGGAATTTCATTAACACTTTGTACCATTTTCTTAGCGATTGCTTTTCTTACACCATCAGCCGGTACAACGTCTTGAGAAGCAGTTGATGTTGCAACTGGTGCTGTTGTTTCTGATTTTGGTGCTGTTGTTGTTTCTTCAACTTTAATAACTGTTTCTTCAACAACTGGCTCTGATTTAACTACTTTAGCTGGATCAAAGTTCATAATATCTTTACGAGTGATACGTCCATCTTTTCCAGTACCTTCAACGTCATTTAAATCAATGCCTTTTTCTTGCGCTAAACGAACCACCGCCGGAGAGAAACGTCCTGCTGCTTTATTAACAGATTTTTTCGCTTTTGGCTCAGGTGAAGATGCGATTACTTCTTCTTTTACTTCCTCTTTCACTTCTTCAACTTCTTGTGTTGAATCATCTTCGCCTTCAACTTCAAGCGTCATTAAAGAGGTACCGATTGGAACATCTACATCTAATTCAACTAATGTTTCTTTCACAACACCAGCAAAGTCTGAAGGAATTTCAGTCGTTACTTTGTCTGATACAACTTCCATTAATGGGTCATATCTTTTTACTGTGTCACCTGGTTTAACAATCCATGAAACAACACTTGCTTCCGTAACACTTTCCCCTAAATTGGGCATTTTAATTTCTTTAATAGCCATAACTAACTTCCTCCTAAATTTTTAATACTCTGCCAATTCTATCATTGCTTCGATTACTTGGTCTTCATTTACCAAGAATTCACGTTCTAATGTTAAAGAGTATCCCATACTTGGTGCATCAGGACCAGCTAAACGTTTGATTGGTGCATCTAAATCAAATAACGCATCTTCAGAAATCATTGCTGCGATTTCACTCATGATACTTCCTTCTTTGTTGTCTTCTGTTACTAATAAAATTTTTCCAGTTTTCTTAGCTGCATTAACTAGTGTTTCTCTATCTAACGGATACAATGAGCGAACATCAACAACTTCTGCATCAATGCCTTCTTTGGCAAGTTTTTCAGCTGCAGAAATAGCGTATTGTAACATCATTCCATAACTAATTACTGTGATGTCGCTACCTTCACGAACAACGTTTGCTTTGTCAATTGGTACAATATAATCATCAGTTGGAACTTCCGCTTTTAACAAACGATATAGACGCTTGTGTTCGTAGAAGATAACTGGATCGTCTGAACGAATTGCAGCCTTAATCATTCCTTTTGCATCATATGGATTTGATGGTGTTACCACTCGTAATCCTGGTTGACCTGCAAAGATTTTTTCAGTTGACTGAGAGTGATATAATCCACCACGAACTCCCCCACCATAAGGCGTACGGTAAACAATTGGCGCTGTCCAATCACCTTTAGTACGGTAACGCATTGTTCTTGCTTCAGATAAAATTTGGTTTGTAGCAGGTAAAATGTAGTCAGCAAATTGGAATTCTCCAATTGCACGGTATCCCATAACACCTAAACCAACAGCTAATCCACCAATCAAGCCTTCAGTTAATGGTGTGTTAAAACAGCGGTTATCTCCATATTTGGCTGCTAAACCTTTTGTTACACCAAACACGCCACCTTTATCTCCACCTACGTCTTCACCAAAGATTACAACTTTTTCGTCACGAGCCATTTCTTCAGATATTCCTAAATTAATTGCCTCTAAATATGTCATTTCAGCCATTGTCATTCATTCCTCTCTTTTTCCTAAAATTATTTCGCGTATACTTCGTCTAATAATGATTCTGGAGCTGGATCTGGCATTGCTTCTGCTTCGTCAGTTGCTTTGTCGATTTCAGCGCGAATTTCTTCATCCATTTTATCCATCTCTGCTTGAGTTAAGTAACCTTCGTCGATTAACTGTTTTTCAAATACATCAATTGGGTCACTTTCTTTCATTTTTTCGATGTCTTCTTTAGAACGGTAAATCGTTTGATCATCATCTGCAGAGTGAGAAGTTAAACGGTATACTTTCAATTCGATTAATTTTGGACCTTTACCACTACGAGCATCTTTAACTGCTTTTTTAAATGTTAAGTAAACTTCTGTAAAGTCATTTCCATCAACAGTGATTCCTTCAAATCCATAGCCATGAGCACGATCAGACATGTTCTCGTTAGCATATTGTTCTTCAATCGGAACACTAATCGCATAGTTATTATTTTCTACCACGAAGATAACTGGTAATTTCTTAACTCCAGCAAAGTTCATTGCTTCTTGTACTTCACCTTGGTTAGCTGACCCTTCCCCTGTTGTTGTTAAAGCAATATAGTCTTTTCCTTCTAATTGCGCTGCATATGCTACACCAGTTGCTAAAGGCATTTGTGTACTTACAGTAGAAGCAAATGACACAATGTTATGTTCTTTTGAACCATAGTGGTTAGGCATTTGACGACCATGTGAAGAAGGGTCTGCATCTTTACCAAATGAACCTAAGATAATGTCTTTAGAAGTCATCCCCCATACTAAACAAGCAGTCATATCACGGTAATATGGTAAGAAAATATCTTTATCATGTTCAAAAGCCATAGCCATTGCAACTTGAGCAACTTCTGCTCCTTGTCCTGAAATGTTAAATGACGTTTTACCAATACGAGTTAATTGCCATAAACGTTCATCTAAACGACGACCTCTTTTAACCTCGTAATAAGCTTGTATCATTTCTTCTTTACTTAAACCTGATTTTTTTAACGTTTTCATTTTTCATCAACCTTTCCTTTATTTATGAATTGCTTTTTTATATGTATCGAGTGCTGCTTCTTGAATTGCTTCTGACAATGTTGGATGTGGATGAATCGCCTCCCCTAATTCAATTGGTGTTGCATCCAAATAAATAGAAGTACTTGCTTCAGAAATTAAATCTGTTGCATGTGGACCAATAATGGATACACCTAATAAATCATCCGTTTCTTCATCTCTTATAACTTCAACAAATCCACCTTCACCACCATAAACAAGTGCTTTTCCGTTTCCAGCAAAACTAAATGTTCCAACTTTTGCTTTCACACCTTCTGGGACATTATCTTTTGAGTACCCAACACTTGCGATTTCTGGATTTGTATAAACACAACGTGGAACATTTGTGTAGTTGATTGTGTCAACGTCTTCTTCTAGAAGGTGACTAACTGCAATTTCTCCTTCTTTCATTGCAACGTGTGCTAATTGAAGTGTATCAATACAATCTCCTACTGCGTAAATATGATCTTCAGTTGTTTGGTAGAACTCATTCACTTGAATGCCTTTATCATCAAACTTAACTGATGTGTTTTGTAAGCCAATACCATTTACATTCGGCTTGCGTCCGATAGCAACCATGACTTTGTCAACTGTTAAACTATCTTGGCCTTCTATATCGACCACAACTTCTTTACCTTTGATGTCTGCTTTAGATACTTTGCTACTTAGAAGTACTTTAATACCACGTTTTTCTAGACTTTTCTTCAATTCTTTTGAAATGGTTGGGCTTTCATTAATTAACAAGCGATCTAAGAATTCAATAATGGTTACTTCAACGCCTAAACTATTTAATAGAGACGCCCATTCAACACCAATCACACCACCACCAACAATCGCAATTGATTTAGGCAATGTTTCAATTTCTAACATTCCGTCTGATGAAAGAATGAATTCTTCATCTAATGGCAAATTAGGTAAAGTTTTCGGTGATGAACCTGTCGCGATAATGACATTTTTAGGGACGATGATTTCTTCTTCTTTTGATTTATCATGAAATGTCACAGCAACCGCTCCAGAAACTGGTGAGAAGATAGATGGCCCTAAAATTGCCCCTTCACCTTCAAGAACTCGGATTTTATTTTTTTTCATTAATCCTTCGACACCTTGATGAAGTTGATTAATGATTCCTTGTTTTCTTTCTTGTACTTTTTTAAAGTCGACAGAAAAGTCTTTTACATTCTCAATACCAAACTCCTGTGCATCTTTGATTGTGTCAAATACTTCTGCACTTCTTAATAATGCTTTTGTTGGGATACATCCTTTATGTAGACATGTTCCACCTAATTTACTTTTTTCAACAATCGTGACATCCAACCCTTTTTGTGCTGCTCTAATTGCTGCAACGTAACCACCAGTTCCGCCACCTAAAATTAGTAAGTCTGTTTGTTCTGCCATCTTTTTCACTCCTTCTATTTGTTACACTAAAGCGTAGTCTTTTGCTTCTTCTTTTCCTTTTAGTACACGCCATGCTCCTTCATATAGAGCTTGCATTTCCATCTCACCTGGGAAAGCTTTAACTGGTGCAATCCATTCAACACGAGAAGTAATTTGCTTACGAATTGAGTCTGAATAAACGGCACCGCCTGTTAAGATGATGCTATCTACTTCACCTTTTAGTACAACAGACATTTCCGCAATACTTTTAGCTACTTGATAAGACATGGCTTCTTCGTAAAATGCTGCTTCAGTATCGCCAGCTTTAATACGTTTTTCGACTTCTCTTAAATCAGTTTCCCCAAGATATGATTTCAGCCCACTGTTACCTGCTATCATTTTTTTCACATCAGCTAATGTTAGATTTTCTTCAACAATCAGATTGGCAAAATCAACTAGTGGTAATTCCCCACTTCTTTCTGGTGAAAAAGGACCTTCACCATCTAAGCCGTTTACAGCATCAATCATCTTCCCATTTTTATGAGCACCAACACTAATCCCACCGCCTAAATGAGCGACAATCATAGATGAAGTTTCATATTCTTTACCTAATTCTTCTGCTGTCACACGAGCAACAGCTTTTTGATTTAGGGCATGTGTAACACTTCTACGATTAATTCCTTTTAGTCCTGACACCTTTGCAATCGGTTCCATTTCGTCGACTACTACTGGGTCTACGATAAATGCTGGAATGTCGTATTCTTTTGCAAACTCATTGGCTAAGATAGCCCCTAAGTTAGAGGCATGTGTGTTATATTTTTCAGCTATCAAGTCACTTAATAGAGCCTCGTTTACTTTATACGTGCCACCTGGTATTGGTTTTAATAACCCACCACGACCAACGACAGCAACTAAACTGTCTTCTACTTGTTGTTTTGTGATAAATTCTTTTATTAATTCTGCTCTAAAATCCGTTTGACTAATCACATTTTCAAACTGCGAAATTTCTTCGACTGTATGACGAATCGTTTCTTCTGCAATTTGTTCATGATTTGAAAAAATAGCTAACTTAGTCGATGTCGATCCAGGATTAATAACTAATATATGTTCCATCAAAAAACCTCTTTTCTAAATTTGTTTCATGGCAAACTCTAAAGAATCAAGTTTACTTGCCGTTGTATCACTTCTTGAAGTCAATACCACTGGAACTTTTGTCCCGACGATTGTTCCACCGACTGTAGCATCAGCAAATAGTGTGAGTGATTTATACAAACTATTTCCTGTATCTATTTGTGGCACAACCAATACATCCGCATCCCCCATAATTGGTCCAACGAATCGTTTGTGTTCAACTGCTTCTTTAGATATGGCTAAGTCAAATGAAATTGGTCCAAATATTGCGGCATTTTTTTCGTCTTTAAATGCTTCAGTTACTTCAGTCGCTAATACCGATGATGGCATTTTTGGATTGTAATTTTCCGCCGCACTTAGTAACGCGATTTTCGGATGATCTAATCCGATTTTGTGTGCAACAGATTTCACATTTTCAACAATTTCAATCATTGTTTGAGTGTCTGGCGTGATATTCATCGCACAATCAGTTAACAGAAATATTTTATCTTTGGAAGGAACTGTTACCATGGCAACGTGTGATAAAACAGATTGCGTTTTTAAGCCATACTCTTTTTTTAGTAATTCTTTTAATAATGTATGTGTTTGAATAATACCTTTGAGGAGAATTTGAGCATGTCCATCAGCTACATATTGCACTGCCTTTTGAACTATTTCAGCCTCGTCTTTACAGTGGACATATTCCCACGTATCTGAATTTCCTATATCTTCTGTTTGGTCAAACACAACAAAATTCAGACTTTCTTTAAAACGATTTTTCGCTTCGTTTACCAACGTTAAAATCTCTGGTTGGGAACCACCGGCGATTGATACTGTTATCATTTTTATTCACCTCATTTATTTCTTTGTGACTACACTCATACTGTACCAACTAATGTAAACGCATACAATTTGTTGTTTTTTATCTTACTATTGGTTTTATTTATAGGTTCTATAAACTTTGTTAATACAACGTTTATAAACTAGTTATTTCAAACACTAACCGTATTTTAATGTATTGTTAATTAATTATTTCACTTGGATAAAACAAAAACCGTACAAATATTAGTAAAAAATACAATTTTGTGCATAAAAAAAGACCTCGATTTCTCGAAGCCTTCCTTTTTAAATCATTTTTCCTAACGCAACATCATAAACTTGATCTACTAAATCTTCTAAAAAGTCCATTTCGTGAGAAACAAGTAACACAGTTCCTTCAAATTGATTCAGTGTTTCTTTTAATGCATCTTTGCTTTGTTGATCCAAATGGTTTGTTGGTTCGTCAAGTACTAATAAGTTACTCTTAATTAAAGTCAAGTGACACAATTTCACTTTACACTGCTCTCCCCCACTAAGTTGGGATAACGGTTTACTCATATTATCATCATTAATGCCACTTTTAGAAAGAACACGACGCACTTCTTTATTAGATAGTTTTGGATGAACAACTTGTAACCAATCAATTGCTGACTGGTTTGGGTGTTCCCAATTTAAATCTTGTGAAAAGTAATTAATCTTCACGTCACGACTAATTTCAATCGTTCCCGATAGCTTATCTATCTCACCGATTAACGTTTTTAATAAGGTTGATTTACCAATCCCATTAAATCCTTTAATCGCAATTTTCTCACCCTTATGAAGTCTGAAATTAATGTCTTCTAATAAAGGAAACTCATATCCTACTGATAAATCATTTGTTTCAAGAACTAAATGACTATGACTCATTTCATACGGAAATTCAAATTTACCTGGTTTACCACTTGGTGGCGCAGCTAGTCTATCAATTTTATTTAATTGTTTCTCACGACTTTTTGCCATATTCGAACGACTTCCGGCTTTGTACTTTCTTACATAAGCTTCCAATTTATCAATTTCTTTTTGTTGTTTTTCATAATCTCTTTGATGTTGTTCTGCTTTTGCTTGTTTTTGTTTCATCGCAGCTTCTAGATTACCATTGTATTTTGTCAACGTATGGTAATCAATATCACAAATACATGTCGTTACTTTATTTAAAAAGTCTCTATCATGAGAAATCACGATATAGGTACTATCTAATTGATTTAAATAATCTGATAGCCAGTCAATATGTGAAACATCTAGGTAGTTTGTCGGCTCATCTAGTAAAAAGACGTCTGCTTTTTCTAGTAATAATTTTGCCAAACTGACTTTCGAACGTTGCCCACCACTTAACTTAGCCACTTCTTTATCTAAACCAATTGCAGTCAATCCTAGTCCATTTGCAACTTGTTCGATTTGTGTTTCTATTGAATAAAAGTCACTGGCTTCAAGTTTTTCTTGTTTTTTCCCAATTATTTCAAGTAACTCATCATCATACGTTGTGGCATACTCTTCATACATCTGTTGGATTTCATCACTCATTTTATATAAATGACTAAATGCTTGCTTTAAATAATCAAACATTGTGTCACCTTCACTATAGGTTAATTGTTGCTCCAAATAGGAAATCGTCATATTATTTTGCCAAACAATTCGACCTTCATCAGGCATAATCTCACCTTGAATTATTTTTAATAAAGTTGATTTTCCTGCCCCATTTTTTCCTGTTAAACCAAGATGTTCACCCTTATTTAAACGAAGTGATCCATTTTCATAAAGCATCTTATCTGGTAATTCATACTTTAAGTCATCAATCTCTAAAATACTCACTTTTGACTCTCCTTTTTACTAAAATCATCATAAAAAAAGAAAACAATTGAAAAATCAATCAATTGTTTTCAACTTAACACTTTATGATTCTATATAACGTCTTTAGTCTATATTATCTGTAAAATATATCACGCAACGTTTTATAAGTCAATTTTTAGAGTTGGGTGGCTATTGTCATCATCATGTTTATTAAATTTAGACTTCGGTAAATTCCAATCATATGTTAACCCAACAACTCTTAGTAACACTGTTAACACAATGATAAAAAGATATACTAATGAGTGCGTTGGACGATAAACATAAAGAGCGATTGCTATTAAAATCGACCAGCTACCATATATTTCAGCACATAAGACACTTGGTTTTTTTCCCGCAAGAAGATCTCGTATTAATCCTCCTCCTGTACCTGTCAATAACGCCGCCATAATAACAGGACCTATATGACCATTAATTCCTAATCCATACAAAGCCCCTTGAATACTAAATGCCGCTAGCCCGATTGCATCAGAAATAAGTTCTAACATTTTCATTGATGATAGCCTTTTCGGAAATAAATAAACAATGCCAATTGTTGCAAATGACACATAAAACAGTGTTGTCTGACTCCAAAAAATATCCATTGATAATCCTAAAATCAAATTTCTTAAAGCACCGCCACCAAATGCCGTGACAAATCCTAATACTGCAATCCCTAATAAATCATATTTTTCTTCTATGGCAACAAGTGCTCCAGAAAACGAAAAAGCAATCGTCCCAATGATACTTGTAATCTCTAAAATATCCATTGATCCAACCCCCTGAAACAATATAATACTACTTAAGTCATAGACTCTTTCATATTATAACTATTTCAAGGCAAATTTACGTCAATTTTCAAATTTTTTGGTTTAATAATCGTTTTTTTACTACAAAGCGGTTAAAAAAGTAATTATCCCAAAAATGACTCCCGGAAAATTTGCTAGTACAATCGGCCAATCTCGTGGCGTTTTTTTAAATCCGTAAATCGCCCAAAGTGAGCAGTTAATTGCTGCAACTAAGGGTTGAACAGGACTACCTTTGTCTCCAGCTAAATTATTACTTATTTGTGGGATGTACGATACATACATTAGAATTGCTGTAATGGTTGCAATCCAACTGATATACTTAATAAATGTGGTTTCAGACTGATTTGTTTTGGCAGATTTATTGTCTCCCATGTTTTTTCCTCCTATACGAAGCTCTTCTTATATAGTAGGATAACACACTTTAAAAAATAGGTTAATTAATAGCTATTAAAAAAACTATTAGCCAGTACAGACTAATAGTTTTATATATTTAAAGCTCTTCTCCATTTGTTTCAATCACTTTTTTATACCAATCAAACGAATCTTTTTTATAACGATTCATCGAACCATTTCCTTCATTATCACGGTCAACATAAATCATTCCGTAGCGTTTTTTCATCTCACCAGTTGTGAAGGATACTAAATCAATAATCCCCCAAGGTGTATAACCCATGATTTCTACGCCATCATAATCAATCGCTGTTTTAATAGCTTCAATATGTTTCACTAAGTAATCAATTCTATTTTGATCGTGAACTTCATTTGTTTCAGTTAGTTCATCAATTGCGCCAAACCCATTCTCTACGATAAATAATGGGATTTGGTAGCGATCATACAAGCGATTCAAACCATAACGCAAGCCTTCAGGATCAATTGTCCATCCCCAATCACTTGTTTCGATATATGGATTTTCTACACTATTTGGTAATCCACCATTCACCACATTACCTAAGTTATCGTTATTCACATCAGCTTTAACAACTGTTGACATATAATAACTTAAACCAACATAATCAACTGTTCCCTTAGCTAATATTTCTAAATCTTCTGGGCGAATATCCAGATTATATCCTTCACGTTCAAATTCTTTCATGGCATAACTTGGATAGTAGCCACGTACATGAACATCAGCAAAAAAGAATCGTTGACGCATCGCTTCTTCAGCTGCCATAATATCAGCTGGATTACATGAATAGGGATAGATTGGAACATGAGAGACCATGCAACCTATTTCAAAATTAGGATTTATTTTTTTACCAGCAATAACTGCTTTAGCACTAGCAACTAATTCGTTATGAGCAACTTGATACATGACTTCTTTTGCATTTTCACCCTCTGCCACACTTACACCAGAGTTAGTCCATAAAAAGATAGGATTATTAGTATCCATTTGGTTATTGATTTCATTAAAAGTCATCCAGTATTTTACTTTATTCTTATAACGCTCAAAACATGTAATCGCAAATTTTTCAAAAAAGTCGATCACTTTACGATTTCTAAATCCACCATATTCTTTAGCTAAATGCAATGGCATTTCAAAATGGGACAATGTAATAACTGGCTCGATACCATTTTTTAATAACTCGTCAAATAAATCATCATAAAATTGTAACCCAGCTTCATTTGGTGTGTCTTCATCTCCATTTGGAAAGATACGTGACCACGCAATGGATGTTCTTAAACACTTTAATCCCATTTCAGCAAACAATGCTACGTCTTCTTTATACCTATTGTAAAAATCAATTGCTTCATGGTTTGGATAGAATTTATCTACCTCAATTGTTTCTGTAATTTCTCTTGGTACACCATGTGCGCCTGCTGTCATAACATCAATAACACTTGGTCCTTTTCCATCTTGATTCCATCCGCCTTCGAATTGATGAGCAGCTAATGCGCCACCCCATAAAAAGTTTTTATCCATTTTTATCACCTCTAATTAAATTTTAAAAGACTATCGTTCACATTGACTATATTATTTTCCTCTATTTGAATAGATTTAAATTCAAAAGAATTCGTAATAATAACTGGCGTAATTAATGAATAACCTGCTTCTTCGATTTCTTCTGCATTAAATTCTAATAACAGGTCACCTTTTTTAACAGATTGACCTTGAATAACATGACATTTAAATGGTTTTCCTTCCAATTTAACTGTATCCAATCCAACATGAACCAATAATTCGATTCCAGTATCGCTCGTTAAACCAATGGCATGTTTTGAATCAATTACCATCGTTACAACACCATCAAATGGAGCATAAACTTTATTATCAGTTGGCTTAACGGCAACTCCAGATCCCATCGCACCACTAGCAAATACTTCGTCTGGTACATCAGTTAATGCTATGACTTCTCCAATAATTGGTGTTGGCATATCATAATTAACTAATGGCGCTTTTTTTACTTTTCCTTCAATGTCTTCACTTAACTCTTTATCTGTTTCATTTGTTTCACCAAATCCGAAAATCATTACTAAAGCTGCTGAACCAACAAGTGCAATCAGACATCCAATTACGATGCCAATGAATGAAGTTGGAAACTCACTATTAATTCCATTAACAACCGTTAATAAACTTGGTAACCCAGCGTAAGCAAAATAGTATGGATTGAAGAAACTAGCAACTATCGCACCGATTGCCCCGGATATACACCCAAAAATAAATGGTTTTTTAAATCGAAGTGTTACCCCGTAAATGGCTGGCTCTGTTATACCGAACAAACCTGTAATAAAGGCTGATAAAGAAACTCCTTTAAGTTCTTTGTTTCTAGTTTTCAAGAATACACCTAAAACTGCTCCTACTTGTGCTACGACTGCAATGGTTTGAAACGCTTGGAATGAATCTCTTCCATACATATCAAAGTTTGCCATAACAACTGGTGTAATACCCCAATGAACCCCAAAAATAACAACTACTTGCCAGAATCCACCAATTAATGCACCTGCTAGAGGTGGTGCAACTTGTACTAGACTGTTATAACCATTTGCGATACCGTTTGCGAGGAAAGCTGATGCCGGACCAAATACTAAAATAGTCACAGGAACCATGATAACCATACAAATCAATGGAGTAAGTAATGGCTTAACCACTCCAGGCAATCTTTTTTCTACAAATTTTTCTAAATAAGACAACAACCAAACCATAATAAGTGGCGGTAAAACTGATGATGTATAGACTGTTTCACTTAATGGAATGTTAAAAAATGTTAAATGCTTTCCTGAAGCAATCTCTGATGCCATTGTTGTCCAATCAGGTGACACAAGTGCCATTGATATCGCGACAGCAATATATGTATTTACTTTAAAATGCTTGGATGCCGTAATTGCGATAAAAATTGGTAAGAATGTAAACGGTGCCCAAGAAATGAAACTAAAAACACGATAAGTATCAGTTGACGCAAAGGCAGGATAAGCTAAATTAATCAAGATAAGTGCACCTTGTAGAATACCTGCTGCCGCTAAAATATAAACAAACGGTGCAAATACAGCAGACATTGTAGCAATAATACGATTTAGAATACTTCCTTTTGGTTCTTCCTCAGTTATATCAACATTTACTAATTCAGTAAACGCATCATACACTTCCCCTACGTGTGGACCAATCACTATTTGAAATTGTCCATTATTTATGACGACCGATATAACACCAGGTAATGTTGAAATTTTTTCTTTTGCATCAGTTGGAATATCTTTTAACACCAATCTTAATCTTGTTGCACAACGTGTAGCATTTAAAATATTATCTTTACCAAGTATTTCAACAATATCTTGTGCCAACTTTGAATAGTCTCTCACTTTACTCATGATTCGCCTTCCTCTCTAAACTTTATATATAAATAATAATTGTGCATGCACAATTTGTCAATACCTATCTTTTTTATTTTTTTGTGATAAAATAAAGAAAACTATCGTAACAAAACTTAAGAGATATAAATGAGGGGATTATTATGATGTTAAAATACGAAAAAATTGCATTATTAATTGAGGAATCAATTGTTGAAAATAACTTAAACCATGGTAGTAGGTTACCAAACTTTAAAGAATTGATAGAGACTTATCACGTCAGTAAAAGTACTATTGTTAAAGCATTGGATTTATTAGAAAAACGAGGAATTATCTACCAAATACAAGGTAGTGGTGTATTTGTTAGGAGAAAAAAAAGAAAAGGTTATATTAATTTCAGTGAAAATCAAGGATTTACAGCTGATTTAGGTGAATTTGATATTACATCTAAAGTATTAGAACTTAGTGAAGTAATTCCGCCATTGGAAGTTAGAGAGCATTTAAGTTTAGATGATAAAGAGAGTGTTTATTATGTTAAAAGAATACGATATATTAATTCTCAAGTTCTCTGTATAGAAGAATCCTATTACAATAAAACAATCATCCCTTACTTAAATGTTGAAATAGCAGAGCATTCTATTTTTGATTACTGTAAAACAGCTTTGAAATTGAATATTAGCTTCTCTGATAAATATATCCATGTCATAAAATTAAATAAAGATGAAAGTGACTTATTAGAATTAAATGAGGGGGATCCAGGATTATTAATTGATGAGTTATTTTACTTATCGTCAGGGGAAGCATTTGATTTTTCTAAAACAATCTATCATTATGTTAATTCTCAATTCTTTTTACAAAGTACAAAAATATATTCATAAAATAAAAAATAACCTTAACTTTTTAGCCAAGGTTATTTTTGCTCTTAATAATATCCAACATTTTCCCAATAAATATCTCTTTATCTTTTTGGGTAAATGCTTTAGGACCTTTTGTTTTCTTTCCTGCTTTACGCATTTGACTACCTATAAAACGTTGATTAAGTAACGTATCAATCGTACGTGTTGTATACTCTTGTCCGCTATGATGAAATACTCGCACTGGTTTTGTTAGTAAAAGAGAAGCCAAACCATAATCTTGAGTAATAATAATATCATGATCCTCTACTTCTTTTACGATACGATAATCAGCACTGTCACTTCCTTTATCTACGTAAATAAACTCAATAAAGTCTGGATAAATTTTATTTGTGTAGTGATCAATACTTGTCACGATAACAACAGGAATTTGATACGTTTCTCCTAATTGGATCACTTCATTTTTTACCGGAGACCCATCCCCATCAATGACAAAACGCATAAGTCACCTCCTAAAATAATCATTATCTATAATCAGTCATTAAGCCTTTTAAAAAATGTCTTGTGTAGTTGTCTCCACATACTTTGTAATTTCGATGTCCTTCTTTTCTTAAAAAAGCACTTAATTCACTTTTAGAAACACTTACTCCTGCCTCATCTAAATAATGAAGCATATCATCAGTTGTAAGAGACAAGGCAATTTTTATTTTCTTTAAAAAGACATTATTTGCGTTTCCTTCATGCAATTCATAGACTACCTTGTCATCATCTTTTTTACCACGCTGTGAAATAATCATGCCATTTAAAAATCTCTCAAACATTTCATCTTCTAACATATTTTCATATAAGTCGTCATCTATTTTATTTAACATTGATAAATACTCTTCTTTTGTAACAGTCACGCCACCTAAAGAAAAAAGCTCGACCATATCATTATCTTTAATATCAAGTGCGTATCTTAAACGCGTTAACCGATCATTGTTATTCATACCATACCTCTTTTTATGTAATAGAACCATTATAACATAGCCACTTCATTTATGAGAAACAAAAAAAAAATAGGCCTAACCCTATTTTTTTAATTTTAAATTTGGATAGTTTTTAAGCAAACGATTTAAATTGTGATGTTTTAATTTCAGTGGTTTGTTTTTCAAGTCTTGTAAAACTATCAATCTATTATGGTCTGATTCTTTGTTTTCAAATAAGTGTTTTAAACGATATTCTTTAATACCAGCATTTTCCTTATCACTCGTATCAATTGATGAAGCAACTTCTTTTTTGGTAGTCGCTGTAAAAATTAATGTTGAGATAACATCTACCGTAAATAAAACAAATAAAATAATGGGTCCAATATTGTTAGTTGCATTTATAAAGTTTGTAATGCCATCTTGTATGACTGGATTAATCACTTTAATTAGGAACAAACATCCCACTCCCCAGAACATTGAAACTGGGACAGCTACTCGTCCTTCAATATTAAAGGGAACATTTTTATAATCCCACAATGACATATTAAATAATTTTTCTAGTAACCAACTTGTTATAAATTCAATAATAGTCACAATCACAACAGAATTAAAATAAAGATTTAAAAGTGTACCTGATTTGTCTGGGACAAGTAATAAAACAGCTGTCACACCAAACCCATAAACAGGACAATATGGGCCTAATAAGAAGCCACGATACACAAAATGTCGTGCTTTTAACGAACAATAAACACTTTCCCACAGCCATCCTACAATGGAATAGGTTATAAATGTCATAAAGATATTTTCCACTATCATTTCCCCTTTTGTATACATTATATGTCTATGTTATAATCAACTAACTACATTCTATCAGAATGATGAATGAAATGCTTTTATTAATCTATCATATTTTAGAAAGAAGAATGACAATGACTTTTTTAGGAAACATTATTTGGATAATTTTTGGAGGATTTGCTGGTGGAATTTCTTGGTTTATCGCTGGGTGCGCGTGGTGTATTACTATTATTGGGATTCCAATAGGACTTCAATGCTTTAAAATTGCTGGTCTTTCATTTTGGCCTTTTGGAAAAGACATTGTTTACAATGGAAGTGGTATCTCATTTGTTGTTGATATACTTTGGCTTATCATATCAGGACTTCCATTAGCCATTGTCCACGTTACTAGCGGTATACTTTTATGCATCACCATTATTGGGATTCCTTTTGGAAAACAATCTTTTAAATTGGCAAAATTAGCACTGATGCCATTTGGTGCAGAAGTTGTATATAGGTATTAGTGTAAAAATTAAACCGTTTTTTGGTATTTTTTTGTAAAAACACAAATTTCATGTAAGATAATCTGACATAAAATTTGTGTTTTTCTGTTTTTTTAAATTATAATAAAAAAAATAGAAAAAAAGGAGAAACTTTATGAAAAATAAATATTCTTTATTTTCATTCATAGCTTTACTTGCCTCTTTAGTTGTTTTAGTTTTTGGAGTCAATGTCAAAGCAGAAGAACAAACATACACAATTGGGACTGATTTAACCTTCGCTCCTTTTGAATACCAAAATTCAAGCGGAACATATATTGGGATTGACGTTGATTTAATCAATGCTATCGCGAAAGATCAAGGATTCAAAGTGGATTTAAAACCTTTAGGATTTGATAGTGCGGTACAAGCTGTCCAATCAAATCAAGCGGATGGTATGGTTGCTGGTATGAGCATTACCGAGGAACGAAAAAAATCATTTGATTTTTCTGATCCTTATTTTGATAGCGGTATTTCAATGGCTGTTAAAGAAGGAAATAACTCAATCAAAAGTTATGACGATTTAAAAGGAAAAACAGTCGCTGCAAAAGTTGGAACTGAAAGTGCGACTTTCTTAGAAAAGAATCAAAAAAAATATGGTTATACAATCAAAAACTTTGATGACGCCACTGGACTGTATAAATCATTAGAAAATGGCGAAGCTGTTGCAATATTTGATGATTACCCTGTTTTAGGATATGCCATTACAAATGGGCAAGCTCTTCAATTAGTTGGTGAAAAAGAGACTGGTAGTGCCTATGGATTTGCCGTTAAAAAAGGGCAGAATCAAGAATTATTGGAAAAATTCAACGCTGGTCTTAAGAATTTAAAAGCGTCTGGCGAGTACGACAAAATTATCAATAAATATATTTCAACTGGTAAAGATACAAGTACAGAAGAAACCGCTGTTGACGAAACAAGTTTTGCTGGTTTCTTAAAAAACAACTGGAAAAGTTTACTCGATGGACTATGGATGACAATTAAGTTAACTCTAGTATCATTTGTTTTAGCACTTATTATCGGTATCTTAATTGGTTTATTTAGTGTTTCACCATCAAAAGTGCTGCGTCTTATCGCAACAATCTATGTGGATATTATTCGTGGTATTCCACTTATGGTGCTAGCTTTCTTCATTTACTTTGGTATGCCAGGGATTTTAGGTTTTAATATTCCTGTCTTCTTAGCTGGTATCATCACACTAACATTAAACTCAAGTGCCTATCTATCAGAAATCGTACGTGGTGGGATAAATGCTGTTCCTAAGGGTCAAATGGAAGCCTCTAGAAGTTTAGGTCTTTCGTATCATCGTGCAATGCAAAAGATTATCTTACCTCAAGCCATTAAAATCATGATTCCATCATTTGTTAACCAATTTGTTATATCTCTAAAAGATACAACCATTCTATCATCAATTGGTTTAATTGAATTACTTCAATCAGGTAAAATTATTGTGGCACGAAACTTACAAAGTACGATGGTTTACTTTACTATCGCATTGATTTATTTGATTTTGATTACAGCATTAACAAAATTAGCAAAAGTTTTAGAAAAGAAGGTGAACTAATTGGCTGAAAAAATATTAGTTGAGCACTTAGTAAAAAAATATGATGAACACACTGTATTAAACGATATTAATGTTTCTATCAAAAAAGGCGATGTGGTCTGTATCATTGGCCCATCAGGTTCTGGTAAAAGCACGTTTCTTCGTTGCTTAAATCAATTAGAAGAAATTACGAGTGGAAATATTATCGTGGATGGAACTAATTTGACTGACAAAAATACTAACATCAATAAAGTTCGTCAACATATTGGAATGGTCTTCCAACATTTCAATCTATTTCCTCATTTAACCATTTTAGAAAATGTGACCCTCGCTCCTGTTGACTTGGGTAAATTATCTAAAGCTGAAGCAAATGAAAAAGCAATTAGTTTACTTGAATCAGTTGGCTTAGCTGATAAAAAAGATAGCTACCCAGACTCTTTATCAGGAGGACAAAAACAGCGTGTTGCCATTGCCAGAGCATTAGCCATGAATCCTGATATTATGCTCTTTGATGAGCCAACCTCCGCACTTGACCCAGAAATGGTAGGAGACGTACTAAACGTTATGAAAGATTTAGCTGAGCAAGGAATGACAATGGTGATTGTCACTCATGAAATGGGATTTGCTAAAGAAGTGGCAAATCGTGTGATGTTTATTGATGGGGGTAATTTCTTAGAGGATGGTTCACCTGAACAAGTCTTTGAAAATCCTCAAAATGACCGTACAAAAGACTTCTTAAATAAAGTATTAAACATATAATAAAAAGGAATGACAGTAAGGTGATAAACCTTGTGACATTCCTTTTTTTACTAGTCTTCTTTCATTGCTGCTTTTAAAGCTGCCGCAAGTGGGCTTTCCATCTCTTCTGCTTGATTATATCTTTTAATCAATTTTCGCTCTTCATGTTTCGAGATTTTTTTTTTACCTTTTGAGCCACTTTGCATTTTTTCTGTGTATTGACAGCCACCGCACTTGAAATATGATCCATTTTTATTTTCTAATATCATCATTTTCTTTTTACATTGCGGGCAACGCTTATTGGATACTTTTGGATCTTTACGTCGTTTGTAATGACAAGTCTCACTGCTACATACATAGATTTTGCCATCTCTTGTATTTTTTTCTTTTAATTGGCTACCACAATCAGGACAGGTTTTATTGGTTAATGAATGATCGACATACTTTTCTTCACTCATTTTAATTTCTTTAACTAATCGAGTGGTTTCTTTTTCAATGTCTTTTATAAATACTTGATGTTTAAGATCACCATTCGCAATTTTTTCTAAAGAAAGCTCCCATTGTTGTGTCAGCTCTGGTGTGACAAGTGATGGATTCACTAATTGTAATAGTTGTTTTCCTTTTGCTGTAACCACTATACGATTGGTTTGACGTTCAATTAAATCTGAACTGATTAATTTTTCAATAATTTCGGCACGTGTTGCGGGTGTTCCTAAATTATGTTTTTCCATTTTTCCAAGTAACGTTCCCTCTGATAATGGATTTGGTGGAGTTGTCAGTTGTTTATTAATCTTATAAACTACTTTGATTGCTGTTCCTTTTTTAAAGACAACAGATTGTTTAGCTGCTTCTTCAACTTGTTTCCATCCAGTTTCAAGGACACGTTGTTGCTTAAAAACAAAGGTTGATTGGTCTACTTTAGCTGTAATTGTTTCAATAGATACTTTATACGGCGGTAAAAATAAACCTAAGAAACGTTCTACAATCATGCGATAGATTTTCAACTCATCGTTGTCTAATTTTTCTAGGCGAGCCGATTGTTCTGTTGGAATCAATCCATGATGATCAGTTACCTTTGCATTTTGGAACACTTTTTGCTGTTTTACTACTGCACCATCTTTAACAAGTCGTTTCACTAATTCTGGTGACATTTGAGTAACAGCAGTCAAACGTTCTTTCATCGTTGATTTCATGTCGGTCGTCAAATGTTTCGAATCAGTTCGTGGATACGTGACAATTTTATGCGTTTCATATAAACGTTGAATAATTGACAGTGTTTTTTTAGCAGAATATTGGTAACGTTGGTTTGCTTCACGCTGAATTTCTGTTAAATCATAAGGAAGTGGTGCGTACTCTGTTTTTTCCTTCACTTGAATCTCTTCAACTATTAACGATTTTCCATCAAATGATGCGACTAAATCTTCTAATGCTTGTCTCTCTTTATACTGTCTAGGATTTTTTAATTGCAAATGTCCTATGACACCATCATATTCAGCGTCTAGCGTAAAATAGGTTTCCGGTCTAAATTTCTCAATGACCTCTTCTTGTTGTCTAACCATCGCAAGAGTCGGTGTTTGAACGCGTCCTGCTGATAAACTGTCTTTGTATTTTACAGTTAACGCTCGTGTCACATTTAACCCAACCAACCAATCAGCCTCGGCACGAGCCACAGCTGAATAATATAAATTATCATACTCTTTACTTGGTCTTAATTGTTTAAATCCTTGTTTAATGGCTTTATCTGTTTGAGAAGAAATCCATAAACGTTTCACTGGCTTTTTGAACTTGACATATTGTAAAATCCAGCGTGCAACTAGCTCTCCTTCACGTCCTGCATCAGTTGCGATAATGGCTTCAGATACATCTTTGCGATTAGCTAATTGACTAATTGCTTTTAATTGTGGACGTGTTTTAGGTAGTGGTTTTATCCCTACTCGTTCAGGAATCATTGGTAAGGTATTCATGTTCCACTCTGCCCAATCTTTGTTATAATCTTCAGGCATCTTTAAGCCAAGCAAATGACCTAAAGCCCAAGTCACGATATATTTATCGCCCTCGATATAATTTTTAGTTTTCTTGGTTGCCCCTAGCACTTTGGCTAAATCTCTGGCAACACTTGGTTTTTCTGCTATTACCAGTTGCTTCATCTGAGTTATTATCTCCTAAATCTAATTTTTTGTACTCACTTACCAGCATTAATCCTCTGTATGCTTGTAAATCTTCATCACAGTCTTCACAATATACGTATTCTTCATCGTTCCAAAAAGCGACTAAATAAGGATCTTTGCATTTTACTTCTTCGTAGTTTTGTTTTAATTGATCATATTGTTTCATAAATGCTTTTTCTGCATCATGAAATTTATCAAAAACCTCTTCTGATTTTATATTTTTTTCCCATTTTTCAAAAAACCACCAAGGCTCATCTTCACTATAAGTCTGAATAACTTGATACATCTATTTGTCCGCCCTTCTTTTACACTTTACTTATAGACTATGTGAAAATGTCTAAATTGACAAATCTTACGACTTATCTATTTTATCTTGTTAAAAAAAAAGAAACAAGTTCTCACTCGTTTCTTTTTAAATTTCTATTATAATAACTCACCAAAACGGTTTACATAGATTTTCTTAACAACCATTACAAGCATTAGATATGCAACGATAGTCAGTGCTAAATAAATCCAGTATTGCCCTGGTAATGGCATCAATCCTAAATCTTGACCAAACGCTGTAAATGGTAAGAATGAACCAATTGCAATACCGATAGACGTAATCGTTGTTAAAATAAATGATGCTCTACTTTGAATAAATGGTAATTTTGGTGTTCTTAATGTATGAATAACTAATGTTTGAGACCATAATGACTCAACAAACCAACCAGCATGGAATACTGCGATAAACAATGCTTGTTGTTCAGCTCCTAATGTGTGATATGATCCACCCACTACTGCTGGACAAATGACAAAATACATTAAAGCATACGTAGTAATATCAAACACTGAACTTGTAGGTCCAAGCCACTTCATAAATGACCCAATACGGCTTGCATCCCATTTTTTAGGTTCTTCTAAATAATCGGCATCCATATTATCCCATGGAATTGACATACAAGAAATATCGTAAATTAAATTCAAGAATAGCAGTTGAATTGGCAACATTGGTAAAAATGGTAAGAAAATACTTGCCACAACAACTGAGAACATATTACCGAAGTTTGAACTTGCTGTCATTTTGACATATTTCATAATGTTACCAAACGTTGTACGTCCTGCTAAAATACCTCGTTCTAACACCATTAAATCTTTTTCTAACAGAATCACGTCAGCACTTTCTTTAGCAATATCAACGGCTGTATCTACTGAAATACCCACATCAGCTTCTTTCATAGCAGGTGCATCATTGATACCATCACCCATAAAGCCAACAGTGTGACCTGCATCACGTAATACTTTTACTAAACGTGTTTTTTGAGACGGTGTTAATTTAACAAAAATATTGTATTTTTCTGCAATGACTTTTAATTCCACATCATTCATGCGAGAAATCTCAGAGCCTGTAATTAACTCCTCATCTTCTAATCCGACTTGTTTACACACAGATTTAGTGACTAAAGCATTGTCCCCTGTTAATACTTTAACACCGACACCATGTTCTTTTAATGCTTTTAAAGCGTCTTTCGTTGTTTCTTTTGGTGGATCGAGGAATGCAAGGTACCCAATTAATACCATGTCGCTTTCGTCTTTGACAGAAAACTCACCAACTACACTTGGATTTGTTTTTTGAGAAACCGCAATCACACGTAATCCATCTTCATTTAACTCATCAACTGTTTTTAAAATAGTTGATTTGATTTCTTCTGTTAAAGGAACCACACTACCACGGTAGTCAACATAACTTGATACGTCAAGCATTTCTTCAACGGCACCTTTTGTAATCATTTGAGTTTTTCCAAACGCATCTTCAATCACCACACTCATACGACGACGTTGGAAATCAAATGGAATTTCATCAACTTTTTTATACGCATTGACATTCATATTTAACTCTTCTTCAGCTGATTCTATAATTGCTTTATCCATTAAGTTTTTTAAACCTGTTTGATAATAACTGTTAAAGAATGCATGTCTTAATACTCTGTCGTCTTCTTTTCCATCAACATCTAAATGATACTCTAAAATGATCTTGTCTTGTGTCAAGGTTCCTGTTTTATCCGTACACAATACATCAATTGCACCAAAGTTTTGAATAGAGTTTAAATTTTTAATGATAGTGCCTTTTTTCGCCATTGTTGACGCACCTTTTACAAGGTTCGTTGTCACAATCATTGGTAGCATTTCAGGTGTTAATCCTACTGCAACAGATAGACCAAAAAGAAATGCTTCTAACCAATCACCTTTTGTTAAACCATTAATCAGGAATACAGTTGGTGCCATGACCAACATGAAACGAATTAATAACCAAGATGTTTTTGAAATCCCCACATCAAAACTAGTAATCGTGTGTTTTTCGGACACATCTTTCGCGATTTGACCAAATAATGTGCCATTTCCAACAGCAATAACTAAACCTATTGCACTACCACTTACTACGTTACTTCCCATAAATGCAATATTTTCATAATCTGTTTCTGTGTCTTTGTTTCTCATAGTAAATGTGTCTTTTTTTTCAACAGGATAACTTTCACCAGTCATAGCAGCTTGCGAGACGAACAAGTCTTTTGTACGAATCAATCTAACGTCTGCTGGTAACATATCTCCTGCTGATAATTTAATAATGTCGCCACACACAATTTCTTCAATAGGTAACTCAACTTCTTCACCTTTTCTAAGAACTGTCGCTGTGACTTTTACCATATTACTTAATTTTTCAGCCGCATTATTTGACTTAACTGACTGAACAAGTGTCATTGTGCCACTTAACAACACCATTGCTACAATAATCAATACGCCAGTTAAATCTTTTTCATCAGCTGGAACAATCACATAATCTGTAATAAACGAAATAATAGCTAAAGCTAATAATACGGTAGTAAACGGTGTAAAATATGCTTTTAACACTTCAATAATAAAGGGTGTTTTCTTTTTATGTGAAATAACATTTTCACCGTACTCATCTCTTAATACTTCTGCCTCATTGTTATTTATACCACTAAGACTTGTTTTAAATGTTGAAAATAATTTATCAATACTAGTTTGTGCAAAAAATTTGTAGTTTGCTACTTCTTTTTTTTCCATTGTTGTAACCTTCTTTCCCACGTGTTGTGTCCATAAGAAACACCCGATCATAAAAAAGAGTATGCCACTCATATTTGTATGAATCATGTGTATTCCCCCTTTTTATTGGGTCCTTTTGAGAAGTGGTTACAAGCTATCAACTTATCTCTCTGAGGTAGAAACAGATAGATAATAATAAACTTTTTTTATTTCCCACTCTTCATGACCCTTGTAACTTCGACCGTGACTACTATCTTCCATGTGTTTCCATCTCCTTTGTTTGTTATTTTTTATAAGAATAATAGTTTTAAAAAAACAGTTACCCCTCCTTTGATTGATTAGAAAACGCAAAAAACCTTCCGTCCAAAACTCGACGAAAGGCATAAAGACACATTTAATAAACTTGTGAGATCCAATCGTTGAGTTTTAGCACTATACAACGTAAAAGTTACAAAGAACTTTAGCTACGTTAAAGAAAACCTTATATCGATCATCTCTGTTATACCCATTGGCGTCTCTCGACATTTTTGGGCAGTAGCCTATGTTTGTATAGGAGCCTCACCTAACTAATCTATTTTTCTTACACACAGAACTATATCGTATTAAAAACGTTCTGTCAACACCTTTTTTAATTAAATGTACTGACGTTGTTTATCTTCATAAAACGCCACATCGATTAATCCGCCACCTAAACATTCCATCCCATCATAAAAAACAACGGCTTGTCCAGGTGTAATTGCTCTCACTGGTTCATCAAAATAAACGGTTGCTTGCGTTTGATCATCTGACAATACAACACGTACACCAATATCTTGTTGTCTATATCTAAACTTAGCTGTACATCTAAATTCTTTTGGTTTCGGTGTATCAACAGTAAAATGTACTTCACTTGCTTCAAGGTGTGTTGAATACAAATTTTCATGATGAAATCCTTGTCCTACATATAAAGTATTTGTTGATAAATCTTTCCCCACAACAAACCACGGTTCACTCGATTCACCTTGACCTCCACCGATTCCTAATCCTTGTCTTTGACCAATGGTATAGTACATTAATCCAGCATGATCACCTTTAATATCACCATCTAACGTGATCATTTTTCCAGGTTGTGCTGGTAAATATTTCCCAAGAAATTCTTTGAAATTCTTTTCACCAATAAAACAAACACCTGTTGAATCCTTCTTTTTAGCAGTTGCAAGTCCAGCTTTTTCGGCAATCTCACGAACTTCTTTTTTCTCCATATGTCCAAGTGGAAACATTGTTTTAGATAATTGTTCTTGAGAAAGTTGACTTAAAAAGTACGTTTGATCTTTATTTTGGTCTACCCCACGTAACATTTGAGATGTTCCTGTATCATCACGAACCACTTGAGCATAGTGACCTGTCGCCACGTAATCAGCACCAAGTTGCATGGCATAATCTAGAAAGGCTTTAAATTTAATTTCTTTGTTACACATGACATCAGGATTTGGTGTTCTACCACGTTTATATTCAGCTAAAAAGTATTCAAATACACGGTCCCAATATTCTTTTTCAAAATTCACAGAATAATACGGGATACCTATTTGATTCGCTACTTTCGCCACGTCTTTGTAATCTTCAGTTGCCGTACAGACACCATTTTCATCCGTATCGTCCCAATTTTTCATAAAGACTCCAACTACATCATACCCTTGTTCTTTTAGTATTAGGGCAGTTACAGATGAATCCACGCCACCACTCATACCGACTACTACTTTAATTTGACTGTTATCTGTCAAACTCATCACCATCATTTCTTTTTATAGATTCTGAAAATCTACTACGATTTGAAGGTCGTATTTTTTTCAGTTATTACATTATAGCGTTTTTGCTTAATAAAATCATCTCTTTGACACAAAAAAAGAACTGCCATAAGACAATTCTTTTCTTTGGGTTTAAGCTTTTTCGATACAATCAAATGACATTAAATCATCCATGATATAATAAAATTGCTCTTGTTTATCTTTTTGATCATCTGATTTAAAAATATTAATCGATTTTAATCCATTTGGCGTTGTCAAAGACATTTTTAATGTTTTCAAGTCTTTTGCCACTGTTATTTTTAACTTTGGACTTTGTTTTGCTTGAGGTGTGATATCTAATGGTCTCACCAATTGTAAATTTCCTGAAGGTGTTGCTTGGAAACCATAATCTTTAAACGTATAGGCTCTTGCCTTTGGATTTATTTTGTACAACTGTGGGCATCCTTCCACTGTTGCTTTTTCTAAGAATGACATACTTATCCCCCTATAAACTTGATACCCTCATTATAATGAATCTGTTTACAAATACCAACTATTTTTTTAAAATTGATTGAACCGTTGATACTAAGGTTTGTGCAAATTCAATAATTTGCATTTCTGTCACCCCATAGCCAAAACTAATTCTGACTGATTCTTTAGTTGCTTTACTGTCGTTTGAATAAATGGCTTGAATAATGCGTGATGGTTTTACATCTCCTGCACTACAAGCAGATCCAATTGATATGGCAAAACCAGCTAAGTCTAAACGAGATAACAAAATGTTATTAGGAACATTTTTAAACCAAATATTTAAAATATGAGGTAATTTATTTTCTCTGTCTCCATTTATCTGATACTCTATCTGTTGCTCATCTAACGCTTCTAAAATAAGACGTTCGAATTGATTATATCGTTCTTTATTTTCAGCTTTTTTCTCAGCTGTAAGAAGTGATACAGCCCTTTTTAAACCGACTATTCCCGCTAAATTTTCAGTCCCAGCACGTCTTTTTTCTTCTTGATCGCCACCTTGTATCAATACAGGAGTTGGTTGACCTGAACGAATATAAGTAAATCCAACACCTTTAGGCCCATTAATTTTGTGAGCTGAAATAGTTAAGTAATCAACCTTTAAATCATCGACATTGATTATTTCTGTTCCAAATGCTTGAACCGCATCTGTATGAAATAAAATATCTTGATCAAAAAGTAATTGACCTATTTCTTTTATCGGATTAAGCGTTCCAATTTCATTATTACCATACATCACTGAAACGAGGATGGTTTCAGGTTTAATAGCTGATGCTAATTGTGTCACACTAATATGTCCTGTTGAATCAACTGGTAAATAAGTAATCTCAAATCCCATGTTTTCTAATGTTTCAAGTGGTTTGATTACTGCTGAATGTTCCACATTTGTTGTGATAATATGATTTCCCTTGTGTTTCATTTGTCTAGAAATATCCAACAACACTGTATTATCACCTTCAGAACCACCACCATTAAAAACGATTTCGCGTGATTGTGCACCAATCGAAGCGGCAACGACATCTCTTGCCATATCTAATTCAAACTCAGCTTGGCGACCAAATTGGTGCACACTTGAAGGATTACCATATATAGTTGACATCACTCGTGTCATCTCTTCTATGACTTCTGGAGCCATTGGTGTTGTTGCGGCATGATCTAAATAAACTGCTTGCATTTTTTTCACTCTTTCATTTTTTATCTCTCTAATTTCTTACAATAGTGGGGCAAAAACAGATAAACATGCTCGCACTACTTTTTTTGGAAACGACACATTTTTTGCTTGCTCCAATGAAATTTGTTGACTTAGTTTTTCAATCTCCATATGATCCTGTAACACAGCATCAACGCCATTTGTTTTATACATCCACACACCACATTCAAAATGCAAGAACAAACTACGGTAATCTAAATTCACCGTTCCAACTGTTGCATAAAGTCCATCTACAACACACGTTTTCGAATGAATAAAACCTGGTGTGTATTCATATATTTTGACACCTGCTTCGATTAATTGTGCATAGTTGGATTTCGTCACAGCATGAACATACCATTTATCCGGTATATGAGGGGTTATGATTCTAACATCAACGCCACCCTTAGCAGCATTACATAACGCTTCCATTAATAAATTATCAATCACCAAGTAAGGTGTTGTAAAATAAACATATTCAGTCGCACGATTAATCAAATTTAAATACACGTTCATCCCGACTGTTTCTCTATCAAAAGGTGAATCCACATATGGTTGATAATAACCATCATTCTCTGGTAATTCTCCAGGAGCATATTCTGGAATAAACTCTTCAATGTTGCTTTCGGTTGAATTCACAAAATCCCACATTGATAAGAATAAAAGAGAAAAGCCCCAAGCTGCTTCACCTTCAACTTTAATCGAATTATCTTTCCAATGACCAAATCTTTCTATCCTATTGATATATTCATCTGCTAAGTTAATGCCACCTGTATAAGCAACTTTTCCATCAATCACGGTAATTTTTCGGTGATTGCGATTGTTAAAAATTGGCGACAATACTGGAATAAATGGATTAAACACACAACATTTAATGCCTTGCTCGCGTAACTTTTTATCATAACCATGAGGTAGAGTAAACAAGCAACCAAAATCATCATAAATGAAACGCACATCTACGCCTTCTTTTGCTTTTCTAACCATAATTTCAAGTATTGTATCCCACATCTCACCTTCATGAACAATAAAATACTCCATAAAAATATACTTCTCAGCCTTTTCAAGGTCTTCAATCATCGCTTTGAAAGCTTCCTCCCCCAACGGATAATACTCACTTGTCGTATGCTCAAATAAAGAAGCCTCACCATGTTTGCTAAGATAATTAGACTGAATAATAGCATTTGGGTTCCCATCATCTATCGTCGTTTTAGCAACAGTACTCTCGTTAGCCATTCGCTCTCGTTCTTGAACCATTGCCATCTTCATTTTTTCTTTATTACTGAAACGAACACGACCAAACACTAAATAAATGACTGTCCCAAAAATTGGTATTAACATGATAGGAATAATCCAAGCAATTTTATAGGCTGGATTACTTCGACTATTGATTATTTTTATGATAACCGCACTAGAAATAAGCAAATAGAATGTATAAAAATAGACAAAGTAATTCTGAAATCTAAACACAATAGCAAATAATACGCCCAATTGTATCAAGATTAATAAGACTATTAGGACTGCCCTATTCGATATGATTTTTATTAATTTTTCCATCAATCTCTCCCAATCTTTTTGTTTTCTTACTAAATGAAGAAAAAGGCTCTTCACTAGAGAGCCTTTTAAAAGGTAACTTCATCCGGATTTCTTGCAGAACCAGCTTTTCCTTGTAGTGCATCAATTAATCCCATATCAAATTCTGATAACTCAAAGTCAAACAACTCAATATTCTCTTTAATGCGACTTGGTGTTACTGATTTTGGTAATGGTAAAAATCCCTTTTGTAACGACCAACGCAACACAACTTGAGCGACAGTCTTATTATGTGTGTCTGCAATTCTTTCTAACTCTTTTAATTTAAAAATATCTCCTGTACCAAGAGGGCTATAAGCTTCTAAAATAATCCCATTGTTTCTACAATAATCCACGATTTCATGTTGTTGATCACTTGGATTTAAATAGATTTGATTAATCACTGGTTGAATTACAGCCGTTTCTTCTAGTGCTTTCAAATGATGAATTAAAAAGTTAGATACGCCAATACTTTTAATCTTCCCTTCATCCACTGCCTCTTCCATGGCTTTCCATGAACCCGCATTTGCTTCTTTCCAGTTGTCACGATAATCAATTGGATTTGGCCAATGAATCAAATATAAATCTAAATAATCTAATCCTAATCTTTCAAGAGACTCATTAATCGCTTGTTTGGCTTTATCATATGAATGATCATGATTCCATAGTTTCGTGGTAACAAATAACTCGTCACGTGGGATGCCACTTTCTTTAATCGCTTCACCAACACTGGTTTCATTACCATATATCATGGCTGTATCAATATGGCGATACCCTGATTCTAGTGCCGACTTAACTGCTTGTTTAGCAATATCCCCATTTTCTGCTTGCCATGTTCCAAAACCTATTACTGGTATTTTATTACCGTCTTTTAGAGTATAGTAAGTCTGTTCTGTCATCATTACATCCTCCCTCATTTTTACCGACAACTTATCTTCTTCGGCGATATCTATTTCTCGCTTCTAATCTTTTTCGTCGGTTTCTTTTTCTAATATACCATATTATTAAAAATAGTAAAAAAATTAAACCACCAATTAAGCCTGCGATTAATTTCCAGTGTTTTAACATTTTTTTAACAAAACTTGATGAGGTAATTTCGTTTACTGATGAATTAGTTAACACTTTTTTCACGGGATTTTGTTCTTCTTTTTCTTTGTATGTCACTGCAATTTGTGGAATGGTATCTGAAACTCTTTCTAGGCCATTTTCTACCACAATTTTTCCATCATCATTAAGTTTAAGTGTGTAGGCTTCTTCTTTTTTGACTGTATCGAGTAACGGTGATTCTATTGTAATCGTTTTGTCATCAATTTCATGCTCGCCACTTGTTAATAATTCTTTGTATTCATAATGGTTGAAACCGTAATTTAGCATTGCATTAGCAAAGGGATGGCGTTTGTATTCTCCCGTTTGATCTGCCCAATCTCCCACACCTAAAACAATCGCGATAAGGCGTAAATCCCCTTTTTTGGCTGTCATGTCTATATTAAATCCACCTGTCGGGCTTGACCCTGTTTTCAAACCATCCACCCCTTCATAGGAATACTCTAAACCAGGTAGGGAATAATTATAGGTATCAAATGTTTCTTCATAAGGTGTTCCACTCATCGTCGTTACTTTTGGCGTATTTGTTATCGTTAATATATCTGGGTATTTCGTCAATAAAAAGTAAGTAAATGTCGCAAGGTCTCTAGCAGTTGTCACATTAGACGCCGTTGTTTGAAGAGTTGATGTATCTACCCCTTCTGCTGCATACATCCCTTGAAATGCACTAATTTCCGCTCCAGTAATATTTACTATTTTAGTGTTTGTCATACCCAATTCTTTAGCAGTGTCATTCATTTTTTGTAACATTAATACGGCATTTGGTTCAACCAAGTCTGCTAACATCACCGTTGCAACATTAGAAGATGGTACTACTGCCATTTTTAATAATTCTTTAACAGGATATGATACACCTAACTGTATTTTATTGTTACTTAGTTGGTAAATTTGTGAAATCGCAACATAACGCTCAGTTGCTTCTACCTCTGTATCAAGTGAGAGTCTTCCTTCTTCTATCGCTTGATACACTAAATAGACAACCATTAGCTTCATGATACTGGCCGGATTGTGTGGTGCATCAGGGTTTTCTCCCCACAAAAATTGACCCGTATTCGCATCTATCAAAACGGCTCCTTTAGGTTTATCGAGTTCATTTACCGTAAAGCCTGACTCTTTGATTAAATCCATCATATTTGGCATCTCTTCAGCTGAAGATTTTGTTGCAAATACAAAACTAAAAAAGACTACTCCCACAAATAATCTTCTCAAATACTTTTTTAATCCCATCCTAATCTCCTTTAATATATTCTCCTGTCTATAATACCAAACTTTCATTCATTTTTCTTTCCTTTTAAATAAAAAAACAATTAGCACATGATTATTATCACATACTAACTGTTTTCATATTATCTTACTTCAATGTTTAACTCATTAACTAACGCTTTTTCTATTTTGTTCATAACAGAAACTACTTCATCTTCAACTAAGGTTGAGTCATCATTTTGGAATACAAGAGAATACGCAAGAGATTTTTTCCCTTTACCCAATTTTTCTCCTTTGAATAAATCAAATAGATGAATAGATCTTAAGTTTTTACCACCATTTGCTTCAATAACATCCACAATTTGTTGATGTGACACTGTTTCATCAACTAACAATGCAATATCACGTTTGATTGATGGGTATTTACCAACTTCTTTGTATTCATTATCTTCTGGTACAAAATCAAATAGTTTATCTAAGTCAATTTCAACAACATATGTTTCTTTTAAATCCATATCTTTAGAAAGTTTAGGATGGATTTGTCCAACAAATCCAACGCGAGTTTCACCTACTAAAATATCTGCTGTGCGTCCTGGATGCATCTCTTTTAGTGTTTGATTTGGTTGATAAACCACTTCGTTTTCAAGTCCTAAGAAACTAATTAACGATTCGACAATACCTTTTATTGTATAAAAATCAACCACTTCTTGTGATTCTTTCCAGTCTTTCTTACGAGAAACACCTGTCATAGCCATACCCAAATGAGTTGTTTCTTTTGGTAAATCTGATTTGTCATACCAATTAAAGACATGACCAACTTCGTAAAATGCTACACCACTTGCTTTTCTCGCGACATTATAAGAGACATCTTTTAACAATCCATTAACTAAACTTTGACGTAAGACTGAATGCTCTTCACTCATCGGAAAATTAAGTTCAACAATGTCTTCTGAGTTATCTGTATCTAATTTGAATTGGGTAGCAGACTCTGGAGAAGTCAATGCATAACTAACCGCTTCAGTTAGTCCTTTTCCTTCAAGTAATGATCTGATATGACGAATCATTTGTTGTTTAAATGATAATTTACCTGGTAAAGAGGCACCACTTGGCAAAGTAGATGGTAAGTTGTCATAGCCGTAAATACGAGCAACTTCTTCAATCAAATCTGCTGGAATCTTAATGTCCCAACGTCTTAATGGGATTGTGACATCAAATATTTCACCACTTAATGACACATCAAATCCTAATTGTAAGAAGATTTTTTCTACATCCATTGCTGATAACTCAGTTCCTAGTGAATGGTTAATTTTGTCTAAGGTGATTGAAACAGTTGGTTCTGTTGGAACACTTGATTCAACAAGAGCTTCTCCTGTCACAATCGACCCGCCACCAAGTTCAGCCATTAAGCTGGCAGAAAATTCACTAGCTTGACGAATCACTGACCAGTTAATTCCACGCTCAAAACGACGGCTCGATTCACTTGATAAAGCTAGTCTTCTTGCTGTACGACGAACGCGAGTTGGATTAAAAACAGCTGTTTCTAACGCAATCGTTGTGGTATTATTTGTGATTTCGGTATTTTCTCCACCCATTACACCAGCTAAAGCGATGGCTTTTTTACCATTTGTAATCACTAAATCTTCAGTAGTTAATTCTCTTTCAACTCCGTCTAAGGTTGTCAACTCTTCCTTGTCTGTTGCACGGCGAACATAGATTTCTTTTGAATCAAGCTTATCGTAATCAAACGCATGTTGTGGTTGACCAAATAATAATAAAGTATAGTTTGTTACATCGACAATATTATTAATCGGACGAATTCCTTCATTCATCAAACGAGTTTGTAACCACATTGGGCTTTCTTTAATTGTGACATCTTTGATAATTTTCATTCCATATGATGGCACATCTTCTTCATCTTCCAATCTGATTGATACATAACGTTCAACTGGTTCATCTGGATTTTCATTGATTGTCACTGTTGGTAACGTGATATCTTTGTCATAAATCGCGGCTACTTCATAAGCCACCCCTAGCATGCTTAAAGCATCGGCTCTGTTTGGTGTGACAGATAATTCAATAATCGCATCATCCATTTCCAAATATGGGAATACTGGTTGACCTGGTACTGCATCTTCTGGTAAGAAATAAATTCCTTCAGCATATTCTTTAGGAACCACACTGTCTGAGTAACCTAATTCTTGTAATGAACAAATCATACCTAAAGACACTTCACCACGCATTTTACCTTTTTTAATTTTGACATTTCCAGTAATACGTGAGTTTGGTAAAGCCACAATCACTTTTTTGCCTGCCGTTATATTTGGCGCACCACAAACAATTTGATACAACTCTTCTTCACCAACATCTACTTGGCAAATTGATAAGTGATCACTATCTGGATGAGGAACACATTCTTTAACGTCTCCAACAACAATTTTTTTCAGTCCTTCTTCAGGAATCACGACATCTTCTACTTCAATACCTGAACGAGACATTTTATCTGCTAATTGATTTACATCAATATCTTTTATATCAACTAATTCTTGTAACCATTTATATGATACTAACATTTATCTCTACCCCTTTACCTTAAATTGTTCTAAGAATCTGACGTCATTTTGATAGAAATAACGGATATCATTGACACCATATTTCAACATTGCGACTCTATCAGGTCCTAATCCAAAAGCAAATCCACTGTACTCGTTTGAATCAACACCTGACATTTCAAGGACGCTTGGATGTACAACACCTGCACCTAAAATTTCAATCCAGCCAGTGTGTTTACATACGTTACAGCCTTTACCGCCACATTTGAAACAGCTAATATCCACCTCAACTGAAGGCTCCGTAAATGGGAAGTAACTTGGTCTTAGACGAATATTACGATCTTCCCCGAATAATTTTTTAAGTAACACTTCAAGCGTTCCTTTTAAGTCTGCCATTGTGATGTGTTTATCAACAACCAATCCTTCAATCTGATGGAATTGATGACTATGTGTCGCATCATCACTATCACGTCGGTAAACTTTCCCCGGACTAATCATACGAAGTGGTGCTTTTGAAAAATCATGTTTTTCCATCGTACGTGCTTGAATAGGTGAGGTATGCGTACGTAATAACATATCATCTGTAATATAAAAAGAATCTTGCATATCACGAGCTGGGTGATCTTTAGGTAAGTTCATTCGCTCAAAGTTATAGTAATCTTTTTCAACTTCATATCCTTCAATAATTTCATAACCTAGACCTAAAAAGACATCTTCAATTTCTTGCATCACTTGCGTTAAAATATGCGGCGTACCAGTACTTGACACTTTACCTGGTAATGTGACATCAATTGTTTCATTTAATAATGCTTGATTAAGTGCTTCTTCTTCAAGTTCTTGTTTTTTCTCATCAATTTGTGTTGATAATACATCTCTAATTTCATTAGCCAAACTTCCCACAACTGGTCGCTCTTCATTTGATAAATCTTTCATTCCACGAAGTATTTCAGTCATACTTCCCTTTTTACCCATTACCTCAACCCGTATATTATTTAAATGATCTAATGTTTCCACTTGCGCAATTTTTTCGATAAAATCTTTACGTAGTGATTCCAATCTTTCTTTGATTTCCATTTTTTTCATCCTTTCTTAATCCAACAAAAAAAGACACCATTCCTTATAAAAGGAACGATGTCTCGTGGTACCATCCAATTTTTATGCTTAAAGCATCTTTATTTGTTAACGATGATAATAATCACCGGTTTGATAACCAAACAACTAAGGAAGTGAACTTCGTCTAGCTTTTTCACAGTTTGCTTTCAGTCTTTGGCAAACCTCCCTGAGCGAGAAAAATACTAAATTACTCGTTTCCATAAACGTTTTTTACTATATAGCTAAAGTGTACAAGAAATAAAATGCCTCGTCAAGATGATTCTTACATCCACTTTTCTCCCCACTTTTGTACTTCCACCATCACTGGGCGAAGGGACTCACCTTTTTCTGTTAAAGAATAGTCAATGCGTTTTTTTTCAACAGGATGCTCTCGTCTCATCACGATACCTTTTTCTTCTAACTCTTTTAATCGTTCAACTAAAACACGATCACTGACTTCTGGTATTTTATTAGCGAGCTCAACAAAACGTTGCGTACCATCTTCCAATAACACGTCGATAATTAACCCATTCCACTTTTTCCCCAGCATATCAAATGTCTTTTCGAATTTTGGACATAACTCAAATTGTCTCTTTTTACAGGAATTCATACACTGCCCCCTTATAATAACATTTCGTCCATAATTATAGTATAAAACAATAAGCTGACAAATACTATCTGTCAGCTCAAAAATGTACTACTTTTGAATATTCAACTGCTTTTACTTTAACTTTTTTAAACAATGGTTTAATGACTTCTTCACACGCACAGTACTTATCTACTAATGTCACAATATAACTTTCTTTATACTTAGGTGGCGCAATCGTCGCTCCAAACATGTGTTTAACAATAATATCTTCTTCTAATGGAGAAATATCTGTTAATTTCTTGGCATTCTCTAAAGCAATTCTTGGATGAACGTAAGCATGCGAACCTTCTCCCATTTTTGTTTGACGCCAATCATAAAAAAATAAATCATGAAGTAACCCTGCCCTAGCAGTGGCTCTGACATTTCCACCCCATTTTTTGGCTAAACGATAGCTTTTATATGATACTTGAATCGAGTGTTCCAAACGATTTGAGTAATGGTGTTGTGTGTATTCTTTTAAACTTTGAACGTCATCTGTATAGATAAGATCTTTTACAAGCTCTAAATAATCATGATCTTCTTGCCAATTTAATGACATTTTTCATCACTTTCTTTCTTAAACATTAACTTTTTATGTATTAATGATAACAATATATCAGTAAATTTCCAAAAATTATATCAAAAATCGTCACTTTAATAAATTTATAACAATTTATATTCCAAACATCACAATTCCAGCAGCTACAGCCACATTTAAAGATTCGGCTTTTCCTTTCATAGGTATATAAACTTTTTTATCGACAAGTGTTAATATATTTTGTGACACGCCTTGTCCCTCATTCCCCATCACAATAGCAACGGAGGATTGCTCGCCAATTTCTGTATATGACATTGCCGTTTCATCTAGCGCAGTAGCGATTGTCACAATATTTTTCTCTTTGACTTCGTTTATCCACTGAATTAAGTTCACATTAGTCAAAATAGATACATGAAATTGGCTTCCTTGTAATGCTCGCTGAACTTTTGATTGATAAACATCGGCACACCCTTCTCCAAGTATCACTTGATCATATCCTGCGGCGTCAGCTGTTCTAATCATCGTTCCAACGTTACCTGGATCTTGAACAGTATCAAGTACTAACATTTTTCGTCCTAAACTTTGTGACTCTTCTTGTTTATTCATTACTGCTATAATTTTTTGTGGTGTTGGCAATTCTGAAAGTTGTTTTAAAATAGCATCTGGTACAATCACCAGATTATCTTCATTGATGTCATCCAATAGTGATTGATATGTTTCTATCCCCTCATCAGTCGTCACAATCACATCAATATCAGCATGACTTTCAATCGCTTCTTGGACAGAGTGTTCCCCTTCTATAATAAACTGATTGGTTAAATCTCGGTATTTTTTTTTATGTAATTTTTTCGTGTCTTTTACCCATTGATTAGTCAATGATTCAATTCGTTTCATCATGATTAGTTCATTCCTCTCAATACTTGCTTTATTATATCAGATTTTTTATTTCATTCACTCATTTCCATGTAAAAACTGTATAATAAAGTTAAGAAAACATTAAGGATGTGATGTTATGAAAATATCGATGACAGTTTATGGTCGAGTACAAGGAGTGGCTTTTCGGTATATGACTAAAATAGTCGCCGATGAACTAGGCGTACATGGTATTGTTAAAAACCTCGATGATGGTGGTGTGTATATTGAAGCAAATGGTGATAAACTAGCCGTTCAACAGTTTATTGAAGAAGTAAAAAAATCTCCTGCACCAATGGGAAACGTTACAAATTACTCAATCGACTTTAATCCAACGTTTACAGAGCATAAACGATTTAACGTGGTTTATTCTTAATTTCTTTCCATAAATTAATTGAATTATGTCCCAAAATTCGTTATAGTATTGCTTGTGTAGATAAACGTAGATCATAGTAAAGGAAGAAATAAATGAAAAATTTAAAACGTTGGATGATCGGTTCTGGTCTTTTCGGAATGCTAATTTTTTTATCCGGATGTGTCAAAACTGATTCTACCGGTACTCCCACTGGTGAAGGGATCATCTATAATTTATTAGTAAAACCAATGAGTCACTTAATTACTTTTTTTGCCGAAAACTGGGGATTAGGTTTTGGTTGGTCAATCATTTTACTAACCATGATTGTTCGATTGATTATTTTACCACTTGGTTTAAACCAAATGAAAAAATCTATGATTCAACAGGAAAAGATGGCAGCAATCAAACCTCATATGGATGTAATCAATGAGAAAATGAAAACTGCCACAACTCCTGAAGATAAAATGGCAGCTCAACAAGAACTTCAACAATTTTATAAAGATAATGATATTAACATTATGGGAGGAATTGGTTGTTTACCATTACTCATTCAGATGCCTATCTTTACGGCATTATTTTTCGCAGCCAAAGTAACTCCTGGAATCTCAGAATCGATTTTCTTTGGTATCAATCTTGGAAAACCAAGTTTAATACTAGTCGCTTTAGCGGGTATTAGTTATTTCTTACAGAGTTATATCAGCATGATTGGGATGAGTGATGAACAGAGAAAACAAATGCGAATGATGACGTATCTGTCTCCTCTTATGATTATTTTCTTCTCATTCAAAGCTCCTGCTGGTGTGACATTGTATTGGGTTATTGGTGGTATTTTTAGTTGTATACAATCTCTTATTACCAATCTCTATCACAAGCCAAAAGTCAAACGTGAAATTGCCGAACATTTTGAACAAAATCCAGTAAAAATCGTTAAGCCGACTGTTAAGAACACAACAGTTAAACAAAATGCTCCTAAAAATAAGCTAAACAATCGTAATACTGGACGTAACCAAGGAAAACAAAATAAAAAATAATAGGAAGCACTGATGAGTCATTTCATTAGTGCTTCTATTATTTTACTAACCAAATGAGATTTCATTTGCATATATATTTTTTAAATGTTATAATTAACAATGGAATTTCGTTATGAACGTTTTAGTTGCCTTTCGTTACACAAAAGAAAGGAGAATGCTATATGACATTCAATAACACAACAATAGAGTACCGTGTAACACTAGATACTGACTTAAACTTATTTATCGTTTTTCTTAAAGATGATGAATCAAAAGTTGCAACAGGTACTACTATTCAAAATGCAGTACATGAATTACAAAAAATTGCATAAGGAGTAACGACCTAATGGATGAAGCCAGTTCGTACTGAAAGAGCATTTACCTTTTAACTTTAGATTAATGGTAGATGCTTATTTTTTTATGCATTTTCATCACGATTATCTTCTACTATATTTAGTTTTATATATAGAGGTTTCATCATCCACATCAAGACCGTGTTTCGCGAGCGTTTCAATCAGTACTAAATGGGTTTCATCAAACTCATCTCGTATTAATACTGTGTGCTTTAAAATCAACTCTACCGTTCTTACTACCTTTTTATGGTGGACAGTTGAGCTTTCAATCGTTGAACCAATAGAAACTAATAGATTAGACAAATAAAATCATTCCCTTCTATACTAACTAGTATACCACACTTCATAAAACGATATTTTTTAATAAAAAATAGTATCATTATACCTATTTATGAAATAATACTTAGCACTTATTATAAATTAAAACCCAATATCAAAAAAAACGTAGCAATAGAATAACTCCAGAAGGATCAATTAATAAAATCAAGTTAATTAAACGAATAGCGTATGGATACAGAAATTTCCAAAACTATAAATATAGAATACTACTCAGTTTCAAAAACAAATAAATAAGCAACAAAAGCTAATCGGCTTTCGTTGCTTAAGTACACTTAATTTTATTCATCCACATCATTTGACGTAGAGCCTTTAATTATCCAAAAATAACGTGAATAAATAATATAATCAATACACTTATAAAAAATAATCCAATAAAGAAAAAATGTTTTTTCTTTGTCATCACAAGATAACCCACGTATTCACGAATAAAGGCTGTCGGTAAATAATATAATTTCGTTTTAGAACCAACACCTCTCGCATGGATACCTAAATGTGACGCTATTTTACCAGCTCTTAAGAGATGATAATTATTGGTCGAAATCACAATATTTTTATCTTTAAAATCATTTATACCATCCACAGCACTCGCCAATTTTTCCGAAAATAGAATATTTTCTTTGGTATTTGTTGATTGTTCTTCAAGATATACTTTTTCAATAACGACAGGTAAAGAATCTAAATAATGACTCATCGCTTGTGCTTCCGATATTTTTTCGTCTTTTCCTTGACCACCTGATAAAATAATCGTAGGTTTATGGCCATAATTTCTTTTTTGCTGTAAATATAAGCTAACACCTCTGTCAATCCGACTCGCTAACAATGGTGTTACTCGTTCACCATCAATCAATCCAGCTCCTAAAATAATAATATAATCTACTTTTTTCCAAATAGGAAAATGATTATATAAAACAGTTGTTGTTGCATACATAATAAATAAAAAGATTAAATACGATAAAGTAACTGTAGTAAAACTTAATAAAGTTGTCAAAAATATATTTTGCGAATAAAATGTGACAATAATTATTAGAACTTGAATCCCTAATAAACATAACGCAACAATCAACGGAACCAAATTACTTAATGATTTCCCTTCTCTTTTTAAAAGAATTTTTTCATTCCAAAATAATCCTACTATACTAGTACTCAAACCTAGTACACTTATAAATATTATAACCAATATAGCTGGAATTAAAAAAACTAAAGCAAGGTTTTGACTTATATTTTCTATTAATAAAATAAATAGAAAATATAAGGTCGCCGTAGATACAAGAAAGAAAAAACCATTCCATAAACTTGTTGGGCGAAAATAATTTAAATAAAAAAAACATATCAAAGGGACGATCAAAAAAATGACATAGAAAAAAACTGTTATATTTAACAATGAGTACACTCCTTTCAAAAAAACGACTATTAAATCAGCTTATAACCCCACCGTTGTCCATTTTCAAAATACATGATGCTGTTTGTGAGAGAAATTCATTATCATGACTGATTACAAGGACAAATATACCAAGTGATTGAACCTTTTTTAGTAACTTACTAACTGCTAACATATTTTGATAATCCAAACCACTTGTTGGTTCATCTAAAATCAACCACTCTTTTCCAGATAGTATGGCACTAGCAATGGCTAATCGTTGTTTTTCTCCACCAGAAAGATTTTGTGGATGACTACTCAATAACCTTCTTAAATTAAGAGCATCCACTACATCATCAAATAATTCTGTTCTTTTCGATTGAACTAGTAATTCTTTTTCGACTGTTTCAAAAAATAATTGGAGATTAACATCTTGCATCACTATAAAACTCCGCTTAATACGCTCTTTAGCAGATAAGTTGGCTCCCATAATAGAAAAACTGTAACTTTTATCTATAAGCAAACCTGATAACAATTGTACAAAGGTTGTTTTTCCAGAACCATTTTGTCCAACTAATCCAACTATGTTATCTATACAAATATCAAGAGAAGGAATATTAAGAACTGATTTTCGGTTACTGTACTGGTAAGTTAAATCTTTAATTTGAAGTACTCGACTAGCGTCATCTTGCTCTATCTTTTTAATAAATGATTTAAATAATTTTGGTTCTTGTAAACTCCTTAATCCCATCTCTTCTTGAATTATCGGAAATTGCGCCTTAAATTGAGCAGCAGATAAATCATATGTTATTTTACCTTTTTTTAAAATAACATATCTATCTGCCAGTTCAGATAGGTAAAATAACCTGTGTTCAGATATAATCAACGTACAGCCACGCTGTTTTAATAACTTAATATAAGTTGATAATTGTTTGATTGTTACATAATCCAGATTACTTGATGGTTCATCCAATAAAAAAAAACGATGCGGTAACATACAGGCAGCTGCAAATGCAATACGTTGTTTTTGTCCACCAGATAACTCTGTTACTTTTTTACCAATTAAGTCTTCTAAATGGAACAATTCGATAACATCGTTCATTCTTGTATTTATATCTTCTGCAGAAAATCCGTAATTTTCCATGGAGAAAGCTAACTCACTTAATACTGACGTCGTAAAAAATTGCGTTTTAGGATTTTGAAATACGACACCTATGTCTTTAACGTACTTATTAAAGTCAATAGGCGGCAGTCGAGTATCCAACACTGTTAACTGACCAAATATCTCTCCATCATACAATTCAGGGATCAAGCCATTTAATACACTAATTAAAGAACTTTTCCCGCTGCCACTTTCACCTGTCAGTATAACTAACTCTCCAGATGTTACGGTTAAATTGATATTATCCAATACTTTTTTTTTATCTCTTATAAGAGTTACCTGATTGAGTTGAATCAAAAAACACCACCACCCTCACCTAATAACAATACCAACAAACTAGCAAGTAGTAAATAGTCTTGTATTTTTAATTTAATAGGAATTACACTTGTATGTTTCCCTTCAAAACCTAACCCCCTCACAAGTGCGGCTGCAGATAAGTCTTGAGCGGTATACTCAACTTGCTTTAAAATAGGGACTAAAAAATACTCCATCGCTTGAATAGGATGATGTATTACTTCTGGAAAAGATAAGTCAATCCCTCTAAACTTCATAGCTTGGCGAATCGACTTCACATCAGAACGAAGTATCGGAAAAAAACGACAAATAACAATAAATGGTATAACAATAAAGTTTGGAATGTGCCATTTTTTCATCGCCGAAACCCATTCGCCCACAGAAGTATGTTGTGTCGCAAATATCCCTGCTGCTATAGATGGGAGTAAACTTTTATATACCACTAAGACAAATGACACAATCGCTGTGATAATACCATTAATCTCATGAAACACTGTCATTGTTAAAAAGTTTAGGAACATATAACTAATTAATATTATAAAGCCTTTTTTAAACGATCCACTAATACTTAACAAAAATGTAATAAATACTATAAAAACAAACTCCATGGATGGATTGGCACGAGAAATTAGTAACACACTAGCAAAAAGGACTGTAACTAGTTTACTCCTTGGATCAAACGTGACATATCTATTTTCCAAAGCCAACTCACCCCTCTCGTTTATTTTTTACTTAGCAAAGTGTTTCGTATAAATAATTTTCCCGATTTTCAAACCTATTATACTAGTAATAATAACTAAAAGCATTGAGATAAAGAAACTTGCAGTACTTACACCTTCAAATACACTATTCACATAACTCATGTCTTTTCCTTTATTTAATAAAGACTCGCTATAAGCATCTTTCATAAACCATAATGGCAAAATTGGACCTGTTAAGCCAAAACTAAAAATTATATAACTAATCATTAATTTTAAACTATCTAAAATCTTTGTTTTAGTTTGCACAAAATCAGCCAATAATGGAAAAATAAAGCTTGGTAAAAAAGCCAGCGGAAAATACCCAAAAGCAAAGAAAAAGACCGCCATGACCGATCCAACTAATGTAATAGCTCCAAATTTGGGAACTTTATTTACAACTATAATATATAGAGTACCAGATATCAATGCTGACATACTAGGAATTAATAGACTATGAAACACAGGCACAGTAAACCTCATTAACATAGTGGCAATAAAGACCGTAAAAAAATAAACTGTCGCATATATCCCTATTAATATTAAATCTTGTACTTTTAACTTTTTCATAATTAAAACTCCTTAAAATTTTTTTAACCTAGCCATTATAACATAGTTAAAAATCAACAGACATTGTTTTTACCTAAAATATTTACCAAAACATCATGTTAATCATACTTTCTATATAAAAAACTCTTTACCACATTTTTTGTGATAAAGAGTCACACTGTTAAATTCCTAATTCATGATAAATATTTAATGCTTTTTGAGCTGCTGCACCCTGATTAATTGATACATTATGATGAATTAATGCTGCTTCTAATGCTGTTAACACTTGTAAGACATTTTCTTTACGGCTGCTAAATCCCATGTTTCCAATTCGCCATACTTTACCAGCTAATGGACCAAATGAAGAGGCAATTTCAACCCCAAAATCATCTAACATCATTTGTCTCACAGACTCACCATCTACTCCTTCTGGAATGATGACAGGTGTTACCGTTGGCATTTTAGTTGTTTCATCACCATATAACTCAAGCCCCATTGCTTTAATACCTTCAATGATTGCTCTATCATGAATTTCATGACGTCTAGCGCGTTCTCTTAATCCCTCATTACAATATAGACGTAATCCTTCATGCAATGCATAAATCATGCTAGTAGCTTCCGTATGATGATTGATGCGGTCCTTATTCCAATACCTTTGAAGCTGAGTTAAATCAAGATAGTTGCTTGAGATTGGATTATCATTTCTGCAATTATCTCCTAGCCCAAGCTCTTTTTGATAGCGTTTATTAATTTCCTTTTTCACTCGATCACTATAGGTGATAAGTGATAAACCAGATGGCACACTTAGACATTTTTGTGTCCCAGCAATAGCCATATCAATACCCCAGTCATCAACTTTTATCTCCACACCACTATAAGTCGCTACAACGTCTACTACAAAAAAGACATTATTGTTCTGACAATACTCGCCAATTTTACTTAAAGGTTGCATTTGACCGTTAGCTGTTTCTCCATGAATCATAGCTAAAATTTTGGGTTGATGTTTTTTTACTGCTTCAATTATTTCTTCTTCTGAAAAAACGCCATCCCATGATTTTTCCATAATCACAACGTCTGCTTGTGCTCTTTCACAGATTTCGATTAATAAATAAGCAAAACGCCCATATGCTGGTACCAATACCTTATCACCTGGGCTAATTAGCGATATCAATGCTGCTTCTATGCCAGAGCGACTTGTCCCATCCACCACAAAGGCCTCTTCATTTGTGGTTTGAAATGTCTCTCTAATCATATCTTTGACTTCATTCATAATTGCTACAAAAGCAGGATCAAATTGACCTAAAATTGGCGTTGCCATTGTTCTTAAAACAGATGGATAAGCCTCTACAGGTCCTGGTGTCATAATGGTTCTCATTGGATGATTTAATGGTTGTCTCATAATTATCTCTCCTTTATTTTATTATGAACTATTGCTATTACAATTCCATTATACATTATGAACAAAATAAAATATACGTTATACGAAATGCACAAAAATAGACTTTTTCTTTTTTTTTCATATAAAACTCTCTATAATAGCTATTGGGAGGTACAGTTTATGAAAACGCTAGAACAAGTTCTATCTGTTCCACGGTTTAATGATTTAATTTTATTAACTAAAAAAACCAATTTAAAAAAAGGGATTAATAATGTTGAAATAACAGAAACACCTGATATAGCAAACTATATTTCTAGTCAAACATTAATTTTAACTACTGGTATGTATTATAAAGATAAAGAAAATGAATTGTATCAATTAATAGATTCTCTTTCCATTATACAATGTGCGGGCTTATGTATTAAAGTAGGGCGATTCTTAAATAGCATACCTCAAGATATCATCGATTATGCTAATACACGAGACGTTCCAATATTACAATGTCCCTCAACAAAGCCTTTAGGAACGATATTGAAAGAAATAATGAGTTATCTAAGTGAAACAAAAGAAGCCGAAATTGCATATGCTCTTGATATACAACGTAAATTCTCTACTTTATTTCTAAATGACGCGACATTACAACGCATTATAAAAGAATTTGGTGAATTAACAAATACACCGATTATGCTATTAAATCCTTTTAAAGAAAACATTGCCATTTCTGATAATTGGAATAAATTACAGGATTCTCCTGGAGACATCATTAAAATCCTATCAGAAAAAGATGTATTTCAATGTGATAAAAATACGACGATTATTATTAATACTCCAAATGTTAATCAACTGGATATCGCGGTGTATCCAATAAAAAGTCACACTTATTTTCCATATTATTTAGTTATTTTATTTCCGAAAAATATTTTATACCCTGTAACAGAATTTGCCATTGACCAAGGTCTAATGGTATTAAGTTTTACTATTTTAAAAAATGATAAGCTATATGAAGTCAACAAACTTAGAAAAAGTGACTATCTCTCAACACTCATTGATAGACAAGAAAGAAGCTTATTTAACGAAAAAGAATGGTTCAAATATGAATCCAATTTTGGTATAAAATTATCTCCTTTCTACCAAGTGGTTTACGTTCGCGTCCAAGAAACATCTAACATGGTCTATACATCTAGACGATATGAAGAAAAACTAAAATTAACTTATGAGTGGTTAGATACTCATATGGTCAAAGAACTGCCAGGTTCCGTAGTATTTCTAGATAAAATAATCAATAACAGTATTATCTTATTGCAAAAAGAAATCAGTCCATCTGCTTTAAAAGAAAAATTAGAAACGCTTAATCATTTAATTCAAAAAAAACTACCTATCAACGTATTATTCAATTGCGGACAACCGTATTCACACCTTGATTACCTAGCAAAATCATTAAATGAAGCAAAAATCATTGACAAAGAGCGAACCGAATTTAATAATAAAGAAATGGTTTCCGTATACAAACCCAAAGGAATCACACGTTTACTAGAAAATATAGAAAAAGAAGAAGCAAAATATTTCAGTCAAGATTGTTTAAAAATACTAAGTTATCCGCAAAGTGAAATGGATATCGAATTAAGAAAAACACTAAAGGCATTCCTTGATAATCAATGTGAAATTACGAAAACTGCCAACGAGTTATTTATCCATAGAAACACAGTAAAATATCGTATTGACAACATTGAAGAACTTCTTGATTGTAAAATTGATACTCCTGAAAATAGCTTTAAGTTACGTTTAGCTTTGAAGCTAACTGAACCTTAATTCGTGCACAAAAAGAAAGTAACCTTTGGACTTTTCGACCAAAGATTATTTTCTTTTTTTAATATAATCTTATATAAAGGAGTTGAAAATATGACGGTTTATTCTTATACTGACAGAGAAAACAATCAAATAGATGCCACATTTCATAAAAGTACAAAACAAAATAAAGACAATCCACTTATTATTTATATTCATGGTGGCGGACTAATCTATGGTTCAAAAGATGATTTGCCATTAGTTCATATTGAAAAATTTACGCAATTAGGATTTAATATACTAGCTCTTGACTATCCATTAATCCCTGAAAGCTCGCTAGAAACATTGATTAATAGTTTACTAGATGGCATTAATTGGGGAATATCAAAGTTTACAACTAATGATGATTTTATTTTATTTGGTCGTTCAGCTGGTGCGTATCTGTCATTGATTTTGAGTGCTAAGTTTTTAGATATTAGACCCAAAGCAATTATTTCTTTTTATGGATACTATTCACTAATGGATAAAGAACTTAAAAAACCAAGTGATTTTTATGTACAATATCCTTTATTAGATGATGTCATGATTGCCCCTCTTATCCAAAAACAGCCTTTATTTAATGCACCCATCGAGCAAAGATTTCCTATTTACCTATCTTATCGCCAACGTGGTATTTGGGTTAGCAAAATACTTGCTCAAGTATCAAATATAGAAAACTATTCGTTAACGGACGATGACATCCGTACTTTACCACCTTTATTTATTGCTGTAAGTAAAGACGATCAAGATGTTCCTTATACACAATCTATCTATCTACATGACTTAGCCACTAAATCTGATATATATACTCTTAACGGTTTACCTCATGATTTTGATCGATTAGTGGATGATGTACAAACAAAAAAAGCCTACCATCAATTAATGAATTGGCTTATCTGTTTACAAAAATAAAAAAACATCGTCACGAAATCGGTGACGGCATTTTTATGGCTCTATAATTTAAAGGACTGATGAATCAAAATTCGATTCATCAGCCCTTTTTAGTTTATTTTATTTAAAAACATATCGTCTATCTAGTAAAATTTAAGTACCAAACAAAAACATTAGGTAGAAAGGACGACATGTCATGAATAATAATATCAAAAAAATGCTAAGAATAACAGATAATCATTTGGATTTAACTAGTACAGAAGGAGCTAACATTAATGGAAGGAACACTTTAATTATTAAAGGGACTTATTCCCCTATGCCTTTGGCTTGTAAAAATTGTCGCTCAGCCGTTATTGATAATGATGGAAAAACAGGAGAATTAGTTGATATACTACCTAGTCGGACATTAAATAAACTTACTATTTATTTTAATCGTACGCCTTTGGAGGAACGAAAAAAAGTAAAGTTTTTAGTCACTGATATGAATTATGCTTATTTTCAATTGACTAAAAGAGGCTTTCCAACTGCTAATATCATCATCGATCGATTCCATGTTATAAAGCATTTAAATACTGCTTTTAATTAATTTAGGGTACGGGAAATGAAAGTATTGATTCGCCAAAAGAAAAAATCAGAGGCTAATAAACTAAAATCAAATTGGAAATTCCTTTTAAAAAATCAACAAAATATCTCTATTTCTGAATTTAAAACCTGGAGAAGTTTCTCTTCTCCAAAGTACCCTCTTTTAACGGAATCAATGATGATTGATCGACTACTCTCATTTTCTACGAATCTAAAAGAGGCTTATGATATTTTCCAACTACTAACGTATCATTTTAGAAATAAAGACGGTCAATCGTTTTTTGACCTGTTAAAAAACTTACCTAATAACTTAGATAAGCTATTTAAAGACAAATTAGAGAACTTACTTGCCTATGAAATAGGTATTCGTAATGCCCTTCTTTATGATTTTTCCAATGGAAAAATTGAAGCCAAGAATACTCATATAAAAACACTAAAACGAGTGTCATACGGATTCAAATCATTTCACAATATGAGAATAAGGATTTTCTTGATAAACGGCCTTATAAAAATAAAATAATTAAATCAAAACCTCCAGTGAGAACTGGAGGTTTGTTCTTCGGCTGAAAGCCTCTATTACCGGCCTGAGTCTGAAAGGCTCACTGAAGCGGTTTCCCTTATGCACCACATTTACTCACGAATCCTAAAAGGATTACTTATTTCTTTTTATTTTTCTCTCCTGTGAACGGATCATACTCCTCAAATAATGTTAATTGATCTGCTAAATAATCTTCTTGAATTTGATTTCTTATGTATTTCTCTATTTGTTTCTTGTTTCGCCCTATTGCATCAACATAATAACCTCGACACCAAAATTTTCTGTTACCATATCTATATTTCAAATTAGCATGTCTATCGAAAATCATGAGGCTACTTTTTCCTTTTAAGTAGCCTATAAATCCTGAAACACTCAATTTTGGCGGAATACTCACTAACATATGAACATTATCTTTACATGCGTTGGTTTCTATTATTTCAATACCTTTTCTCTCACATAATAATCTCAGAATTTCTCCGATACTCTGTTTATATTTTCCGTAAATAATTTGTCGTCTGTAATTAGGTCCAAAAAAGATATGATACTGACATTTCCATGTTGTGTGTGATAAAATTTGATTGTCCTTTTTCATAAGGAACCTCCTATATGATTGATATATTGTGGTCGAGAAACTTAATTTATCTTATCATTGTAGGGGATTTTTTAATACCACGCTGAAAACTCTCTAGAACCACCCGCATAGCAGGTGGTTTTCAAAACATACAAAAAAGATAATGATTGTGAGATTGCTCTCACAATCATCATCTTACCAATTTAACTCATCAGTCCTATTTGACATAGAGCCCTTTTTTATTTTCCTATTACTTGTGTTCCAGCATTACCTGCTAAAGCTTGTGCAGCATCTTCTAATGAACAAATAATAGCTGTTTTACCTAGTTTTGCAAACTCAATACATGCTTGCATTTTAGGTCCCATACTTCCAACTGAGAAATGACCTTCGTCAAAATATTGTTGTGCTTTTTCAATTGATAACATCGTTAATTTTTCTTGATTTGGTTTACCATAATTGATATAAACATTTGGCACATCAGTCAGTATCATTAATACATCAGCATCTAATTCTTCTGATAATTTTAGTGCCGAAGAATCTTTATCAATGACTGCAGCAACCCCTGATAATTGATTATCTTTATCTCTAACAACAGGGATGCCTCCCCCACCAGTTGAAATAACAAGCGTTCCATTATCAATCAATGTTTTGATAGTATCTACTTCCACAATACTTTTTGGTTCAGGCGATGGTACTAATCGACGATAACCGCGTCCGGCATCTTCTCCCATAACCCATCCCTTACTTTTTTCTAGTTCAACACTTTCCTCTTTACTATAAAAAGATCCTATTGGTTTTGTTGGATGATTAAATGCCTCATCATTTTTATCAACTTCTGTCATTGTTAATAATGTAACAACTTGTTTAGTAGGCAACATATTTTTTAATGATTCTTGCATCATGTATCCAATAAAACCTTGCGATTCTGCACTACAAACTGGTAGCGGTTGCTCAGGTACTTCTTCTTTGGATAATTCATTTTGACGTAATATTTGACCAACTTGCGGTCCGTTACCATGAACCACCACAACATTATGTCCTTCATTTACCACTTTAGCAATACTTTTCGCACTTGTTTCTACGTTTGCTTTTTGAACATCATAATTTCCAACTTGTCCTGGTTGCAAAATCGCGTTTCCGCCTAAAGCTAATACAACTTTTTTCCCCATAATTTCCTCCTATTTTTGGATTAATGTTAATCCATAGTACATCCCATAAATGGTATCTTTTCCTGATGTGTGTCCCGTTTGTGCTAGTAATTCTAATGCTTTTGATAATCGCACAGGATTGTCTAATTCATTCATAACTTCGACAACTGCTGTACTATACTGACCTTCTAAAGCACTTTTCAAATAAGCAATAGAAACATCTGTCGTTTGTTTATCGTTAATTTTTTTTTCAATCACAGAAAAGATAGATGATGGTAAAAAATTTATTCGACTGTTTAAAGCAAGTAACCCAACTATGAAATCATCTCCAGATGGTGTTAAACCTTTACCAAATCCAATTAACTCCTTTACAAGTTTCTCTAAGTTTTCATTTAATGAGTATTCTATTAATGGTGACTGTTTGACATAAACTTCTAATGGTTCTAAAAATAAATCTGTTTTTAATTCCTTTTTTTGAATATAATTTGATGCTTCTCTACTATTTTCTATCGTTAATTGAAAATCGCCAATGACTAATCTTCCTTGATGAAACGAGAGTTTAGCTTCTTTAAATAACGGTTTGATATAATCCATTACTTCTTTTCTTAACATCAATCCAAATGGTGGTATTTGAAAGTAGGGATAACTGATATACAATAAGTCATTTCCTACTTTCACATTCACACCCGATTTAAATTCACTATGAAATGACACGTCTTTAGAGCTATCTGATAACAATGTCTCTACTTTTTCCCCATGATAATCACTTGAGAACGTGTAAGCACTCATTAATTAGACATTCCTAGTTTCTTAGCATAAGCTGTGATTGCTTTTTCAAAGCATGTCAATGGTGGACGTACAGTTCCCGCACCAATTTGACCAATCCCCGCTTGTTTATGAGCAATCCCTGTGTTGATTACAGGTGTAACACCTGATTCAACAACTAACCTTGCATCAATCCCTAAACAAATTCCTCTAAAGTCCCAAGTTGGTACAGGGTAGTTTGTATTTTGACTAATACAAATCTCAGACATTTCATTCGACGTATTGAGTGCATCATAGAAACCACCTGAACCAACAAATCGTGTTACGGCTGGAGCAGCAATCATTGCCATCCCACCGACACCGAATGTTTCAGTAATCGCAGAATCACCAATATCTGTATTAGCATCTTTTCCGCTATATCCTGCAAAGTATAATCCTTGAGGTGTGTTAACTGGTCCAGTAAACCATTCGTCACCCATACCACTAATTCTGATACCAAAATCTTTTCCGTTACGGCACATAGCTGTAACAACGGTTCCTTCTTCAATCATTCTTGCTCCATCCATCACAGCTTTTGCTGCAGCCATCATGATATTTAGGAAGAACTGATCTGTGTCAGCTAAAAACTGTGACACTTCTTCTTTTTTAGTTTCGTCAATTGATAAACGTGTAATAATGGGTCCCACTTCTTTGTAAAAAGCAAGAGATGCAGCAATATTACGTTGATGGAATTCATCCCCCATAGCAATAGCTTTTGCTACTAAAACGTTGATGTTTAAACCATCGTCCATTGTTTGCAATGCTTGGCTGAGCACTGGTCCCAATGTATCTCTCATCCAACGTAAACGTGTAATGACTTCATCAGAGTAAGCACCGAAACGTAACACTGCTCCGATTCCTTCGTTCATCGTACAATAAGCACGATTTCCATCTGTTTTATTTTCTACAACTAATACAGGCATGTTACCAGAAGTAATACCGCCCATTGGACCCACAGCATCGTAATGATGACATGGTGCAAAGGTAATTTCTCCATCTGCTAACATTTTACGAGCATCTGCTTCATTATCTGCCCATTCTTCAAATAAAACAGCGCCCACACATGAACCTTGCATTGGATCAGTCATATCTTCCCATGCAATAGGTGGTCCTGCATGTAATAACATGTGACCTTCTAATTCTTTGATAACACTTTTTGCTGGTACTACATCTAATAAAAATGGTGCTGATTGTACAATTTTATCAATGACTGCTTGATTTGCTTCGTCGATTGTTTTAAATGACATCTTTTATCCTCCTATTAAAAAGTATAGTGATTTAAGAAATAAAGAACTTTTTGTAATTCAACATTTCCACCTGCCGTTGGTCGCCAATCAAATTGCACGACATCTGCTTTATTATCAATAATTGATTTAGTAAAGCTTTGTAAACCTACATTGATAATTTTAGGGTCTTCTGTTAATAATTCTGCTAATTTAGCTGATGTTTCGGGTAATTTTTCTAAATCACTCACTTGTTTTGGTTTCACATCTTTTTCTAATAAATCTAGAGTAGCGCCAACTTGATTTAATGCTGTGCGAATCGCTTGTACGTTATTTTCACAAACTGTGACACCAATTTCTTCTAGAATACGTTTTTGTTCATCCATTCCTTGAGGATCTTCATCAGTTCCAACAAGAACACTTACAAAATTAACTTGTCTATTTTGTTTTTCTAATTCTTTTTGTGCTTCAACAATTGCTGGTTTCAAAGCACTTGCCATATCGTCATGTGCTCCATAACCTAGAACTACATCGAACACAACAACGCCTGTATCAGCATCTTCTACTACTGATTTAATTTTATTGATTCTGATTTCTGGGTCAATCATTGGATGCGGTTTACCTTTTGTATACATGTCGTCACCTAAGTCAATAACTTCATGTAAATCAGTTTTTAAAGTAAATCCTTCAGGTGAAGAACCGTGTTCAATACCCAAAGCATCTTCTAATAAGAAAGCTGCTTCATAAGCTAGTGTTCCACCAGAATAAAATCCTTTAATACCTTTTCCAGTAGGTTTATTTTCTAAGGTAATAATAGGAGAAGGTGTGTACACAACCTCTTCTTTAGCTAATAGTTTAGCACTTAATTGTGCTGTTTCTTCTAAAGTATAGGCATGATAAAGATTTTCTTCATGAAATGTTGGTTTTGTTCCTAAAAATAAAGTGACAACTGGTTTATCTACTTTTCTTAAAACGTTTAATACTTTTTCTTCCACTTCTTTAGCAGGTGGTTTGGAAATAACCACAATAACTTCAGTATCTGGATTATCATTTAAAGCAACGATGCTATCTAACATTGAAATCGCACCAACTTCAGTAGATAAATCACGTCCACCCGTACCAATTGCGTTTGTTACGCCTTGACCGTAACGGTGAATAAGTGTTGTCACCTCTTGAATACCAGTTCCTGAAGCTCCAATAACACCAATTTTTCCTTTACGAATATTATTAGTAAAAGCTAGAGGAATACTGTGAATAACGCCAGTTCCACAATCTGGTCCCATAACTAATAATCCTTTATCATGAGCTTTTTCTTTTAGGCGTCTTTCATCTTCAATCGCCACGTTATCACTAAATACAAATGCATGTAAGTCGTTATCTAGGGCTTGTTCTATTTCAAGAGCAGCATATTCTCCAGGAACAGAGATTAGTGCTACAGATACATCTGGTGCTTTCTTCATGGCTTTTGCCCAAGAATTAATTATTTCTTCTACCTCTCCACTACTATCTTGTGTGCTACTTAACTCTTCGTCGATGATTGATAATACTTTTTCTTTATCATCTTCACTTGAAACTTCAAGCATGATTACCATGTCATTAGAAGAAGCGTCTGATAATTCTGGTGTATCAAACCCACTTGCCCTAAAAATATCAATATTTGATGGTGTTCCCATCATAATTGATACACGTAATACTTCATCTAATTGATTTAATTTACTTGTTAATAACATTAATACTACTGAATCTTGATAGCTATTTTTCTTGATAATTGTTTGTAGCATTATCTTCCCTCCATTAAATTATTTCTCTGCAAATGCATCAGAGTTATCATATTGATTGTTATGAACAACTTCACTTTGTAAATAGTTATAAATCCCTGTTGGAATCGGAATACCAGTTTCTTCATGTTTGTTATGACGAATTTCTGACAATTCTCCAGGATAATACACTTGATCAAATCCAGGTGCAGGACTATTCTCATGTAACTCATCAATCATTTTTGATAAATTCGCTTTAAATTTGTCTAAATCTGTAAAATAACTAGGGTTAATTAAAATAAATAATTGACCAAGATTTCGACCAGCTGTCAAATCAGCATACATCGAGCTAACATGTTGACCAAATGGTAATCCTAATAACGATCCTGATAAAATATCAACCATCATCATTAATCCGTAACCTTTTGGACCAGAAATTGGTAACAATCCTCTTACTTTATGTGGATCTGTTGTAGGAGCCCCAGTTTCATCTACTGCCCATGTCGGTGGAATTTCATTGTCTTTACTTCGTGCATCTAAAATTTTACCCCATGCTTGAACGGTCGTCGCCATATCAAAAATAATTGGACGTTCACCGTTAGTTGGTGCACTAAATGCAATTGGATTTGTTCCAAAATATGGTTTAGTTCCACCAAATGGTACTGACATAGGATCTGACTGACAAACAGCAAGCGCAACCAAATCTTGTTGTGCGGCTATATCAACATAGTAAGATAACATACCACTATGTCCCATCTGTGATACACCGACTACAGCAACACCGTTTTCTTTTGCCATATCAATCGCATAATCTAACGCTTTTCTTGCTGCCACATGTCCAATCGCATTATCAGCGTGAAATACACCAGTACTAGGTCCTGTTTTTTCAAAAGAAAAGTTTGGTGTTATTGTTGTTCCACCTTTGGCAATTCGTTCTGAATAATATTCAACACGAACGGCTCCATGTGAATGAACACCTCTTGAATCTGCATAAGTCAAATGTTTTGCAACTTCTTGAGCGTGTTCAGGTAATAAACCTGCACGCTCAAATTTCACTTGCATTAAATCTTGGAGGTCTTTTGCTTTTAAATAAACTAATTCTTCACTCATTAATTGTTATCCTCCCTTTTTAAATATCTACATCACGATTACAATCTTTAGAATATAAATAGCTAAGTGGTGCATTACGACCAACTGAATAACATGCTTGTAAGTTATAAGCACCCATAAAGATATAGTCGCCTTCTTTTACTGGAATCCAGTAGTTATCCAAGTTGTACATACCCTCTCCACTTAAAAGAAGTGCACCATGTTCTTGATAATGTGTTTCGATATAGCCATGAGATCCACCTGTTGCAAAGCTTAAGATATGAAAGTTCATGTCAAAATCTAAATCTGATGGTAATAATGTTTTAAAATCAACATCCGTCATATCTTCATAATCGACACCCTCAACATCATTTGAATTACCCACATAAGTATAAGCTTTAAGACCTTCTACAAATTGATAACGTTTTTTATACAGGAATGTTTCAGTTGGTTTTTGGCTTTTATTTTCAAATGTTAATGTTTTATCTTCTGGTACATAAATATATCCACCAGTTGTTAAATCGTATGTTTTTTCTCCGTCACTAACCGTTAATTCACCATCTAAAACATATAAAAATATTTCAATTCCTTTTTCACCAAATCCTGCTTTATTACCTCCACCAGGTAGCACACGACATAGATAGTCAACAAATTCTGCTCCAAGTTTTGGTGTGGCTAAGATCGTCATTTCACAGTCATCAAAGTTTGGTAACATATTTTTAACTAATCCTTGTGGTGGAAGCAACGCAAAGTTTCCTCTTTCCACAACTGCTCTTGAATGCAATAAATCTGTTGGATACCCCAACTCATTTGTACGATAACCCATAATCAATAACCTCTTTCACAATTTTTATTCTTGATATGCCAATTTATATAATGAAGCAATTAATGCTTTTACTCCCTCAGTTAAATCTTCTAATTTAGTTGATTCATCAGGATTATGGCTCACGCCATTAATACTCGGAACAAATAACATAGCTGTTGGAACATGTTGAGCAAAAATTTGTGAATCATGTCCTGCCCCACTATGCATTGTTGTATAGTTTAGATTAGCCTCAGCACACGCTTCCTGTAACAGTGATACGATTTCTTTTGACATAGGAACTGGTTCTTCATCCATCCAATTATCAATTTCAATCTCAACATCACACTCTTTGGCAATTTCTTTAAACCTTTTCACTAAATTAGAGGTGAATTTATCTAAAGCTCCACCATCAGTATGACGACAATCCATTGTAAAGAATGCTTCACCTGGGACAACGTTTACAGTATTCGGTTTAACCGCAACATGTCCAAATGTTAAAACAAGTGGATCGCCTTCTTTTTTAGCATCATCAATGCCTTCACTAATCATTTTACTCATTGCATAAACAGTATCTTTTCGGTAACCCATTGGTGTTGTTCCAGCATGATTCGCTTGACCTTTTAACGTGATGTCATAACGCTTTTGTCCAACAATACTATCAACTACTGCTACTTGTTTACCCGTATTTTCAAGAACATTTCCTTGTTCGATATGAATCTCAACAAAGGCATGAATATCATCGCGAACGGGTTGTTTTTTCTCTGGAAAATCAAATCCCGCGTCTTCCATCGCTTGAGCAAAAACAATGCCCTCTGAATCAACCGAATCTTTTACTTCTTCTGGATCAACTAACCCAAAAATGTTTTTACTTCCCCAAAAAGCAAATGGGAAGCGACTACCTTCTTCTTCAGCCATTGCGATTACTTCTAAGCTTCTTAATGGCTGACCGTATTTTTCTTTCAAGTGTTTTATTGCGATAAATGATGCGATAATACCAAATTGTCCATCTAGGGCTCCTCCATTAACTACTGTGTCAACATGAGATCCTGTCAGAACCACTTCATTTGGATATTTACTTCCAACTAGTTTTCCAGATAAATTTCCAACTACATCAAAAGATGTTTCTAAACCTTCTTGTTCAAATTTTTCTTTTAAACCATGTTGGGCAGCTACCCAGTGATTGTCATAAAGTAAACGTGTTGTTCCTTGTTTGTCGTCAAGTCCGATAGATGACAACCATGTAATCTCTTGATCTATTTCTTGTTGCAAATCTGTCATTATTTTTCATCCTTTCTTATTATTGCTACTTTTTCGATTGACTATATAAAAGAAAACAGTACCTATTATTAATATGACAATAGATAAATAAAAGGCAGTGATTTTCGAACCTGTTGTATCTGATATGACACCAGTAAGGGAAGGAGCTATTACAGATGAGCTCATTCCAAGAAAATTAAAAACACCCAGTGTTGTTGCTAAACCTTTTACAGAAACATTTTCCCCTAGCCAAGAAATAATAATTGGTTCAACCGCCACTTTCCCAAAAAAACCATATAGTATTAAACCAATTAGTAATACTATTTTATTTCCTGTCATAACTGTTAAACATAGTGTGATAGCAGCCATAATTTCTAAAAAAACCACTAAATCTATTTTACGATTACTATATTTATCTGCCAATCGACTAAAAATCAACGCTCCTGGTACAGACGATATGAAAATTAATGATGTAGCAAGTCCAATTGTTGCTCCTGTAAACCCTCGTTCTGTTTCTAAAAAATTAGGTAACCAAGTATTTACAAGATAATAAGCATAACATGTTGAAAAATAAACAGTATACGCTCCTAGCATTTTAGGTGCCATTAACTTTTTAAACGTCATTTTATTTTCTAATGGCACAACGGTATCATCTATTCTTTTTTGTTTGACGTCTCGATTTAAGAACAAAAGAAATAGTATGATCATCGCTAAAATAGTACCTAAAGAAACATACTCAATTATTTGCCAATCCATTCCTTTTTGCGAGATAAAGTAGCTTGATGCAATCATCCCAATACCACTACCAATCGCCGTTCCGCAATTCACAATTGCTGTAGCAATACTTCGGTATTGATAAGGAACATATTCATTGGTTAAAGAGAACGCCACTCCATAGAATGTCCCGCTACCAACACCTGCTAAAACGTTTCCCAAATACATGATATTTAATGAATTTGACGTAGCTAAAAGTAATGTTCCTATCGCGAATAATATAAATCCTGGAATCAAAACCGTTTTCTTACCGAACTTATCAACCAATAAGCCTGAAGGTATTTGCATTAACACGTAACCTAAAAAATAGAAACTTGAAATAGCTCCTATTTGTGCATCACTTGCATTGTCAAAGAAAATACTCAATTGAGGATAGATTGGTGTTAAAGCCGTTCGATTAATCCAAACCACTATCCATCCTAAAGTTGAGATTAATATAACTTGTTTCCAATATGGTTGAAGAATTGTTCTTGATGAATTGTTTGTACGCATCGTCACTCAAAAACCTCCTTCTAATCTTTATTACGATATATTCTTATCTTATTACACTATTTGACCATTTACATTGGTTACTCTTAACCAAATGATAATTCCCGTTTGTCCAAAACTAACGAAGAAAATAGAATCTATTACTAGACTCTATTTTCTAAAAAACTATTTCTTGATAAATACTCCAATTGCCTCATCATTCACACCATTTTTTTGTGAATAAATTGTATGACCTCTTAAAATAGTTGTGTCGACTTGTGCTCCAATTGTTCTTCCAATATATGGGCTGATTTTATTTCTATACTCCAAATCTTCTGCTTTTAATGTGTATGGTGCATTAGGTTTAATTAGAACAAAGTCTGCATCTTTACCAATTGCAATTTCACCTTTTTCATCCAAACCAAAACGTTTAGCTGGATTAGTTGCAATGATATTAGCGAATGTTGTTAATGGTAAATCACGTTTTTGGACACCTTCATCAAATAATACATCCACATTGTTTTGTACGCCTGAAATTCCTCCCCAAGCTTCAAATGCGTTTTCTTTATCTTTTAAATCTGGTGTACATGGTGAGTGGTCTGATGTAACAAATGATAATCCTCCATTTGCTACATATTCCCATAAACCATCTTGAGCTTTTTTATCACGGATTGGTGGTGAACATTTTACAACAGGACCAATCGCGTCTAATTCATCTGTTGTGAAGTATAGATAATGTGTACATGTTTCACACGTTACATCCACACCGTCAGCTTGTGCTTTAACAACTTCTTCTACACCTTCTGGACAAGCAATATGACAAATATGAATACGACAACCTGTTTCTTTAGCAAATAAAATCGCACGACGAATTGGTTCAACTTCAGTAAATACAGGACGAGTTGCAACGTAAGCTGCTAATGTTGTTTCTCCGTTTTTGTATGCAATATCTCCTAATTTATCAGTGATCGCTGCATTTTCAGCATGGATAGCTAATACTTTACCAGTCTTAGCAACTTGCTTCATTCCTTCATATAATGAGTAATCATCAACATTCATGAAGTCACCATCAATTGTTCTATCTCCACATGTTGCCATGAAACATTTGTAAGCTGCTACACCACCCTCATCTAATTCTTGAATTCCTCCTTCAAGATTGTAAGGAACTAATCCACCAAATGAGCCTACGTCTGATAATAGTTTTCCTTTACCTGCATCATATTTTATTTGTAATGACTCTTTGTCAACAGTTGCTGGAACTTGGTTTAACGGCATTTCCATGAATGATGTTACACCACCTTTAGCACATGCTTTAGTTCCTGTTACATAACCTTCCCATAAATCGCGGTAACCACCACCTGGATCAGTGATATGGACATGTGCATCCACCATTCCTGGACTAACAATTAAACCAGTTGCATCAATTTCTTCTTTAGCTTCACCCAACCGAGATCCAATAGCTACAATTTTACCATCCTTTACTGCTACATCGGTTTTCACTTCTCCACTAGTTAAAATAACCAAACCATTTTTAATTAATAAATCAAAAGTCATTTTTAATTCCTCCTATTTTTTTAGTTTTAATAATAAATATATAGCAAATGACAATCCACATCCTATTATGAATGATAGACTTGAAACCATTTTCAATGATGAAATAAATTCACCACTGATTGAAACAACTAAAGCTATAATAGTCGCAATATACGCTGCTTTATTGACACCATAATACGCATTATTACTTTTATTATTTTCTTCATCCATATACAAATCATCTAAATTAATTTTTTGTTTTGCAACAAAATAATATTGAGCTAACATGACTCCAACAACTGGTCCAATAACCGCACCAATCATGTTTAAAAACGTATAAATACTTTCTTGGTTTTCCATTAATTTCCAAGGCATAATCACATAACTAATCACTCCTGCGATTAACACACCTTTTTTGTAATTGATTTTTTTCGGAAACAGAGCGGACAATTGATAAGCTGCTGGTACAATATTACCTGTTGCATTTGTTGAAATAGTCGTCATCAACAACACGATAATACATAAAATCACTGCTGGTAAATTCCCCCAATTATTTACAATGTTTAAAACATTCCATTCTTCAACACCGTAATAAATTGAGCCTCCTATTAAAATTGACACACTTGATACAGCAAAAATAACATAGCCAATGAATAAACCTAATCCTTGACCAAATACTTGGTCTTTCATTGATTTAGTATTTTGAGTAAAATCTGCAACACTTGAACTTGGTGCTGCCCAAACTGCAACAACTGAATTAATTATCATTAGATAAACAAGTATTGGAGAATACGTTGTAACACCTTCTAAATTAGGTCTATAGGCTAAAATATTGCCAAATCCACCGGCTGCATTTATTGCCCAAACTGTCATGCCGATAAACACAATATAGATAAGAGGATTTAGTATAGCTGTAAATTTATTTAAGACTTTCCCTCCACCTAAACCAATTAATACATTTATCCCCCAAAATATAGTAAAAGCAATTAATCCTGGCAAACCAATACCAAAGAAGTTAAAATTTCCTCCAAGAGTTAAAAAACCAGGCCAAAACTTACCTATAAGAATTAATAATGCCAATGATGCTGTATAATTTTGTAATCCAAACCAAGCAATTGCTGCTACAATCCCTCTTAAAGATCCGGGAAGTTTAGCCCCTAGAGTCCCATAAGTAGATCGTAAATGCATTGAAAATGGGATACCGTATTTTGCTCCGGCTTTTCCATTTAAAATCATTAGTCCAGCAACGACTAAACTACTTAACACTAATGCAAACATAATATTAGCAGGCGATAAGCCTAAAAATAAAAAACCGCCAACTGCTGCATAATTAGGAATATTATGAACCGATCCCATCCAAAGTGTAAAATAGTTTTTCCAACTCATTGAACGTTGATCCTCTGTCTTAGGTAACAAGTCTTCGTTGTATCCTCTTTGTGAAATCTTTTCGACTTCACCGGTTGAAACGTCAATCCCTTTTTCAAGTAACGCGATACCCTTCTTTCCCGTTTCCATAACGTCCTCCTTGATAAATTTATTTATACTCAAATAATACACAAAAGAAAAAACGTTTTCATTGTGTGGTCTTACATATCTGTGGCTATATTTGTGCAATCTGACTATTTATAGGGCATTTATTTCACAAACTTTTATAGGTATTTTTATGAAAAAATACTATAAATAACCACACAAAAATAAATCGTTTGTTTTTTTGAACTTATATTTCTTAATATTTTGTATGAAATCACCTCATATTGTCATTTTCTTATTACTTTTACGCAACTAAATTATAACATAATGTACCTTTTTTAAAAACATATACATAAAATAAAAAGTGCCTAATTATGATAGTTCTTTTAGAACTTATAATTAAACACTTTTAAAATGTTAAATTTCAGTCATATAATGTTTTAAACTTTCTTTGTTCAGTTTTGCATTTAAACCAACAAGTAATCTTAGACGAGCTTTAGGTCCAGTAATCCCTCTAACAAACATCACGCCCATACGTTTAAGTTCAACACCACCACCAACATAACTATAAATATCTTCTGCAATTCCGTTAGAACAGCGGGATACAAGAGCAACCGGAACACCCTTTTCTAGTAATTTTTCTAAACTAGGTAAAACTTCTGGAGGTAAATTCCCAGCACCAAGTGCCTCAATGATGACCCCATCAATCTCTGTCTCTGATAATAAATGGAACAAAGTCCCATCCATCCCAGCATAGGCTTTGACAATCGGTATGGTTCCCTCAACTGTTCTAATTGAATATGCTTCTTCTTCTTTAACATCTTTTAAGAATATTGGTTTGTTCTTAGATAATATTCCAATCGGTCCAAAAGTCGGTGCTCGAAAAGTATCAACACTTGTTGTATGAGTCTTTGTAACAAATCTTGCCTCGTGAATTTCATCATTCATTACAACCAACACGCCTTTATCACGAGCAGATTCATGTGAAGCTGTAATTATTGCTTGACGAAAATTGTACAATCCATCTGATCCAATTTCATTACTACTTCTCATCGCACCTGTTAAAACCATTGCTAAATGATTTTTTAAAGTTAATTCAAGAAAATAAGCTGTTTCTTCTAGTGTATCAGTCCCATGAGTTATCACTACTCCAACAAAATCTTGTGACTCAGCTTGCTCTATGCGTTCTTTTAAAATCAACATCTCTTTAGGTGTGATATGTGGTGAAGGGAGATTAAATATTTCTTCTGTTACCAATTCAATGTTCTTTGGTAAAGGTAAAAATTTATCTCCTAATGGATGCTTATCAGATAGACCAACCCCACCACTATCCCCTTGGGTCATAGATATCGTACCACCTGTGTGTAAAACAAGAACTCTTTTCATCATGTCACCTCATCTATTTTCTAGACTCATTATAAAGCAGTTTTTACAGTTAAAAGCTTAGACGAATAAATTCTCATTATTAACTCATGAATTTCTCAATCTTGTTATGTTTAAAACGAATCAATACAAAAACTAAAGTATAGATTATGGTAAAGCAAAGAAATGGAAATTTTAAATCTATCGAATGAAACAATGAATTCAATAGACTCATGATAACTGGAGCTGATAAAACACCTAAATTACAGCCAATAAAAATAACAGAAGTTGATTGATTAATATCCATGTCCTTTGCTATTTGTTCAATATGATTAAAAATGTATGGTAAAACCCAAGCGACAGGGACACTAGATATAAACAAACCAATCAATAACAATGTAAACGATATATCTGATAAATAAACCAATAAGTTAAACAATATATTAATTCCTAATGCCAAATAAATTATATTAAATGAAAAGCGACGAATAACTTTTTCAAAAAGAAATCCAGCAATAATTCCTAAAATCGGCATGATAGAAAGGTATAAACTTGTATTAACTTGCTCTCCTTTAATTTCTATAGCTAATGATGGAAATCTTACTGCTACTGCAATTGAATTCATCACTAAACTTGACGCAAATAATGCTGTAAGAAGAAGTGGAACTGTCAGCTTGAATGCATCCTTTTCTTTTTTTGTCTGTGACGCAATGTCCGGAACAAATCGGTAAAATAAAACAGCGATAGGTAAACTTAAAAAATAAATTAAATATGCATTTGTCCAATTACTTGTGATAAGAATTCCTGCAATAAAGGTTAGAATCATTTGACCTAGCCCTTCAACAGCATTTCTAATGCCTAAAAGCTCTGATCGTTTTCTACCATTATATAAACCATTTATAAAACTGACAGATAATGCATTGTACATCCCAAAACCAGCACCTAATAATAATCTACCTAAAAATATTAATGCATAACTATTTGGTGTGAATTTTGGTAATACACCACCTGTACAAACTAATAATAAGCCAACAACGACTGTTTTTTTCATGCCAATTTTTTTTGAGATACTGGAAGACAGTAAAATAAATATAATAACTGTGATACTTGGTATTGTACTGAGTAGCTCTGCTTTTACTTGACTTAATTCTAACGATTTTTTGATAAAAGGGAGAGTCCCATTTATTGATACACCACTTGTTAAAATAAACGAAATAGATAGAATCGAAATACTCGTTAATGGATTCATTTCAATCTTTTTTCTCACATACTTCACTCCTTAATAATCAACACCTTATCATACCATTTTTCTTTGTTTTCAGATAGACTTTATCTAGTGACTAATAACTCTTTAAAAGTTTGATAAAATTATGATATTTTGTTAAATCATCTTTTTTTAATGTTATTTTTTGTTATACTAATTAGTATGTATCAAAATGTAATTGCAATAGAGGGGACAACTCCATGAGGAAAAAACTACAATTTATTGATTTTAAAATTTTAATTCCATATATGATTCTTAACATTATTGGCATTATGATGATTTTTAGTGCTAGTTCTTATAAATTAAACCAACAAGGAAAAAGTATTTTTTCCATTGCAACAAAGCAAGGTATCTTTTTTATTATTTCACTTATCCTTATAGCCATTATTTATAAAACCAAATTACGAGTCTATCAAACCGATGTCTTTCAAAAAATTATGTTAGCTATCACCTACATTTTATTGGTTGCTACAAGTATTTTAGGCCTGGGACAAACCATTAGTGGAGCACAGCGATGGATTTCAATTGGAAGTTTTAGTTTTCAACCGTCTGAATTTGTCATGATTTCCACCATTTTATATTGTTCATTTATTTTTTCAAAACGACAAAAGTCAATTAATCAAAATTTTTTTAAGTCAGTCTTGGTGCCAACAGCCATTATCGGTGGCATGATTCTGCTAGTTTTTATCCAACCAAACGTTGGTGGAGCTGCAATTATCTTCTTCCTGTTTTCCATATTAATATTAGCAAGTGGAATTCCTTGGGGATATACTTTCTTAAGTTTTGGTGGCCTAGTTGTTTTCATTGGACTTGTTTGGCAAATCGTCATGTTTAATGGCGGGATGTTAATTCCTGAGCGTTTTTCTCACGTCTACAAACGATTTTCTGTCATGAGTAATCCTTTTGAAGATAAGTTAAATAATGGATTTCAGCTAGTCAATTCATACTTTGCTATCTACAATGGCGGTTGGTTTGGTAAAGGCTTAGGAAAAAGTATTCAGAAAAAAGGATTTTTACCAGTAGCTGAAACTGACTTTATCTTTTCTATTACTATGGAAGAACTTGGGTTAATTGCTAGTATCATTATCCTGATGATTTTATTTTATTTAATTCTCAGAATTTTATCTATTGGAATTAAATCAACCAATGCGTTTAACTCTCTAGCGTGTATTGGGATTAGTACGGCTATCTTGCTTCAACTATTTGTCAATTTAGGCGGTATTTTAAGTATCATGCCAATGACTGGTGTACCGTTTCCATTTATGAGTTACGGTGGTTCAAACCTAATGACCCTATCCATACTTGTCGGTATTGCATTAAATATCAGTGCTGAAGAAAAAAGAAAAGCTTTATACCAAGAACATCATAATAATTATCAATTACTCGATCAACAAAGACTGACTAACGAGATGTAGTTCTCACTAGTCAGTTTTTTATTTATCTATAATAAGCTGGTAGGATAAATTGCTCTTCTAATTCAAATCTTTCTGCTATATCTAATAACAGACCATCATTTCCTTTAGCTGACATTAACTGAACACCAATTGGTAACCCATTATCTGCTATATATACAGGTAAATTAATCGCTGGTTGACCAGTCAGATTAGCAAGTTGAGTATATGGTGTTATTTGCAAGCTTTTATCAAACATATCATATACTAAGTTAGCTAATTCATGCTTATCTAATTCGTTTGCTGCGTACATACTTTTACGAATAGTACCACTTTGTAAATCATCAGTTATTTTGGGTGCTGTAGTTGTAGCACTAGGCGATAAAAACACGTCATATTCAGTAAACAATTCTTCCATTATTTTAGTCGAATCATCCCATGGATAAAAACTTTGCACATAATCTGAAGCGGATAATTTCTGACCATATTGATACAATGTCCAAGTCATTAATTCCATATCATTCATCGTTAGATTACGTTTTAAATTATTTTCAATTGATGACATCATTGCAGCAGTTTCCCCACCATTCATCGTGTAATAACTTCTAATCAACTGCTCACCATTGATTGGGTAGTTTATTTCTGTAACAGTATGGCCTTCTTTTTCAAAAAAACGAATAGCTTTTTTTACTGCTTTTTTAGCCTCATCTGATACTTGATTTCCTACTGGTGAATCAAAACAAACAGCAATTTTTAAATGTTTTGTATCATGACCGTTTTCTTGTGGGAATAAAAAAGGAGACACTTGCTGTCTAGGTTTCAAGATAGACAACAGACTTCTTGCATCTCTTACAGATACACCTAGTACAAAATTAACAGAAGCCCCTTGCCATGCACGCCATTCGTTTGGGCCGGTTGTGATAACCCCACGACTTGGTTTTAATCCTAATAAACCGGAAAAACTTGCAGGAATTCGAATAGACCCTCCACCATCACTTGCTCCAGCAATTGGAACAATACCAGATGCGACAGCTGATGCTGCTCCTCCACTGCTTCCCCCTGCATGATAATCCTTATTCCATGCGTTTTTTGTTACGCCATGACATTCTGGATCTGTTACATTTTTAAATCCAAACTCAGGGGCATTTGTAACACCAAATGGAATAAATCCAGCAGATTCTATTTGACTGACATAGTTATCCGTTAAATGCGATCGATTATTCAAAAATAATTTTGAACCTGATGTGTTTAACCAGTCTTTTTTTTGCTGCCCGATATTTTTTAAAGGAAATGGAACGCCATAGAACGCTCCATTATAATCTGTTCTTGTAAGATTATCCTTTATTCTATCTAAATCAAGATCTACAAAACAATTCAACTCGTTGTTTTCTAACGCCTTTTTATACGTTTCATTCAGTAATTCATCTACTGAAACTCGTTTTTCTTTTACTTCATTTGCCCAATAAGTAGCATCCTTCATTCTGTTCACCTCATTCATTTATATAAGTACAGTTTATCGATTTGAATTATTTCTTACTACAAATAAACGTTATTAAGTTATGAATAGTTTCAAACACCCTATTTTCATTTCGTATAAAAACAATTTTGTTTAAATAAAAAAAGAAGGCTCTTAGTGTTGCATACCCTAAAAGTTAGACTTTTTAATCTATCTTTTTGGGTGCACTACACGACCTTCTTTTATTTTTTCTTTTTCTTTTTGTTCTTGTTTTTCATTTTTTTCTTGTTCTTTTTCATCATTTTGTTCATGGCCATTTTACCAAGCTTGCCTTTGACTCCGCCACCCATCATATTCTCAAGTCCAGCTGGCATATTACCTTTAGTCATTTGTTGCATCATTTTACGTGATTCATTAAATTGTTTAATCATTCTATTTACTTCAACAACTGAGTTACCAGAACCTGCCGCTATACGTCTTCTACGACTTGGGTTTAATAAATCTGGATTTTCTCTTTCTTCAGGAGTCATTGAGTATACAATGGCTTTTTTACGAGCCACATCTTTTGGATCAACTTGTAATTGATCAAGACCTGGTACATTGTTCATTCCAGGAATCATTTTAATCAAATCTTCTAATGGTCCCATGCCCATCACTTGGTCTAATTGCTCGATAAAATCATTAAAATCAAAGTTATTTTCACGCATTTTTTGCGCTAGTTCTTCTGCTTTTTCTTCATCATATTCTTTTTGAGCTTTTTCAATTAGAGTAAGCATATCCCCCATACCAAGAATACGACTAGACATTCTATCTGGATGGAATACTTCGATATCTGTTAATTTTTCACCAGTACCTATAAATTTAATTGGTTTTCCTGTAATAGCTCGAATTGAGAGTGCCGCACCACCACGAGTATCCCCATCAAGTTTTGTTAACACAACCCCTGTAACATCTAGCTGCTCGTCAAAACTTTGAGCAACTGTTACGGCATCTTGACCAGTCATCGCATCAACTGTTAGCAAGATGTCGTTTGGTTGAGCAAAATCTTTTATACGTTTCAACTCATCCATTAAAGTTTCATCAATATGCAAACGACCTGCCGTATCAATAAATACATAGTCGTTTTTATTCTCTTTTGCTTGTTCTAAACCTTGGCGAACAATCTCCACTGGGTCAACGTCAGTTCCCATTTCAAAAACAGGAATATCAAGTTGTTGACCAATTACTTTTAATTGATCAACGGCGGCTGGACGATACACGTCAGCTGCAATTAGTAAAGGTCTGGCTTTTTCATTTTGTTTCAGAAAGTTTGAAATTTTACCTGTAAAAGTTGTTTTACCAGCACCTTGTAACCCAACCATCATAACAATTGTTGGAATTTTTGGTGATTTATTTAAACCAACTGCTTCAGAACCTAACACTTTCGTTAATTCTTCATCAACTACTTTTACGATTTGTTGCGTTGGATTAAGAGACTCTAGAATTTCAACTCCGACAGCTCGTTCACCAACACTTTTAACAAATCCACGAACGACTTGTAAGTTAACGTCGGCTTCAAGTAGCGCAAGACGTATCTCGCGCATCATATCTTTAACGTCTTCTTCTTTTACCGTCCCTTTTTTCTTTAATTTGCTCATCGCTACTTGTAAGCGATCTGTTAAACTCTCAAAAGCCATATTTAAAACTCCTACTCTTCTTCTATTTCTTGAATATTATCTAATAATGCTTTAATTTTCTCTGTTTCGGGATAAGACTCTTTAAGTAATGATTTAATTTCATCAATCATCTCTTGTCTAACCACATAATTTGAATATAAATGTAATTTTTTCTCATATGTTTCTAGCAATTTTTCAGTACGTTTTATATTGTCATAGACAGCTTGCCTACTTACATCATATTCTTCCGCAATTTCCCCTAGAGAAAAATCATCAGCATAATATAATTCAATATAATTCATTTGTTTTTCAGTTAAAAGAGTTGAATAAAACTCAAATAAAGCATTCATTCGATTTGTTTTTTCGATTTCCATATCGCCCCTCCTCCAACTGATTCATATCATACAATCACTTTCACATTATACCATATTTAATTAAAGATATTTAGAGGAAAAAAACATAAAAAAACCCTATCCGTAAATAACATTATTTATTTTACAGATAAGGCTATCCCATTGGTTACTTATTTAAGTCGTTTCAACTAAAGTATTCGCAAATTCATTAATTTTTCGAATACGATGATTGATACCAGATTTAGTGATTGGACCAGAAGGAATCATCTCTCCCAGTTCTTTCAAACTAATTTCAGGATTTTCAAGTCTTACTTCAGCCACTTCACGTAATTTTTCTGGTAATTGCTCTAAACCAACTGTATCTTTAATAAGTTTTATGTTTTCGATTTGGCGTTTTGCCGCATCTGCTGTTTTGTTCATATTGGCATTTTCGCAATTCATCAAGCGATTCACTGAGTTGCGTAGATCACGAACAATACGGACATCTTCAAATTTAAGCATGGCATTAGTCGCACCAACTAAGACTAAGAAATCAGCAATTTCTTCTGCCCCTTTTAAATAAGTAATAAACCCAGTACGTCTTTCAACGACACGGCCATTCAAGCCGTAAAACTTTAGCATTTCACACAAATCAAGACATTGTTCTTCATACATCGAATAAATTTCTAAGTGATAGCGACTTGTCTCAGGATTATTAACAGAACCACCAGCTAAAAATGCACCACGAAGATAAGATCGCATTTTTTGTTCATTGCCCATAATATTATCTGAAACATGTGTGTTAAACATCACACCATCCATGATTTCTAAATCATTTAATATTTCTTTTGTCCCTTGTTTCAATCGAACAATATACACATTATTCTTTTTCAGTTTCATTTTACGACGTACTAATAATTCACTATTTACTTCATAGTGATCTTTTAATAATGTATAAATACGTCTAGCTATTGCCGCATTTTCAGTCTGTACATTTAACACAAATTGTCGGTTGGCTAATGTCACCGAACCATTCATTCGAATTAAAGCTGCCAATTCCGCTTTTGCATGTTCTTTATGAACTTCTAGTGTTGTCAGTTCTTTTTTAACATCCGATGCAAAAGACATGTTGACCACCCCATTCTTCTAATATTTAGCTCCAAAAACCAAACGAAACAGCTCATCTACAACTTTTGCTCGGTCATGGAAAACGCCGCCGTCTTTTAATTCTAAAAAGTCAGCAGAAATCACGCGACATCCTTCATCACGCAATCCTTTAAAATCATGTTTTACCTGTAATAAATACTCATCATATACATCAGGATCAATATAATCTTCAGGTATTGGTTCTGTATTAACTAACACAGTATCAATAAATTGTTTTCCTAAATGATTATGTAATACTTTTACATGTTCCGCATCAGAAAAATGCTCTGTTTCTCCTTTTTGCGTCATAATGTTGCAAATATAAACGACTTCAGCTTCAGACTTACATACAGCTTCGCCAAGTTCTTTAATCATTAAGTTAGGTAAAATACTCGTAAATAAACTACCCGGTCCAAGAACAATCATATCTGCTTCACGAATACTTGAAATAACTTTTCTAGCAGGTTTTACTGGTTTACCATCTGCTGTATTGGTTACGTACACGTAATCTATTTTCTTTCTTTCTTTTGCAATAACACTCTCACCTGTAGCATTACTGCCATCTGAAAATTTAGCATGAAGCGTCATTGACTGCTCACTTGCTGGATAAATATGTCCGTCAACATGCATAAATTTACTTAATAACTGAATTGCTTCATATGTACTATTTTTCATCTCAGACATCGCAGCGATAATTAGATTTCCTATCGTATGATTCGCTAAAAAATTATCTTCTTCTTTAAATCGATACTGAAAAATATCTTCATACATTTGTGGCATATCAGATAGAGCTACAAGAACATTTCTCAAATCGCCAGGAGGACTCATATTAATGCTTTGACGTAGAAGCCCACTACTTCCACCATCATCTGCTACGGTCACAATTGCTGTAATATCAGCACTTTGATCTCTCAAACCATGTAATATGACTGGTAAGCCCGTTCCCCCACCAATCACAACAATTTTAGGTTTTCTTATGCGATACGTTTTCATGAACGATTGATTGATTCCTTACGTTTCATCATATCTCTGTGGGTAATATTAGTCTTATAGTTTTCCGAAATTTTGCTTCCTAATCGCTCGGTTAAGGCAACTGAACGATGTTGACCTCCTGTACAACCAATCGCTATCGTCAAACTCATTTTTCCTTCTTTAATGTATCCTGGTAATATATCTAAAATTAAATCTTCGTATTTTTTATAGAAAGATTCTGTCATCTCTGAACTCATGACATAATCATACACTGGCTTATCTTTTCCAGTTAACGGTCTTAGCTCCTCAACATAATGTGGGTTTGGTAAAAATCTAACATCCATGACAATGTCAGCATCAATAGGCAAACCATATTTAAAACCAAAAGAGACCATTTCTACTCTAAAGGTATCAGAATCATGATTTTTAAAGTTTTGCATGATTTGTTCTCTTAACTCTCTTGGTGCTAGTTCAGTTGTATCTATGACAAGTTGTGCTTCCCCTTTTAACTCTTCTAAAAGGGCACGCTCTTTTTTGATTCCATCTGTTACTAAACCATCCATTGCAAGAGGATGGGCTCTTCTTGTTTCTTTATATCGTGATACTAACTCTTGGTCTGACGCATCCAAAAACATCACGGTCGTATCAACTAATTTTGTATTCTCTATTTCAACTAGCATGCTTTGAATTTCTTCAAAAAACGCTCGAGATCTTAAATCAATAACTAATGCAATTTTAGTGATTTTACCTGACTCTTTAATCAATTCCCAAAACTTTGGAATTAACGTTGGTGGTAAGTTGTCGATACAAAAGTAACCCATATCTTCAAAACTTTGTACCGCTACAGTTTTACCTGCACCACTCATTCCAGTAATGACTACTAATTGTAAACTATCAGTCTGGTGATCAGTCATATACATCACTCCTTCTATATTCTCTATTCTACATTATAGCATACCTGGTGTATCATTCGTGAATAAAATGTACAAAAAAGAGAATAAGGAACACATTCCTTATTCTCACAATTTTACTATTACACTTTTAAAAAGCGTCTCATTGACATAACCGATCCAATTGACCCTATCACTACACCAACAACTATTAATAAAGTATTTAATTGCCAAATTAAGTTACCTGGCGCAATTAAGTCATAGGAAGCATTAGCAATCATACTTTTCGTAAAGATGACATAAACTCTTGGGTAAGCGAATGTTACTAATAGAACTGGGATAACGGAACCTAAAATACCAATAAATGCTCCTTCTAAAAAGAATGGCCCTCTTATATAACTATTCTTAGCTCCAACTAAACGCATAATTTGAATCTCACGTTTTCTTGAAATAATGGTAATTCGAATGGTATTAGAAATTAAGAAGACTGCTACACCTAGTAAGAAAACAGCTGCAATTGTTCCCCAAAGTCTAATGTCTTTAGATAATTTAAATAACTTATCGGAATTTCGACCACCGTAATCCGCTTTTGATACACTAGGTAATGCTGCTGCCGCTTTTTGAATAGATGGGATATCCTCAGCATCTTTTGCAGTTAAAATATACACATCATATAGCGGATTTTCATCTTCTCCAAACAATTTCCACGTATCACCTAATTTATCAACTAACTTTTTATATTCATCTTGCTTGCTCGAAAATGTTACTTTAGACACACCCTTGATATCTTTTAATTTATTACTTAATTCCTTCACTTCATTATCAGGAGTTCCAATATCAACAAAAACTGATACATCGACATTATCTTTGATATCATCGGCAATTTTCGCCACATTTAATATGACACCCAAAAATATTCCTACAAGTGTTAACGTTACGGTTACAGCACTAACTGATGCTATTGTCATCCAGCCATTTCTTTTTAAATTTTTTAACGCACTGCCTAAATGTCTAAAAAAATTACTAATCATCGTAGCCATAATCCCCCTCATCTTGGTCTCTTGTAATACGTCCATTTTCTATAGCCAACACGCGATGACGGATTTCATTTACGATAGTGCTATTGTGCGTAGCCATGACGACCGTAGTCCCTTGATTATTGATTCTTTCTAATAATTCCATAATTTCCCAAGAATTTTCTGGGTCAAGGTTCCCTGTTGGTTCATCAGCAATTAATACTTTAGGTGTATTAACGATGGCCCTAGCAATCGCCACACGTTGTTGTTCCCCACCTGATAATTCATCTGGGAACACACGTACTTTATGCTTTAACCCAACTAAGTCTAGTACTTCTAAAACACGGCGTTTTACTTCACGCGGTTTTTTACCGATTACTTGCATAGCATAGGCAACATTTTCATAGACTGTTTTTTGTGGTAATAATTTATAATCTTGAAACACGATACCTATTTCGCGACGTAAGTAAGGTACATTTCGATTTTTTATTGTTAATAAATCATAGCCACACACATTAAGTGTCCCTTTTGTCGCGACTTCTTCTCGGTACATCAATTTAATAAAAGTTGATTTACCTGCCCCGCTTGGACCAACGACATATACAAACTCACCTTGATTGATAGTGATAGATAAGTTACGAATGGCTGTTGTCCCATTGGAGTATTTTTTTGTTACTTTTTTCATTTCTATCATAGATTTATCTCTCCAACCTGTTATTTTAAACGACATAATCTTATTCTCATACAGTATAACATGTCTTCTTTGGAATTTGATTACAAATATATATCAATTACTTGTTAACTGTCAAATAAAGTATTACAACTTCCAACGTAGGTAAGCATCAATAAATCCATCTATATCACCATCCATTATTGGTTGCGTATTTCCAACTTCATAATTTGTTCGATGATCTTTTACCATAGAGTATGGATGAAACACATATGAACGTATTTGCGATCCCCAGCCGATTTCTAGTTGCTCGCCCTTTATTGCCGCAGCTTCTTGTTCCTGTTTTTCTATTTCTAATTGGTATAATTTTGCTTTTAACATGCTCATTGCTTGTTCTCTATTTTTTAATTGGGAACGTTGAGCCTGACTAGAAACCACAAATCCAGTTGGAATATGTGTAATACGAACGGCTGAATCAGTCTTGTTTATGTGCTGGCCACCTGCTCCACTTGCTCTAAATGTATCAACTTTAATATCATCCGGTTTCACTTCAATATTGATATCATTCGCTAATTCTGGCATCACATCTACTGAACAAAATGACGTATGTCGTCTGGAGTTTGAATCAAATGGCGAGATACGCACCAAACGATGTACCCCTTTTTCTGATTTTAAATAGCCATAAGCATTGTATCCTTTAATCAATAACGTAACACTTTTAATACCAGCTTCATCACCAGCTTGATAATCAAGTGTTTCTACTTGAAAACCTTTTGATTCAGACCACCTAGTATACATTCTAAGAAGCATACTACCCCAGTCTTGTGATTCAGTGCCACCTGCTCCTGGATGTAGCTCTAATACAGCATTATTCTGATCGTACTCACCATTTAATAATTGAGATAACTCGTAGTCTTCAACAATTTGAATCGTTTGATTTAATTTTTCTTCTAATTCTTTTTGCATCTCACTATCATTTTCATCTTCAACCATTTCAAGTAAAAGTTCTAATTCTTCATAGGCTTCTTCTGTATTTTTAAAAGTATCATATTGTGATTTTAACTGATTGACTTTATCTATAACAACTTGAGCTGATTCGTTATCATCCCAAAAACCAGGAGTCGCCATCTCATATTCACCTTCAGCAATTTGTTCCTCAAGTGATTCTAAGTCAAAGAGACCCCCTAAAATTAGTAATTTTTGTCTCTATTTTACTTAATTCATTTTTTATATCGCTTATTTCCATAAAATAATCTCCTTATTTTGTAAACAATTGAAGCGACTCAGTTAAACTAAGTCGCTCCTTGATTTATTATGATGGTTTACCATGGCAATTTTTATACTTCTTGCCACTACCACATGGACATAAATCATTGCGTCCAATTTTTTCGTCAACACGAATCGGTTGTTTCTTCTCATCGTTAGATACTTGACCTTGTTCAGCAGTTGGTTTTACCGCTTCACCTTGAGCAACTTGTTCACGTTGAACATTTTGTCTAATTTCTGATTTCATGAACAAACGTGTTACTTCATACTCGATAGACCCAACCATATTGTTGAACATGTCATATCCTTCTGTTTGGTAATCAACCAATGGATTATTTTGACCGTATGCACGTAAGCCAATTGATTCTCTCAATTGATCCATTGCATCTATATGGTCAGTCCATTTTGTATCAACTACTCTTAGAATAACAACTTTTTGGAATTCTATCAGTTGTTCTTCACTGCTTAAGATTTCAGCTTTTTCTTCGTAAATAGCTTTGGCTTTATCATAGATAAATGCTTTCATCTCTTCAGGTGTTTTATTTTCAAAGTCAGCAAAACTAATCGCATCTTCATGAGTGATTGTTGAACCAACAAAATCAACTAGACCTTCAAGATTCCAATTTTTTTTCTCTCCTTGAGTGTGACCATCAACATAACGACCAATTGTTCTCTCAACCATTCCTAATAATACTGGTTCTAAGTCAACATCTGACATGATTACTTCACGACGTTGTTTATAGATAACTTCACGTTGTTCACGCATAACATCATCGTATTGTAAGACGTTTTTACGTGTATCGTAGTTATTCCCTTCAACACGTTTTTGCGCTGATTCTACTTGTTTTGATAACATTTTACTTTGAATAACGGCATCTTCGTCTTCTAATTTCATGCGATCCAAGAATACTTTAATTCTTTCAGAACCAAAACGTTTCATTAAATCATCTTCTAATGATAAATAGAACTGAGACATACCCGGATCTCCTTGACGACCCGCACGTCCACGTAACTGGTTATCAATACGACGAGATTCATGACGTTCTGTACCAATAACAGCAAGTCCTCCTGCTTCACGAACCCCTGCTCCTAAACGAATATCCGTACCACGTCCAGCCATGTTTGTCGCGATTGTTACTGCGCCTTTTTGACCAGCATTCATAATGATTTCCGCTTCTTTAAAGTGGTTTTTCGCGTTTAAGACTTGATGAGGTACTTTTTCTTTTGTTAATAAATCAGATAATAATTCTGATGTTTCAACCGCTACAGTACCGACTAAGACTGGTTGACCATTTTCATGACGCTCTTTAATATCTTTTACTACAGCTTGGAATTTGCTTGATAAAGTTGGATATAATAAATCCGCTCTATCATCACGAATAATTGGTTTGTTTGTCGGAATCTGAATAACTTGCATGTTATAGATTTCTCTAAACTCTTCTTCCTCTGTTTTCGCCGTACCAGTCATTCCTGATAACTTTTTATACATACGGAAGTAGTTTTGGAATGTAATATTCGCCATTGTTTTTGTTTCATCTTCAATTTCAACGCCTTCTTTAGCTTCAATTGCTTGATGAAGACCATCCGAATAACGACGACCATCCATGATACGACCTGTGAATTGATCAACAATCAGTACTTTTCCTTCTTGTACCACATAATCAATATCTCGTAACATAATGTAGTTTGCACGAAGTGATTGATCAATATAATGAGTTAATGATGTGTTTTCAATATCGTATAAGTTACTTACATCAAAGTTTTTTTCTGCTTTAGTAATCCCTTGCTCAGTTAGACTAATTGTTTTAGATTGAACATCAATTTTATAGTCTTCTTCTTCAACTAATGTTTTAATGAAGTTATCAACTCTTGTATAATAAGCCGTTGATTTTTCTGCTTGTCCAGAAATAATCAATGGTGTTCTTGCCTCATCAATTAAGATTGAATCGACCTCATCCACTACTGCAAAGTTTAATGGCCGTTGAACCATTTGTTCTTTATAGACAACCATGTTATCTCTTAAATAGTCGAATCCTAATTCATTGTTTGTTGAGTAAGTGATGTCACAGGCGTAGGCCACACGTTTTTCGTCAGAAGATTTTGAATTAATATTTAAACCAACTGTTAATCCAAGGAAATTATATAATTCACCCATTTCACTCGCATCACGTGTTGATAAGTACTCATTTACAGTTACAACATGCACCCCTTCACCAGATAATGCATTTAAATATACAGGCATAGTGGCAGTCAATGTTTTACCTTCACCAGTTTTCATCTCTGGAATACCGCCTTCGTGTAAGACAATCCCCCCCATCATCTGTACTTTATATGGAAATAGTCCCAATACACGTTTTGCTGCTTCTCTTACTACGGCAAAAGCTTCAAAAAGTAAATCATCTAGTGTTTCGCCTTTAGCATAACGTGCTTTAAATTCCTCAGTTTTTTGTTTTAATTCTTCATCTGATAACTCTGACATTTGTGGTGCTAGTTTATCAATTTTATCAGCCATATGACCTAAGCGTTTTAAATCTTTTTTATCATTTTCAATTAATTGCTTTAAAAAATTAGCCATGAATTCTTTCCTACCCTCTCATCCTTATTCTCCTAGAAGTACTGACATCTTACATAATAAGGTCATCTTATACATTCTATCATTTGTTTATGAAAAATAAAACTCTTTAAAAAAAAAAAGGGACGATTAAGAGATATTTTTTTTAAATTTATCATTCTCAAACAAAATAACCATTATAAGGGCAAAATAGTAGCACTTAAACGGTCATTTTAATAACATTTTTAATACTGTTTCAATAATTTCGTAACATAGTTGTGATGCATATCTTCTGCTATTCGTTGTAAATTATCTTTTAATGTTTTACAAACTCCATTTGTTAACAGTTCAGAAACGATTTGTTTATAGACTTTTGAACCATATTTTAGCGCGGCTGCTTCTATTAAAGCTATGTATCCTTAGTCATTCTAATGATTGATCTCCATTTTTCCATATTTAAGCAATAGTTTAACATTTTCAAGATGGCCTTTTTCAGCCACTGAAATAATCACATTGCCACCAAAACGGTTATAAACTATCTAATTAGACGTTGCGTGTTGCAAGATATAAGATTTCTGCTTTACCTTTTGCTACAGTATATAACTTATTTGTTAACATCCACTCCAGCATTTATCGATACTTTTGCTATATCGACTTAATTATTATGTGTTGCAATAAATAACGGGGTTTACCTTTTGTCATACACGACACCTCTCTTTTCACTTACTAAAAGTAATTATAAAGAAAGTGTATCATACTATGCAAACCTTATCTATTTATCTGCCTAACCAAATAATTCATTAAAAAAATGGACAATACCATCTTCATCATTTGATTTTGTGGTAATGTCTGAAGAATCTTTCAACTCTTTCACCGCATTTTCCATTGCTACTCCAACACCTGCGTATTCAAGCATAGTCCTATCATTATGACCATCACCAAAAGCAATGACATCTTCTGGAAAAATTCCTAATGGGCGTAAAACAGTATCCAAAGCCTTTGCTTTATCGATACCTTTTGCCGTAAATTCAAAATAAAAATCTGCCGTAAAGACACAATTTAATGTATCTTTGAAAGATTCCATCATTTTTTTATAATTTTCAGCTAAATAATTAGGTTCTCCTGCTGTCAAAATTTTATTAATTCGATAATCTAGAAACTCAGCCAAATCATCTTTTTCACACAATTTATAATGACCACCACGAGATTCATATTCAATAACATTAAATGGTGCATCTTTATAATCAATCACGCACCCAAAAACATCATTCACAAACATGTAATCATCTTTATCTATCATAGGTGACACTTTAAACTGTTTCATGTGTTCTAAGACCGCTTTTCCCTCTTCAATACTCATTGCCTGATTAAATAATTCCATATTTGTATGGCAATCAATCACTTTTGAACCATTATAAGATACAATTAATCCATCATATTCAGCCATTTTTAACTCGTCAGATAATTGTAGCATCCCTGTAGTTGGTCTACCTGATGCCAAAATCAATTTATTTCCTTTTTGTTGCAAGTCAATCAAACAATTTTTCGTTGCTTCCGTAATAGTTTTTTGTGTGGTTAATAATGTTCCATCTATATCTAATACAATTGTTTTCATAAAACTCATCTCCTTATAATTAAATACTACCACGATTTTTTTACGTAAGAGGCTTTATGAAACAAGTTGGAACATTGTTATCAATTTCAACTAAAAAGCTTAACTTATATTGAAACATCTATTTCAATTCACCATTCATTTTCTGATAATTAGTTACTTTATACTCTAAATTTTTATCATACTCTCGACTAAATATTTCAGCATAAAGTAAGTCAAGTACCATCAATAAAGAAAAACGTGTCGAAAAAGAGGATAATTTATTGTAATGATTTTCGACTGAACTCATATATAATTTAATATCTGCAAACGTGGTTAAAGGATTTGATTGTGTTGAGGTGACTAAAATAATCGGTGTTTGATTTTTCACTAGTAAATCTACAACTGCTCGAGTCGTGTGTCCTCTACCACCATAAGAAATCACTAATGCTACATGGTCTGATGTGCTATTAGCTGCATATAAACGTTGGAGATAATCTTCTTGTGGTACTTGTATCACATAACCAATCTCTTGTAATTGAAACTGAAGATTCTGTGCAAAATATAAATTACCAGCTGATGTGTAAACATCAACTTGTTTTGCTTGCATTACTAAATCTACGGCTTCTTTCAAAGAAGAAGCATTACACACCTTTTTTGTTTCTAAAAGCGTTTTTTGATATAACTTTTCCATAGCATTAATCATGGAATCTGTTGTTTCTAATTCTTTAATTGGGTAGTCGATATTTACGTCAGTTAACTCAACTCGTTCTGTAGACAAAGACTGTGCTAAAGCAACTTTAAATTCATTGAAACCAGGTTGATCTATTTTTTTTAGTAAACGATAAACCGTTGCAATAGACACAAAATCCTCATCAGCTAACTCTTTGGGAGAATAGTTTAGAACGTCTTGTGTATTAGCTAAAATATAGCTTACTAATGCTTTTTCATTTGGCGTAACATGCGTTAATCTGGATAAGTCATCTATAATGGTCATAAAATCCTCCACTTACTCACTGGGTTGTTATGGTAAATTTTATCATGGTTTTCCATATAAATAAAAGCCACCTAAAAAATAGGTGACTCGTCTTTCTTTATTATTTAATAAATTCATCGCTGACAACATGCCAGTCATCATGTCCATATATTGAACCTTCTTCAAGTTTACCATCAGCATTCACTCTGTATACAGCGACAAAAGTTTTTGCTGTATGTGCCGGATTCCAAGTGTACATCATGATTTCTGTTAATCCCTCACTACTTTGTTGCGTGTCAAAAGTTACTTCCTCAAAATCTAGAGGCTCTGTAGCCTGTGATCTTAAATAATCTTGTACCCATTTTATTGCTTCATCAGAGGTAATACTTTGTTTAGAACTACTTTGATCAACTGTGATTTTTGGTTTAACATCAACCTCTGATGTATCCATAAATTCTCTTGAAACAACCACCCAATTATTAATTCCTCCATTTTGATTAAAATAGCCTGATTCTTCTAACTCACCTTTTGCATTGATACGAAAAACAGAATATTTATCTACCTCTTTATCTCTTGGTGGTAATACATCAATGTAGACAAGTTTGTCTGTATCATCAGTTCTAATATTCAGTCGCTTATCTTTCAAATCAGGATAGTTTTGATGTCTTTTATCCCACACTGCACTAACCCATTCTTCTACTTGATGATTTGTTAGACTGACTTCTTTCTTGCGACTTTCTTTTATCTCTGTTGAATCACTTTGACTTGAATATACTACTTCGCTAGAACTTGATGACGTGATTGGTGATTTATCCGTATTCTTTGAATTAAATTCTCGTGTCCCTAATACAAATAAAACAGCACCGATTATAACAACTAAGACAATGACCCCAATGATACGGCTGGTCTTTTTTTTTTTCTCAATATCATCTAATATCTCTTGTAAGGCTAACTTCACACTTCTATCAGTCGCCTTTGCTATTTCTATTTTTAAGAGATATTTTCTATCTTTATTTTTTTGATTTGCTAACTCTTGTAGCAATCGATTCATATCGTTTGAATTATTATCCATAATACCCTCCGTAAATTTAATATCCACGATGAGTATATCATAGTATCTATTATGATTTAATGAAATGATATAACGATGTATATTATTTTGTTACAAAACAAAAAAACAACCTCTAGTTCCATAGAGGAGGTCCTTTAATTCCCTCACTTTCTTTTTTCTGTAAAGTTTATTTTCTATTTAAAGGATTCTTTTTGAAAAATTCTGTAGTCATCCCACTTGTTGTTTCCTCTTCAGCAAATAAAATATTTTTATCTAAGTAATAATCTTTCCAATTTTGTCCAAGACGTTCATTATTCTCTTTTCCACGAACATACAAATCTTTTTGATTAAATTCATTGTATGATTTATATGAAGAGATATACTCTATATAATTCTTTAATCCTATAGAATTATCTGCTAATACTCCTTGTAAAAAAATAATATTTTTATTTTTTATTAACTTTCCAATTAGCTTAATCAAACTAAATTGAATTTCATCTAAATCAAACCAGTTACTTTCAATATCTGCAACTGTATTCAGAGATATAATTCTATCATTTTTTATATCCATCTTCATAGAGTTTGAATATGAACGAGATAATTTCCCAAAAAACGTTGCCATCCAATCAACAAATCGTATCATCGTATCCTTTTTAGAATCTGATTCAATTACTTGTACATTTTGCTTATCTAACTTGCTCTTCAATATTTTTGAAGCTTTTGTACCTTCATCAAAAATAAAAGAATAATTATTTCGAGTATCATTTTCAATTTTATTTAGAATTAAATCTGTTTCTAATTCATAATCCCAACTATAGTAGTTTTTTGTATTAAAAGAAACAAATGATTCATCTATCAATTTTACTAAATTTTTTCCAACCTTGTATTCATTTTTTTTAAAGGGTAATTATATAAACCCTTATTTATTATACCTAATTCTCTTTTTAATCTATAATTAGTTTGATCATTTCTTTCACTAAACATTATGTCTAAAAGACTATCAGAGTAATGATTTTGAAAATATTTAGCATAAGAATATTTTACTGTTTCTTCATTTAGTAATTTATGTATCTTTTGTAATCTTGATATATTAATATCTATCGATGAATTTATAACATATTCAATTTTGTTATAATTAACTAGTACAAGGGTACTATTACATTCACTTATTAAATTAAAACAGTTTATTAAGTGCTTAACGTATTTTTCTTCTACTTTATTAACGCTATTACTACCACTAATCTTCAAGCAATCTTTTGCCTTAATTTCAAAATAATTATTTTCTCGTTTAGGATTTCTTAGAGTATTTTCACTATCAATAAACTTAGTACTAAAATTATCTATATTTTGCGATTCAATAATCAAATAAGCCCTTGCATATTCACGAGATAAATTTGGTTTATCAATGTTCAAAACATCATACTCTATTCCTTTTTTCTTACTAATCGAATTATCATGATTTGACTCATCTGAAAAAATATAATAATCCATTTCCCATTCCTCCCTTACTACTCCTATTTAATCAATTATATATACTAATAGTTAAAAACTAAGCTTTAAAATTTTAATTCTTGAAAAATAATCTTTATAACCTAACAGAATAGTTATGTACTTAAACAATATTTTTTTAGAAATAAAAACACCCTCCAATTTCCTAGAGGGTGCTCTACGTCCGAACAGTTTTAATTCCATTAGAATAAGCTATATTTAAACGTTAATTATTTGTTTTTTAAGTTGTAGAATGAAGCTAAACCTTTATATTCAGCTACTTCACCTAATTGGTCTTCAATACGTAATAATTGGTTGTATTTAGCAATACGGTCAGTACGAGAAAGAGAACCAGTTTTGATTTGTCCAGCGTTAGTTGCAACTGCGATATCAGAGATTGTAGAATCTTCTGTTTCACCAGAACGATGAGATACAACAGCTGTGAATCCAGCTTCTTTAGCCATTTCGATAGCATCAAATGTTTCAGTTAATGTACCAATTTGGTTAACTTTGATTAAGATTGAGTTACTTACGCCCATTTCGATACCACGAGAAAGGATTTCAGTGTTTGTAACGAATAAATCGTCACCAACTAATTGAACTTTTTCGCCTAAGCGTTCAGTCAATAGTTTCCAACCATCCCAGTCGTTTTCATCCATACCATCTTCAATAGTGATGATTGGGTATTTGTTAACTAATTCTTCTAAATAATCTACTTGTTCAGCAGCAGTACGTTTTGCAGCACCTTCGCCTTCAAATTTAGTATAGTCATATACGCCATTTTCGTAGAATTCTGAAGATGCACAGTCAAATCCAATCATAATGTCTTTTCCTGGTACAAATCCAGCAGATTTAATTGCTTCTAAAATTGTTTCAACACCGTCTTCTGTTCCTTCAAAACGAGGTGCAAATCCACCTTCATCACCTACAGAAGTTTCTAATCCACGAGATTTTAAGATTTTAGCTAATGCGTGGAATACTTCAGCACCCCAACGTAAAGCTTCTTTAAATGTAGGAGCTCCTACAGGTACAATCATAAATTCTTGGAAAGCAATTGGTGCATCAGAGTGAGAACCACCATTGATGATGTTCATCATTGGAGTAGGTAATACTTTAGTATTAAATCCTCCTAAGTAATGGTATAAAGGTACTTCTAAGTAGTCAGCTGCAGCGCGAGCACATGCAATTGATACACCTAAAATAGCGTTAGCTCCTAATTTACCTTTGTTTGGAGTTCCATCTAATTCGATCATACGACGGTCAATTCCCATTTGGTCTCTTACGTCATATCCAATTAATTGTTCTGCGATGATGTTATTTACGTTATCAACAGCTTTTAAAACACCTTTACCTAAATAACGAGATTTATCTCCATCACGTAATTCAACAGCTTCGTGTTCACCAGTTGAAGCACCAGAAGGTACCATACCGCGACCAAAAGCACCACTTTCTGTATAAACTTCTACTTCAATAGTTGGGTTACCACGTGAATCTAAGACTTCGCGAGCATAAATATCTGTAATAATTGACATTAACATTTCTCTCCTTTAGGAATATTGTTTTTATAGCTATGGAAGGAATCTTCCATAATCATTGTACCATTTTCACGAATACTTTCAATTAAAAACCCGTGAATTATTTAATTAATGACTCACCTGTCATCTCTTCAGGTTTTTCAATACCTAAAAGATCTAGCATTGTAGGAGCCACATCTGCTAAACGACCGCCATCTCTAAGAGTTGCGCCAGCTTTTGTAACAATAACAGGAACTGGTACAGTCGTATGAGCTGTATGTGGTTTTCCTTCTGGTGTTGTCATTGTTTCTGAGTTACCGTGATCGGCAAATATGATAGCAGATCCACCTTTAGCAATAATTGCATCTACTACTTTACCTAAACATTCGTCCACAGCTTCAATTGCTTTAATCGCTGCTTCTAAAATACCTGAATGACCTACCATGTCAGGGTTAGCAAAGTTTAAGATAATCGCATCATGTTTATCTGCTTTAATATCGGCAAGTAACGCATCTGTTACTTCATAAGCACTCATTTCAGGTTTCAAATCATATGTTTCAACTTTAGGTGAGTTGATTAAAATACGACTTTCTCCTGGAAATTCTTCGTTACGTCCACCGTTCATGAAGAATGTTACGTGTGGGTATTTTTCAGTTTCAGCAATTCTTAATTGTTTTAATCCTGCATCTGATAATACTTCACCAATGACATTTTTCATTTCGATTGGAGGAAATGCCACTTCTGCTACAATACTTGGATTATATAAAGTCATTGTCACAAATTTAACATTTTCGGGATGATTTTTACGTTCAAAATGTTCCCACTCTTTATCAGTAAAAGCATTTGATAGTTGAATCGCACGGTCTGGTCTGAAGTTAAAGAAAATAACAGAGTCATTGTCTTTTACTTGTCCAACAGGTTTACCATTTTCTTCGATTACAACTGGCACTAAGAACTCATCATTTACTTCATTGTCATAAGATTCTTGGATAGCTTGCAATGGATCAGTCGCTTTCACGCCAATACCATCTACAATTGCTTCATAAGCTTTTGACACACGTTCCCAACGTTTATCTCTATCCATTGCATAGAAACGTCCAGAAACTGTCGCAACTTTTCCATAATCTAATTCTTTCATGACTTTAAGTAATTCTTCCATATAACCATAAGCTGAAGTTGGGGCTACGTCACGACCATCTAAGAAAGCATGTACGTAAGTTTCTTTTACGCCGTTATCTTTTGCCATTTTTAACAGGGCATATAAATGGTTTTGATGACTATGTACTCCACCATCAGATAATAGACCAAATAAATGAAGCGCAGAATCATTGTCTAACGCATGTTGAATCCCACTATTTAGGGCAACATTTGTTTGAAACTCTTTGTCTTCGATTGCTTTGTCGATACGAGTTAAACTTTGATAAACTATACGGCCCGCACCAATATTAGTGTGTCCAACTTCAGAGTTTCCCATTTGACCATCAGGTAATCCTACATCTAAACCAGATGCTTTTAGTGTGTTGTGAGGATAGTTATTCCAATAACGATCAAAGTTAGGTGTATTCGCTTGTGCAACAGCATTACCTGTAACTTCATCACGTTTACCATAACCATCTAATATAATAATTGCTACTGGTGCTTTTTCCATATTAGTTTAATGCCTCCAATAATGCTAAGAATGAATCAGGTTGTAAGCTTGCGCCACCTACAAGTGCTCCGTCAACATTTTCTTTAGCCATGTATTCAGCGATATTTTCAGGTTTAACTGATCCACCATATTGAATACGAACTTTTCCAGCTACGTCTTCTGAATAAAGATCTGCAACTGTTTGACGAACAACACCACAGATATCATCAGCGATCGTTGCGTCAGCAGATTTACCAGTCCCAATAGCCCAAATTGGTTCATAAGCAATAACTAAGTTAGATACTTGTTCAGCTGTTAAACCTTCTAATGCTGCTGTAATTTGTCCTTTAATCCATTCAGCAGTTTTACCTGCTTCATAAGTTTCTAAAGATTCACCACAACAAACGATTGGTGTCATGTTGTGTGCGATGATTGCTTTAGCTTTTTTATTGATGTCTTCATCTGTTTCGTGGAAATACTCACGACGTTCAGAGTGACCAATAATCACATAGTCAACACCTAAATTTTCTAGAGCTGCTGGAGACGTTTCACCAGTGAACGCTCCGTTGTCTTCAAAGTAACAGTTTTGAGCAGCAATTTTTAAATCAGTTCCTTTAGCAGTGTCAACTAAATCTGTTAAGAATAAAGTTGGTGCGCCAATAACTGAATCCACTACATCGTTACTAGGGATTTTATTTTTTACTGCTTCAGCAAAGTCACGTGCTTCTGAAACAGTTTTATTCATTTTCCAGTTTCCTGCAATAATTGGTTTACGCATGTTCTCGACTCCTCATTAGTCTTATTTATCTGAAATAGATTCTACACCTGGTAATTTTTTACCTTCAAGGTATTCAAGTGATGCGCCACCACCAGTTGAGATATGTGTAAATTTATCAGCAAAACCTAATTGGATTGCAGCAGCTGCTGAATCTCCACCACCAATAATTGTAGTAGCATCTTTTAAGTTTGCAATAGCTTCACATACGCCAATTGTACCTTTAGCAAATGTAGGTAATTCAAAGACTCCCATTGGGCCATTCCATACAACTGTTTTAGCACCTTGTAATTCTTTAGTGAATAATTCAATTGTTTTTGGACCAATATCTAATCCTTCTAAGTCATCTGGAATATTTCCTTCATGAATTTCAGTTGGCGCATCATTATCAAAGTCTGCTGCACAGACTGTATCCACTGGTAAAATAATTTTTCCAGCTGCTTTTTCTAACAATTCTTTTGCTAAATCAACTTTATCTGGTTCACAAATTGATTTACCAATGTTTTTCCCTTGGGCTTTGTAGAATGTATAAGTCATCCCACCGCCGATAAGGATTTTATCAGCTTTGTCAATTAAGTTTTCGATAACACCAATTTTATCAGATACTTTTGCTCCACCCAAAATTGCCACGAATGGACGTTTAGGTTCGTCAACAGCTCCACCGATAAATTTGATTTCTTTTTCCATTAAGTAACCTGCAGCTGAAGGTAAGTTAGATGCAATTCCAACGTTTGAAGCATGTGCTCTATGAGCTGTACCAAACGCGTCATTTACAAATAAATCGCCTAAAGAAGCCCAGTATTTACCTAATTCTGGATCATTTTTGCTTTCTTTTTTGCCATCAATATCTTCAAAACGAGTGTTTTCAACAACTAACACATCTCCATCTTTCATTTCGCTAATAGCTTTTTCAAGCTCAGCTCCACGAGTTTCAGGAACGAAAGAAACTGGTTTATCTAGTAATTCTGAAAGGCGAGCAGCAACTGGTTGTAATGATTTACCTTCTTTGTCCTCTTCAGTTTTTACACGACCTAAATGAGAGAAAAGAATTGCTTTTCCACCATGCTCGATAACATAATTAATTGTTGGCAAAGCTGCAACAATACGGTTATCATTTGTAATTTTTCCATCTTTAATTGGAACATTAAAATCAACACGTATTAAGACCTTTTTACCGTTTAAATCTAAATCTTCAACTGTTCTTTTTGCCATGCTTGTTGACGCCTCCTTATGAATTAACAAAAAAAGCGAGAAAGCGCGATTGCTTCCCCGCTTCGATAATCTTGATAGGGTGTATTAAAATTAAGCTAATGATGCGAAATATTGTAAAGTACGAACTAATTGAGCTGTGTATGACATTTCGTTATCATACCAAGCAACAGTTTTAACTAACTGTTTGTCGCCAACTGTCATTACTTTAGTTTGAGTTGCATCAAATAATGATCCATAAGTCATACCAACGATATCAGAAGATACGATTGGGTCGATTGTGTAACCGTAAGATTCGTTAGCAGCTTTTTCCATTGCTTCGTTAACTTCTTCAACCGTAACTTGTTTGTCTAAAACTGTTACTAATTCAGTTAAAGAACCAGTTGCAACAGGAACACGTTGAGCAGCTCCGTCTAATTTTCCATTTAATTCTGGAATAACTAAACCGATTGCTTTAGCAGCACCAGTTGTGTTAGGTACGATGTTTTCAGCAGCTGCACGAGCACGACGGAAATCACCTTTTGGATGTGGTCCATCTAATGTCATTTGGTCACCAGTGTAAGCGTGAATTGTTGTCATTAATCCTTCAACAATACCAAAGTTTTTGTTTAAAGCATCTGCCATTGGAGCAAGACAGTTTGTTGTACATGAAGCGCCAGAAATAACCGTTTCTTTTCCAGTTAAAATTTCATGGTTAGTGTTATAAACGATTGTTGGAACGTCATTTCCACCAGGAGCAGAGATAACAACACGTTTAGCACCAGCTTGTAAATGTAATTCTGCTTTTTCTTTAGATGTAAAGAATCCAGTACATTCTAAAACGATGTCTACGCCTAATTCACCCCATGGTAATTCAGCTGGGTTAGAATTAGCAGTAACTTTAACTTCTTTTCCGTTTACTTTGAAAAATCCGTCATGGACTTCAACGTCACCATTGAAACGTCCTTGAGTTGTATCATATTTTAATAAATGAGCCAACATTTGTGCATCTGTTAAGTCATTGATTGCTACAACTTCTAATCCTTCAACTTCTTGGATACGACGGAATGCTAAGCGTCCAATACGTCCAAAACCATTAATACCTACTTTAACTGTCATGTGAGATTTCCTCCTTTAGAAAATCGAAAAAATTTATTTATTTTAAAGAGTTTCCTCTTTTAAAATCTGCTTTGCCGCTCCTTCATCTGTGATTAACCACGTCTGTTTAGGAGCATTTTTGATGTATGCTTCAATTGCTTTGGCTTTTGTTTTCCCGCCAGCAACTGCAATGACATACGGTATCTCTTGAAGATCTTTCATTTGAAGACCGATTCGAGGTATTTTATAGACGACCTCTCCGTCTTTATTAAAGAAGTAACCAAATGATTCAGCGACCGCTCCTTTATTAGAAAGCATTGCTAAATCACTTGCACTCATGTTACGACGTTTTGCCATATGAAGTGCACGTCCAATACTGTGAATCACAACGTTTGACTTAGATATCAACTCTAATACGCGTTGAACAGTCGGCTCATGAAGAAGTAATTCATACGTCTCAGAACTCACTTGTTCTGGCACATACAACACTTTAAACTCGCCACCTGTTTGCTCTGCCATAGTTGCACTTATTGAATTTGCTTGAGTTTGAATGGTTTCACCAATCCCACCTCTTGCAGGAACAAATATATTGTGTCTTTCTGGTGTTTCTAGTCGGTACATGCATTGGCTCACTGTTGCCATTGTCGTTCCTCCCATGACGGCGATAATATTTTCACCATCTGGTAAACGAGTTGAAAGAATATCAGAGATTAACTCTCCGAATTTTTCTAGTACTTTACTTTCAACATCACTATCTCCTGGTGTTATTAAGCACCTTTCAATATCAAGTTTACTAGCAAGTTTTTTCTCAAGGACACGATTGCCCGTCTGCTCTGCCATGACTATTTCTAAATCACTATAAAGACTTAATCCTTTTTCAGTAAGCGACATTCCAATTTTAGAGACCTCGATTAATCTGAGTTGTTTTAGTACCTCTGTTTCACTTCGAAGTATTCTCTCAGTTAAATTTACCTTTTCAGATAATTTTCTGCGTCCAACTGGTTGATTCCAATATATATTTCGCAAAATACGAAATCGTTGTTCAATCACTTGAATCATGTCAGGAGCAATCTGTTCAATAATATCAAAATCATCGCTCATAGATTATACTCCTTAAGTACAGGGACAAATTCAGTCCATGATAGACTTTTTATGACCCACATGCTGTATTTTGATAGGGTTGATGCAAAATAACTCATGATTTCGTTCAACCCTTACATGCTTATAATAACAAGTATAACTAAATAATACAAGCCTGACACTCAAGTTTTTGTTTAATAATCAAATCTTTTTCTCTTTGTTGACGATTGTATTCCTAATTCTTCACGATACTTGGCTACTGTACGTCTGGAAATATCAATGTTTTTTTCTTTCAACAGGTCTACTAATTTTTGATCTGAAAGCGGTTTCGCTTTGTTTTCATCCTCTATTAACTCTTTTATTGTTTCTTTTATGTCACTAGTTGCGATCACGTCAGAAGAATTCTTTCGTTCTAATCCTGTAGTAAAGAAACTTCTTAATTCAAACACACCATATTCTGTCGTTAAGTATTTTCCATTTACAGCTCGACTGATAGTTGACTCATGAAGTGATAGGTCGTTTGCGATCTCTTTTAGCTTCATGGGTGTAAGCGGGTGACTATCTTTTAGAAAAAAGTTGGATTGTCTTTTAACAATTTCTTTCCCGACTCTTAAAATAGTATCCCCACGTTGTTCAAGAGATTTTTTTAGCCATTCATATTCTGCTTTTTTTTCATTTAAATACTTTTCAACTTCTTTGTCTCCTTGACGCGACATTCGTTCAAAGTAGTTTGATTGAAAGTTGACTTCTGGCTTCCCTGCTTTAGTAGATGAAATAGTAATAGTATCCGTTTCTTTATCCACTTTTACAACTAAATCCGGATAAATTAAACTGTCCTCATCACTACTAAATATTGCTGCGGGATTGGGATGTAACTTTTGAATATAATCAAATATTTCTTGTATTTCTTTTAATGAGAGACCTAATTTTTTTTCAATTCGTTGCCATTTTCTATTTGCTAAATCATCAAAATATTCTTCTAATACAAGGTAAGCTTGATTAGGTGCTTCATCATCTCGCTCTGTTTGCAACATTAAACACTCTTGCAAGTTCCGTGCACCAACTCCGGCTGGTTCTAGCATTTGTATTAAAGTCAATGCATCTAATACTTCAATATAACTGACACGATTTATAGCCATCGCTTCTTCTATAGAAATTGTCAAATAACCATTCGTATCTATGAACTCAATTAAAAATAAACTAATTTTCCTAAGTGGCGTATCTCGATAATTAAGATGAATTTGCTCAATCAAATAATGAAATAGCGATTGCTCATTTTCTGGTATTTGATTTATCCAATCTGTTGTGTCATTATCTTGCAACTTATTATAGTGACTGCTTTCTAAATACTGAGTATCCATATCGGAAACGGATACATCAATTAGCGGATTTTCTAACATTTTATCATTTAAAAAAGACAGGAGGTCATCAGTACCAAACTGTAACATCTTAATTGATTGTTGAAGTTGTTGGGTCATAGCTAATTTTTGAGTTTGAACTTGAGCTTGAGCTTGTCTAAAATTCTGAGTAAACTTCATTAACCTTTCCTCCTTTTCATCTTGCTATTTAAGATATTTTTGGTAAACTAATAAAAGTAGATGCGCCCTTAGTGTAGTGGATATCACGCAAGATTCCGGTTCTTGAGACGGGGGTTCGATTCCCTTAGGGCGTGTTACTTTCTTTTTAAGAAAAGTATATCATAGTTTAGCATATTATTTCGGGGACAAATGTCCTTTTTCTTTACTTTTTATTTTTTTGACCTTTATTGACCATTTTTACGCTAAATTCTAGGTAGATTAAAAAGAGTATGTTAAAATATGTCTAGTAGCGTTACTATTAGGAGGAATTTATATGAATTTAATACCAACAGTTATCGAACAATCTGCTAGAGGTGAACGTGCTTATGACATCTATTCTCGTTTACTAAAAGATCGTATTATTATGTTAAGCGGTCCTATTGATGATAACGTTGCAAATAGTGTCATTGCACAGTTATTATTTTTAGATGCTCAAGATCCAGAAAAAGATATTTATCTTTACATCAACTCGCCAGGTGGAAGTGTTTCAGCAGGTCTTGCCATTTATGACACAATGAACTTTGTCAAATCTGATATACAAACCATTGTTTTAGGTATGGCAGCCTCAATGGGAAGTTTTCTATTATCGTCTGGAACAAAAGGTAAACGATTTGCATTACCAAACGCAGAAATCATGATTCATCAACCTCTTGGAGGAGCTCAAGGTCAAGCGACAGAAATCGAAATTGCAGCTCGTCACATCCTTAATACAAGAGAAAGATTAAATAAAATCTTATCGGAGAACACTGGACAACCACTTCAAATCATCGAAAGAGATACTGACCGTGATAACTTCATGTCAGCTGAAGAAGCAAAAGAATACGGCTTGATTGATGAAGTAATGGTTAACAGTGCTGCCTTAAAATAAGGAGATAAGTCAATGGGGACAACAAAAATCGACACAACAAAAGTAACTAGCTCTGTTGGAATCAAAATTGGTAAAGCTGATGCACCAAATTTGTTGTTTGAATTTGTTAATCTACGTTGCCCATTTTGTAAACAATGGTGGGATGAAAAATTAGATTTACTCTCAAAAGAAGTGAAAAACGATAATCTACATTACGTGATTAAACTTTTTAATAAAGATTCTGCTAGTTTATCATTAGGTAATGTGATGCATGAGTATGTGCCCAATAATGACCAGGCAATTAAAATCATCACTGATATCTACAATACTCAAAGTCAATGGGGAATTCTTGGTTCACCAGAAGAAGTACGAGCGTTTGCTGAGACAACTCTCGGCTTAACTAAGCAACATAATGATAAAATGTTACAAGACGTTATGGAAGAAGCTGTAAACGCCAATGTGCACTTTGTTCCAACTTTAATTGTTGATGGGTTTGATTTTGATCAAAAAATATCCAATGACGATTTTCTTTCTTTATTACGATAATGAAAATAAAAAGTATCTATCTTAATCTCGCTTTTAGTAGCAGACCTTGATAGATACTTTTTTATTCTGTAACAGTTGGTATTTGTGGATTTTTTTGTTTGACTACATATGGAATAGATAAATAAAATGCCGTACCTAACCCCACATGACTCTTTACGTTAATTGTTCCATTATAATTTTCTATAAGCTGTTGAGCAATAGATAGTCCTAAACCATTACCACCTGTGTGTCTTGCTCTTGCTTTATCCACTCGGTAAAAACGATTAAACACTTTTTCAATTTCCTCTTCAGAAATCCCCTCTCCAAAATCTTGAATCATTAAGTCAATATTTTGATAAGATTTTGATGCAGAGATAATCACTTCTTTTCTATCTCTCGAATATTTCACCGCATTATCTAATAAAATAATCAGTATTTGTTCAAAGTGATTACGATACATTTTAATTTCAACCGAATTATCTAAATCATCGTCATCTAGATTAAAAACAAATTCAGGATAAAGCATTTGAAAATTATTTACCGTTGTTTGGATTGTTTCTTTTGCTAAACACGTTTCATTTTTATAATGAAACTCAGATTGCTCAGCTCTTGATAAATCGAGCATCTCTTGTACCAAACTTTTCATACGAGTGATTTCTTGTAGTGAGGCACTCAACGACTCTTCCAGCACTTCAGGATCATCTTTTCCCCATCTGTTTAGTAAATTCAAATGTCCTTCTATGACTGCTACTGGTGTTCTTAATTCATGTGAGACATCTTCAACAAACTGCTGTTGTTGCGTAATAAATCGCTCCATGCGTTCAATCATATCATTAAAGGCTTTAGCTAAATCATAAATTTCATCATGTGATTTTGGTACTGGCATTCGAAGACCGGTCTTATGTGCCGTTTCAATATTATTTAGCGTTCTTACCATTTTTCTAAGAGGGCTTGTAAAATAGCTTGATAATAAAAAGCTCATCATCACACTAACTAATAAGCCGCAAATACCGATAATTACGAGATTTTTAAGTAATTCTTTGCGATATTTGTAGTAAAATCCTAAATCATAAAAACCTTGCGCATAACCCATCAGTTTACCTGTTTGATTAGAATAAACTGGCTTTAATAAAACCAAACCTGTAACATATTCATAAGTTTTGATTGTCGTTTCAGATTGAGCTTTTTTATCGAATGGTACATAGCGATTTTTTGTTTCAAATACTAAATCACCATCTGCATTGTAAACTTTTAAATCCATTTCTGGTCGTGAGAGTTCTGAAATGAAACTATTTAAATTCATCATAGTTGATTCTAACGTATTAGCACCATAATACCCCTCACCGACATATTCTTCAGTTGATTCTTTTAGATAAAAAACAGAGCTATTAAAACTTAATGGCTCTGTTCCTCTAGATAATCGGCTAGTTACCTCAGATATTGTTCGATTAAAGGTCAGCTCTTCTTGCTGAATCATTAATCGTGAACTAATTTGATAAGAAATAACTGCAAACACAGCAAATAAAATTGATATCACTAATGATGTTAGAATGGTCCATTTCAACGTAATTGATTTCCAAGAAAATTTAGTGGGCCAATTAAATTTTCTTTTAAGCTTATTTATCACGATCTCATTACATACCCAGTTCCACGAACAGTTTGGATATAACTATCTTCACCTGGAACATCAATTTTATTTCTTAAATAACGAATGTAGACATCTACAACATTTGTTTCTACTTCAATTTCATAGCCCCATACTTTATTTAATAACACATCTCTAGAAAGTACGACATTAACATTTTCCATTAAAATAAGTAATAATTCGTATTCTCTTTTAGTTAGTTCAATGATATCGTCACCTCGGCGAACCACCCTATTTTCTTTTTCAATTGTTAAGTTCCGATAAGATAATGTCGTTTGTTTCGTCACATTTTTATCACCTTCGATATCAATTCGGCGAAGTAACGCTCGCAATCGTGCTAGTAACTCTTCTATAGCAAACGGTTTAACAATGTAGTCATCTGCTCCATGATCTAAACCAGATACTCTGTCAATGACCGAATCTCTTGCTGTCATCATAATAATAGGCGTATTTTTCACCTGACGAATTCGACGACAGACTTCTAAACCATTTAACTCAGGTAACATTAAATCTAATAAAATCGCATCCCAATCTTGTGATAACGCTGCTTCTAAACCGGTACGTCCATTATAATGAACTTCTGTTTCGTATTTTTCATGCTTTAGCTCCAATTCCACAAAGCGAGCTAAATTTTTTTCATCTTCAATTATCAAAATCCTATTTGACATAAACACACATGCCTTTCTCGTATACTTATATATTTCTTCATAGTCTCACTCATTATAACGATATTTTGATTAAAAATCTATTATAATTATGTCATAATTTTTATAAACTCAATAATATTATAGGATAGATGCCTATTATCATTATTTTATTTAGTTAAAAAGATATGTTAATTGAACGATTTTCTTTAAAAAGAACAACCTATAACAGATTGTTCTTTTGTTTTCTATTCAAAGACAAATTGATTATGATACAACTCCGCGTAAAATCCATCTTTATTTATCAAAGTATCATGCGTACCAACTTCTATAATTTCACCTTGATTCAATACTACAATAAAGTCTGCATCTAGTATTGTCTTCAACCTATGGGCAATGACAAAACTAGTTCGACCATTTATGACAGTTTCCATTGCTTTTTGAATCCGACTTTCAGTCACGGTATCAACATTACTTGTCGCCTCATCTAATATTAATAAATCTGGATTCGTGATAATTGTACGAGCAATACTAATTAATTGTTTCTGTCCCACACTGAAGACACTATTTTCATCACTAACAAGGGTATCGTAACCATCTTCAAGTGATATAATGAATTCATGAATGTTCGCTTGTTTAGCAGCAAATATGACTTCTTCATCTGACGCATCTGGTTTTCCAAACTTGATATTATCTTTAATTGTGCCAGAAAAAAGAATGGAATCCTGTAGAACAATCCCAATATGTGAACGTAAACTATCTAATGTCACAGCACGAATATCACGGCCATCTATCGTAATACTACCAGAATCCACGTCATAGAAACGATTTAATAAGTTCATGACAGTTGTTTTACCTGAACCAGTCGGACCAACTAATGCCACCATTTGTCCTTTCTTAGCTTCTATCGAAATATCTTTTAAAATTGGACGATCTTTTTCGTATGAAAAGTCAACATGTGATAACGTCACATTTTTATGTAGGCCTGTCAATGCTTCTAGGTGACTGTCATTTGGTTCATCCGGCTGAATGAACACTTGATTCAACCTCTTAGCTCCTGTAAATGCCAACTGTAACATACTAAACTGAGAAGAAATTTGAGTGAGTGGCATATAAAACTGTTGTGAATATTGAATAAACGTCACAATTAAACCTAATCCTGCTGCTTTTTCAATACTTCCACTATTGACTAACCAACCACCAGCGAAAATCACGATGGCAGTATTTAACAAGGAAATACCTTGCATGGTTGGAAATAATAGACCTGAGTATACTTGTCCTTTAAATGTTGCTTCTTTTACTTCATTATTTACCTTTTCAAATCCCTCGATTGTTTGGTCTTCTAAACCATTTGTAATAATCACTTTCTGACCTGATATTTTTTCATCAATATAACCATTCAAACGTCCGACACTTTCTTGCTGAATGCCAACTTTCTTTTCAGCCTGTTTGATGATGACAACTGCAAAAATAATTGCAAATGGTGCCATACCAAGTGTAATCCATGTCATCTGAGCATTTTCTCTAAACATCATGAACGTCACACCAATTAACATCGACACATTAGTCAATACTTGAATCAGTGCTTGATTCATTGTATTTGATATATTATCTAAATCACTGGTAAAACGGCTCAAAATATCACCATGTTGATGTGTATCGAAAAAACGAATCGTCATTGTTTGTAACTTCTTAAATAAACCAATTCTCATACTATTCGTTGACTGGCCTGTTACACGAGACATTAATATATTTTGAATAAACATTGAAATAGCATTTAACACATATAAACCAACTAATAATTTTATCACACTCGTAAACGGTGATTTATCTGCGTGTCCTACAGACATATAAGTGCCCGCATATTTCGCTAATTCTTCTATTGCTTTACCAGTAAATTGGGGTGCCTTAACTTGTAGGTAAGTTGAGAAAATAATTGCGACAATAATAACAAAAAACTTCACTTTATAGACTTTTAAATAGGTCCAAAAGAATCTTAATACACTGGGTTCTTTTTTAGTCAATTTCCTCAACCTCCTTTGATTTTTGTGTGTCATAGATTTCTCTATAGACCTCACTTGTTTGTAAAAGTTCTTGATGTGTTCCTTGTGCAACTAAATGACCTTCATCCAGCACTAAGATAGTATCTGCCTGAACCACAGAAGAAATCTTTTGTGCAATGATGAATACAGTGGTATCAGATAATTCTTTGGCTAAAGCTTCTTTGACTAATTTTTCACTTTTAGCATCTAATGCACTTGTACTATCATCTAAAATCAATACTTTCGGATGACCAATCACCCCACGTGAAATGGATAACCGTTGTTTTTGACCACCTGAAAAGTTTGATCCTCGTTCTTCTACTCGGCTTTCAAACCCATCCATTTGACGCTCGATAAATTCATACGCTTGCGCAATATTTGACGCACGATACAATTCTTTTTCATCAGCATGCTCATCTCCATGGCGAAGATTGTCTGCAATGGTTCCAGAGAATAAAATTGCTCGCTGTAAAACAATCGCAATCGCGTTTCTTAATTCTTCTTTGCTCACATGTTTTAGGTCAGCACCACCAACCTTTATTGAGCCAGTAGTTGGGTCATACATACGGGCCATCAATTGCGCTAGTGTTGATTTACCTGACCCTGTTGCTCCGACTATCCCAACTGACATACCATTATCAACTTTAAACGAAATATCTTCTAAAGTTGGCGTATCATCACCAGCATAAGTAAAACTAACATCGTGAAATGATACATCGCCATTTTTAATTGGTTCTGATTCATTATCCGGTAAATAAGTCAATGTTGGTTTTGTTTCAAGAATATCATTTAAACGTTTAATCGAAACCATCCCACGTGAAGCCATCATCAGCATCATGCCACCAATAATAATACTCATCATAATCTGCATTAAGTAATTCATAAATGATACAACCGCACTAATGGCCTCAATATCTGTCTTAGCTAAATTAGCTGTAAAATAGATAGACATGACAATCGCTAAGTTCGAGATTAACATGAATGTTGGAATCATAATTGAAAATAAGTTCCCCACCGAAATCGTATGACTTGTTAGTTTTTCAGATACAGCAGAAAATTTATTAATTTGATTTTTTTCTTGAACGAATGATTTTACCACTCTCATTCCGGCTAAGTTTTCTTTTGCTATTCCATTACTTTTCTCTAGGTAGTGTTGAATTTTGGCGAAATGTTTTCCCATCATACTAAAAACAATCATCACTGTTAGAACAACTAAAACAACTAATAAAATAATAATCCACCATAACTTTGGTAAAGTCATCATCGCTAGAATAAAGCTCCCAATAAACATAATGGGAATTCTAAAGATACTTTGAAACATCATCATGACGACATTTTGAATTTGAGTAATATCGTTTGTCAAACGGATAACAAGATTGCTTGTCGAAAATGTTTCGATATTTTCAAACGAAAACTCTTGTACCTTTTTGAACCCATCTGACCTAATATCTGAGGCGACTTCTTGAGATAATTTCGCAGAAAAAATTGTATTTAATATTCCTGCAACTAAACCAAATAATGCCACTACAATTAACATGATGCCTACTTTTTTCAACTCAGATTGATTTTCAGTCATGATTGAATTCATAATTTTTTGTAATAATTTTGGTTGCCACAACTGAGAAGCAACCATGATAACCGTCATAAACAAAGATAAACTGACTAAAGACTTATTTTTTTTTAATTTTGTTATTAAAATCCTCATTCTTTTCCTCCTTTTTACTATCAGAGATTATGATACATCAATAAAAAAACAACTTCTACTATTATGTTTTATACCTCTCACATTTTATTAATGATATTTGAAACAAAAAACTACTAAGCAATTAACACTTAGTAGCTAAACTTTATTGTTTAGAAAATATCACCATTAAAAATGGAATTTTTAACAATCACATAATCAACTTTACGAATGGCTTCAACATCTTTACCGCCCGCGTAAGAGATAGAAGATTGTAAATCTTGTTGCATTTCATTTAGTGTATCTTCTAGTTTCCCTTTAAATGGTGTCCATATTTTTTTACCTTCAACGTTTTTATGTTCACCTTTTTGAAATTCAGAAGCACTACCAAAATACTCTTTGTACAATACGCCATCTTCTTCTTTCATTTCACCAGGAGATTCTTCGTGTCCAGCGAACAATGAGCCAATCATGACCATCGTCGCACCAAAACGAATTGATTTTGCAATATCTCCATGTGTTCTGATACCGCCATCAGCAATCAAGGGTTTTCTTGCTGCTTTACTACATCTTCTAAGTGCTGCAAGTTGCCAACCGCCAGTACCAAATCCTGTTTTAAGTTTCGTGATACATACTTTACCAGGCCCAATCCCAACTTTTGTTGCGTCAGCTCCAGCATTTTCTAATTCCCTCACTGCTTCAGGCGTTCCAACATTTCCAGCAATGACAAATGTTTCTGGTAATTGTTTCTTTAAATGTTTAATCATATTAATCACTGAATCAGAATGACCATGTGCAATGTCAATGGTAACATATTCAGGGATTAAATTTTCAGCTTTTAGTTCATTAACAAAATCATATTCTGTTGGCTTAACACCTACACTGATTGAAGCAAATAATCCTTTGTCATGCATATCTGTAATAAATTGTTTTCTAGCTTGTTCATTAAAACGATGCATGATATAGAAGTATCCATTTGATGCTAGATATTCAGCAATTGGTTCATCTATAATCGTCTGCATATTAGCTGGTACAACAGGCATCTTAAATGATCTGCCACCCAATGTCACTGTTGTATCGCATTCCGAACGACTAGATACAATACATTTGTTTGGTACTAATTGAACGTCTTCATAATCAAAAATCTTCATTTCCATCCTCCTAGAGAGTCAAAACGTGATATTGGGAATAAAAAGACGAATATTTATTTAAAATTATTTAAATAATGTTTCCTATTCCTATGATAATCTACATCATTATAGAAAAAAAAGCAAGAACTTTTATGAAAGTTCTTACTTTTTTCCAATATTGTTCGTGTTTACTTGAAAATCATTAAAGATTTTGTGTTTTCATAAAGTGTAATGAAATTAAAACGAAAATTAAAGTAATTACTACAACAATCAAATTATTCATAATTAAAATCCCTGTCATCGAAAATCCTAATGATGTAGGAATAATAGATAACGTATTTGTAATAACTCCTTGTAGCATAGATAATCCCATAAATAAGAAGATGGTTAAATTACTTCCTTTTAGCATAATAGTAGCTGTTGCAATTATCACAAGACTGTTTATGTATGAAATAAAACTAGAGGCAATCACTCCTAAAAATGAAAAACCAACGGTATTAAATCCTGCTGAGATTCCTGATAAAATGGTTTGGATATCAACTACTTGCTGGAACCTGAACAAAATAAGTGCTGATGGAATGAATACAAGTATTAGCGTTAATATAATATTCCATAAAAATATCGCACCTAGTTTAGCGAAAAATAGTTGTGTTCTATTTACTCCCGAAGAAACCAACATACTCATGACATTGTTTTTATAATCCATTGAAACTAAATGAAATGGATAAACAAACATAAAAATCATATTAGCAAAAATAGTAAAAACTAAGAGGATAATCATTAATCCAAATAAATAATCATTTTCAAGTCTATTGACCTGGTTTATATTATCAAAAACATTCATAAAATATACTGTTAGAAGAATGTTGATAATGGCTAATATACCCGTTGTGATAATATACGTTCTGTCCTTTGTATATTTAAATAGTTCCATCTTAAAAATCTGAGTTGCTGTCATTTAGTTGTTGCCTCCATTCAAATGATTATCTAAGAGTGTGACTTTTTTCATTTCTAATATCTCGATGTCTTGCTCATTTAGTCTCTCTTTTACTTCAGACCATCTCACATCTTCAATATCTAGTCTTACACAGCCGTTTGATAATACTTTGGAGTAATAGTTCATGTCTTCTAAAATCACCAAGAAAGCCTCTTGATTTGATGTATCGATGTCTCGAATTTTTTTATCTTCCATTTCAGCTAATGATAGTTGTTGCACTTTTTCACCATTTTTCAAGATCACAACTTCCTCGCATAATGTTTCAATATCGCTTTTTACGTGAGATGAAATGATTAACGTCATTCCTTCTGAAGTCATTTTTTTAAGATAAAACTTAAACCAATCTACTGTCTCAGCGTCTAACCCACGAAATGGCTCATCGAGAATTAATATTTTAGGATCATGTAATAAGGCGATTAATAAAATTAGTTTTTTTATTGTACCGTAGGAATAAGTTTTTACTTTTCTACCTAAAAATTCTGAAATATTTAATTCTCTTGCAAGAGCTTCTGCTTTGTTTACATCAAATTCTCCTCTTAATCCAGAGAAATACTCAATATTAAACCAACCTGTTCTTTCTTTATAAACAGAAGCTCCATCTAACACAATCCCTAGATTAAATAGAATGCTATTATCGTCGCGAACTGACACGTTATTAATTTTAACATCACCTTGATAGTCAGTAATGATATTAGTCATACATTTAAAAAGAGTAGTTTTACCTGCACCATTTGGGCCAATCACTCCATATGATTTTCCCTTTTCAAAGATTAAATCATCAATTGATAGTACTTGTAATGAGCCATATTTTTTTTCTAACTTTGTTATTTTTATATCCATATTTCTATCCTTTACTGTTTATAATAATGTAAAGCCTGAAGCTTGATATAATTCATACCATTCTTTTCTTGTTAACCTGATATCACTTGCTTGAGTGATATCTCTAATTCTACTTGGATTCATACTGCCAATAATTGTTTGAATATTAGCCGGATGTCGACTAATCCAAGCTGTCGCAATTCCTGTTGATGTAACTCCATAAGATTCTGCAAAGTTATTTAAACATTCATTTAACTCTTTAAAGTTAGGATGATCTATGAATACTCCATCAAAATAACCAAATTGATAAGGAGACCATGCCTGTACAGTCATTTTCTTTAACTTCATATGGTCTAAAACTGCTCCATCTCGATTGATTCCCAATTCATTTTCCATATTTACATTCATTTGACTAGATACCATGCCAGCATGTTGTAATCCAAACTGTAATTGATTAACAATTAGTTTATCTGACATTGATTGTTGCAATAATTCAACTGTGGTTGGTGCAAAATTACTGACACCAAAATATCGAACTTTACCAGCTTTTTTTAATTGGTAGAAAGCCTCTGACACCTCTTCAGGTTCCATTAAAGCATCTGGACGATGTAACGCTAATACATCAAGGTAATCTGTTCCTAAACGGGTTAAACTGCCTTCAGCAGATTGAATAATATGCTCTTTAGAAAAATCATAGAAACTATTTCTAATTCCACACTTTGTTTGAATAAAAATATCTTCACGTTTAACATCTATTTCTTTTATTGCCTTAGAGAAAATTGCTTCAGACTCTCCATCTCCATAAATATCAGCATGATCAAAAAAGTTAATTCCTGATTCCAAAGACGTTTCTATTACTTCTTTTGCTCTTTCTTTTGATAAACCAGCCATTCTCATACACCCAAGTGCAAGTTGTGACGCCATGATATTAGACGTCCCAATTTGTAATAACTTCATCATAATTCCTCCTTATATTTGTTGATCAATTAGCTCTAGATTTAAACGATTAATGTAAACACGCAGCTCTTTTCTAGCTAATTCAAATTTCCTATCTAGCAACAATAGAGATACCTTCTTACCTAATTGCTCAGTTTCTTTGTATAAAAAATCAATCGATGCATTAGGAAATTTTACAAGCTTTATGACTGAAACTTGCGTCATGATAGTTTTTTTCATTAAGTCATTACTCAATGGCACTAAAAAACATTGCCAAAACTTGTCATAAAACTCTTCTTTATTTAATTGTTTGTTTTTATTTATCTCGACTAATGATAGAAATGCTTCTCTATCAACCATGTATTCTTTAATTTGAAGCTGGAATAAATAGTGTGAACAAAGAAGTTCGATTAGTTGTGTTCTTTCAACAAACTCTTTGTTACTAATTTTATTTTTACTAACAATGACGCCTCTATTTGTTTCTTTTTTTAAATATTTTTCCTGAATTAGCTGTGCAATCGCTCCTCTAATCGGTGTGCGACTAACAGATAAACTATTTGCCAAATCTTGTTCAATAATATGATAGCCATTTAACCATGTATCTGTCTCAATTTGCTGTTTGATATAATCATAAACTCTCTTTTGTGTTTTACCTTTTTTCACTCTGACCATCCTGAACATTTACAGAATCACTAATTAACCCTGTATATTTTATTTCTTGTAAACTTTCTTGTAAATTAGTTGGATATACTTGTGCAAAAGCATAAATATTTTCGTATCGAAATCCTTCATAAATATAAAACTGCCATTTATTCTTTTTATCCATTAGATTAGCAATATCCTCTTTTTTTTCTTCACCGATTGGTAAAAGATATGTAGGCGATAATTGCGTCACTGGTGGAATCATAAAATTACAAATGCTTTTAATATGCATATCAAAAATTGATAAATTACATGATGTCATCGTTAAGATATCGTATTCTTCTGGAAAAATAGAAATATTATTGACATAAAGGTTCCCTTCTTTTGTTAAAAAAAAAGTCACTTTTACTGTACCTGAAACACCTAACTCTGAAGCAATGACTTTAGTAATTAGTTCCATTTGATTTGTACTTTCTTTTTTCAAATCATCCCATTCATCAAATGATTGAATATAAAACAGATCATTGACATTTGTCTTTTCCATTCTCATAAATGGGAAGATAGTATAATATCCTTCGTCATTAACACACAAAGTCACTTCCCATTCGCTCTCAACTTCTATGTATGACTCAACTATACAGAGCCCTTGTTGAATTAAAGGAACTGCCTTATTTATCTCATAAGCACTATGAATAACTAAACTACTGTCCTCATTGTAATGACGACGGTTCTCTTGCTTTATAATACATGGGTACCCAATTCTTTCAGCCGCATCATAAATATCTGATACCACAACAGCCGATTCATATGGTGTAATATTAATCGAATGAGCATCTAAAAACTGTTTCTGTAGATAACGATTTTTTATAATAGAATGCGAATACATATTTTGGGCAAATAATGTTTTTTCTGCTAAATATCTATATGTTTCTTTATCTAATTTTTCAGTGACAACAGTGACAACATCTGATATTTCTGATAATTTAAGTAAATAAACTGCATCATTTATATCACTTATATAATGCATGTCGGCAGCTTTTCCGGCTATACAATTTTTTGATTCGGACAGTACAACTACTTTATATCCCATTTTTTTTGCGGACACTACTAATTGATAGGATACAACTCCTCCGCCAATTATACCTATTGTACTACCAGGTAAAATTTTTTCCGACAAATCCTTCACTACCTTCAACATTTTCTTTTAAAACACCTTAATAGTATCAATCTATTGTTAATGTGTAAAGGTTTAAACAATAAAAAGCAAGGATAGATGACACTCTCACTTGCTTTTGATAGAATATTTTATTTTATAATCATTTATTTTATCTTCTTTATTAGATTAAATAATCATTAACCTGATAAAATTGATATATAAATAACATATTACACCTAATTGATAAAAATTGGTTAGACATTCAATTAATCTATAAACTGTATCTGATTGTTTTTTAGTGAGCCAACACGAGCCAATGAATCTACCTTATAACCTTTATCTTCCAGTAGTTTTCTACCTTCTTGAAAAGATTTTTCTATTACAATTGAAATCGCTTCTATCGATGCACCGGCTTGTTTACATAATTCAATCAAGCCTAAAGCAGCTTGACCATTAGCAAGAAAATCATCTACTACAAGTACATTGTCGCCCTCTTGCAGATATTTATTAGAGATAGCAATTGTATTTGTAACCTGTTTTGTGAAAGAGTAGACTTCAGACATCAATAATTCACTATTCATAGTTAAACTTTTTTGTTTTCTTGCAAACACAACAGGTAAATCCATATGTAATCCAATAAATGCGGCAGGTGCTATACCTGACGATTCAATTGTAACAATCTTTGTAACTCCCTTATTTTTGTATGTATTTGCCACATGTCTACCTATTTTATCCATTAATTTTGGATCGATTTGATGAGTTAAAAAACTATCAACTTTCAAAATATTTTCATCCAATACTTTACCTTGTTTAAGAATCATTTGCTTCAATTCATCCAATTTTATTCCTCCAATTAAATAATAGCTCCCATTTTACAATTAAGTAAAAAAGGGAGCTATCCTTCATTTACTTATAGACTGATATTTACGGTATCAGGTAGAAACGACTTTCCTTATTAAAGTCATATATAAGTGTTTATTTTTTAGTTGTTAGTGACGTTAATTTAGTTGGTGAAAAACTCTCAGCCAGTTGCGTCACCATATTAATTCCTAACTCATTAACCATATCTGATGGTTTACTCTTATTATCTTCTTTTTTGGTTTCTTTCGGCAACTTATCATATTGTGTTAAATTATAAGTATCAATCAATCCATTGAGACGTTTATGATAACGTCTATCTTCTTTATTTTGAGCTGTTAAATAAGCTGTTACTTTTCTTGAAGTATCTTTTTTAGAGCGTGTCATTTCATGATAGATCGTTTCATCTTTTTTTAATTCGGCAATATAGTCGTCAATTGCTTCATCCATAGTTGAATATACCTTATACTCTTTAGTATCTAACTTAGTTTTTCCAGATTTAGCATCAGTGATTAATGTATCAAATTTAACCGATTTATTGTTATTTTTTCCTGTAACCTGATATATATTAAAATGCTCAGACAACTCATTTAATCCAGAATTACTCTTAATCACAGCTTCCGCTATCAAAACTGAAGCATATAAATCATTTTTATCTGCTACATCTTCAATCTTAGGCGCAATTTCTTTAATAAAAGCCTCTGTTTCCTTTGCTTTTTCTTTTTTAGGTTTGACTGAGTCGTATTGTGTTAAGTCATATGTTTCAATCAATCCATTTAATTTCTCATTATAGCGAGAATCTGATGCATATCTACCGGTTAAATATTTAGTTGCCTCTTTATAATCTTGAGTATTTGATTTCCATGCTCCTTGATAAAAAGTAGAACGACCAGAAACTCCTCCAGACATTAACATAGCATAATCCTCTAATGACTCTTTGTAGCTAGGATACTTTCTAAATTTTGCATTAACTGTGTATAGCCCGCCGTCTCCACTATCTTCAAGAGTTGACATCTCAACAGATTCTCCTTTATAAGAACCTTTAATTCCAAATAAATTATAATTTGGCGTTCTAGCCAAACTACTATTACCTGATCCACTTTCAAGAATTGCTTGAGCAATCATAACAGAAGCATATAAATTTTTATTTTGCGCAATTTCTCTAGCATCTTCACCAATCTCTTCTACAAATTCGCCTGTGGTTCGATTGCGAACATAGGTAATAGATGATGTATCTTTTTTTGTTTCACCAGGTGATGATAATGACGTATTTCCCCCTCCATTACTTTCAGGTTTTAAAGATGAATTTGGCTTACTACTAGAATTACCAGGCTTTTTACTACTAGAACTACTAGATGTTTGATTATCACTTAAGGATGGTTTAGTCTCTGAATTATTCCCACTAGAAGAGGAAGTGCCAGATGTTGAACTATCAGTATGCCCGTCAGATGAATCTTGATCCGTATTCTGGTGACTCGTTGACTCACTTGATTCTTGATTGTCACTAGATGATTCATCCGATGAATGACTCGATGATAATTCATGATCCTCTGGTTGTGATGACTTAATGGTACTACTAGTCTCTTTTACCGTATTTTTCAAATTATTCTCATTTACATCTAAACTAAGCAATGATTTTGGATTTAAGGGAGAATTATCTGATTTTGTTACAGCTATCACTTCTAATACTGGTGTACAAATCGACAAAACAGATAAACTAACGCCTAAAGCAGTGTTTATCAAAATTTTAGCTGACGTATTTTTTTTATTCTTTTTCATATATATTTCTCCCCTTCTCTTTACTAAATGTGTCAATATCCCCAATTGATTCCAATTTTCTTAATATCTCAGAAAAGGCACTTTCAGATTCATAATTCTTCAATTTTGCTAACTCTTGTTGATTCTGAGTCTGTTATTTCTTTTAATTTACTATTTGCCAATTCTAGTTCATTGACCTGATCAATAATTTCTTCATCTTTGTTCTTAACTTCTAATTCAACGGATGATAATTGTTGATCTTTTTCTTCTAAAATAGCTTTTAATTTACCATTTTCATCTTTTAATATACTATTTTCTTCTTTTGTATGATTAATCTCTAATAGCTTTCTTTCCAGTTGTTGTTTTTCATCAAGAATCGTCTCATACCCTGCAATTTGACTACGTAACAATTCATTATGCTCTTTTATTTTTTCCGATTCAGCAGTTTCTTTTACGTAACCATCTTTTTCAATTAACAATTGATTACTAATATTGATATCTACAGATAGATGCTCATTCGCTGGAGTAATGGTATTACTTGTAAATGAAAATCCTGTGTAAATTTGATTGGATTCATCATATAATCATCCTCGTCTTCTTTAATCCTATCATTTTCAGAAATAATAGGCTTCTCACTTTTTTCCACTAATTATTCCTCATAAGTCTTGTCTTCTTAGCCATCTATTAAACAACCAACTTTTATCTCACTATATTTACCTATCGTCTTTTGTATTTAATTCTATATTTAAGAATAAAAAGTTGATTATAAAAATTGTACATATATAATAAAATTATATCATACAGTCATTATTATGCAAGATTTTTCGGTATATCTCTTTGGTCTTGAAAACATCACTTTATCTCAATTTAGCCATGATATTCTTTATATACTTCTTGTTTTTTTAATCCTCTAATTTTAGCAACCTCTTTAATCGCATCTTTCACAGATATTTCTTCTTGGTCAACAACTAGATTTACGTGTTCTATTATAGATAAGTCAGAATCAAACCCTTCTTCTTGTGACGTTGCTTGTATATTTTCAACGAGTAAACAACATTCTCCTTTAATCGTATTTTCTGATAAATATGCAACTACTTCTTCTACGCTTCCACGAATATACTCTTCATGCAGTTTTGTCAATTCACGGCACAGAACAATGTTAGTTTCTGTGGTGAATGCTGTTCCAATATTTTCTATTGTTTTTAATACACGATAGGGTGACTCATAAAATATAATCGTACCACTTATCTTATTCAATTCTTGCAACGTTTCAAGTTGTTCTTTCTTTTTCCTTGGTAAAAACCCATAAAAATAAAATGGTTGCGGTGATAAACCACTCGCAATTAAAGCCGTCATACCAGCTGTTGCACCAGGTATCGACACTACAGAAATATGCTGTTGGATACAAGCCAAAACTAAATCATGTCCTGGGTCGCTGATTGAAGGCATCCCCGCATCACTTACCTGTGCAATATCCTGCCCAGATTTTAACGTCTCGATTAAAGAAGGGATCCTTTCATGTGAGTTATGTTCATGTAAACTAATTTGTTTTGTTTTTATCTCAAAATGATTTAACAACTTCTGAGTATTTCTAGTGTCTTCACTTGCGATTAAATCAACTTCTTTTAACAATCGAACAGCACGAAATGTGATGTCTTCTAAGTTTCCAATTGGCGTTGGAACGAGATATAATTTACCATATTCTTGTGTAGAAAAACTCTTTTGTTTGTTCATTATTTTCTCTCCTTAAAAAAAGCCGGGAGGAGTAATCCTACCAGCTTATTTACCATAAATCATACTTGAACAAAAAACACATTCTTCTTGATTTTCACGTCTAGAACCATAAAAGTCTTTACAAACATGAAATCCTTGCTCATATAATTTTTCTAAGTTTAGTCTTGATTTAGATAATTCTTGTCTGCCATCCTCTGCTACTTCTTGTTTTTCTAATTTATCTAACTTATCATGCAGATGTTGGTTTTCTAGTTTCAGATTTAAGTTCTCTTCGATTAAATCGTCTAAAACAGGCTTCATCTCTTTCACTTGATATAACATGGTTTCTAATTGACGCTCTATATTGACTAACTCATCATATAATTTTATTTTATCCATGCTATTCTTCCTCTTTAACCATTTTCTGTTTGACTCATTACTAATTCATCATATTGATATTCAACTGGTGTTTCTCTTGAAGTTAGTTTAACTTTAATCACTTCACTGAGTAAATTTAAACCAATAACCTTCCCTGTTCCATCAGGAGTTTCAATTCTCTCGCCAAAATCGGGCATCATTTTTCTTAATCTGACATACTCATCATTTTCATAGTTTAAACAACACATTAAACGACCACACAGGCCAGAAATTTTAGCTGGGTTCAATGATAAGTTTTGGTCTTTAGCCATTTTAATGGACACTGGAACAAAATCTCCTAAGAATGTGCTACAACATAATGGACGTCCACATGGGCCGATTCCTCCAAGTTTTTTTGCTTCATCTCTTACACCAATTTGTTTCAACTCAATACGCGTTTTAAACATTGATGCTAAGTCTCTTACTAACTCACGAAAATCAATTCGTCCGTCAGCTGTAAAACTAAACATCATTTTACTTCTATCGAGTGTATATTCTACATCTACTAACTTCATATCTAGTCCATGTTCTGTGATTTTTTCTTTCGCTATATCAAAAGCAACTAATGCGTCTTGTTTATTTTTCTCAACTTGTTCTAGTTGTTTATCAGTTGCAATTTGCATAATCGTGTTTAAATCTTTTGGTAAATCTTGTTTTTCAACCTCTTTATTGGGAAGGGCAACCTCTGCCACATTTTTCACTTTTTGAGACTCAACAACGACTTTTTCTCTATAGCTATATTGTTCACCTTTTTTAGGTAAATAATAATAAATTCGTCCAGATTGTTTAAATCGTACGCCAACTACTTCTACCACAGTGCATTCCTCCTAATGAGATGTCATAATTCTCAAAGCTAGTTGTTCACATGTATTCTGAAAACTAACATTTGATGTTAGTTTTTGTTTTGCTTCAGTAGCAATCATAATCATTCTAACATAGTCGACACTATTAGAAAACTGTGTATCTATCTGTTTTCTCATCTTTAGTTTCATCATCGCAATCAACATATCCAACAAATCCTTCTGTTGATTTTTATCTTGTGCATGTTTCACTAAGTATTGTTGGACAAAAATAAACGAACGAGAGTCCTTTTTTTCTAAATACTCTAACCATCTATTTAACAGCGATTTCGTCTCATTAAACCACTCGTCTTCATTCAGTTCTATTGCCTCTTCAACTGAATTTGTTAACTCTACTAACAACTCAGTATTTCCAGAAGACAACTCACTTAATTGTTCTTTTAAGTAATCTTTTGCTATTTTTTTCAAGACAATCAACTGGCATCTTGACTGAATAGTTGGTAACAATGCCATCGCATTATCCGTCAAAAAGAAAATATATAGCTCTCCATCTGGTTCTTCGATAAACTTCAATAAACTGTTGGCAGATTGGACGGTCATTTTTTCAGATTCACAGATAATCAATACTTTTCGTCGTGATTCAACACCACTACTTGTAAAAAATGATTTTGTTTGTCTGATTTGATCTACTTTTATCGTCTGACCATCTGGCTCAATACTGGCTATATCGGCATGTTCATCTTGCTCTATCCTTAGACAAGAACGACACTCACCACAAGGACTACCATCATCACTAGGCGAGTCACAAAATAAACCTTGACTCATGAACAACGCAACACTTTTTTCTTCTTCAGTATTACTTCCTTGAATGATATAAGCATGACTTAACGATTTCTCATGAAATACTTTACTTAGTTTTTCAAAAAGTAATGGTTGGTGCAGTTTAACCGTTTCTTTTATGGTACTCATTAGAAATGATAAAACCCTTCAACTGGAAGAACAAACACCGTTGCACCGCCAACTTGTATTTCGATTGGATGAGTTGAATGAGCGTCCATTGCAATATCTAAAGAAATTGGTGGTGTCATGTATTGTTCTCTAGAATGACAAACAGATTTTATGATGGATAAAACCTCTTCCACTCGCTCATCTTCAATCCCAATAATAAACGTTGTATTACCTGATTTTAAAAATCCACCTGTTGTTGATAGTTTCGTTGCGCGGACATTTTCTTTATTAAACTTATTTTGCAAGCGAGAGCTGTCTTTATCTTGGATAATTGCTAGTAGTAATTTCATTGTGATCACCCTTTTTATTATTTAGTAAATAGCATTGGATATGTTTCTTTGATTAAAGTATAACAATTATTTACTACGTTTTCTATTGATTCACTCGCATTGATTTTTTTGATCCTATTTGGTTCTTCTTCTAAAAGATCTAAATACGCTGCTCTTACTTTCTCATGAAATGCTAAAGATTCTTTATCTAATCGGTCTAACTCTTCTTTTTTACGTCCTTTGTTGATACGACTTAAACCAACTGATGCTTCTACATCTAAATAAAGAGTCAAATCTGGATAATGACCTTCAATCGCAAAATCATTAATTTGACGAACTTCTTTCACGCCAATTTCTCTAGCAGCACCTTGATACGCAATCGAGCTGTCAATAAAGCGGTCGCACAATACCATATTTCCAGAGTCTAATGCCGGAAGTATTTTTTCAATTAAATGTTGCCGTCTAGCTGCAGCATAAAGCAATGCTTCTGTTCGCTCATCCATCATAGTATGTGTTGGATTTAAAATGACTTCCCGAATCTTTTCAGAAATGGGAATGCCACCTGGTTCTCTTGTAGTGACTATTGGTTGAGAGAATTCTCTTGATAATGTTTCAACTAGTTTTTTTATAACGGTTGATTTTCCAGCACCATCTGGCCCTTCAATCGTAATAAATAATCCTTTTTCTGCCATGTTTTCTCCTCCGTTATAACTCAGTACGTCCTTCAACTGCTTTTAATAATGTAATCTCATCAGCATATTCAATGTCACTACCCACAGATAAACCATGAGCTAGACGAGTCACTTTAATACCAGATGGTTTGATTAATCGTGAAAGATACATAGCAGTTGCTTCACCATCAGTCGTTGCATTCGTTGCAATAATAACTTCTTTTACTTCATTATTGTGTAAACGTTTGATTAAACTCGCGATGTTTAAGTCATCGGGGCCTGTTCCATCCATTGGAGACAACACACCATGTAATACATGATAAAGTCCTTTATATTCTCTAACCTTTTCTAAAGACATGACATCTTTCGTTTCTTCAACAACTAAAATGGTTGATTGGTCACGATTAGGATTTCGACATATATCACACGACTTTTCTTCTGTTATATTGCCACAAATCTCGCAAAAATGTAAATCTCTTTTCACACTAATCAATGCTTTGGCAAAATCGGTTACATCTTCTTCTTTCATATTTAACGTATAAAAAGCTAGACGCGTTGCAGTCTTTGCCCCTATACCAGGTAATTTCATATAACTATCAATTAACTTTGCAATTGGCGCTGGATATTGCATGCAAAACCCTCCTTTTTCTGTCAAAAAACAGGAAGTTTCCTCCCTGTTTTCTTTTAATTATTATAATCCTGGAATGGCTTTTGCATATTTCCCCATTACTCGTTCTGTTTCACCATCAATCTTCTCGATTACTTTATTTGTTGCATCTAAGACTAAATCTTGAACCATCTCTGGATCTTCTGGGTCTAAAACATCTGGTTTAATTTCGATATTTGTTACTTTTTTCTCACCAGTCATGGTGATTTTTACTAAACCATTTCCTGCTTCAGCTTCAAATACTTGTGCATCTAATGTTTCTTTTGCCTCAGCCATCTCTTTTTGCATTTTTTGAACTTGTTTCATCATTCCTTGCATATTTCCCATTCCACGCATCATAATTATCGTCTCCGTTTCTATTATTTTAATCTTCTACTACTTCAATTGCTTGTTCACCGAACATTTTTTTTGCTTCACTAATGAGTACATCCTCATCAGGCGTATCCTCTTTAGTTTCTGGTTTTGTCACATCTGTCTGTGAAATAAATTGCTGTCTTAGTTCTTTCCAGTTATCTTTAGGGATACTAATTAAACTTGGTGTATAACCAATTAGTTTATTAAGACTATTATACACTGCCACTTGCAATTCTTCATCATTACTCGCTTTTTGACATAAAATATCATACTCAAAAGCTATGACTAATCCTGTTTCGCTTGCAGCGACAGGTTCACAAGCTTTAAGCATTGCGCGCTGTGTTACAGATAGTAATTGCAATAAATCCACCCAAACATCACGTACACTTACCAAATGCTCTTTCGTTGCTTTTTCTAACACTTGGTAAACTCTTTCAGTTGGTACTTTGTATAATGGTTGTTTATTACGAGACGTACTACTTTTTTGATTCTTCTCTTGTACCTGACCACCATTTTCTTGTAACCGTTCAATTTTTTGTTCTAATAGTTGAACTTTTTGAATCAGTTCTTGATAATCGGCAGATACCTCACCTGATATACTTACCTCATCACGAGTCTCTACGGCTGGTCGATGTATCTCTTTTTTAGCAGAAGTTTCAGATAGTTTAATTGTTAACACTTCTAAATAAATCGATGGTTGAGAGGTAAACTTCATATTTTTTTGTATATCGTTTAATTCTTCAATCCAACTATACAATACACTACTATCAATATCTTGACTCAACTGTTTAAATGACTCGCTAATAGTTGGTAACTGAGCTTCAACAACGTTAGGTGCTTGTTGATACATTAAGACGTCACGGCAATGTATTAATAAATTCTCAACAATCCGATTGCTCTCTTTTCCTTCATTTAACATATCATCTACTAACTCTAATGCTTTTTGTGTATCGTGATTAAAACAAGCAAAAAAGTAATCATCCATCATTTGACTAGTTAAACTACCAGTAACTTCTAACGCATCTGCCACATTCAATGTTCCATCACTAAATGAAATAAGCTGATCCAAAATACTTAACGCATCCCTCATACCACCTTCAGCAGAACGTGCGACTATTTTTAAGACCTGTTCGTCAAAATTGATTTCTTTTTCTTTTAAAATAAAAGCTAATCTATTTTCAATATCTCTCGTATTAATTCGTTTAAAATCAAATCGTTGTGTTCTTGAGATAATGGTCGCAGGTATTTTGTGAGGCTCAGTTGTCGCTAATATAAAAATAACGTGCTCAGGTGGTTCTTCAAGTGTTTTTAGTAACGCATTGAATGCACCCGTAGATAACATATGCACCTCATCTATGATGTAGATTTTATACGGAACTTGTGTTGGGGCATATTTTACTTTATCTCTTATATCACGAATTTCTTCTACCCCGTTATTACTCGCCGCATCAATTTCTAATACATCATTGATTCGACCATTTGTAATCCCGATACAATTGTCACACTCATTACACGGTTCACCATTAACTGAATGCTGACAGTTAATTGCTTTTGCAAAAATTTTTGCCGCACTAGTTTTCCCTGTTCCTCTTGGGCCAGTAAAGAGGTACGCATGTGACACTTTTTGTTGCATAATGGCATGTTTTAACGTTTGTGTGATAATTCCTTGACCAACTAAGGCATCAAATGTCTGTGGTCGCCACTCACGATACAATGCTTGATATGCCACATAAACACTCCCCTCTAATTTCAATCTTCTCTATTATAAGTTAAAATCACAAAAATTTCTAGCTATGTCTTAAATAGGCGACCGCAAATATATAAATCATTCTTTCGGCCGATTGTCGCTGATTTCTAACTATGGTAAACTTATCTAAATCAAGTATTTTAAACGAAAGTAGGGACAATTATGGGATTAATAAAAGCGGCAGTAAGCTCTGTTGGCGGTGGCTTAGCTGATCAATGGTTAGAAGTCATTGAACCATATAATTTAAGTGATGACACTGTTATGACAACAGGTGTTCCAGTTAGAAAAGATAGTAAACGTCAAGGAAATAAAAAAGGGACAGATGGATTTATTACAGATGGTTCTGTGGTCTATGTATACCCAAACACTATGATGCTGTTAGTTGATGGTGGAAAAATTATCGATTTTACCGCTGAGGAAGGCTACTACACAGTGAATAATGCTAGTGCTCCCTCAATGTTTACTGGTAATTTAAAAGGAGCAATTGAAGAATCTTTTAGTCGTTTCAAGTTTGGCGGCCTACCACCTCAAACACAACAAGTTATTTATATTAATCTACAAGAAATTAAAGGCATCAAATTTGGCACGCCTAGTCCTTTAAATTATTTTGATAATTTTTATAATGCAGAACTATTTTTACGTGCTCATGGAACTTATTCTGTCAAAGTGGTTGACCCTATTTTATTCTATAAAAATGTGTTACCTAAGAATAAAAATCATGTATCCATTTCTGATATCAATGATCAATTTTTATCTGAATTCTTATCTGCCCTACAAACATCTATTAACCAAATGTCACAGATGGGCGAAAGAATATCTTATGTCCCATCAAAAAGTATGGAACTAAGTAAATTCATGGCGTCTGCCCTTGATGAAGATTGGACTAAACTTCGTGGAATGGAAGTTGTCAGTGTAGGTGTCGCAAGTATTTCTTATACAGACGACTCACAAGAATTAATCAATATGAGAAACAAAGGTGCCATGTTATCTGATGCATCTATTCGCGAAGGGTTTGTTCAAGGCTCAGTGGCACAAGGTTTACAAGATGCTGGTAGTAATCCTAACGGCAGCGTCAATGGTTTTATGGGTGTCGGCATGGGAATGAATGCAACGGGTGATTATTTAAGCCAAAGTTCTAAAGGAAATCAAGAACAAATGCAACAGCAACAGGCCAAACAAACAAATAATGACACTTGGTCGTGTCCAAACGATCAAACAGAAAACACTGGAAAATTCTGCTCTGAATGCGGGCAAGCTAAACCAGTTGAACAAGCATCTTCAGGCATTCAAATGAAGTGTGCTAACTGCCATAATGTTGTGACAATCACAACTCAAATGCCAAAATTCTGTCCAGAATGTGGGGCTCCTTTCCAAGGCTTGCCTTTATAATAAGAAATGAGGTTAGCTTATGTCTGATGTAATATCTCATAAATGTCCAAATTGCGATGGTCCTCTTTTATTTGACCCAACCAATCAAACATTCCATTGTGAATATTGTTTAAGTGTTTTTAATGAGCAAGATTTAGGTGCTACAGAACAAAAAGAATCAGCTGAAAATTTAACTCACACAAGTAGCGAGCTATTTAATCTATATGATTGCCCTTCTTGTGGAGCTGAAATAGTCACCGATGATACAACCGCTGCGACATTTTGTTATTATTGTCATAATCCTGTTGTCTTGAAAGATAGAGTTAGTGGTGAATTTTTACCAAACAATATTCTACCTTTTAAAATTTCAGAAGATGAAGCTAAAGGGCAATTTTTATCTTGGGCAAAATCAAAAAAATTCATTCCAAAAGATTTCTTTGATGAGTCTCAAATTGAAAAAATCACTGGTATTTATTTCCCTTACTGGAAAACAGATGCCACTACAAAAGGACGTGTCGATGCAACTGGAACAAAAATCACTGTTTGGCGTGTTGGTGAAACAGAATACACTCGTACAAGAAAATATAAACTAACACGCGGTGGAAAAATCGAATTTAGAGATTTAATCAAAAATGCGTTACAAAAGAATACTAAGCAACTGATGATTGAGTCTGTTCAACCTTTTCCACTCACTGATGTGACAAATTTTGATTCAAAATATCTATCTGGTTTTCAGGCTGAAAAACGTGATCTTGAGTTTTCTGACATCGAGCCTTCTTTAACGGGTGAGTTATCACACTATACACAAAATATTTTAGAAAATGAAATGCAAGGATTTACGACCATTTCTACTACTTACCATGATAGTCAAATCATCAATCAATCAAATAAATACCTACTTTTACCTGTTTGGGTAGTGACATATCAATCAGAAACGAGCGATGAACCATTTTATTATGCGATGAATGGCGTGACAGGTAAAACTAGTGGAAAATTACCTTTAAATAAACCTAAATTAATCGGCACTTCTATTTCAATTGGTGTTTTGGTTACTTTACTTATTTTAGTTGGGGGGTATTTACTATTTTAAAGAAACAAGTTACCTTACTATACCTCTTCACATTTATTCTTTTGGGACTGTCTTTTTCATCTCTGACTGTTTTTGCCGAAGCAAGCTCTCGTGTATTTGATGACGCTGGGTTACTATCTTCTGATGAAAAAAATTCGCTTGAACAAGCGATTGCGTCTTTTAAAGAACAAACTAACCAAGATTTTGTTTTCGTTTCAACAAATGATACTAAGGGTAAAACATGGGAAGAATATGCTGATGATTACTATGATGATAATGGATTTGGGGTTGGCGATGATAAAAGTGGCATGCTATTTTTAATCGATATGGAACATCGTAAATTTCACATCTCCACTACAGGAAGTATGATTGATATACTAAATGACAATCGTATTGATAACATTATTGAGAGTTCTACAAGTGATATGGCAGATGGTCGTTACTACGACGCCATAAAAAATGTTTTAGCTAAATCAGAAAGCTACGTGCAACAAGGTCCTGCTGCTAATTCACATCGTGTTTCTCGTGATAAATCTTCTTTTACGTTTGTGACCATTATTATCGCTAGTATTGCTGGTATTGCGTCAGCTCTTGGGTTTTATTTTTATATTTCTAGAAACTATCTACTAAAAAAAGCAACATATCGTTATCCGTATTATGAAATGAGTCAGCTAGAATTGACAGAATCACGTACTAACAAAGTATTTGATGTTACCACAACAAGACATATACCAAAACCACCACCAAGTAGTGGGTCAAGTACTCACATGGGTGGCAGTGGAACAAGTCACGGCGGAGGTAGCGGTAGTTTTTAAAAAATAAGGACGAAGTAGTTTATATACTTGGTCCTTATTTTTTGTCAGTTCTATAAATTGCATTCTACCTAAAATACAGATACCCTTAATAAAAAGGAGTGATGTTTATGAAAACTATTACGAAAGAGAGAATGATAGAACATATTCCAGTTCTTGAAGTAGTTCCTGAGGATTATCAATATGACGAACTTCCGTGCATCGTATTTTATCACGGTTGGCAAACCTCAAAAGAACTTGCTTTAACTCCTGCGAGGAAACTTGCACAACTAAATAATCGGGTAATTGTACCTGATGCAATGTATCACGGTTCAAGACGTGTTGAAAATCGTTCAAAAATTCCATCATTTGCTTTTTGGTCTAGCATTCAACATAATTTAATTGAGTTTAATCTAATTAAAGATTATTTATATAAAAAACAATTCGTTCTAAACAACCAAATTTCTGTTGCTGGTTTTTCCATGGGCGGTATGACAAGTGCTGGATTACTAACCAAGCATCCCGATATCACCTCTGCTGCAATCTTAATGGGAACACCTAATTATCAAGGATTTATTGACCGATTAGTGTTTTACAGTAAGCAAAGAAATTTCCAATTGCCACAAGATTTAGAAGATAGTTTATCATGGACAAAACACTATGATTTAAACGCTCAACCAGAAAAGATTTCAGACCGCCCAATCTATTTTTGGCATGGAACAAAAGATGAAAAAATCCCATACCGTGCAAGTCACGATTTTTTTGAAACCTATCGACATAAACCTTTTGGACAACAAATGGTCTTTGACACAGGGGTTGATGAACCCCATATTCTAACAATAGACACGATGAAAACAATGGCGACGTTTTTAGACAAACATTTTACACACTAAAACTTACTAATGATTTCTTCAATATTTTTTATCATTACTGATACGGTGCCATCAGGATTATTAATAAATTCAACCATGTTTGGGTCGTTAAACACATCACTTGGGATAGATAATTCAATCCCATTTGCTAATTTAAACTTTTGTTTACTGTATTTTTTTTCATATTTCACAATATTTTCTGGAATGTCTTCTGTGAATTTGGTTTTCTCAATAATCTCTTGATACTCTTCTTTGGCAGAAATATTGTCTTTAAACACAACATCTGCCACTTTTTGTGTGTCAATGATTCCATCAGATTCGATACTTTCAAAAATAGCTTGTTGTGCTTGGCTCATACTGACATATTCTTCTTCGTTGTATCGTTTTGCGACTTGTTTAACTGCCTTTTTAACAATTTTTAACTTCTCACTAACAGTTGGAAGTGGATCAAGCTGTAGTAATCGTTCTGTAAAGTAGAAGCGTTTCTCACCTTCAAACATGTAGCGTTTTTCAATCACTCGTGTGGCTAAGTCATTCAAATTAACGATAAAACACTCATCTATTTTTTGAGTCACTGAAGGAAACACTGTTCGATTTAAAATGATGTTGTTTTGCATCACGTCATCTACATAAGTTACGTGATGAGTGAACTGTGGCTTATAGTTAAATTTAATCACCACTAACGAGTGATTTTCCTCTAAATCTTGCATATCTAAAAACAACACATCCCCACTTGGTGCATCCTCACTAATAGCTAACACATCAAACATCGATTGCGCAATATCTTGTGTTGCCTTAATAAAATCTGTTTCCACTTCTTTAATAAAAGGAACAATCTCATTGTCTTCAGACAATATACCATGTTTGTATTCCCCTTTATCAAGTCTTTTTAAAACAGTTTCCATATACTGACTCACATGAAATTCTCGTAAGTCGAGTTCAGCTTGTGAACAAATCAATTGACCTGAATCTTTATCAATAATGTGCAAAATCGCTTTATTTATTTCCATGATAATCTCCTTTAAACAAGAAAAAGAGAAGGGAATTATTCCTTCTCAGTTTTTTTACTCTCAGTTTTTTTTGTTGTGATGCCTTTTTCTTTTTTGATGTCTTCACTCAAATCTAAAATAAGTTGGGCTAAATCATCTTTAATTTGAGGATGTTTCAAACCATATTCAATACTTGTTTTCATATAGCCAAATTTGTCACCAACATCATAACGAATTCCAGTAAAGTTATGTGCAAATACACGTTGTGTTTTATTTAATGTATCAATCGCATCTGTTAATTGGATTTCTCCTCCAGCTCCTGGTTCCTGTTCTTCAAGAACTTGGAAAATTTCTGGTGTTAATAGGTAGCGACCGATAATCGCCATATTACTTGGTGCTTTTTCTACTGGTGGTTTTTCTACAAAGTTTTTGACATTGAACAAGTTTTTAGCTACTTCACCACCTGGGTTAATAATGCCATATTTTGACACATCTTCTTTTGGCACCTCCATCACAGCAAGTGTCGAAGCGTGAGTCGCATCATAGTCATTGATTAATTGTTTTGTTAAAGGAATATCATCTTCCATAATATCATCACCTAGCATCACGACAAATGGCTCATTTCCTACAAATGATTTTGCTTGCAAGACAGCATGACCTAACCCTAAAGGATGTGATTGACGAATAAAGTGTAAGTTTAGACCAGTTGTTTCTTCAACAAGCTCTAATAACTCTAATTTACCCTTTTCTTTTAAGTTTGTTTCAAGTTCTAAGTTTGAATCAAAATGATCTTCGATTGGGCGTTTTGCTTTGCCTGTGACGATTAAAATATCTTCAATCCCTGAAGCAAGTGCTTCTTCTACGATAAATTGAATCGTTGGTTTATCAACAATTGGTAACATCTCTTTTGCCATTGCTTTTGTTGCTGGTAAAAAACGCGTTCCTAACCCTGCTGCTGGAATAACAGCCTTTTTAACTTTAACCATTGTTTACTATCTCCTTTATAATTCCTGCTCAGATTTATGTTCTCTAAGCATAATATTTTTAACTGTTGATGACACATCTTTATGGTTATAAATAACATCATAAATCGCTTCAGTAATTGGCATTTCAATTTGTCTTTCTTGCGCTAGTTCATATGCCGCTTTTGTTGTATAAACCCCTTCAACAATCATGCCCATATTATCTAGCACATCATCTAAAGAGTTGCCTTTTCCTAACAAGTATCCTGCTCTAAAGTTACGAGAGTGTTCACTAGCACACGTTACAGCTAAATCACCGACACCACTTAAGCCAATAAATGTTAAAGGGTTCGCCCCCATTGCCACACCTAATCGACTAATTTCAGCTAATCCACGTGTCATAATAGCCGCACGTGCATTATCGCCATAACCTAACCCTTTTAAAGCACCAGATCCAAGCGCAATAATATTTTTTAACGCAGCTCCCATCTCGACACCAATCACATCACTGTTGGTATATACTCTAAAATAATCATTTGAAAATAACTTTTGAACGTATTCAGCAGCTTCCATTGAGCTTGATGCTGCCGTAATTGTTGTCACATCTTTTACAGCCACTTCTTCAGCATGACTTGGCCCAGACAATACTACAATCGCTTCACGATGACTTGGAGAAATTTCTTCTTCAAGTACTTCAGTAATACGTTTATGTGTGTCTTGCTCTAAGCCTTTACTTGCATGGATGACAATTGGTTTATTTTGACAAACCTCATTAAATTGTTTCGATACATCTCGCATTGCTTTTGTCGGCACAACAAATAATACAGCATCAGCGTCTTTAATCGCTTCTTCTAGATTAATTGTTGCCACTAATTCAGTTGGTAACGTCATTTCCTTTAAGTAATGCGTATTTGTGTGCTTCTCATTTATTTCATTTATTTGCGTTTCTTTATTTCCCCAAATCGTCACATCATGACCATTTTCTACGAGAACCATAGCTAGAGCTGTGCCCCATGAGCCTGCTCCTAAAACAGAAATTTTTTGTTTCATAAAATTAATTGTCTCCTTTAAAAAAACATTGGTAACCTTATTTTATCATAGGTTAGTAAAAGAAGTAAGATAAGAGACGAAACGCCTCACATCTTACTTCTTATTTAATACTATACGAACGGTTATAGTATGGTAACTCTTTATTCCGACGTCGAATTACTATTAGAATAATTGCTCCAATAAATAAAACGACAGAAAGTAACTGTGATACTCTCAATCCTCCAAAGAACATCAAACTGTCTGTTCTCATTCCTTCAATGAAGAAACGTCCAAATGAATACCATAAAACATATGTTAAAGCTATTTCACCTTGCTTAAAGAAATGTTCTTTTCGTCTTAGTAAAATTATAATGATAAACCCTAACACATTCCATGAACTTTCGTATAGAAACGTTGGCTGTCTATACGCCCCATCAATATACATGTTTTCAATAATAAAATTAGGTAGATGAAGTTTCATAAGGAACGCTTTGGTTGTAATTTCTCCAAAGGCTTCATGATTCATGAAGTTCCCCCATCTCCCGATTGCTTGTGCTAACAACACACTCGGTGCTGCAACATCTAAAAATGTCCATGTATTAATGAAATGATGTCGTGTGTAAAAATACAGTACCAGTCCACCGGCAATTAATCCACCATATATTGCGAGCCCACCATTTCGTATCGCAAAAATTTCGATAGGATTCTGTGAGTAATATTGCCACTCAAATATAACATAGTACAGCCTTGCTCCAATAATCGAAATGGGTAACGCCCATAACATCATATCAATAACATCATCTTCTTTTAATCCAACTCGAACAGCCTCTTTGGTTGCCAACCATGATACAAGGACTATTCCTGACACGATGATAATCGCATACCACTGAATGCCTATACCAAAAATATGAAAAGCTGTCGGATTTATCGTTGCAATCATTTATCAAACTCCTTATCACTCTCAGAATTTTCAGCAATTAATTGTGCTAAATTATTTTCAAATTTTTTCGTCGCATCATACCCCATTGTTTTAGCCCTAAAGTTCATCGCAGCGACTTCAATAATGGTTGCAACGTTACGTCCATTGGAAACCGGAATCGTAATTTTGGGTACTGGAACATGAGCTAAATCAATTGATTCTGTACCAGAACCTAATCTGTCGAACGTATTGTCGACACTCCAGTCTTGTAAGTTGACAACTAGTGAGATATGGGCATGATTTCTCACAGCACTTGCCCCAAACAAATTCATCACATCAATAATACCAACACCACGAATTTCCATTAAATGCTCTAAAATTTTTGGTGACTCACCTATGACTGTTCGTTCGTCTTGACGGTAAATATCGACACGATCATCTGCAATCAAGCGATGTCCTTTTTTAATTAACTCAAGACCTGTTTCACTTTTTCCAATACCACTGCTTCCTTGAATTAATACCCCTAATCCATAGACTTCAACAAGCACGCCATGAATCGACACACGTTCTGCTAATTGACTTTCTAAGAAATTTGAAATCATCCCAGACAAACGTGAGGTAGAGATTGTTGACTGTATAATCGGTATTTCTTTTTTATTTGCCGCATTAACTAATTCTTCTGGTATACCCAGACCTCGTGCAATAACAAAACAAGGTGTGTCTTCATTGCATAATTTTTTAAAAATCATTGATTTTTCAGCAGATGTCATTTTTTCTATAAAGGTAATTTCTTTCATCCCTAGGACTTGGATTCGGTCATATGGATAATAATTAAAGTAACCTGTCAATTCCAATCCTGGTCTTGATATTTCACTAGAAGTAACAGTATGATTTAAAAAATCCTCTCCTGAATAAACATCTAAGTGAAGTTGATTAACAATATCTTTAACTTGAACCATTTTTTCACTTCCTTACTTTAAATACTCATCTTATCCATTCTAACATTTAAAGTTACAGGTGACTATCATTTGATACCGTTTTACATTTTAAGATGATTTATTTTTTTTGTTAATAAATGGCTCTTCCTCTATTTTAACTTTAGCTGCCAATAAAATTTTAGATACCGCTTCATTAATAATAAACCCTATCGCAATCGCTCCTCCCACTAAACAAGCTTGAAACCCATAATGTAGTGCTACTTCATAATGTTTCTCAGTTAAATTGTTAAACGTTTTAAATAATAATCCCCCAGGAACTATCGGCATAATTCCTGGCATATTAAAAACCAAACTAGAGACGTTTTTCCATTTACTTAAAAGATGAGAAAAAAAGATTAACGATAGTAAGGCAATCAAGGAAGACATCGCCTCACTAAAGGACAATTTTGTACAAATATAATAGATGAACCACGTAAGCATCCCCGACAATCCACATAACAGTGTGTAATCTTTTTCTATATTATAAAGAATCGCAATCGCGCATCCGGCGACAAAACTAAAAAATAATTTAATCAGCATTCAGTCATCTCCTTACAACACACTTGAAAAAATAATTGCTACAGGTAACCCTAACATTAATGCCGTACTAAAAGCATCCATCGACTGAATTATGCCTGTTAAATAATTACCATCCATCATGGCACGAATCGCATTGACAAATGTCGTGCCTGGTAATAATGGCATTATACAACTAAATAAAATTGAATACGGCTCTACAACAATATTAAGCTTGACTAAACCAACAATCAAAAAGCAAATAATGGTTGAATAAGACAAAATCGCAAAGATATTAATTTTTGTTGTTTCTTTAATTTTTAAATACAACCAGTAACCAATAATACCTAAGAAAAACGTCGTCAAAAAACTCCAATTCAAGCCATTCATAATGACATTCATTCCACCACAAACAAGAGCTGCACTAATGACTCTTATGCGCTTTGGGAAAGAATAAGTTTTATTATTAATCATTCTTAATTCATTTAGAAAAGATTGGGTATCTAATTTATTAGCCAAAAAATCATCTAGTACCCTTTCTACTCGAAGTATTTTTTCAAAATTATATCCAGAATGTTCAACTGGAATCATTTTTACCGTATTATCATGACGATTAATAATAACAAAGCTCGTTTCAGCATTAAATGTTGATATTTCATCATTTTCTACGTTTAGATGGTTAATAATTTTTTGTATATTTCCATTTATCATATCACTCGTTGCATTACTCTCTTGTAAAATTTTGCCATAAAGCAGACAGAGTTGCACGATATCATCAAAGTTAGTTTGTGAATCCATGATTCGTTCCTTCTTTCAAACAAGATACCTGTACCACTATAACAAAAAAAAATTCCTATTATAAAAATATAATAGGAATAAATAATGATTTTTTATTTGTTTCGTTTTAATGCCTGCTTTTTATCTAAGAAAAATGGTCGATAATAAGCCACTGTATCTGTCATAGGCAATACATCTTCACTAATATCAATATTTAGTTGTGTTTTAATAAATTCTCTTCGTTTCATAAAATTATCATACATTTCTGGATAGTTTTCTTTTATCTCTTTTTGTAATTCTTTATTGGCTAATAAAATCCCACTCTCACAACTTGTCCCAGCATAACCTGAAAGAGAAGGAATAATATCTGTTTGAAACATCATCCCGCTTTTTAGCTGAATATTGGAGTTAGGATAAATTGGTGAAGATAGCCATTCCTCATCCGCAAATAGATGACCTGGATTTAGATGCCATCCGTATGTTTCTTGCGGTAACACTTTTTCTATTACGTCATACATTTCTCGACCGGTCATCCCAATTTTTATTGTCTCAAGCCAAGTCGCAATAGCATTAAAATAAGGTTTAGCTAAAGCATCTAAATAATCCTCTTGCCCTTTTGGAAGTTGACTGGCTTTTTCAACAGCATATCCTGCTCTTGACGTTAGTCCACCTTTATAGCCAACCGTCATTGATACTGGATCACCCAATGTCACTTTTTTATCTGTTGGATACATGTTTGCTTTGACAAAACGTTCGCCTGTTGCTGTAATGGTCACGACACTTCTTGGCTGACCTTTTTCTTGCATAACATCTCCAATTTCCATTTCTGATACATCAACATCAAATTTTTGCAATCCTTTAGACATACTTTGACTAGATAATTGTGCCCAAAATTCATAATGAGCGACTTCATTGCTGTTATTCGTCACTCTTGCTCCAGTGTCACTATTAATAAAAAGATCTGTTTGGTTCGATAGATTTTTTTCTCCAACAACTTCTTTTAGGCCATCAACTAAAAAATTAGGTAAATCAAAATAAGTTTTGTCATTACCATATTGACTAGTAAATAATTTCCACCCAACTACACCAACTTGCATATCACTGGTTAGTCCAGCTTCGTTAAAGTAATTTACAACTGGTTTATCATCATCCATTGGTTGATTTGCTAATGACAAATGCGGCATATGGATTCCCTTAGCTTTAATACGTGATTTAGGTGCTTTATTTAAATTTTCATTACCTAATATTAAGTAGGCATCTTTATTTTTATGTAAAACGAGCAATCCTTCTTCAAAACGTGTAACAAAGCCTGTTAAGTATTCAAAATTACCACCATGTTCTAAATCACAATAAATGACTAATGAGTCCAAGTTTTCCTCTATCATTCGACTGATTACTTTTTCAAGACGTTCATTCATGGTTTCATCTGTTAGTGCAACTGGTATCAAATTTCTTTCGACGACTAACTCCTCTACAGGTTCCAATGATATATTATCTCGCATAATAAACCTCCTATTTTCGTATTGTTACTTCATATCATAACATAGTTAAATACTGTTATCATCCTAATAGAATAATAGTTTATATAAGTTTAGAGAAAAATATATGATCATATTTGGATTTAAAATGACATAATAATCATGACTTAAACAAGTCGACCGGAAAAATTGAACTTAAGACACCCATATAAAAAAACTTAAAAGAGTGTCATACGGATTCAAATCATTTCACAATATGAGATTAAAATTTTTCTGGATAAACAGCCTTACAAAAATAAAATAACTAAAAAAGATGATAAATGTGAGATTACTCTCACATTCATCATCTTACAAATTTCACTCATCAGTCGTATTTGACAAAGAGCCTAAATTAAGTGGACTTAAATTTTTATTCTTCTATTAAGACTTCATCAACCGTTACATCGTGCATCGGTCTATCTTGTGAGTCGCGGCTAACACCAGCTATTTCATCTACAACATCCATACCCTCAATTACATGTCCGAATACAGTATGTCTGAAATCTAACCAAGGTGTACCACCATTATTGTATGCTTCAATAATTTCTTCTGGAAAGCCAGCACCTTCTAATTGAGATAACATATTAGATGGAACGTTTTTATTTTGAACGATAAAGAATTGGCTACCATTTGTGTTTGGGCCTGCATTTGCCATTGATAAAGCTCCTCTTAAGTTGAATACATCTTTAGAGAACTCATCTTCAAATTTTTCACCGTAGATGCTTTCGCCACCCATACCAGTTCCTGTTGGGTCCCCACCTTGAATCATAAAATCAGGAATAACACGATGGAAAATTACACCATTATAATATCCTTTTTTACTTAATTCAATAAAGTTCTTAACTGTTTTAGGGGCTTGTTCTGGGAATAAAGCGACTTTGATATCACCTCTATTTGTTTTAATTGTTGCTGTTACTTTAGCATTTTCTAAATCTAATTGTGGAAATGTTGTCATGTTAATTCCTCCTAATATTTCTATTTATCAAGTATACTTCTTACTTTTGTTGTTAACAAGTCAATTGCAACTTGATTTTTTCCGCCTTCTGGAACAATAATATCAGCATATTTTTTTGTTGGTTCAATAAACTGTTGATGCATTGGTTTAACAACACTTAAGTATTGTCCGATGACTGAATCAAGTGACCGTCCTCTATCATGCATATCACGTTTAATACGACGAATAATACGAATATCGTCTTCTGTATCAACATAGACTTTAATGTCCATCAAGTCCCTTAAACGTTCATCCTCTAAAATTAAAATACCTTCAAGTATGATAACTTCTTTTGGTTCTTGGTAGATTACTTCTTTACTACGAGTATGTGCCTCATAGTCATAAACTGGTTTTTCAATGGCTTTGTATTCCATCAAATCTTTTAAATGTTCGATTAACAAATCAGTATCAAAAGCAAATGGATGATCATAGTTAGTATTTAGTCGTTCTTCAAATGACAAATGGCTTTGATCTTTATAGTAAGAATCTTGCTCAAATAATAATATAGAATGATTTGGTAATGCTTTTAATATTGCACGACTGACACTTGTTTTACCACTTCCAGACCCACCAGTTACACCTATGACAATTGGTCTACCTTTTGTTGCTGTCATTAATATCCCCCGCTCGTTTTTTATTCCTTCTTTGATATCCTACTCTATAAGCGAAACGATTTCAACAGAAAGAAAATAATAAAAACAAAATGAATTAATTATCATATACTTATTTATATTAAATAGTAATAATTATAATGTTATACTATAATAAAGAAAATGAAAAAGGAGATTATTATGACAACTTTATTTAACTTGAAAAATATTTTTTATTCCGTACCAAATCAAATCATCCTCAACAATATCAATCTAACTATTGAAGCTGGAGATTTTATCACAATTAGTGGACCTTCTGGTAGCGGGAAAAGTACATTACTTAAAATACTTGCATCAATGATTACTCCAACATCTGGAAGCTTAACCTATAAAGGAGAAACTCTAAAAAAAGAACAGATCACAGATTACAGAAAAGAAGTTTCCTATTTTTTTCAACAACCAACACTGTTTGATGAAACCGTTATGGATAATTTGAAATTTCCTTTTGATATCAGACAAGCCGAATTTGATAAATCAAGAGTAACAAAACTGCTTAAGAGATTCAAACTTAACGAATCTTACCTTGATAAAAAGATTATCGACCTTTCAGGAGGAGAAAAACAACGAATTGCTTTTGTTAGAAACTTAGTGTTTGAACCTGACGTTTTATTATTAGATGAAGTGACAAGTGCACTTGATGATGAAAATAAAGAAATCATTCAACAGTTCATCACAGAAGATTTAAAAGGAAAAACCATTATATGGGTGACTCATGATAATGGCGAATTTAAACTTGGAAAACGTCAGCTAAGTATTGTTGATGGAATTTTGGAGGAGAAATAGATGACAGACTTAAATATTTCAAATACGTCACTATTGTTAGCGAGTTTGTTAATCGTGATTGCTTTAGTGATTGATTACAAAGAAAAACTCGGACTTGGAAAGGATATTTTTATTTCAGCTTTTAGAACCGTCGTGCAATTATTTATTATCGGATATGTATTAGGTTTTGTGTTTCAATTAGACAATATTCTTTTAACCTTAGTTATGGTAGCTTTTATCATTTTAAATGCGGCACACCATGCTGGAAAACGTGCGACTCATTTAGACAAAGCATTTCAAATTTCTTTAATCTCCATCGGATTTGGAACGATTTTATCTTTAGCCATTCTTTTCTTATCTGGCACTTTAAAATGGACGCCTTCACAAATTGTTCCCATCACCGGAATGATTGCGAGTAATGCGATGACGGCTGTCGGGGTTGGGTATCGTTCAATGGCAACCAAATTCGAAGATCAACGTCAACAAGTACAGGAAAAATTAGCTTTAGGAGCCACAGAGAAACAATCAACTTTACCTATTGTTAGAGAAAGTATTAAAGCCGCGATGTCTCCGAGTATAGACAGAGCAAAAACAGTTGGTCTTGTTAGTTTACCCGGTATGATGTCTGGTTTAATGTTTGCTGGTATTGATCCAACAACAGCGATTAGATATCAAATTGTTGTCATGTTCATGTTGATTGCAACAACTGGTTTTTCAACGATGATAGCCAGCTACTTATCATATAAACAATACTTTAACGATTTATCTCAATTAAAATAAAAGAAAGACTAGCTAATTTTTCGTTAGCTAGTCTTTTGATTTATCTTTCTTGCACGTATTTATAGGCTGTTCCCAAAGAAATATTACATTCTTCAGCGATTTGTCTTAATGTGTAGCGATTATTATTGTATAAGAATCTGATTTGATCGATTGTTTCTTGAGAAATCTTTGGACGTCCACCCACACGACCTTTACGACGAGCTTCTTGTAAACCTTTAGTTGTTCTTTCTCTAATAATTAACTTTTCCATCTCAGCAATTTTTAATACCATTTCTAAGTAGGCAGCATCATCAATATCACTATATGCCTCACCTTTTTTAACAACAACTAATCCTATTCCTTTGTCTTTTAATTGACCCAAAAACTCAGCCAACTGAATCACAGATTTCCCTAAACATCTCAATTCATAAACGACTAATTGATCACCTGATCCAAGATTTTCCACTATTTCATTCAAAACTGTGTCACTTTGTGTAATTTCTTCATTTGTTTCTTTTTCAATAGAAACAGTTTCAATATTTAAACTGTTTAATCCATCAATTTGTTCCTTTACGTAATTTTCCTCACTAGAAGCATAAACATATCCTATTTTTTTCATAGCTCCTACCCCCTGTTATTTTTTCTTGTAAAAATTTAATTCTATTTTATTTCTTGGCTATGTTCATACTATATCTCTTTTTTAAAAAACCCGCCATATCAAACTTTTCCTAACAATACGTAAAATCTGATAATTAATCATCTTTAAATGAAAATTCATAAAAATAGCATATTTTGTTATTTAAAAACCTCAAAAAATTCATATATATATGCAATTTATAAATAGAAAAAATTTTTTTTTACATAATTAAAACCTTGACACACATTTCGTTTTTTATTTACTCTTTTAAAATAAGAATAAAAAATAAAAGAATTCTCAATTGTATCTAAATAAATTAAAAAGAAGGATTACATTATTATTAAATATTGCTCACTTATACAAGGGTTTTTAAAACTATATTTACTACAACAAATTCATAATATTTATAAAATATAGCAAAGTGACAGCTAAAAGTATAATTTTTTAAGCTACTCTCAGCTGTCACTTTGCTATATTTTATTTTTTTAGTTTTCTTAATTTCTCTTGATAGGTTGTTACGTCAGACGCACTACAATAGACATAATGCCCTGGTACAATTTCTCGTAATTCTAAATCAGTCGCCTCAGTATCTGTTGGATGATATGTTGTTCTTACTCTATGACGCTCATATTCTGGATCTGGTAATGGGATAGCTGAGAGTAAACTTTCAGTATATGGATGTAAACCATATTTATAAATTTCTTCCGCGCTACCCACTTCTACTAATTTTCCAAAATACATCACACCTATTCTATCGCTAATGTATTTTACCATTGATAAATCATGGGCGATAAATAAGTATGTCAATTTTTGTTGTTCTTGTAATTCCTGTAAAAGATTAACAACTTGCGCTTGAATTGATACATCAAGAGCTGAAATCGGCTCATCACAAATAATAAATTTTGGTTCCACTGCAAGGGCACGTGCGATACCAATACGCTGACGTTGTCCTCCTGAAAACTCATGAGGATAACGTGTGCCATGACTTGGATCAAGACCAACTAGTTTTAATAATTCATTGACTCGTTTATTTCGTTCTTCATCGTTTTTAGCTAGTTTATGAATGTCAATTCCCTCAGCAATAATATCTCGTACTTTCATACGAGGATTTAAAGAGGCATAAGGATCTTGGTAAATCATCTGAACGTCACGACGGAATTTATTCATTCGATCACGACCCTTTATTGTCGTAATATCTTCACCATCGAAAATAATTTCGCCACCTGTTGGATTATACAAACGGATGATACTTCTTCCTGTTGTAGATTTCCCACAACCAGACTCACCTACTAAGCCAAATGTTTCGCCTTCGTTAATGTAGAAACTAATATCATTTACTGCTTTTACTTCGTCAGGACGACCGACATTAAAGTATTGTTTTAGATTTTTTACTTCTAAAAGTCTCGTTTTATTCGCTACTGTCATATAGTATCCTCCTTACGCAAACCTTTTTTGTATTCTTCTTGTCGTTTAACAATCTCTAATGGAGGTGTCACTTTTGGTGCGCCTGGTGTAAGTAACCAAGTTGCTGCATAATGAGTTGGCGACACTTCAAAAAATGGTGGAGCTTCAAGTTTATCAATTTCCATTGCATATTTATTTCTAGGATAGAAAGCATCCCCTGTTGGTGGATCCAATAAATCTGGTGGAGAGCCTGGGATGGCATATAGTTTTTCTTCTTTTGTTTCAAGTGTTGGCATCGAACTTAGTAACCCCCACGTATAAGGATGTTGTGGATTATAGAACACTTCATCTGAAGTCCCAATCTCCACAATTCGTCCTCCGTACATAACCGCGACTCTATCGGCAACATTTGCCACTACGCCTAAATCATGGGTAATAAAAATGATAGATGTTTGAATTTTATTTTGAATGTCTTTCATCAATTCAATAATCTGAGCTTGAATGGTAACATCTAAAGCCGTTGTTGGCTCATCAGCTATCAGAATTTCTGGATAACATATCAAGGCAATTGCAATAACGATACGTTGTCGTTGCCCTCCTGAAAATTGGTGAGGATAATTCTTTAAACGTTTCTCAGCGTTCGGAATACCAACTAATTTAAGTAAATCTAGTGCTCGATCCAATGCTTCTTTTTTACTAATTTTTTTATGTTTTCTAAGTGACTCTGCTACTTGATTTCCTATATTCATTGTTGGGTCAAGAGATGTCATCGGATCCTGAAAAATCATCGCAATATCTTTTCCTCGAATAGATTGCATCTCTTTTTCCGTTTTATTTAACAAGTTTTCACCTTTAAATAAAATATCTCCTTTAGTGATGTTGGCGTTATTCGCCAATAATCGCATAATCGCTCTTGATGTAACTGATTTACCAGAACCAGACTCACCAACAATAGCAAGTGTTTCGCCTTTATGTAAATCAAAGTTAACCCCACGAATCGCATGAACTTCACCAGCAAAAGTATCAAATGAAATATTTAAATCTTTTACTTCTAATATTTTTTCTACTGTCATTATGATTCCTCCTGTTAGTCGTTCATTTTCGGATCAAACGCATCACGTAACCCATCTGCTAACAGATTAAAACAAATCATGATAACAGATAGTGTGATTGCTGGCGCCCACATTAAATGAGGTAAAAATCTAAATGTTTTGTATCCTTCGTTAAGTAACGTTCCTAAAGAAGCTGTCGGTGGTGTTAAACCTAACCCGATAAAACTTAAAAAGGCTTCAAAGAAAATCGCTGACGGGATACTAAACATCATCTGAACAATAATTACCCCGGAAATATTTGGTAACACGTGTTTAAACGCAATTTTAGATTGTTTTTCTCCTAAAGTTGTCGCTGCCAAAACATATTCTTGGTCTTTGATTTTAAGTGTCTGAGCTCTGACAATACGAGCCATTGTAATCCAACCTGTTATAATCATTGCTAAAATAATGGATAACATCCCTGGTTTAAAAATCATTAGCATTAAAATCATCACAACTAAGTTTGGTATACCAGATAAAATCTCTAATATACGCTGCATGACGGTATCGACTCGTCCGCCCTTCATCCCCGATATCAGTCCGTAAATAACACCGAACGTTAAATCAAGAAAGGCAGCAGTTAAGGCAATAATTAAAGACATGCGTGTTCCCATCAATAAACGAGATAATTCATCTCGTCCTAAACCATCTGTCCCTAAAATAAAATACTCACCTTCTGGTACTTTAGCTTGTTCGTATTTATCTACTCTATTACCACCTACAATAGCTGTTCCATTAAATCCATTAATTGATACCCCAGGAATTTTTGGTGGCAAGTTAATGTATTGTGGGTTTTGTTTAGTTGGATTGTGTGGCGTAATCCAGATTGACCCAAACGCTACAATTGCGACAATCACTAATAAAATCATCGACACAACCGCCGCTTTATTTTTCTTTAATCGTCTCCATGAATCCTGCATGAAGTTTAGTGACGGTGCACTAATTTTTTCTCTTTCTAAATCTTTTGAAGGGGGTAATGGTTTAAACAAGTCTTTTGGTATATCTTTAACATTTATTTTTTCCATTAGTCTTTTCCTCCTTCTGATACTCGAATTCTTGGGTCAACAACACCATATAATAAGTCGACAATTAAGATCACTACGACTAACATTGTCGAAAATAGAATCGTTACAGCCATGATTGTTGGGTAGTCATTTGTCATAATTGATTTTACAAACTGCTCACCAATTCCTGGTATCGCAAAAATATTCTCAACTACTAGTGATCCTGTCATTAGTGAAACGGCTAATGGCCCTAAGAGTGTGATTAATGGAATTAAACTATTTCTTAATCCATGTCTAAACACTACTTGCATACGACTTAATCCTTTAGCTTTTGCTAATTCAATGTAATCACTGCTTAATACTTCTACCATCTCTGTTCTGATAAATCTTGCCGAGTCAGCCAGTGGCGACATCGCTAAGGCGAGTGTCGGTAAAATCGTAGAGGCAAATCCCTGATCCCATTTAGCAATTGGTAACACGCCAAGTTTAATTGCAAACACGTATTGTAATAACACGGCAAAGACGAAGTTCGGTATCGATCGGCCGAGTATTGCTATCAAGGTGGCGATAGTATCCACCCACGTGTTTTGCCGCATCGCAGCAATTGCTCCTAGTAGAATCCCAACTAACGTCCCGAAAATAATCGCTTGAGCACCAAGCTGAACAGATGGTCCCACACGTTCTTTCAACAGTTTTGAAACAGGTTGGTTTTTAAATTGAAATGACGTTCCAAAATCGCCTTTAACTACATTTGTCATATAAATACCGTACTGTTCAATGACTGGTTTATCTAAACCAGCTTGTTTATCCAATATTTCTTTTTGTTCAGGGGATAGTTTTTCTTGATTAGCATATGGTGATCCTGGTAATAATTTCATTAAAAAGAATGTAATGGTAATAATTAACCATAATGTTAATAGCATGTATCCTACCCGCTTAAGAAAGTACTTAGCAAAATTCCCCATTTAGTTTCCTCCTATAAGTAATTAAAAACACATTGACTTTTACTTTTAACTTCACTTAAAATAATATTTATTATACCTTTTCAAGAAAGTGGTCATTATGTCTAAAAAAATGATTATCAGTTTACTTATTTGTTACCTTATTGTTCCAGTTTTTAATCTTATTACTGGCCAACCTATTACAAAAATAGCCTTATCTAACGGGTATTTTATACTCTCTTTAGGCTTTTTGATTGTTGCTGGAATTATTATTGTCTTCTCATCTGGCTTTTTCGACCGATTCCAAGAACAAATGCATCAGTTATTCCATCGTAGAAAAAATAGAGAAAAGGAAGAGTTCACTCCCTTTTCTACGACATTTTCATTTTCTCCAGTTTACTGGTTAATAGTAGGTGTCATCCTAGTAGCTAGTAGCTTACTACTAATAATCATCTAACTAACTTAGCTTAATGATATAAATCATTAAGCTATTTTACTTTATAAGCCCATTTATAGTCATAACGAGCTCCAGCTGGATGAACCACGACATTTTTAATTTTTGGTGATCTTAAATGAGCTTCTGCAGATTGGATTAATGGAATCATTCCCATATCTTCCATGATGATATTTTCTGCATCAACCATATCTTGCCAACGTTTTTCAGGGTCAGAAACATTTGTTACACTTGCAGACTCGATTTTTTTATCATATTCAGCGTTTGAGTATTTCCCTCTATTATATGAACTTCCTGTAACAAACAAATCAACGAAACTACTTGGATCAGCATAATCTGCTACCCAACCACCATATACTGTACTAAAGTCACCACTGTTTGAACGTTCTAAACGAACAGCAAATGGTACTGGACTTAATTCAACTGTTAGACCATCTAACTCATCTTCAAGTGACCCCTTAATAAATTCAGTTGCTTTTTTAGTTGAATCATCATCAGAAGATAAGATGTTGATTTCAAATTTATCTTTACCTAATTCTTTTTTCGCTTTTTCCCAATAATCTTTGGCTTTTGTTGCATCATAGCCCACTTTATTTTTTGTTTCTTCAGAGAAGTCTTTTTTACTACTTGGTCCCTCAGCAACACCTGTTGGAACTAAACCTGTAGCGGCAACAGAACCATCTGATAAAATTTGTGTCGCTAATGCCTCACGATTAATTGAGTAAGCAACAGCTTTTCTAAAGTTCTCATTTCTAAATGGTGAGTCTTTGTCAGCTTGATTTAATTCTAAATAACGAACACCTGCTTCTTTATCAGTAACAAAATCTTCGCTGTTTGCCATTTGTTGTGCTAATTCACCATTTAGTTTAATATCTTCAACTTGTCCATCTTCATAAAGACTTAGACTGGTTGCATCAGATTTAACAACACTTACTTTAATCTTATCTAATTTCACGTTGTCTTTATCCCAATAAGTATCATTTTTTTCGTATGCCCACTCTGTATCAGTACCAGGTCCATCAAACTCAGCTAAAACAAACGGCCCATTATATACAGCATTTTCACTAGTTGCTGCGTATTTATCCCCATATTTTTCTACAATATCTTGACGTTGTGGCAAGAATGTTGAAAATGATAATAGTTTTTCGAAATAAGGTGTTGGTTTTTCCAAGGTAACCTCCAGCTCATAATCACCAACCGCTTTAATTCCTAATTCACTTTTATCCTTTTTACCAGCAGTGATCGCTTCAGCATTTTTCACTGCACCATGAAGGTAAGCATATTCAGACTGTGTTTTGGGATCAACTGTACGTTGCCAACCATAAACATAATCTTTCGCCGTAACAGGCTCGCCATCAGACCATTTAGACTCTTCACGTAATTTTACTTTATATGTTAGACCATCTTCACTGATTTCCACTTTTTCTTTTGCACCAGCTGGTTCAAGTTCTTGTTTATCATTTAAACGGTAAATCCCTTCATATACGTTATTTAACGCAACGGAACTAATAACATCCGTACTTAATGATAAATCAGCTGTTGGCATTTCTTGTGGCACGTTAACCGTAAAAACTTGTTCATCTGCTAATTCTTCTGTACCTCCTGAAGTGTTTTTACTACTAGGATCATTTTTTGCTGTATTATTACCACAGGCTACAAGCGTTAATACTGTTGCAGACATCAGTAAATACTTTATTTTCTTTTTCATTTAATGCTCCTCCTTTTAATTAGAAATAAATTAGAATAATCTAATAATATAATGAATATAATATATGATTGAGATGATAAAATCAATCATATTTCAAATTTATTTTCATAAAAGGATTGATTTTTGTTGAATTAACCTTAAAAAATACGTTTAAATCAATAGTTTGGGAAATAAAAAAACTTTCGAGGAAACGAGTTGATACTCATTTTTTCGAAAGTTTGTCATTTATTCTTTTTAAATGTTGATTTTATTCCACGTTTTACGACATCCATAAAACTTAATGAATGGACCATTTTTTCAGGATCAACATACTCTCTTACAGCTCGTAATACAACTTTTGGTTTTTTTGATGAAAAGGTATACGTGCCATTTTTCTTCGTTTGAATAGCATATCGCGGAATCCATTTCCCTTTAAACATAACCGAAGCCACAACATAGTCGACTTCTTCCCAAGGTATTTGGATAAATTTTCTTGGATCGCGACCATGATAAAACTCGAACCCTTTATCACCTATCATAATTTCACCGTAATCTGTTAATCCTGTATAAGCAGTTGCATCAATTACTAAATCAATTTTTGTGTTTAAAGACTGTACCACATTCTCACGTCCTTTTTACTATCATATCATTTTTAATCCAAAGAAGAAATCTCTAAATAAAAAGAGAGGTCAAAAGTTGACCTCTGCCTTTTATAGTAAGCCGATGACGTGTCCTAAAATACCAACGATGAATAAACCGATGATGATAACAATTGGACTAACTTTTTTCTTAAGCAACCACATACAGAAGAATGTTAATAATAATGGTGCTAAACCTGGGATTAATTGATCCAAGTTATTTTGTAATGTTGTGACTTTAACATCACTTAACGCACGACCAGAAGCAACTTCTTCAAACGCTTGTTTCACACCAGCCATACCATTTGGAAGATTTGCCCAGTCAACATAGGCTCCTTTATCTAATGGTACTTTGGAAACAATTGGTTTAAAATCAATGGATACCCATCTTTCCACCAGTGCTGCCAGAACAAACATCCCTAAAATAGAAGCACCTTTTGTCACGTCTTGCAATAACCCACCTGATAAATCATCAGTGATTTTAGATCCTGCACGGTAACCAAATTCTTGTGTGTACCACATGAATCCCCAACGAATAAGGTTCCATGCTACGAAGAAAATAATTGGCCCTAAAATACTTCCACCCATTGCTAGAGAAGCTCCAAGTGCTCCTAACATAGGACGTAAGGTAAACCAGAATACTGGATCTCCAACACCGGCAAGAGGTCCCATCATCCCAACTTTAACCCCTTGGATAGCCACATCATCAATATCCGAACCATTGGCACGCTCTTCTTCTAAGGCAAGTGTTACTCCTAAAATAGGAGAAGCAATGTATGGATGTGTATTAAAGAATTCCAAGTGACGTTTTAACGCTTCAGATTGCTCTTCTTTTGTTTTGTATAATTTTTTAATAGCTGGAATCATTGAGAATACCCAACCACCATTTTGCATACGTTCATAGTTCCAAGAGCCTTGGATAAATGTTGAACGCCACGCAACGGTCATACGATCTTTTTTCGATAATTCTATCTTTTCTGCCATTTTTTCTTTCCTCCTATATTAGTAATCGTTTAAAATATCGCCTAGTGGATCACCTGTGTTGCTTCCACCACCAGAATTTGATGAACCACCCATTTTAGACAAGTTAATGTAGATTAATGCAAAGGCAACACCTAATGCTCCTAATCCCATTAATGTGATATCTGAAATAGCGGCAATCACAAATCCCATTGCAAAGAATGGCCATACTTCTTTTGTTGCCATCATGTTAATAACCATTGCATACCCAACAGCTACTACCATTCCCCCACCAATTGCCATACCTTCTGTTAACCAAGCTGGCATTGATTCTAAAAAATGTTGTACTGTTTCAGCTGGAATAAATAAAAGTGCTGCTGCTGGAATGGCAATACGAATCCCTTGCATGCAAACAGCCATAATGTGTAAACGCTCAATTTTACCCATATTTCCTTCTTCAGCTGCGCTATCCATCATATGAACGATTGGTACAGCAAGTGTACGAACAATCATTGTTAAGAATAAGCCAGCAACTGCTAATGGAATAGCTACTGCGATTGAGGATGATACAGCATCTTTAACTGAAATTGATTGTGCTCCTAAAGCTTTAACTAAAATAATTGCTGATGCTACTGAAGCTAGAGCCGCGTCTGGTGCTACTGCTGCCCCAATGTTTGCCCAACCTAGAGCGATCATTTGTAGTGATCCTCCTAAAAGAATCCCAGCTTCTAAGTGTCCTGATACTAATCCGATTAACGTACAGGCAATTAATGGTTGGTGAAATTGAAACTCATCTAAAATCCCTTCCATTCCTGCAAAAAAGGCTACTATAATAATTAAAATAATTGATAATACAGACATGATATCCCTCCTATAATTTATTTAGCTAAATCTGTTTTAGCTTTTTTAAGCAACTCATCCATATTTGCTTTTGAATCATTTGGTACTTTACGTACGTCAAACTTCACACCATCTGCTTTTAACTGTTCAAACGCTTCTACGTCTTCTTGTCCCATTGAAAGAACTTTATTCACAACAACTTTTCCAACAGAGTGAGCTAAAGATCCAACGTTTACTTCATCAATCTTCACACCACCATCAATCACACGAACAACGTCTGCTGGATTTTCAAATAATAATAACGCACGTGTCCCACCAAAACGAGGGTCTTTTGCGATTTCTATCATTTTGCTTACTGGAATAACGTTAGCCTTAACCCCTGGAGGAGCTGCTTGCTCAATTAATTTCTTACGTAAGTCATCTTTTGCTACTGAATCTGACACAACGATGATACGTGTTGGATTAGTTGCTTTTGTCCAGGCTGTTGCCACTTGACCATGTAATAAACGAGAGTCAATACGAGCTAACACAAATTTAATTTTCCCATCACCTATCACTGTTCCTGGGGGGATTGAACCCATCTGTGCTTCAGGTTGTGCTACTTCTTTTTTCTCTTCTTCTGGTTCAAGTTCTTCTGGACGAACTTTGATTCCATCTTTACCAGTTGTGACAATTTGTGACGCAATTTTATGAGCACTTTCTTCAGATAATCTCATTGCGTACGCTTCAATCAACATTGGTAAGTTTAATCCACTAACAATAGCCCAATTGTCTTTGTGCTCTTCAAACAGTGTGTTTGCTTGATTGAAAGGTGTGCCTCCCCATAAATCAACTAGGAAAAGAACCTCATCTTGTTGATCAAACGTCTCAATTGCCTCAACAATTTTTTTCTTAACATCTTCTGGACCTTCACTTGGCATTAATGTAACAGCTTTAACATTTTCTTGTTCGCCAAAAATCATTGAACCAGATTGTAAGATTCCTTTAGCAAACTCACCATGACTTGCTAAAATAATTCCAACCATACTTTTGACCTCCTATTGTATCGCTTTCTTTTTGTCGTTTTTTGTTTGATTCTTTTTAAGTAATTGAATCAAACCCACAGGACTATCAGAAACAACTTTCCTAATCTCGATTGACACGCCTCTGTCATCTAGATAACAAAAAGCATCCTCATCAACCTCATCAACAGCTACAGCATTAGTTAACATGTATTTTCCTTTTTGATAACTCATGCCGCCAACATTCACACTATCAATAATGACACCAGCTTCTACCACTCGTTTAACGTCTGTTGGATTAGTAAATAATAGCATCGCTTTAATCGAATCATTAAACCGCGGATCATGATAAACTTCTATCATTTTTGCAACTGGTATAACATTGACAACAATGTTGGGTGGAGCTGCTTGAATTAGCAACGTTTTTCTAAGTGAATCCTGCGCTACATCATCACTGACAACTAGAATACGATTTATTTTTGAATGTTTTGTCCAGACTGTAGCTACCTGTCCATGAATTAACCTGTCATCGATACGAACTAAACGAATATCCATATGATGCCCCCTTCTTCTTCACACTAAACATTCCATTAAATATATAAGCAATTACTGTGCCAACTTTTCAAAACATACCATTATCAATGATTTAAACAAAAAAAGATACACTAGTAAAAGTGTATCTTTAGTGTATTAATACAGTGTTGGTAATTGATTGTCGATAATTTTGATAACATACACAAATTCATCTTTTGGAATATTAAGATGAAATAGGTGTTCTAATAATTCTAGACTGTTTTTTAAAGTATCTAAGTACTGACAATTAGCTAATTGATTTAGTTCTTCTTGGTTAGCTGTTAGTGTATCATTTTTTAGAATTCTCTCTACCATTCCGGCTAGGTGCATACTCAAAGACATGTAGAATGAGTAATCTTGTTGGTTACACAGAATATCCTCATCAATCTGTTGAGAGAGTTGCCACAGAGGATCAATTAATTTAACTGGATTAATAAATGTAAAGTATTCCGTCATATAGTCTAAACATGTTTGTCTAGCTGTTACTTCATTCAAAGTGACACTATCATCTAAATCTAGTGTATTGGATACAATACTTCCGATATAGGTTGGTCCATCTTTAGAAAAAAGTTGATCCATTGTCACAAATGGAATGGATAAATTAGGATTTTTGATTCCAGTACTAGCCAAAAGATGGTATTGTGCTTGAATGTCATCTATTTGTGTATCTAAGTCTGCTATTGACATTGTGATAACTTCAATATCTTCTTCCATATAAAGCATTAAATAATCATTAATCAGCTCTTTCATTCGTTGTGCTGTTCCCTTACCAGAAGCACAAATAGCTAAAATGGCCTTAGGCTTGTCCAGCTCTTCAATTGATTCAGATAGTTCCTTAGCATGATAGCCATGAAAATGACTTAGTGATTCATACAAATCAACCAAATCTCCTTCGAGCAAGCTTGATTTTCTCCCTGCTTCTAATACCAAAGCTGTGGTTACCATATCAATAATTTTGACATCAATGGATGTGCGTTCTTTTATGTCGTCGGTAAATGTCGTTAAAGAACCCATATCAACTAGTAACAACACACCACTGCCTTCATCAACTTGTCGTACTTCATGAACTACTTTTTCTAAAGCCTCATTTGGCTTCATATCTAAAGGCATGTCCACTGCCCGAATATTATTAATCTTCAATAATTGGCTGACCACTTCTACCATACTTGAGGCAGTACTTCTGCCATGTGCAGCGACAATAATCCCAATACGCCCTTTCTTTACGGACTCGTTTAAAGAAATAAGTAACACTGTTAGATAATTAATTTCTGATTGCGGAAGAATGACTTGATGTTCTGCTTCAATAATTTGTTTAAATACTTTAGCCACACGATGTTCATTAGGATAATCTTCTATCATATTAATAATATTCTCGTCATTACCTGTTTCAATTTTAATTCCCTCGTTATAACGATTTAAAAAAGAGCTAATATGTAAACCTATTGCATATAAAAAGTTCTGTTCAAACTTATAGCCAACTTGTTCTGTTGCATATTCATATAATTTACGCGTTGTTTTGATTATTTTACTATCTATAATTTCACCTAACTTATTTTCCGAATCAAAATTAAAGCCATGATTACGATAAAATGATTTTAAATGCACATTGATGTCTGTCGTAATAAAATGATTGATGGCTTCTTGATTAAATCCATCTTCTTTTAGCAAAGCTGCTTTATCCCCAATAATTTCATATAAATTATAAGGTAATTCGTAACTATCTCCCTCGTATGTATCAAACGATTCATTTGGGGAAATGATCATCTTTGACTCAAGAATTTGAGTTAACTCAGACAATGTTGTGCGATCTGTGGCTAATTGAACTAAGCCTTCCTTAATGCCATCATTTAGCTCATCCATAGTTATCGTTACATCGGATTGGTCCATATGTTTTAAAAATGATTGTGCCGTAACGAGTTGAATATTTGACTTTAATTGTCCCACATTTCCATATGAGACACTCCCAATTAATGCTTTCACCACATCTTCTGTTAGAACGATACGACGATTAATTCGTTTAGCTTCAATAATCATCATATTTTTTACTAGTTCAACCTTTTCTTTAGCACTTCTTTCTTTAAACGTTGGCAATTTAATCGTAATAGGAATACGTCTAACAAACGTATTTAGTAAAGCTGAACTAGGGTCTTCCGTTGTCGCACATATGATTCGAACATTAGCTTCTCTATTTTTAGTTGATTCACCAAGCTTAGAATACTTTCCATTATCCATAAAATAAAAAATCATTTCTTGTCCTTCAGGGGGCAGTCGATGAATTTCATCGAGAAATAGGTAACTATCATTGGCTAAGCTTATTAACCCATCTTTTTCTTCGTCTGCTCCAGTAAACGCACCCTTAATATGACCAAACAAGTGACTCATCAATAACTCTGGATTACTCGCATAGTCCGCACAGTTGAAAACAATCAATTCTTTTTTCTCATCTAAAACGTGTTGCTGCTTGGCATATTGAAACATAGTATGAGCAAAATAGGTTTTTCCTGACCCTGTTGGTCCTGTAATTAAGCAATTTAATCCATTTGGTGGGTATAAAATCGCGGCTTTTGCTTGCATAATTGCATTTTTCATACTGGCATTTATTCCGATAATTCGTTTAAATATATCATCATTCTCATAAAAACGAGTCGTTTCTGGTACAAAGATGGATTCTTTTTGCTCCTGATAACTTGGAACATACTTTGAAAATGGTTTGTGTTGAAAAATTGATTTTGTTACATATCTAACAGGTCGACCATCTAACTTTTCAACTATCCCTTCTCGAACAAGTGTATTCAAATCCTTACTGGCATTTGATCGTTGAATACCTAAATAGTCGGCTACTTCCTTTGTTGTAACACCAGAGTCCATTTTTAGCTCATTTGGTGACAAATTTTTAGTTTGGTCAACAACATAATTATATACTTGATCAATTCGTTTCATTTTTAACCTCCTAAAAGCAATACACTATCTTTATTGTATACTAGTGTATTACTTTTAGGAAATATAAAATATAAAAAAGACCTCGTTCACACGAAGTCTTCATACTACTATTTTACAAATTTTGCAGATTGTTCACCAGCTTGGCGACCAAATACGATGATATCACCAACTGAGTTTCCACCAATACGGTTGCTACCATGTAACCCACCAGTCACTTCTCCAGCAGCATACAATCCAGTAATTGGCTTGTTGTCTTTGTTTAATACTTCTGTTTTATCGTTGATTTTTACACCACCCATTGTGTAATGAATACCTGGGGCAATCTTAATCGCATAATATGGACCTTTGTTTAATGCATTGTCCATACCAGTTTCACGAGAAAATTCTGTATCGGATTTCGCTTCAACTGCTTTGTTCCAATCTTGAACAGTCGTGTCTAATGTTTTACCATCCATGTCGATTTCTTTAGCTAATGCTTCGATTGAATCAGCAGATTTTACAAATCCTTGTTTTTCATAAAAATTAATTGCTTTTACTCTTTCTTTAACACCTGCATCAAAAATTAAATAAGCAGATTTATCAGGTAATGCAGTAATAGCAGCTGATACATTATCACGTGTTCCCATTTCATTTGTGAATCGTTTACCATCTTGATTAACCAAAATAGCTCCTTCACCACGAACCGCTTCACCAATTAAGATACCTTTATCTTGTTGAACAGTAGGGTGAATTTGAATTTGATCCATATCAACTGTTTGACCACCTAATTTTTCAATCATTCTAATACCGTCACCAGTACTACCTTCTTGGTTAGTTGTCACATAACCTTTAAGTTCAGGTTTTTCTTTTTCTAACATTTCTGGATTAGCTCCATATCCACCAGTTGTCACAACAACGGCTTTACCATGTACTTCTTTCTCTTTGCCTTCAACAGTTACTTTAACACCATCAACAACTGAATCTTTTTCTAAAATCTCTGTTACATCAGCATTAACAAAAATTGGAATTTCTTTTTCATGTATATTGTTTAATAATCCATGAACTAAGTATTCGCCAACTGCTGAGCCATCTTCAGGTCTATGCGTTCTTTTTTCACTCATTCCACCTGTGATTGTTAAGTTGTTTAACTTAATCCCCATTGAATCTAACCAGTCTATTGCACTTGCTGAATTGTCAACATAATAACGAAGTAGTTCTTTATCGTTTGTATTATGTCCACCTTTTAATGTTTCTTCATAAAACTTATCATTAGAGTCTGTAATCCCCGCTTCTTTTTGGAATTTTGTTTCTGAAGCATTCATCCCACTTGAGGCTTTCAATGTGTTTCCACCAGCAACAGGCATTTTCTCTAAAATAACTGGGTTTTTACCTTCTTCTTTCGCTTGCAAAGCAGCTGACATTCCTGCTCCACCGGCTCCGACAATAATAATATCGTACTCATCTTTCATCTCTTTAGGGTCAGTGTATTTTTGTTCTGACGCCCCTGAAGTGACATCTGACGTACTTGCTTTTGTAGATGAACTTTCTACAGTTTTTTCCGAAGATTTTTGTCCCCCACAACCTGACAATAGCATCAGCGTCGCAAAACTAATTGTTAATGATTTGAATAGTTTAGTTTTCATAAGTCTAATCCCCTTTTTTTATTGTTAAATTACTAACATACTTTAAAAAATAATAACTTAAACACGTTAATTTAACAATAAAAAAATAAGTATTTTTTTCACAATTTATCTATTTTTAATGAAACTAAGTCTTTTTTCATATGTTATGTCTCAACTAAATAATTTTTTGTGTAGATTTTTTGAATAACTTTATCCAATTTCTCAATATCTCTCAACATCATGGGGTACTCAAAAAAATGGATGACAGAGTTTGAATACTCTTTATTTTTTAAAACGTTTGGGACATTGGTCAATATGATATCGATAGTTACGTCACTTGTATTGATAAATTCAATATGATAATCACCTGAATATCGTTTTATTATATCATTTTCAAGTAGCGTCTTCTTTAAATACGGCAAATCACTTTCAATTAGTACTTTAATCGTCGGTTCAAAATGAGTTAAAGGTTTTATCATGGAAAAGAGCATCATGTATTTTTGCATTAAAAAGGGGCGTTGCAAAAAAAGGACATTGTTTGTTTGAATATAAAGCTTGTCTATGATTTGATGAAGTTGAGATGTTAAAACAGTGTATTTATTTTGCCACTCTCTTATATTATTACAGCCATCATCGGTTAAAATAACGTAACGAAACATTCTACAAAATAAATGAGTACAAAAGGTTGTTAAAAAAAAAGAGTGATAAAACTCTGATGGAATTGGGTGTAACTCTGTATGAAATTTTTCAACAAAATGGTTAGTAGTCTCATAAACATCAGATCCATTAAGTTTATGATACTCGAGCGTCTGTTTAATGAATGGTTTAGACTGGTAAACATTGATTCTCAGTTGAATGAGTAACATATAAAAATAGATTTCAGCTGTTAATTCCTGCCTCCTTTTGATAAAAACTAAAGATAGAAACGGCATCTCATCCATTACTCGATTTATATCAACATAGTTTTGCCAATGAGCTTCAAGTTCAATTGGATGATTTTTGCCCATTCGAAATAAATTAATGGCTAACATATAACCTAATTGCTTTCGTTGAGTACGAGTTAATTTCATAGATAAAGACTCATCTAAGCTATCAATTACTTCATATACTTTATTTTGACTTACTTGTCTAAACGGCCAATCATGACCTTTTAGTCCATACCATACCACATAGTAGGTAAGCAATCTAATTTGTTTCTCCTCTCCAATAATTTTAAAACTTATATTTGATAATGATAAATGATATCGTTTTAAATAATAGCGAATTTTTTTTACACTTTTTCTGACCTTGCTCTCACTAATATAATGTTCCATTGCATATTTTGTGACCGACTGAAATTCTTCAAAGAAAATGTCTCTTAACATAATGAACGTTTCATCTTGTTCTAAAACTAACTGTTTAAACCGGTGAAGACCATGACCTTTTGGTGTTTCAAGATGAACCCCTTTATATTTTTCATAACTTAAAAACAACCTATCGTTTTCTTCTTCTCCTTCATTAAACTGATCAATACAATCCTTTAAATGAATGATATAACGTTGGATAGTTCTTTCTACCACATTCAGTTTTTCACTAATTTCATGGATAGTATACCACTCATTTTTTTCGGATATGATTGATAGAATCGATAAAATATTTCGACTATTGGTATCTAATAACATAAATAAATCTGTTTCCATATCTATGACTCCTATCTGTATGACAGTTATCAAAAAAATCGACTAGGACGCCCTCGCGTTAATACTAAATCAAGCGGAATAATTTTCATTACTCCGCTTGATTAAAAGATATGTTCAAAAGAAATGTCGACTAAACTGTCAAACAATTATTAATCCCATTCATCTACAAGATTATCTAATTCTTTTTCATTATAGTTTTCGTATTTATCTATTTCATGTAATATTCTTTTGATTTCATGAATGGCTTTTTTTTCTTCAAACCAGCATTTCACTGATTTTTCATGACCTTTTTCCATTTCATCGTCAATTTTAGCTAATGTTTCATCTAAATTTGTTAAAATATTAGAGATTTTGTTGATTGATTTTTCTTCTTTTTTTTCATAGTCTGTCATTGTTAGCACGTCCTATTCTTTATTTTTGTAATTCTAGAGGTAATTTCACATCATAAGTGTGTTCAACTTTATCGCTGTCATCACTTTTTTTGTGTCCGTCAAATGTTAACTTAATTTCTTTTACTTGATCAGCTTGTTCTAATTTATCAAATGTAAAGTAAACATGTCCGTCTTTTTGTTTGTCTTTAGCAAAGATATCTTCCCAATAATCTCTGAAGTGTTTTCCTTTTATTTCAGTTCCATCTTTTAAGACTAATACTGCATCACTTGGATGGATGCTAACATCTTCTTTTCCATCATTTTTTAAAGTAAAGTCCATAGACATTAAGCCTTTGTATTCATTATTTTCTTTGTCTTTATATTTATCCACTTCAGCAATTTTTACTTTGTCAATTTTAAAATCAACGTTTTCCCAGCTTTTATCTTGCCAGTCAGTATCGTATTTCGCTTCTAATTTTACTCTAGGATCATTATCCCCTTTGATAATTTCTTTAAATGAACCATCATCTTTTAAGCTAACACTTTCAACATCAACTTTTTCACCGTCTTTTAACTTTTCTGTTGTAGATGATACAGTACCTGCTTCAACTGTTCCTTTTACTTCTTCTTTTGATCCACAGCCACCTAAAAGTAATAGTAATGTTGCTCCGACAGTGACACTTAATAATGCAGTTTTTTTCATGATTGTTCCTCCTGATTTTAACTAACGTCTAATAATAATTAGTTATTTAATTGATTCAATATAAGTATTATATTTTTTAATTTTATCTAATTCATGAATATTATTTTCTTATTTTTTGATACATTAAGAAATACAATTTCACACTTTATTCAATATGTTTTTAGTGTTCTGGTCTAACTGTTGTTTTTTTTGGTTCGTCATGACACAAAATTCTTGCATGATTTAATTCTTTTATTGCCTCATTAAAATCTTTTGCAAAAGCATTTGCCACATTTTGTCCCATATCAGCACGACACACAAAGCGTTGTACAATCGTGTCTTGCATATCTTTAGGGAACGGATAAGAAGGGACTTGCCATCCACGCATTTGCAAACGATCTGATAAATCATATAGTGACCACTCAACATTAGCATCTTCTCTTAATGTAAAGCAGACAATTGGTAAGTTTTCGCCAGTATTAAACATTTTAAATAGACCAGTGTCTTCTACTGTTTTAGCTAATGACATTGCCACACGTTTAGTACGCTCATGAATTTCTTTGTAGCCATTAAATCCAAAACGATAGAAATTATAGTATTGACCAATAATTTGGCTAGCACTTCTAGAAAAATTAATTGCCATTGTTGGCATGACACTACCTAAGTAACTCACTTCAAAAACTAGTTCTTTTGGTAAATACGCTTCATCTTTCCACAGTACCCATCCAACACCTGGGTAAACTAAGCCATATTTATGACCAGATGAGTTGATAGAAACCACATTTTTTAATCTAAAATCCCATAATAAATCTGGTTCGATAAATGGTACGAATAAACCACCGCTTGCTGCATCCACATGAATCACTAAATCTTGATTGTGTGTTTGATTGTATTCTTCAACCAACTCATCTAATTTTTTAATGTCATCAAATTTCCCTGTATAAGTAATACCTAAAATACCGACAATTCCAATCGTATACTCATCAACATAATCCATGACAGTATCTGTATTGATACTTAAATGCTCACTATCAACTGGAACTTCACGCATTTCAATATCCCAATACACACAGAATTTTTCCCAACATACTTGATAAGCAGATGAAATAACTAAGTTTGGGCGTTTGACATTGATATCTAATCCATTTTTCTGAGCACGATCTCGCCATCTAAATTTCATCGCCATACCACCAAGCATACAAGCTTCACTTGAGCCAACAGTTGAAGTCCCCATCACACGATCTCGGTTTGGTGCATGCCATAAGTCAGCAATCATCTTCACACATTTTTGTTCCAAAGCTGTGGTTTGTGGGTATTCCGATTTGTCTATAGCATTTTTTTCCATTGTCTCAGCCATAATCTCTGTGGCTTCTGGTTCCATATAAGTTTGGCAAAACGTCGCCAAGTTTTGACGAGCATTTCCTTCATTGATTAATTCGTCTTTTATTAAACGATAAGCAATCGAGGGATTAATTGGATCCATTCTCATTTTGTCCAACATTACTGCTTCTTCTGATGCATTTGAGCCAAATATAGGTACGACTGATTGATTTTTTTCGCTAGTCATAACTAGACCTCCTAAAAATTTTAAATTATATAAAATGGAATAGGTATCTCATTTAAACAATATCATTTTTCTAAAGCTTGTAATTTTTGATTATCATTTAAAACAGAGATATTTTCTAAATGGTTTCTTTGCAAATAATCCATTGAAAATCTTAAAAGGATAACAAAGAAAATAAAAATACATAATAACGTTATGATACTACGATTAAACATTGGTGCCCCAATCCCTCTTGAAATGGCTTCTCTAAATCCATAAACCGAATAGGTCATTGGTAAATAAGGATGGATGGTATTAAAGAAACTATTTTGTAATGGTAACGGGAAGGTTCCTCCAGCTCCACCAAGTTGTAACACCAATAAAATCATCGCAACAAATCGACCTGGATTATCAAATGTCATGGCTAAAAACATGATTAGGAACATATAACTCCATGCAGTCACTATTCCCACTAGATAAAGTTTTCCAACTTGATCGACAGGTAATTTTAGTAACAACATAATAGTCGCTTCAATAATCGCCATAATGGTTGAAACAACAAACCCCATCGCAACTTTACTTAACCACCAATCACGACTGGATTGCCCTTCCATTGAAACGCGTCTGATTGGGAAGATAAAGTTGAATACAATACAGCCAACAAATAACGCAAGTGACATAATATATGGTGCTAATGCTTGACCATAATTTTTTACTTTACTGTATTCAATATTTTTTAATCCTGTTGGTGCTGCAAACATTTTGACGTTTTTATTATTAAATGTTATACGACTAACGAGTTTATCTGCTTGTGTTAAAGCACTTGCCATCGTTGTTGCACCTACTGTTAGTTGATTGGCACCACTCATTAATTTCGGTGTATTATCGGTTAATTTTGTAAGTCCTTGGCTTAATTCATTGGCCCCACCATCTAAATGTGTGACGCCTGATATTAGCTCTGGCATTTTACTTGACATCGTATTTAGTCCATTTGTTAAGGCATCACTTCCAACAGACAAACGATTCATGCCATTTAACGCAACAGGCGCTTCATTCACTAGGTTATCTACTTGGGATAATCCTGTTTCTAATTCATGTAACACATTTTGTGTGTTGGCTAAGTTGACATTGTTACCAAAGCTTTCCAACAAATCGGTGGTCCCTGCTTTTATATTTGAAATGGATTCTTTCATTCCTCCAGTGTTCTCTGACAATCCTTTGGCTAATTGGCTCATCATCGTTGCTTGTTGTGATAATGATTTTGCTTGCTGACTTGCATCATTTAGCCCTGTTTGAACTTGACCCACAATACTATCAATATCAGCTGAAGAACTTTTAATATCTGTCACTAATTGTGTTGAGAAGCTAGTAACTTGCTGTGATAGTTGTGCGATTAACTCTTGTTTAATGTCATCACTTATTCGACTATTTTGTTGAATGATTCCTTTTAACACTTGTTCAAATTGTTGTGTGTCCCGAGAGACTGTCTGATTGATATTTCCAATCACTTGGCTAAACCCTGATAATTGATTACTTAATCCAACTAGATCAGTTGACAAAGCAATCGATACACTAGAAACTTCACTCAACTCTTTTGAGTCATTTAAAACTGATTCAACTTGTTCGTTAATCTTTTCAATATCTTGTTTTAACAGGCTAGCTGAAGATCCTGACAAACTACTTTCCACATTTCTTAAACTGGCTTCTAACTCTTTTGTGCCGTTTAATAAATCTGTCACACCAATTCCAACTTCATTTAATTTCCCTGAAAGTGGTTGAAGTTTGTCATTCACTTCATTGAGGCCATTAGATAATTGTGTCGCACCATTTTGTAATTCTGTTACTCCTTGTTTTAACGGTGAAACATTAGACGCTAACTCATTTACACCATTTGCTAATGTGTTTGAGCCATTAGCTGCAGTAGACACACCATTCGTGTATGCGCCCAAACCGTTATCAAGTTTTTTACTACCTGTTGCAAGTTCTTTTGAGCCATTAGTTAATTTTATTAAATCTTGTTTTCCTTTTTGACCAAGTGCTAAAGCCGTTTTAACATAAGCTGCGGTGACACTTTCTCGCACTTTCGCTTCCAACTCTTTTGCTCCAATTTGTGCCATATCTAATCCAATATAATTCAGTGACCCATTTGTTGTATACTGAATTTCCATTTGATTAGGTGAAGGATTTAAAAGACTCGCCGCATTTTTTGAGAAATTCTTTGGAATGGTCACAATCATGTAATATTTTAAGCCTTTCATGCCATCCATTGCTTGCTTTGCATCAACAAATTCCCATTTAAGTTGTTTGTTATGCTTCAACTCATCAATGACACTTTTCCCAACATCAATTTTTTGACCCAACATTTCAACAGGTTGATCTGCATTTACCACGGCAACAGGTAAATGACTCGAGCGGTTATATGGATCCCAAACAGATTTATCAAATACACTCGAATATAGTATCGGAATAAAACAGATAGCTATCACAGATATTAGTAGTATTTTATTATGAAATAACTGTTTAAATTCCTGTTTAATCATTTGCACGTTAATCACTTTCTTTCTTCATTGTTTAAATTAATCGAATGTTTTTTTACATATATGTGATAAAACACAAACGGTAGCAATACGGTTATAACAGAACTAGAAGCTAGTGTTATTAAGTAGATTTTCGCTTCGTTTGCTTTTAATTCACTTGGCGCAATAAAGGAAGAAACTAATGCTAATAAAGACATCACCATACCCAAACTTGCTAACAACGCTTTAACCTTTCTTCCTCCTGGTACTTCATAAGCTCGTTTTAATTGTTGATTTGATTTCTTAAAAATTAAAACAAAATACCCAATAAAAAATAGTAAATACCCACACAAATAAATCACAACGGTCAATGAAATAGCGGTTAAAAATGACACAGCATTCCCTCCACCACCAAAAGTTAAAACGGCAGCCCAAATGGTCACGATAACACCTTGTATGATTAGTAAAGAAGTTGGCACTCCATTTTTATTAATTTTTTGACAGCTTTTAGGGATCAATCCTTGATCGGCAACATAACGCAAGCCTTCTGTTGGACTGACAATCCATGAACTAACTTGAGCTAGCACACCAAATGCCAACATAATCGCAAGGATTTCGACTAACCATGATAGATGAGGATTACCTTTCAAAATCAATGTTTCAAATGCTTGAATCACCCCACTATTTAATGATAGATCTTTCGCTGGTACGACCATTGAGACGGTGGTTCCTCCAATCGTGCTTAGTACAATGCCCGTAATAACCAAATAAATCATCATCAAGGGATAATTCTTTTGTGGGTTATCTAGTGATTTAATATGTGCGGCAGATGCTTCCACTCCAACATAAGCTAAAATAAAAGTCACCAACGATGAGAAAGTTTGCTTATTTGGGAAAAATGATTTATCCATAAAAGAGTGAGTAATAGTATGTCCACTCATCACATATTTAATGGTAAAAATCAGTAGAACAGTTACTGGAATGATAATCCCAATTACAAAGCCTGCTTTTGCAATTTGTGAGGTTGTGTTTGTTCCTTTGAACTGCAAAAACGTGAGCAACCAAAAAATAAGAACCACAACCAAAAATTTGATGAGCTTATTGTCATTCATCTCTGGACATTTTAATGCATATGATAACGCACCAATGATAAAATAACTCATTGTGACAAATCCGACTGTAATTTGAAACCACTGGAAAAAAATGGCAGCAAAACCAAATTTTTCTCCTAACGTTTTACCTACCCATCCAAAAATCCCCCCTCCATCAAATGTCTCTACAGTACCAATTTCTGCTGCACATAAGGCAACTGGTAAAAACCAGAATAGACCACATACTAATGATAAGAAAATAAGTGTCTTCCCCGATTCAGCAAACGTTGGGTACTCATAGACTGTGATAAATAACGAAGCCGTCATGGCAAAAAAACTGAATAAAGATAATTTTTTTGTATTCTGCATGATTTAAATCCTCTCTAATACATCCAAAAATAAATTCATTTTTTACATATCTATTAAAATGCTATAGCATGATAAAATCATCAAAGAGTTAACTGACATTGCCCACAACTTTTAGCGCAACGATAGTATAACGCTTAATTCATATTTAACTTGGAACACATAATGAAAAAAAAACTAATAAACTTTGATTTTATTGATTTAAAATCTTTTTTATACAAATTGTTTTTTTTAATAAAACAGATTATAATTTACATGCTAGTATATCTAGTTTATTTGTTTGAAAGGAATGAAATAGTTGATTAATTTATTGCTTGAACCAAAAATAAAAATGACCATTTCTATTATCAACGTCATCTATAATCATTATGATTGGACTCAAACATCCTATCTTTCTAAAGAATTAGATATCTCAGAACGAACAGTGCAACATTACTTAAAAGATATTATGGAATTAAAAAAACAGTACGATCTGATCAACAATGATCAATTAACTATTGAATATCTAAAGATTAAAGGAATTAAAATCACTGATTACTCCAATGACTTTGAAGATTTTAAAAAGTTTGTGATTCAACAAAGTCAAACTATAATCCTTCTTAATGACATCATCAATCAGCAAATTATTTCGGTTACAAACTATTGTCAAAAACATTTTCTAAGCGAGACCACGGTCCGGAAAAATATAAAACGAATTAAAGAAGCTTGTCAAAATTATGGTATCGATTTAATGCATTTAAAATTAGTAGGAGATGAGCGAAAAATTCGCTATTTCATCGCACTATTTGATACGATGGTAAGTCGCGAAACTTATTTTTCACTGGAAGGAATTAACTATCAAGAATTAAATAAACAATTCGATACCTTTTTTAAAAAGGCAAATATGACTGTATCTGCAGTTAAAAAGCAAAAAACCTTAAATATCTTTTTAATACATCTACAACGCATTGGATTTAACCATTTTATTTCGATTCATGATAAATTTAGTCGTGAACTCATTATGCATCCTATTTTCCCATACGTTGAGGAGCTGTTTAATCATTATTACGTATTTAATAAAAAAGAAATTGCTTACTTTTTTTATATCATGACCCTTGATGAAGAATTAAATCGGATGCAAGATACCAACTTAGTTTATAATTTTTTCGATAAGTATCAATTAGATCTAATGACCACTACTGATTTAATTTTTAATGATTTATTTCATTTATTTCGTCCATTAAGCGATGAAGAATCCTATCTGATCAAACGTGATATTTTTTATACAAGTTTTGTCACCATGATTTTTAACCAATTAGTCTTTGAATATAAGTATGGTGTAACTGTTCACTATAATCTAAAACAATACCCCATCATTACATCTATTTTTTCTAACATTATTGAAAAAAGGTTAATCGCTACAGGATTTATCCCTCAAAATCAATTAGAAACGCTTCTGCAGCAATATTTTTTTAGATTTCTGTATTTTGTCGATTCAAAACATCTATACAAAAACTTATCAATATATATCGAACCTGCTTTTGATAAATTACATCAGCAACAAATCAAAGACTATTTAAATCTATACTTTAACAACCAAATTAATTATGATCTTGTCTACATGGAAGGGGATACAGACATCGTACTTACTCCTTTTCATGAAACTTTCGAACAATCTCTATACACACGTACACCAATCATCATGGTTAAGTTCCCATTAAATTTAACTTTTCTACAAAAAGTAGATATAATTCTTAAAAAGAAGCATTATAAAAAGGGCGAAGAATAAGTTATTCTCCGTCCTTTTTTTTAGAATATTGTTCAATTGTTTTTTCAATTTCTAATAAAACTGGATGTGTTAAATAATCCTTTTTAAGAAAATAAAACAAACGTCTATAGTTTGAGCCTAACTCTTTAAAAGGCATTTTTTCAGGAACAGATACTCGAGAAATAATGCTTTTACCGATTCCTTTTTCTAGTAATCTAATAATCATCTCATTATTCTTAACACATAAACGTTTTGGTTGAATATTTTCCTGTAAGAAATAGCGTTTTGTATAATGATAAACTCCTGATATATCCTCGCGACACAGCCATAACTCACTTGTTAAATCACCAGCGATAACCAGTTCATCCGATAAAAACGCTTGCCGATACACTGATCCAGTTTCTAATGGCTTTTCAATAAAGCCAAAATGAGCACGATGTTGTTGCACATTTTCTAATACTTCTTCTGAATTATGCATTTCAAGTTCGAAATAGACATCTGGGAATTTTTCTACCAACACACTCATTAAATCTGGTAAATAGTAGATGGAAAAAGTATTTGATGCGCTAATCACACACTTCACTGAATCCTTTCCAACATTCCGAATCAAACGCTTGGTTTCTAACCAATCGTCTTCCAAATTTAATAGTCGATTATACAAAATAGTTGCCTCCTTAGTTGGCGACATCTCTTGTTTCGATTTTCTGACAAATAATCTGCAGTTTAATTCTTCTTCTAATAATTTTATCTGACTAGAAACAGATGGTTGAGAAATATACAGATTTTCAGCTGCTTTAGTAAAGTTTCTAGTTTCATATGCTTCTTTAAATGTTACAAACAATTTAAACATTTTTACACCTACTATTTATTTTTCTGATAGTTAATATTCTAACTATTTATTTTTAAAATGTAAATGAAACAAGTATAATTTAATTAAGTAAAGTTAACTTTGGAGGAATGAACATGAGACAATTTAATCAGACATTTTTACCTGGCCTTCTTCTATCTTTGGGGATTGCTTGTTTATCAAAAATAATTGCAATATGGTTACCGTCATTAGGTGCAGGAACAATTGCCATTTTATTAGGAATTTTATTAGGAAATATTTTTTTCAATCACCCTATCTGGCAAAAAGGAACTAAGTTCTCTGAAAAAACATTATTAGAACTTTCTATCGTCCTACTCGGAACAACTGTTACGTTTCAAACCATTGCTCAAATTGGTGGTTCTGGGGTAATTTTTATTATGTTGCAGATGACGATTACCATACTAGCGGCTTACTTTATTGGAAAAAAATTAAAATTTAGTCAAACGATGTCTCTTATGATGGCTGGAGGAAATGCCGTATGTGGCTCGTCAGCAATAGGGGCGATTGCTCCAGAAATTGGTGCAAAGGACAAAGAAAAAGGGCAAATCATCACTCTGGTTAATCTACTTGGAACAGTCATGATGTTAACATTACCACTTGTTGGTGGAGCTTTTTTCTCAGAAAGTGTCATGGCAAAAAGTGCTTTAATTGGAGGAACACTTCAATCTGTTGGGCAAGTGATTGCCAGTGCTAACATGGTCAGTCCAGACGTCGTGGAAATGGCAACTTTATTTAAAATTTTACGTATCATGTTTTTAGTGGTTGTGGTATTTGTCTTTGGAAAAGTAGCTCAACAAAATAACGACACTGCAGAAACTAACATACAAGTAGCAAACAAAAAGAAAAAATTTCCACTTCCATGGTATATTATTGGATTCATTGTGTGTTGTGTATTAAATAGTGTGATTCACTTTCCTACTCTTCTTAGTCAAACGACACACTCTATTAGTGGATGGTTTGAAATTACAGCACTAGCTGCGATTGGTTTACGTATCAATGCAAGAGAATTTTTAAAAGAAGGACCAAGATTCTTAGCCTATGCCGGTAGTGTTGGATTGATTCAAACAATAGTCGCGATTAGTTTAATCAAATTGTTATCAATATAAAAAGAGGCTGACCCAAAAGTCTTAAAATAGAAAAAAACCCATGAAATCCGTTAATTATAACGTTTATTTCATGGGAATTCTATTTTGTTAGTTGGGTGATCTTTATTTAAAAAGTGACTTTTGGGTCAGCCTCTTTTCGTTTAAACAACTGTCGCACCTAGTGTGTTTTTTAAATGTCCTAAGGCCCAATTATGCCCTATTTGGTCGAAACTTTGGACAGCTTTTTCATGTATCACGATATTATAACCTAAATTATAAGCATCAATTGCCGTATGTAACACGCAAATATCTGTACAAACACCAACAAGATGAACTGTACGGATGTTTCTTTCTCTCAAACGGATATCCAAATCTGTTCCACTAAATGCTGAATAGTGACGTTTGTCAATCCAATACACCGTCTCTTTGTCTTTATTATTTTGATACACATCATTTAGTCCCTTGTATAAATCACGACCACTTGTGCCTACTAAGTTATGGGATGGGAATAATTTATTTTCAGGATGATACTTATCTTGTGAATCATGACAATCAATAGCAAAAACAACATAATTCCCTTCGTCGATAAATTGATTGGTTAATCGTACCATCTCAGTTTCTATTGCTTGACCAAACTCTCCGGTCGTTAAATTTCCATCAGTTGCAACAAAATCATTTGTATAATCTATTGATATTAAAGCTTCCATCATCTCACTCCTTAATTTATTTGTTTAATTAATTGAATGACCATTTCAGCAGATTTTTTGCCAGCTTCTATAATAAATTCATCAAAGTTAACACTTGCATTCTCGTCTCCGACATCACTAATTGCACGAATCACGACAAACGGACACTTATATTGATGAGCAACTTGAGCAATCGCCGCGCCTTCCATTTCATTGGCTAACACATCTGGAAAATACTCTTTAATTTGTTTGATTTGCTCTTTACTGTGAACAAAGGTATCTCCTGATACAATCAACCCATTGTGTGTGTTTAGTTGATTATCTTTAGCTGCTTGTTGTGCTGCAGTTATCAGCTTGACACTTGCTTCATAAAACAGTGGCATCTGAGGCATTTGACCATAACTGTAGCCAAACGCTGTAACATCAGCATCAAAGTAGGCTAACTTTTCGGAAATAACTAAATCACCAATCGCTAATCCGGCACCAATTCCACCGGCAGATCCTGTGTTGATTAAACACTCCACATCATAATGACTAATCAATAGCGTGGCTGTTAGTCCTGCTAATACTTTTCCGATACCTGATTGGGTCACAACTACTTCATGATTTCCAATCGTTCCTGAGTAAAACGATACACCCGCTTCGTGCCACTCTTTTTTATTTTTAAGTTGATTTTTTAATAAACTAACTTCTTGTTCCATTGCCCCAATAATTCCAATTTTCATATAAATACTCCTTATAGTTTAAAGATAGCGTATAGTGTAATGACTAATAAAATGACAATAATGACAATCGCACGGTTTAACCAAGCATTGCGTTTTTCATTTTTATTTGCCTCTCTTACGCGGCTTCTTGTTAAAATTTGTTGTGAGGTTGTGTCTGTTTTTTTTGGTTTTTCTTTTGACATACTTTACTCCTTATTTCATTTGAAATTTCCATAATAGAATAGCATATAATGTTTTTGCATCACAAATGTCACCAAGACGAATATGCTCTTTTGCTTCTTCTAATGATAGCTCTACGATATCTAAAAACTCATCTTCATCACGTGGTAGTGGATTAGCCACTCGTTTTAGTCCGTGTGCTTGAAATAATACCATACGCTCATTACAAAAACCTGGTGACGTTACAAAATCAGCCACTTGTTCCATACGATTACACTGGTAATAAGTTTCTTCTTCTAACTCACGTTTGGCTGTTTCTAATGGATCTGTTTCATTTTTTTCTATTTTTCCTGCTGGTATTTCCAAGATACTTTTTTCAATTGCTTTTCTGTATTGTCTTACGAGTACAATGCGATTCATTGGTGTTATGGCTAAAATCCCTACTGCACCATTATGAAAAACTAGTTCACGTTTGGCTGTTTTACCATTTGGTAATTCAACACTGTCTACACACACATCTATAATAGCGCCATTATAGATTTCTTTTCTCTCAAGAGTCTCTTCATTAAATTTATCTTTCATCTTGGTATGCTCCTTGTATTTTGAGTCATTTATGTTTATGATACCTTTAAAGAGATGTTATTTCAACAGCTCTTAATGTAACCTTATACGTATTTATAAATCAAACTTGGGACTGATAATGTTTTTACTTCCTTGTGATAAACTAGTACTATACAAAAAATTCAAGAAATAGAAGGAGTGACACAAATGAAAAACAAGAAATACAGAATCATTACTATAATTGGTTTCTTGATAGGAATAGGTATTTTGTCGGAGATTGACGAAGATTTCATTCCAATAGTGCTTATCATTGCGATCGTTTGGTTTGTTTATCGAAAATTTTCCAAACGAAATAAAAAAGACGTTGTTCCAGGATTATCTAAAGAAAAACAAGAACATTACTATGAAGCAGGTATGTCTGACAAAGAGATTGAGTTTTTTAGAAACACTTTAGCTGAAGCCAAAGGACAAATCAACCAACTAGAGCAAAACTTCAAAGCTGTTCCAAAACTAAAGGCGATAAATTTAAGATACGATACATTAAAAGTATCTCAAGCGATGTTTAAAGAGCTTGTCAAAGAACCAAAAAAGCTGCATCTAGCTGATAAATTCTTATACAACCATTTGCCTAATGTAGTGGAATTAACCAACAAATACGTTGAAATTTCAGATCATGAAATTAAAAGTAAAGCAACTTATGATACATTAAATGAAAGCATTGTTGCTATTGAAGATGTGGCTCAACTCATTATTAAAGATTATGAAAATTTTGTCAGCGATGATATTGAAGATTTAGAAGTTGAAATATCTATTGCAAAACAAAATGCAAACCGAGACAAACAAAAGAAAGATGTATCTGAAGATCAGGAGGAAAACTAATGTCTGATGAATTAAAAGAAGTAAAACCTGTTGACAACACATTAGATGATTTACTTAGCAACCCTTTTTCTGAGATTGAACAAACTGATTTACTCACTCAAGCAGAAAAAAAACAACAAGTGACTAAAGCTCAAACTTCAACAAAAGTCATTGACAAGTTATCTGATGAAAGAAAACAACAAGCACAAGAACTTGCGAATCAAATCGATACAAATGACAGTCAATCCATCTTAAGTTATGGAGTGGCTGCTCAACAAAAATTAAGTGAATTCTCACACACTATGTTAAACCATGTGCAAACTCAAGATATTGGGCCAATGGGAGATTCTTTAACTGAATTGATGTATCGTTTAAACGAAGCTAGTCCAAGTGAATTGGAAGCAAGAGATGGCAATCTATTTAAACGCATGTTTGGAAAAGTGAAACAATCAATTTATGAAATCACAGCCAAATATCAAAAAATTGGGGCTCAAATTGATAAAATAGCGGTCAAATTAGACCATGAAAAAAATGGTTTATTAGAAGATAATGCGATGCTTGAACAACTATACCATAAAAATAAAGACTATTTTGATGCATTAAATATTTATATTGCTGCTGGTGAATTGAAAATCGAAGAACTTCAAACTAAAACAATTCCTGAAGCAATGGCTTTAGCTGAAAAAACTGGTGACCAAATGGATACACAAATTGTGAATGACTTAAACCAATTTGTTGATCGTCTTGAAAAAAGAACATACGACTTAAAACTAGCGAGACAGATTACGATTCAACAAGCTCCACAAATTCGTTTGATTCAAAATACAAATCAGGCTTTAGCTGAAAAAATCCAAGCATCTATCAACACAGCGATTCCTTTATGGAAAAATCAAGTGGCAATCGCCTTAACATTGTTACGACAAAAAGACGCCGTTACTGCTCAACGTCAGGTGTCTGAGACAACCAATGATTTATTAGCTAAAAACTCAGAAATGCTAAAAATTTCTGCTATTGAAACAGCTAAAGAAAATGAACGTGGCATTGTCGATATCGAAACATTACAAAAAACACAAAATGACTTAATTGAAACTATCCAAGAAACACTCAAAATTCAACAAGAAGGTAAAGAAAAACGCCGTAATGCTGAATTAGAATTGTCTATGATGGAAGAAGATTTGAAAAACAAATTACTAGAAATGTCAGGAAGTAAATAAGAAAAAACACCCGAATCACTTGTTCTGTAAACAACGTAATTTGGGTGTTTTACTTTAGATTAAATCTTCTTCTAATTTTTGACAATCTGGACAAATACCATACATTTCTAAACGATGGTCATTTATCTTAAAGCCTGTTAGTTTTTCTGTCGCTGCTTCAACGTCCCCTAATCCCGGATAGTTAACATCGACTACTTTTTTACATTTCTCGCAAATGGCATGATAATGTTTATCCGTAGCAAAATCAAATCGACTTGAAGAATCACCATATGCCATCTCAACGACAAAGCCGATTTCTGTAAACAATCGTAAATTATTATATACAGTTGCGACACTCATATTTGGAAAACGACTTTCCAATTCTTTATAAATGTCATCAGCAGTTGGATGCGTGTGACTCTCAATAAGATACTCTAAAATAGCGTATCGTTGTGGTGTTATTCTAATATCAGCTGCTTTTAATTTTTCAATTGCTTCGTCAACTAAGTGATTTTTTGACATATAGCATCATCCTCACTATTTATATTAATTCCATTCTACTACTCTTTATAATTTTTCGCAAGATTCTTATTTATTGTTAGTTTCTTCATCAAAAAATAAAATGTAAATAAAGATACAAATTACTCCAATCACTAAACAAATATCCGCAACATTAAAAATCGGGAACTTCATAAATTCAGTTTGAAACATATCCACTACATAACCTTGTCTAAAACGATCGATAAAATTCCCGACCGTTCCACCTATGACAAAACTTAATCCCACAGTCAACCACTTATTATTGTATCTATTTTTATATAGTAAATAAGAAAAAATACATAATGCAATGACACCTACTAATAGGAAAAACCACATATGTCCTTCAAAAATACTCCAAGCCCCTCCCTCATTACGGATATGCGTAATTGAAAGGATAGGATTTTTTATTGTTGTTTCATATAAATCTAAATGTTGTACGACCATTATTTTTGTCAGTTGATCTAGTACTATACTTCCTATAATAATCAGCAAATAAAGAATCATCGATTTGTCTCCCTCATTAATATAAATCTATGTGTTTTGTCTAAAGCAGTAAGTACAGTATAATACATTTTTATGAAAGAACAAACTTTATTTATAGACAATTTTAAGTTAATTTTGTTATTTGACGAATGTTCGTTGGAAACGTATAATAAGTGATGTAATACTAAAAAACCTGGAGGAATGTGAAATGAAGCAAGGTTTAGTTAAATGGTTTGATGTAAAGAAAGGATATGGATTCATTATTTACGATCAAGATGAGGAAATCTTCGTTCATTTTACGGCAATAAATCAGGATGGGTTTAAAACCTTATTTGAAGGGCAACAAGTAACATTTGATATTAAAGAAGGCGCTAGAGGCTTACAAGCCTCAAATGTATCAGTTATAGATGAAGAAAAAAGAGTTGATTAATTATCAACTCCTTTTTTATACCCATTTATACCACAATTTAAATGACTTGATTGTTCCAAATGAGTGATAAAATTCGACTTGGATGAGGGTAACATCAAATAAGAACGTTCATGTTGCTTGGTAACTAATGTAAAACCATATTTACCCACAAGTACTTTTTTAATTTTATTAATATCAATTGTATACTCATTCTTTTTAAGAACGGCATTTATTTTAATCTGATCCTGAGTCAAAATTAATTTTCGTCTTGTTCCTAAATAGAAAAAAAACAAGAATAACAAAAATGTCACAATACTAAACAGATTGATTCGCCCTTGTTCTTCTAGTAAACCGATCATACTTGCAAAAAATAAGACAAATGTCAGAGACCAATAAATCACCGTATCTGCTAAGATTGGTTGATATCTATATATATGAATCTTATTCTCGCTCATTACTTCCCTCCGTTACTTACTCTATTCTAAGATATAATACTAACACAATATAAACGAATAAAAAAATGAAATGAGGAATTTTATGATAAAAATTTACACTGATGCATCTACTCACCCAAAACATAAAAAAAGTGTTGGATGCTTTATTATAAAAAGTGAAGCAGACGCTATAATTGAGACATTTCCTTTAGAAGCAACAGATAATCATACAGCTGAATTTCAAACGATGGTTAAAGTCCTTGAATACTGCTTAGAACATCAATTAGAAAAACAATTGGTTTTGATATACTCTGATAGTAATATTGTCGTAAAATCTTTTAATAAAAAATACGTAAAAAACGACGACTTCTCTCCCCTTTTGGAGCAACTTCTTACATTAAGTCGTCATTTTGAGGAGTTAGCTATTGAGTGGATTCCAGAATCACAAAATAAAATGGCTGATCATCATGCTAGACAAGCATTGAAAAAAGAGTTAAAGAAAAAGAAATAAGCCAATTAACACACAAAAAATATCTAGGTATATTGGTTATTTTTTGTTAAAATAAGGTATCACAGAAAGGAGGATAAAATGTGAGTATCCTTTTAATTATTCTTTACTTAATCAACCTATTGTTCGCTCTGTTTTTAATCTTCTACAGAGAACGTGATACCAGCGTGACATGGGCTTGGTTATTAGTCTTTATGTTTATTCCGTTTTTAGGATTTATTTTATATTTATTCTTTGGTTTAGGTCTAAGTAAAAAAGAACGCTATAATATTAAAAATCAAATATCACTTGATTTTGAGTCGTTAGATAATATATATGATTCAACGTTGCAACTCTATGACGATATTCCAAGTGATAGTAAGTTCAAACAACTAGCCTACTTTATGTCGAACTTAAATCACACACCACTAACACACCACAACGAAGTCAAGGTTTTAGTCGATGGGAAAAAGAAATTAGAATCCTTACTTCATGACATAAAAAAGGCACAGAAATTTATTCACATTGAATATTATGCTTTTGTGACAGATGAAACTGGTATGAAAGTAGTCGATTTATTAACAGAAAAAGCAAAAGAAGGAGTCGAAATTTGCTTACTTTATGATGAGTTAGGATCAAAAGGTGTCCAAAAAAGCAAATTTGCTAAATTAATAGAAGCTGGAGGAAAAATTCAAACTTTCGTTACAAGTAAGAAAGCTATTTTAAAATTCCGTGTCAACTACCATGACCACCGAAAGATTGTTATCATCGATGGAAAAGTTAGTTACATTGGAGGATTTAATATTGCTGACCAATATGTTGAAATCACTAAAAAATTTGGTTATTGGCGCGATACTCATCTTAGAATAAATGGCCCTGCTACCTCTATTTTAGAATTACGTTTTTTATCTGATTGGAATGTTTCAGTTCCTGAAAATGAAAAATTATCAGGCAAACTAGACTATCTCTATCATGAAAAACCAAATGAGTCTGTTTACACAGACATCCAAATCGTTGCGAGTGGACCTCATGATGAAAAACAACAAATAAAATTAGCATTCACAAAGCTCATTACAAGTGCTAAAAAACGTGTTTGGATTCAAACACCGTACCTCATTCCTGATGACACGATTTTGGACGCATTAAAAATCGCCAAACAATCTGGTGTTGATGTAAAAATCATGATTCCAAACAAACCAGATCACCCTTTTATATACCGTGCAACACAATACTTTGCACAAGTCGTAATGAAGTATGATGTAGATGTCTTTATATACGACGGTGGCTTTCTTCATTCAAAAGTACTCATTATGGATGATGATGTCAGTATCGTTGGCTCGGCAAACCAAGATATAAGAAGCTATAAACTAAACTTTGAAGCAAGTGCTGTAATGTATGATAAATCAATCAACACAGAGTTAGCACATTACTTCGATAAAGATTTAAAACAGTCTACGCAAATGACACAACAAATGATTGATGATATGTCTATTTGGTTAAAATTCAAACAAAAAACAGCTAGACTATTTTCACCTATAATGTAAGTTTAAGTCATAAGAGAGGATTTATAGATATCTCTTATGGCTTTTTTGTTTTATCAAAATGGTCAAGTATACAAATTTTTTTATTAACTGATAGAATAAATTTCGTGACTTATTTGTAAAGACTGGTTTAATAATACAGAAGTTGTTATACTAGTGAAACATAACTAGATTAGGAGGAGATGACTTGCCTCGTTTAGAATTTTCTTATATGAAACTAAAATATTATGGAACTCGTTATATCAATCGGCACCTATCAAGTATTCAAATCATTTTTATCTATTATGTTTTGATGACAGCCGCCGCTTATTTTCTATTGAATATACCCTATTTTCATCAAGATAATGCATCATACTCGACCTTTGATATGGTGTTTATGGCAATCAGTACTATCAGTGTGACAGGGTTAAGTACGTTTAATATTAACGAGATATTTAATGAACGTGGGATTATTTTACTTGAAATTCTATTTCAAATCGGTGGATTCGGGATTATGATGGTATCAACCTTCTTCTTTATCCTCTCAAAGAAAAAAATATCCCTAAAACGTAGACAGCTCATTATGACTGATATGAACTCACCAAAATTGAGCGGTAGTATCAGATTAATTAAAAATACTATGTTGACATTATTAGTTATCCAACTAGTTTTCGGGATTGTTTTTGCTACTCACTTTTATTTTGCAGAGCACCATTTAAATGTCATTGAATCACTGTTCCACGGTTTTTATCAATCAATCTCAGCTGTCACGAATTCTGGATTTGACGTAACGGGTGAATCAGTCACTCCATATAAAAATGATTTCTTTTTTTTACCTATTTTAATGATTTTAATTATGATTGGTGGAATTGGCTTTCCAGTGTTAATGGAAGTGAAGGAATGGTTTTTTTACAAACGAAAAAAACACGGATTACCTTTTCGTTTTTCTCTTTTTAGTCGTTTAGCGATTAGTATTTACTTGATTTTATTTGTTGTTGGAACTGTTTTAATTTATTTACTTGAAAAAAATCATCTGTTTATCGACATGACAGAGTCGCAAAAATGGCTAACCTCCATGTTTTACTCAACTACCACTAGAAATGCTGGGTTGCAGCTGAATAATCTAAATGACTTTCAAACCCCAACTCTTCTACTTTTTTCTATGTTGATGTTTATTGGATGCAGTCCAAGCTCAGTTGGTGGGGGAGTCAGAACAACTACTGTCGCAATTCTGGGCTTATACATGTATAGTTTTATCAAAGGGCAAGAAAACGTGACGGTTTTTAATCGCCGAATTGACAAAACAGATATCAAAAAAGCCATTGTTGTATTTAACTTATCTGCTTTTATGTGCTTTTTATCAATTCTTATTTTGACCATTACAGAAAATGAATCCATGATTGCCTTAATTGTGGAAGTCGCATCAGCCTTTGGAACGACAGGACTATCCCTTGGTATTACTTCGGATTTGTCACCTGTTGGTAAAGTTGTCATAGCCATTTTAATGTTTGTCGGACGTATTGGCATGCTTTACACATTGATGATTTTCATTCCAAAAGAAAAACATGACCGCGGATATGTTTATCCAGCTGAAAAAATTATTATTGGTTAATTCAAACCTTAGAACAGATAGTTTTATGTTCTGAGGTTTTTTTGTTATCTTAATTAATAGAATCTTATGGATTTTTTTAATCTATCCATTCTTTTTTTATGGTATTATGATTAGGTTAATGTATACACAGGAGGAATGTATATGAGTTTTAAAAATGGATTAGCGACAACTGTTGGTAAATCTTCACAATGGCTATTAAAAACGTTTTTCAAAGGTGGCAGTAGCTTGCCTGGAAAATTGGCTTTAAAAATAGATCCAACAATTCTTTCAAGTCTAGCAAAAGACTATGATGTGATTGTTGTGACTGGAACAAATGGAAAAACGTTAACAACTGCGTTAACGGTTAATATATTAAAAGAGGAATTCGATTCTGTTGTTACAAATACAACAGGTGCTAATATGCTACAAGGAATTGTTTCTACATTCCTTCAAGGAAAGAAAAACAAACATGGCAAAAACGTCGCTGTTTTAGAAATCGACGAAGCCAGTTTAAATAAAGTGACCGAATTTTTAACACCTGAGTTATTCTTATTTACCAATATTTTTCGTGATCAAATGGATCGCTATGGTGAAATTTACACGACTTATCAATTAATTGTTGATGGGGCGAAAAAAGCACCAAAAGCACCAATATTAATGAATGGTGATTTACCGATATTTAATGCGATTGATACAGTTAATCCACGTGAATATTATGGTTTTAGCCATAAAGATGACGAAGAACAAATGGCTCACTACAATACTGATGGTGTCCTTTGTCCTCACTGTCATCACATCCTTCACTATAAAATGATTACATATAGTAACTTAGGAGATTATTATTGCCCTAATTGTGATTTCAAACGCCCTGAACTTAATGTCGCCTTAACTGACATTAAACACATGACTAATGTCTCTTCTACCTTTACGATTGATGAGCATGACTACCAAATTGAAGTGGGTGGCATGTACAATATTTATAATGCTCTAGCAGCAACTGCTGTAGCGAAACATTATAATATTTCATCAGAAAAAATCAGAAAAGGTTTAGCGTACGACGAAAAAGTATTTGGCCGTCAAGAAGTCATTGAGATTGGAGATAAAAAATGCACTCTTGTTTTAGTTAAAAACCCAGTTGGGCTAAATCAAGTGATTGATACGATGAAATTATCTCCTTACCCATTTTCACTAGCTGCACTACTGAATGCAAACTATGCTGACGGAATTGATGTCAGCTGGATTTGGGACAGTCAATTAGAAGAATTAGGTGAATTAGATATTCCTAAAGTCATCTCAGGTGGAGAACGTCAGACTGATATGTCACTTCGATTAAAAGTAGCTGGCATTAACGAAGAAAATTTAGTTGAAACATCGTCACTTACACAAGTCATCGAAGAAATAAAATCAGCACCAACTGAACATGTTTATATTTTAGCCACGTACACTGCAGTATTAGGCTTAAGAAAAGAATTAATCCAACAAGGGTTTATCAAGGAGGAAGCCTAGTATGACAAACTATCATTTAACATTTTGTCACCTATATGGAAATTTATTGAATACATATGGTGACAATGGTAACCTACTTTTGTTAAACTACTATGCAAAAAAATTAGGTATTACAATTGATATTGAAATCATCAGCGTGTTTGAAGATTTTGATGAGACGAAATATGATTTTGTCTTTTTCGGTGGAGGTCAAGATTATGAACAAAAAATCGTTTCTGAAGACATACAAACAAAAAAAGACGCTATCACTCGTTACATTGAAAACGATGGTGTGATGCTTGCTATTTGTGGAGGGTTCCAATTATTAGGTGAGTATTACATCGGCGCTCACGGTGAAAAAATTGAAGGAATCTCCGCTCTTCCCCACTATACTCTTAGCCAGGATAATAACCGTTTTATCGGTGATATTGAAATTTATAATAAAGAATTTGACGAAACATATTACGGCTTTGAAAATCATAATGGTATGACTTTTTTAGGAGAAGGTGAAAAACCTCTTGGAGAAGTTGTAAAAGGGTATGGAAACAATGGGAAAGACAAAACTGAAGGGGTTATTTATAAAAATGTCATTGGGTCATATTTTCACGGACCTTTATTAGCCAAAAATAAACAACTTGCACTTAGATTACTAAATATGGCTATGAAAACAAAATACGAAAAAACCTTTAAACTGAAAGAGTTAAATTAGAGCATAAAATACTGGCTCTTTGTCAAATAGGACTGATAAGTTAAATTGGTAAGATGATGATTGTGAGAGTAACCTCACAATCATCATCTTTTTTAGTTATTTTATTTTTATAAGGACGTTTATCAAGAAAATCCTTATTCTCATATTGTGAAATGATTTAAATCAGTATGACACTCGTTTTAGTGTTTTTATATGAGTATTCTTGGCTTCAATTTTTCCATTGGAAAAATCATAAAGAAGGGCATTACGAATACCTGTTTCATAGGTAAGTAAGTTCTCTTATTTGTCTTTAAATAGCTTATCTAAGTTATTAGGTAAGTTTTTTAACAGGTTAAAAAAAGATTGACCGTCTTTATGTCTAAAATGATACGTTAGTAGTTGGAAAATATCATAAGCCTCTTTTAGATTCGCAAAGAATGAGAGTAGTCGATCGATCATCATTGATTCCGTTAAAAGAGGGTACTTTGGAGAAGGGAAACTTCTCCAGGTTTTAAATTCAGAAATAGAGATATTTTGTTGATTTTTTAAAAGGAATTTCCAATTTGATTTCAGTTTATTAGCCTCTGATTTTTTCTTTTGGCGAATCAATACTTTCATTTCTCGTACCCTAAATTCATTAAAAGCAGCATTCATATCAGTGACTAAAAACTTTACTTTTTTTCGTTCCTCCAAAGGCGTACGATTAAAATAAACAGTGAGTTTATTTAATGTCCGACTAGGTAGTATATCAACTAATTCTCCTGTTTTTCCATCGGCACAAATAAAGCTCATCTTAACTTCTCTACTAGCATGCGACTTGAATTCGTCTACCATCAGAACGTCAGGAAATCACTGGGGTTTAAGTTGATGTGGTAATTGAGTTTCAACAGATTTAAGAACCCTTATAACAGTCGTTAAGGAGACTTGGCATAATTTAGCGATTAACGTCATAGATATTTTTTCAGTTAAAAGTTCTAAGATTTGCAAAGTAATAAACTTACTAATATGACAATTTTTTTCAACTATTGAGCATTGAGCAGTCCAATTATGGTTACAATTTTTACAATGGAAACGTTGTTTCTTTAGCTTTAAAATAGTAGGTAGGTTTTGATAAGGTAATAGACGAATAGTGACTTCTTTTTTCCCGTTTCTCACGACATTTGTCTTTCCATCACTATCAACAACGGCTGAGTGGCAATTTTTACAAGCCGAAGGCACAGGGAAATAAGTCCCTTTAATAATTAAAGTGTTCCTTCCATTAATGTTAGCTTCTTCTGTACTAGTTAAATTCAAATGATTATCTGTTATTCTTAGCATTTTTTGATATGATTATTCATGACATGTCGCCCTTTCTACCTAATGTTTTTGTTTGGTACTTAAATTTTACTAGATAGACGACATATTTTTAAATAAAATAAACTAAAAAGGGCTGATGAATCGAATTTTGATTCATCAGTCCTTTAAATTATAGAGCCAACACTTTTTGTATTCTCTTTGATATAAATACCATTTTATTAGCATTTTTTTGACATTATATATATAATGAGTATTGTTATAACTTTAATAAGTTATGAAAGAATAGGAGTGAAAAAAATTGAAAATTGGCGTACCAAAAGAAATTAAGAACAATGAAAATCGTGTTGCATTGACTCCTCCATTTGTAAAAATTTTAGTGGAGAACTCGCATGAAGTCTTCATACAAACTCAAGCAGGTGCAGGTGCTGGATTTGAAGACAGTGCTTATGAGGAAATGGGTGCAACCATCGTTCAAAATCAAGAAGATGTATGGGATGTAGACATGGTTTTAAAAGTTAAAGAACCGTTGGCATCTGAATATCATTTATTCAAACCTAATCAAATCTTATTCACTTATCTACATTTAGCACCTAATAAAGAGTTAACTGATGCTTTATTGGCAAATAAAGTAACAGCGATAGCGTATGAATCAGTTCGTTTACCTGATGGATCTTTACCATTACTAACACCAATGTCGGAAATTGCAGGACGTATGGCTCCTCAAACGGGTGCTTACTTCCTAGAATCAATCAACCAAGGATCTGGTGTCTTACTATCATCTGTTCCCGGGGTTGAAAAAGGTCAAATCGTCATTATAGGTGGTGGGGTCGCTGGTACAAATGCTGCAAAAATTGCAGTTGGATTAGGTGCAAAAGTCCGTGTTTTAGATATTAATCCAAAACGATTAGCAGAATTAGAGGATATTTTTGGTAATACTATTGAAACGGTTATTTCAAATTCACATAACATTGAAAAATCAGTTAAAATAGCTGATTTAGTAATTGGTGCTGTTTTAATTCCTGGACGAAAAGCTCCACGTTTAGTAACTGAGGATATGGTTAGACAAATGAAGCCTGGTTCAGTGATTATTGATATTGCCATTGACCAAGGTGGTATATTTGAAACAACTGACCATGTAACAAACCATGATGATCCAACATATATTAAACATGGTGTTGTTCACTACGCTGTTGCCAATATGCCTGGTGCAGTAGCTCGTACATCAACACTTGCTTTAACTAACAACACTTTACCTTATATTGTTAAATTAGCAAACAAGCCCTTGACAGATATTATAAAAACAGATATAGCCTTATTAAATGGTTTCAATACATATAACGGTGTATTAACTTCTAAAGAAGTGGCCAAAGATCAAAATCGTTTATCAGAGTACAAACCAGTAACAAACCTATTATAACAAGCAACAGGGCCTGACCCAAAAGTCTTAAAAAAAATACCATGAAATCACTTTCTTAAAACACTGATTTCATGGTACTTCTGTTTTTTGAGTGATTCTCATTTAAAAAGTTACTTTTAGGCCAACCTCTTTTTTGATACTATCTATTTTTCTTTCCAGGTTCTGAAGCAATGATATCTAAATCTCCTTCTAATGACCATGTATCTACTCCATTTGGTAAAATAAAGTGCATACCCTTAGAAATCTCATATGATTGCTCATCAAATTTTAAATAACCGAATCCATCTATCACACTAACTAGTGTATAAGGCGCATGAGACTGAATATCCAAAATACCATTAACATTCCACTCATATACATTAAAGTAATCAGATTCTATAAAGGTAGTAATACTTGATTTATTTTCATTCAGTTGTGTAACAGCTATTTTAGGATCAACATGAGGAACTGTTGTTACTTCAAGTGATTGTTGGATATGTAATTCACGAGTAATGCCATTATCATCTTCTCTATCGTAATCATACACGCGATATGTGGTATCACTACTTTGTTGAGTTTCCAAAATCATAATCCCACTACCTATCGCATGAATTGTTCCACTTGGCACATAGAAGAAATCTCCCTTTTTGACAGGAATACGTCTCAACAAATCATCCCATTCACCAGAATCAATCATTCGTTTTAATTCATCCTTTGTTTTAGCATGATGACCATAAATAATCTCAGATCCTGGTTCAGCACTTATAACATACCAACACTCAGTTTTTCCAAGCTCTCCTTCGTGACTTAATCCGTAAAAATCATCTGGATGAACTTGTACAGATAAATCATCTTCTGCATCTAAAATTTTAGTCAATAATGGGAAAACTTTTTCCTTTGGATGACCGAATAATTCTGGATGTTTTTTCCATAAATCATCTAACTTTTCTCCACTGAATTCCCCATTTTCAATCGTACAAACACCATGAGGATGCGCACTAATTGCCCAACATTCACCAATCGTTTTACTAGTTAATTCATAACCAAATTCTGTCGATAATTTTTCTCCACCCCAAATTTTTTCTTGGAATACTGGTTTTAAAAATAATGGCTTTGTCATCTTTTCCCTTCACCTCATCTTTATTGATAAAAATAGTATATCATTTCTTATCTAATTCGTCTGTTCATTTTGAAAAACCTCGATTAATTCATCACGTTTTCTTATGTAATCTTGTCTATTATCATAAGGATGAACTCTATTTGATAAAAAAATAAAAGCCTCTTGTTCTATAATATCTATCAACATAAAAGTACCCGTATAACCTGTATGATATAATATTGGATGTTTTTTTTCTAAATGATACCTTAAATCCCACCCTAAAGAACGAGACAGAGTAGCTGTTGGCGTGTAGTCTTGTAATAAACTTTCTATTGTTTCGGGTAAAAGCATCTTATCGTCAGATGGTAATGCCCCTTTATTCAACATCATTTGAACAAACTTAAAGCTATCATCAATTGTACTAAATAAACCCGCACTACCACAGTGTTCTTTTAGTTGGTAGGCTTTTGGATCATGAACCTCACCTTTTATGACTCCTCTTGTTTTAGTAACCTGAGTAGGTGCACATTTCGTTTTATCAATGTTTGTAAAGCCACTTGAAGTCATTCCTAGTGGATGCAAAACTTTTTCAGTAAACAAATCATGTAAGTTTTGCTTATAATAGTCTTCCAACATAAATCCTATCAATAATGTGCCTGTATCAGTATACACTTTTTTCTTTCCTATAATTGATTTATTAACCGGTAAGCGTAAAATTGATTGTTTAAGTTCTTCTCCTGATAACTCATCTCTCTTTTCAATGTATCCATAAACGGCTGACGTGTGTGTCAATAAATGTCGTAATGTCACACGTTCTTCATGCCATGATGGTAAATAGGTTTTAAATGGGGCATCAATGTCTAAAACATTTTTTTCGATTAATTGCAAAACAAGTGTATTAGTCATCATGACTTTCGTAAGAGAAGCCATATCGTAAAGTGTGTCATGAGTTGCACTTATCTCTTCTGGCATCACTTCTTTAAAACCAATGACTCCTTTTTGTATATCACCTTGTTTTAAAAAAAGATAATTGGCTCCTGGTATGATCTTATCTTGATGCATCAACTCAATAGTAGCGATAGTTTTTTCAAACATAATGTCTCCTTATTTAAGAAAAAAGCTGATAATAGCTAGTCAAATACTAGCAACTATTATCAGCTTTTATTTATTTTTTATTTTCTTTTTTAAAAACGATGAACCATAAATGAATACCACTAGGATCGTACAATCCAATGATTCGTTTTCCTTTATTATAATAAAAATCACACCCGAGTGATTCTAGATTTTCTTTTAATAAAAGTAAATCATCCATTGTTGGTATATCAAATGTCACATGGTCTACTCCCAAATCCGTCTCATGGATAACTGGAGACACTCCATTTGATTGAGCTTCATTAATTGCTAATTGGTGATGATAGTCATTCACAGAAAGCAAATGAGTTGAGCTAAAATCATCATCTTTAATTTTAAAGCCTAATTTTTCAGCATAGAACTTGTATACTTCTTCTAAATCAGAAACAGACAAGTGGACATGTCCCACTTTGGTTTCTTCTGGAACAGATGTATATTCTCCTTCTACTCGATTTAAACGTTTCTGAATGTTCAATTCTTTGGTTACACCATCTATTTTACCATCTACCATTGGCCATTCATCTCTTGGCTTATCCCAACTGAACTCTAAACGATTATTCTCAGGATCACTGATATAAACAGATTCACAAAATCCATGGTCACTTTCGCCTTCAATTGGATAATTAATTAACATGAGATGTTTGATAAAACGAGCGAGGTCGTCTCTAGTTGGAAAAACAAACGATGTATGGTTTAATCCAGTCTGAGTATTTGAACCTTCAACGCCATCTGGTGTCGAAATCAATCCCAGCAATTTTCTTTTCTGACTACCAATACCTAAAATAGCCATATCATTTTCTTCATTAATCAAATCAAACCCAACAACTTGTTGGTAGAAACTTAACATTCTGTCAAAATCTTTTACTTTGATAGCAACAGAAGTCAATTTGGTGTTTGGATTTAATGAAAAGTTAACCATAATATTCATTTCCCCCTAAATTTTAAAAATCAATGTCTTTTCCCTTAACGTCACTTTACATTGTAACACCTTTTATCCAAGAAATTCCATTATTATATTCGAAAAATTAGATGAATATCATTTTAATTATTAAATACTTACCCCTGTTGAAAATTGACTATTATACAATTCAGCATAGAAACCGGCTTTTTCAAGTAATTGATCATGATTTCCTGTTTCAACGATGTCCCCTTGATCCATCACAATAATGTTATCTGCATCACGAATCGTTGATAATCTATGAGCCACAACAAAACTTGTACGACCTTCTAATAATCTATCCATTGCTTCTTGTATCAATATTTCAGTTCTTGTATCAACACTAGAAGTTGCTTCATCCAAGATTAAAACATCTGGATTAACTAAAAAGGCACGTGCAATTGTGATTAATTGTCTTTGTCCTTGAGAAATATTTGATGCGTCCTCGTTTAACACAGTATCATATCCTTCTGGCAAACGACGAACAAATTCGTCAACACGTGCTGCTTTGGCTGCACGGATAACATCTTCTTCACTAGCATCCATATTCCCATAACGAATATTGTCATAAATTGAGCCAGTAAATAACCATGTATCTTGTAGTACCATTGAAAAATGTGAGCGTAATGTTTCACGTTTAATATTACGAGTATCTTTTCCTTGATACAAAATCGCACCACCTGAGACATCATAAAAGCGTTCCAGTAAATTGATAATCGTTGTTTTACCGGCACCAGTTGGTCCTACAATGGCAACTTTTTGTCCCTTAAATACATCTAAATTAAAGTCTTTCATCAATAATTCACTATCATCATAACCAAATGCCATATGTTGGAATGACACAACCGCGTCTGTTGGTGTAGCAAGTGAATTATCAACTGTTGTATTACTCATTTCCATTTCATCTAATACATCAAAAATACGTTCAGCCGAAGCAATTGTTGATTGAATTGTATTTAACAGATTCGCCATTTGACTTAGAGGTTGAGCAAATTGGTTAGTGTATTGCATAAAAGCTTGTACGTCCCCTAAAGGCATATATCCATTTGCTACTTGAATCCCACCTAATATAGCTATAAAGACATAACTAATATTTTTTACAAAGTTCATCAATGGCATAATAATCGCTGAAATAAATTGCGATTTCCAACCAGATTCATATAAATGTTGATTTTGAATTTCAAATACATCTATATTGTCTTTTTCATGATTAAAACTTTTAACAACAGCATGTCCACTATAGCTTTCTTCAATCTGATTGTTTAATAAACCTAAACTCGCTTGTTGTTTTCCAAAATAACGTTGAGATTTTGGTGCAATAATCATTGTGATAATTAAACTTAGTGGCACTGTCAACGCTGCAACAATTGTTAATTTCCAGCTGATTGTTAACATCATCCAAAGTACCCCGAAAAACATTAAAATACTTGTTACAAACTGGGTTAACGTTTGTTGAAGGGTTGTGGCAATATTATCCATGTCGTTAATCGCACGAGACATAATATCACCGTTTGAATGTGTGTCATAGTAAGAAACAGGAACACGACCCATTTTTTCTTTAAATTCTTTTCTTAATTGATACACTGTTCGTTGAGAAATACGTGTCATAATAAATTGCTGCATAAAACTGAAAATAGCTGATGCAACGTACATTGCTAATACAATCATTAATATGCTACCAATTTTATCAAAGTTTATATCTATTTTACTTACTTTAGCACCATTCATCATGGCTTCTTTTGCTTTCATCAGTCCAGAAAAAATTTCAGTTGTTGCTTCCCCTAATATTTTAGGAGTTCGAATTTGAAATATAGTAGAGGCTGTTGCTAAAACAAACACTAAAGCAATTAAATACCAACGCTTCATCATATATGACATCAAACGTTTGGTTGTTTTCCAAAAATTCTTTGGCTTTGCTTTTTTTCCTTTTACTCCACCAGGTCCATGTTGTCTCATGCTATTTCCTCCTTACTCAACTGTGATGAAATAATTTCTTGATAGGTATCATTTGTTGCTTTTAGCGTTTGGTGGTCGCCACGACCTACCATGACACCATCATCTAATACAAGAATCGTATCAGCATCCACCACGGTACTAATTCTTTGCGCTACTATGACGACTACTGCTTCAGTAATCGACTCTTTCAATGCTTTTCTAAGAGCAGCATCTGTTTTAAAATCAAGTGCTGAGAAGGAGTCATCAAACACGTAGAGTGATGCGTCTTTTATAAGTGCTCTAGCTATACATAGACGTTGACGCTGTCCACCTGAGAAGTTTGTTCCACCTTGTTCAACTTTACTATCCAAACCATCTGGTAATTCAGAAACAAATGATTTTGCTTGTGCTGTTTCTAAAGCTTGCCAAATCTCGTCGTCTGTTGCATTCTCTTTCCCATATTGCATATTTGATCGGATTGTTCCGGTAAATAGCACTGCTTTTTGTGGTACAAAACTGACTTTTTCTCTTAGTTCATGTTGCAAGACATCTTTTACATTGCATTCATCAACTAATATCTCACCTTCTGTTGTATCAAAGAAACGTGGAATTAAATTGACCAACGTCGATTTACCTGAACCAGTCCCCCCAATAATCGCAACCGTGTCACCTTTTTTTGCGGTAAAATCAACATCAGATAAAGCAGGTTTTTCAGCACCACTATAGCTATAACTAACTTCATTAAATGTTAATGAACTATCTGAATTAAATGCTTTTGGTGAATCTGGATTTTTAATATCGTCTTTCATGTCAAGTACTTCGTTAATACGAACAGCTGATGCTTGAGCACGGGGTACAAACACAAAAATCATCGCCATCATCACAAAACTCATTAAAATTTGCATAGCATACGTCATAAACGCCATCATATTTCCTACTTCAAGCGTTCCTTCCGCGATATTATGACCTCCAAACCAAATAATAGATACATTTGTCACACTAATAATGAACGTAATCACAGGTAATAAGAATGACATCAGTGTATTTACCTTTATGGCAGTATTCGTGTAGTCTTTATTGGCATCATCAAAACGATACTCTTCAAATTTTGTTTGATTAAATGCACGGATAACCCGTACACCTGTTAGTCCTTCACGAAATACTAAGTTCAGTCTATCTGTTTTTTCTTGTAAACTTTTAAATAATGGAATCGCAAAATACATTGTGACACCTACAACTAATATAATCATTGGAATGACATATAAAAATATTTTTGTCAGTTCTCTGTCACGATAAAAAGCCAAAACACTTGCACCTATTAATGTGATTGGTGCATTAATCATGATTCTTAAGAACATCTGACTAACCATTTGAATTTGATTAACATCATTGGTTGTTCTGGTAATTAAAGACGCTGTTCCAATCTTGTCAAATTCACGTTGAGATGAATATTCTACTTTTTCATAAATCTCAGAACGCAATTTTTTACCTAGTTTTTGCGCTTGTCTTGTGGCAATAAATGTATTAGCAATAGATGCTAATATTCCGACAAATGAAATACCTATCATCACAAAGCCAACGCGCCAAATGTATGAGATATCTCCCTTAGTAACGCCTTTGTCAATAATATTTGACGTGAGTGTTGGTAAATACAAATCGCTCGTAATTTGAATTACGATGAATAAAATAGCCCCTAAAACTGCTGGTAGAGACATTCGTTTTATGATTCTTAACATGTTTCTATCCTCCTATTTATCTTCAATTACCCCGTAGGCAATCCAATCTAGCTTCATATTAAACTCCGCCTTCGCTTTTTCAATGTTTATTTTTTTTCCCATTTGTTCTGAACGATAAATTTCATTAATTGATGCGTGCATCGTATAAAACAATAATCTTAATAATACTTTTAACTCTGTCACATCAGATATCTTTAGGTATGAATAATCAACATTTTTTACTAATTCTTCATACTGATGATATCGTTGTTTTTTTCGACCCATTATTTGTTTTTGTGTTCTTTTTTCAACACCTAACTCATCAAAAATTTCACTTGAACGTTTGTAATCCATATACATAAAGATGTTTTTTAATAACTTTGCATGCTTACTTTTTAAAACCAAATGAATAAAATAATCAAAAAATTCTTGCATGGTTAAAAATAAATTTCCTTTATTTTCTTTAAATAATGCCATGAATGTTGTTTCAGGTTCTTTTACTAAATTATCGCAAATATAGTAAAACACATCATCTTTATCTTCAAAATACTGATAAAAACTCCCTCTTGGAATACCTGCATACTTCACAATATTGGCAATTGATGCTTGGTGGATTGGAACATCAGAAAATTCTTTTTCACATGCTGCAATAATTTTTTGCTGTTTTTCTTCTTCTAAACGAAAAAATGTGGGACTTGGCATAAATTTACCTCCTAACTGATTTATGACATGGTGTCATTATATATGACGCTGTGTCACAAATCAATTAAAAACACTTCAAAATTCAAAATAGTTTCTTTATCTAAAAATGTCATTTATACTTTGTGTATTGATTTAGTAAAGGAGTTTCACATGACAAAAGAAATATATGATATTACAATTATTGGTGGTGGACCTGCTGGGATTTTCGCTGCTTTTTACGCTGGAATGAGACAAGCTAAAACTAAAATTATTGAATCTCTACCACAACTTGGAGGACAACTTAGTTTACTTTATCCGGAAAAGCTCATTTACGATGTAGCAGGATTTCCAAATATAAAAGCACAACAATTAGTCGATCAATTAGTTGAACAAATTAAACCGTTTGATCAAACCATTTGTTTAGATGAAGAAGTGTTGCAAATTGAAAAAGAAGGTGCCATGTTTAAACTTATTACCAAAAAAGGCACACACTATTCCAAAACAGTAATCATCGCTGCCGGTAATGGCGCGTTTCAACCAAAACGATTAACAACTGAAGGTCATGAGCATTATGAAGGAAAAGGATTACACTATTTTGTGACTGATATGGAACAATTTAGAGGAAAAGATATCATAATTTGTGGTGGTGGTGATTCTGCGGTTGATTGGGCATTGATGCTTGAAGATGTTGCTAAATCTGTCAAACTAGTTCACCGTCGTCCAACGTTCAGAGCGCATGAACATAGTATCAGCTTATTAGAACAATCAAGTGTCGAAATCGAAACGCCTTTTGTTATTCAAGAATTACATGGAGATGGAGAACATTTAACAGGTGTTACCTTATTTAACCCAAAAACAGATGACTCAAAAACAATTGACGTATCTGATTTACTCGTTAATTACGGTTTTTCTTCTTCACTAGGGCCAATAAAGAATTGGCCAATAGAATTAACGCGTCAATCAATTGTAACGGATTCTGCTACTAGAACATCTGTTGACGGTATTTTTGCGATTGGAGATATTTCAACGTATGATGGGAAAGTTGAACTTATCGCAACTGGATTTGGTGAAGCACCGATTGCCGTTAATCACGCAGTAAACCACATAAATCCTAAAGAACGTGTTCAACCGATGCATAGCACTAGTTTATTTGACCAATAGCTCATACTTGTTACAAGTCTGACACTAGGTTATACTAGTTAACAATACTAATTAAGAAGGTGACATAATGACAATAAAAAAAGAAACACTTAAAAAAATGTCTCGACAATTATTATTAGATCGTGGTGTAACAATTAAGGACATAGCAGAACTAGTTTACTTTCTACAAGAAAAATACGTACAAGATTTAACTCTTGATATGTGTTTAGAAAACGTTGAGGCTGTTTTAAATAAAAGAGAAGTTCAAAATGCTATTTTGACAGGGATTCAACTTGATATCGCTGCAGAAAATCATCAAGTGCTAGAACCTTTACAAGAAATTCTTGAAACAGATGAAGGTTTATATGGAATTGATGAAATATTAGCATTATCTATTGTTAATATATATGGTTCCATTGGTTTTACTAACTATGGTTATATAGATAAAGTCAAACCAGGTATTTTAGAAAAATTGAATTCACATGATGGCAATCAAGTTCATACCTTTTTAGATGATATTGTCGGAGCTATTGCAGCCGCTGCAGCAAGTCGTCTAGCTCACTCTGAACCCGACCGACTAAACGAAAACCAGTGATACTTTACGCATCACTGGTTTTTTTTAATTCTTTTTTTCCTTTAATAAGTAATACAATTAAAAATAAAATAAATAAAACAAAAAACAAAGTAAAACAATGGAAAAAATAGTCTTGAGGCAAGACTAAAATAATAGGATCTGTCTCAGGATAAAACATCCACGCATCGTTATTAAAAAAAACCTCGTGGAACAACACAAAAAATTGGTCAAACGCCACAATCATAAAAAAAGACAGTGTTGCTAGTCCCATCAAAATAACTTGTATCATATGTGACAATGTCCACACCATTTTTGTTTTAAATAAACGATATAGATACATCACACTTGGAATTAACGTGATAAAAAACACGGCATAATTTAACTGAAATAATTGCTTCACTTCAACAAAATGAAATGCGCCTTCAGCTGATGTTGGGAAATCTTTCATCGAAAGAGTTTTTATCCAGAAAAAATTCAAGTATCGCATCAAGTCGTCATAATTAGACATAATAGTTTGTTTGGTGTAATCCGTGTATTCTGTAATGCCTAAATAATTGATATCAAATTGATACAACCATCTTGCATTAATCGTTAACGTAATGGCTAGACTCAATAAAAATAAAATTAATACAATTCTTTTTAAATACTCTTTTGCTTTTACCACGAGTTATACCTGCCACTCATCTAAAGAGTTAATCACCTGTGTCGGAGAAATAGGTAACGTTGGGACATCCTCTTTTTTAGTAAATCCAGTTAAAACTAACAACGTATCAATATCATTATCAATACCTGCTCGAATATCTGTCTCATAATTATCGCCAACCATCATGACATCATTTTTACTAAGTTTCAATCTATCCAACGCTTTTTCCATCATAACAGCTTCTGGTTTTCCAATATAAGCAGCACTTGTTTGGGTAGACGTCTCAATAGACGCAATTAAACTTCCAGCCCCAGGCATTAATCCTCTATCTGTCGGGATATTTTTGTCTGGGTTTGTACCAATAAAATGCGCCCCTTTTTGAATCGCTAAAGTCGCAACCGCTAATTTTTCATATGTTAAATCTGTATCTAGAGCCACTACAACATAGTCAGGATTCTCTTCATCTAGAATAAAACCTGATGAAAAAATCGCTTCTTTAAGTCCTTCTTCACCAATAACATAAACTCTATTTCCAAGACCTTTGTCTTTCATGTAGTCAACTGTTGCTAAACTGGCTGTATAAATCGTCTCGTCAGATACATCAATATCAAATGAATCATGTAATCTATTTTTTACTGCTTCAGGTGTTTTAGTCGTATTATTGGTTACGAATAAAAAAGGAATATTCTTTTCTTTTAATCGATCAACGAATCGTTTCCCTGCATCGATTGGTTGGTTTCCTAAATAAATAGTGCCATCTAAATCTATCAAATACCCTTTATAAGTCATTTTTTTCTCCTAACCTTCTTTTTTCTTTATCTTAAAGTGACGCTCTTTTATTACATTGGTATTATTTTGTGTTGATTTATTAGTTTCCTTGTTAGTTGATTGATTATTCTTTTGTTGTTGCTTATTATTCCCCTTATACTTAGGCTTTTTATTATTTCTACTGTCATATTTTTTCTCATTAATATGAGCTTGGTTTTTATTTTTTGATGACTTAAATGTTGATGAACGACCTTTTCGTTTAAACTCACCAATTTGTTCAATCACAAAATAAGCACATCCAAAATTACAAAACTCATATAAATAATCATTTAACGTGTTGATTTTTGCATCAAGCGGGGCACTCTTAAAGTCATCTTTAAAAAAACCACGTAAACGCAACTGATCATATCCCCAATCACCAACGATATAGTCATATTTTGCCAACACATCGTTATATCGTTTAATTAAAGCTTCATAATCAAACCCATCACGATAATCTTTTACTAATCGATAAGTCCCATTTGCTAGTGGAAAAGACTCCGGATTATAATTTGCTAACATTTCCAAGAGAACGTCATCAACTTCCTCTGGTTGAGTGTCGATATTTTCTAGTTCTTCTATTACTTGTTTATTCTTTCTCGACATACTGTTTACCTCTATCTTTTAATGTTTAATTTACTTAAATAAGTCGCCAGATGATTTCTCAAAAAACTTGGGCCAAGTATTTCAATTTTGCCTGCAATCTCAATTGTCGGGAAAAACGGTACAAATGCTATATGGTCGACCGTTACAAAACTATATTCTGCTTCATCTTCAATTGGTTCATTTAACCAAAAACCTTCGTTTGTTGTTTCATCATAATTAAAGCCATCATACCATACTTCACCAAAGTATTTCCCTCTAAATTTCATCCCAATAATTGGAAATCTTCTTAAAAAGTCTCGATTTTTGACTACTTCTTTGGCTAGTCGAATCATCTCTTTACCCTTTAAGGTGACCTTAATCAAATTCATCGGGTGTGGCAAGCTTGTATGGAGCTGTTTCTCGTTCACTAATCCAGGGCCAATATCCGTTAAAAATAATCCTGAATTTACCATTGCCACATCACATCCACTGGCTTCTTTCATTGCTTCTAATGTGGCAATTATTAGAGTCGTTTCCTTGTCTAATGCATCTCCTAAATTAGCCACCGACTTTTCTTCTAATAAAAAATTCCCATAACGATAAAATTCTTCACTTTCTTGTTTATCATGACTATCAGCCCATAAACTATCTGAACTAGTAGTTCTAGCAGATTTTTTTGTGATGATTCTATCTGTTAATTCTAACGTGACATCTCCTACATGTTCACCAAAACGTCCCGCCGCACATAAAAGGACACCATTTTCCATTAGCCCTTCAGGTAATAAATGATGCGTATGAGAGCCTAAGATAACATCAATTTCAGGATAACGTTGGGCCATTTTTTTGTCATCTATAATGCCTAAATGGGATAACAATACAATCACATCAACTTTTTCTCTTAACTCTTCAACCATTTCTTGAGCTGAAATGTATGGGTCAATCACTTGCCAACCAAATGGATAATAACTTAATTCCATTGGCGCTGTTAAGCCAAACACACCAATTTTTGTATTCTCTTTAGTCTTCGTAATAATATAAGGCTTTGACCAATCTGGATAATCATGGGTATCTAAATCCTTTAGATTACTTAACACAACTGGAAAGTTGGCCTCTTTGTATAAGTCATTTAAAACTTGTTTACTATTCGTAATTCCTTCATTATTTCCAATCGTCACCGCATCATAATGAACTTGATTCATCAACTCGACATTGGCTAATCCATCTGTTGCTTCAGTTAAAGGGTGGACACGGTCTAAAAAGTCGCCAACATCAAAAGTAAAAACCGTTTCTTTTTCTTCTGTGTAAAGTCGTTTTGTGTCGTTTAGCCATCGTCTTATTTTAGGCCATCTTTCTATGTGTGAATGCATATCGTTTGTATGCAATAAGTGAATGATTTCTTTCATGATTAACGTCCCTTCTCATACCTTTTATACTATCATATCTCACTAAAATTGGGTATTATGATAAACAAAGGAGTGAGATAAAATGGCATATAAAGTTGGTCATTTTTTATTAGATATTAAAGCCAGTCAGTATGGTGTTACTAACATCTGTTTTTTAGAACATACGTCAGAAAAAATTTACGATTATTCAGACAATCCAATTACTCAACAATGCATACAAGAAATCACACAATTCCTCTCAAAACAAATCACACAATTTAGTGTTCCGATTGACTTACAAAAAGGGACTCCTTTCCAAAAAGATGTGTGGCTTGCTCTACGTGATATTCCATATGGTGTAACCTATTCATATAAAAATATTGCTGAAAAAACAAATCATCCTCGTGCTTATCAAGCTATCGGCCAAGCATGTAAAAAAAATCCCATTCCCATTATTATTCCATGCCATCGTGTGATTAGTCAGTCAGGAAAACTAATAGGTTACTTTGGTTCATCTGAATTTGGTTTATCCATTAAACAATCTCTTTTAGCATTAGAAAAAGGAAATCAAAATTGATTTCCTTTTATATAGTGTATAGTTTTTTCATGTCTTCTGAAAATGTTTCAGGTAAGTTTAAAACAGTCGTAAAATAATTTTCAACACTGTTATAGTGTGTTTCAATCAATTCAAACGCATAATCTAAGTAAGCTTTATCAACATTCAACATGATAAGCATATTTGACATTTGTTTTTCGCTTGCTCCTTTTTCTTTCATTTCTGCTAAAATAGCTTGATTAGCTGGTTTACGCGATTCATTCGTTTTTAAATAATCTTCTTCAATCGCTTTTCTAGAGACGTTTAAACTATGTAAAATCAACGCTGCACCAAATCCTGTTCGATCTTTCCCAGCAAAACAGTGGAAAAGAGTTGTTTCATTTGGCTGATTAATGAAATCACTTAAAAATTTTGAATACCCTTTTTGTGCATTTTCTGATAAAACTAATTCTTCATAAATTGTCATCATGGCTTTTTTAGGATCGTATTTAGGGCTCAATAATTCTTCCAAACTGGCACCTTGATTGGCTGACTCACCCAAAATATCAATGTGTTCGTATATCACTCCAACTAATGTATCATCTGGACTTTGACTAGCCTCAGTATCTCCTCTAAAATCAATAATTTTTTTTAAACCATAAATTTTAGTTAATGTTTCTTTATCTTTTTCTGAAATGTTAACAACTTCACCACTTCTTAAAAATTGGTGTGGCACCACTTTTTTATTATCTAAGGTTACAATATTTCCTAAATCTCGAAAATTTACTAATGTATCCATGCCTATTTCCTCCTAAAAAGTCATTTTATATACTACGCTATACAGTTTACCAAACTTACGTTTTATTTAATAAGATTAAATTTGAATTTTTTCCAAAAAAATATAAAAAAGCGATGAAGTTACTCACCGCCTGCGGAAATCATTTGATCTGCGACATATTCTACTTTGATACTTTTCGCAATCTCTTTTAGGTTTAAAATATCTTTATTGGTTAGTTTCTCTTTACCAAACATTGTTACTGAAAAAATGACATCACCTGTTCTAGCTTTATACATCAATACTTTTTTATCTTTAGATGGTTGAAGTGCTTCTTCCATCACACCTAGATACTGAACTGGTTCTGCCTCATCCCATTGCACGCCATCTAATACATACCCCTCAATATCACCATACATCTTTTGTGTATTATCAAAAGCATCTATTTGGATATATGTTTTTTGATTATTTTCTTGTTGAAACGTTCCCCAGAGAGTTTCTTGCGTAAACTTTCCTTCAGACAATATGTCATATTTTTCATTATTAAAACTAATTTTTGAGTGACCTACCAACATGTTATTAACAACCGTACTACGCTTCCTTTTTTTATCTTTTACAACCATTCCAGTTGTACTTTCTGTTGTTTCTTGTGTTTGTGTTTTCTTTTCGCCACAACCACTTAAGCCAACCAAAAGAAAAAGTAATATTAAATAGTTTGCATACTTCATTGGATCTCCTATCAAATCTATTTTTCTTTACTATAACAAATTTTGACTAAAAGATAAATAACTACCACTCTTTGGGGCTCCAAAGTAAGCCATCAATCTCTCCTTCAGCTTGTTCAATTCGTTTGTATTGCTCTTTTAAAATAAACGCTAATTCACTTAAAAATGCTTGAACTTCATATGACTGTTCTTCTTGTTGTAATAAAGACAATTCGGATAATATCCACTCTTTTTCTTCCAATTAGTCCACCCTCATTTCTTCAAGTGTTGCTAGTAAACTATCAAGCTCCATACGGTTATTCTCCAATGTATCTTGGATAAATGACAGTCGATTGTCTGAGTCATTGATTAATCCTTTATCAGATAATTCTTTCAAACGATTAATCACCCATTTCTCACTTGTCACAAAACGATGATCATTTTCTTTTGTTAAATACTGTTGGTAGCTAATGAGTAATTGATGCTTTTCTTTTTCTTTTAGATATGGGAATAATGAAATAGGAAATGGTGGTAAATAAGTCATAAGACATTTATAAGCCAATGCTTGAAACGGCCTTAACAGTTCTGAAATAGTAAAATGTTCTGTGCCACCTGCTTGAAATGCTGATAGTTTTTGTCCCATACTCATCACAATACCTAGTTCTTTTCCTTTCAATCCAGATTGGTACAATGATTTGGTCAATACTTTTTCTAACCAATTATATAGCATATCAGGAGCTGCATACCAATACATTGGAAATTGAAAAATAATTCGCTGATGCGATGCTAGTAATTCTTGTGTTTTTTTCAAATCAAAAGAAGATAGCTCTTCTTGAATATCGTAAATCGTGACATCTGTCAGAGAGGCGCAACTCTCTTTTAAAAATGATTGCACACCAGATTCATGTGAATTTGGATGCGCAATAACAACTAATGTTTTCATACCAATTCTCCTAATTTCAACTTTTCAATAAAAAGACCATCTGTTTTTCAGATGGCCACTTGGTTATGTATTTGATGCATCAAAAATTGCATGCAACGTTTGTCTTAAATGGAAATCAAATTCCATGTCACTTTCTTGATAACTTAATCCTTCTGTTAATGCTCGCGAAAAACTTGCTATCATATCATGGTTTTCACTTAATTTCTTATCTGCTTCAGTTTGTCTTAAACCACTTGAAGAGGCCAACATTCTTACGACTTGTGGAAAATCAAGTAAATCATGATAAAAGTCTGATTCTGATGGTAACGTTAATTTTAGCATAATTTTCATATCAGAATCTAAATCATTTAATTCTTTTATTAAAGCTTCTTTTAAATATATTTCAGCTTGTTTTTTGTCAATAATATGCAAATCAATATCAGGTTCTAACATTGGTAAATAACCTAGTGAATACACCTTTTTTGCTAAATCAAATTGTTGTTTCACTAGTTGTTTAATGCCTTCTTCATTTGCCGCACAAACTAATGAGCGAAACTTAAATCCGATAAATGGAAAATCTTTTGCTTTTTCCACTAATGTATCAAATTCTGTTAACTCTGCCATTTGCTGCACACCATCAACTAAAGGAGCTAATCCTTGATCGATTTTTAAAAAAGGTAACATTCCTTTTTTATTCCAAAGATAGTCAGGCATAGGCTCTGAAAAGATGGTTCTCTCTAACGCATCTTTGTATAAAATAACGCCTAATACATATTTTGATGAAAACTCATCACTAATAATCATACGCGTACGCATATCATGAATGATGTTATGCATCTCTTCAGATGTTTGATATGTTTCATCTGGCACACCATACTGTCTTAAGGCACCTGGCGTACTTAAATCACCCTGATCCATCGCTGCAATAAATCCAGGATGTGTTTTTACCATAGTCAATGTTTTTTCATCTAGCATGTCACATTCTCCTTTATTTTTAATATGCTCATTATAATACATAACACATCAAAATTTAAATTAAAATTTGAAAATTTTCAAAAATAATTTCATTAAAAAAATACCAGATTGTCTAACCAATTAACACTGTTTCTTTTGGATAATTAAACTTATTACCCATATCATTCAATTCTTTTCTCAACAAAGCATACATGACTGTATATAAACCAACACGACCAATAAACATTAAACACATAATAAGCAATTTTCCAAATATAGTCAAATGAGGGGTTAAGCCCATTGTTAATCCAACTGTTGCAAATGCGGACACGACTTCAAATAACACGTATTCAATACCTGAATGTGGTGGACTATACTCAGTCATTGATAAAATCAGCGCACTTAACAAACACAATAAACTCGCAAAAAAGAATAGCACAAAAGATTTCATCACAATATTACGAGGAATTGAACGCCCTTGCCACTCCGCTTCATCTCGACCTCTTAATGTACTAAATAACTGAATTAATAATACGCCTAACGTTGTCGTTTTAATACCACCAGCTGTAGAGCCAGATGTTCCACCAATAAACATTAAAACGATGGTTAATATTAGTCCAGCATAACTCATTGAACCATAATCAATGGAAGCAAATCCTGCCGTACGTGGTGTGACGCTTAAGAAAAATGTATTTGTAACTTGTTTAAAGAAAGACATGTCATAAAATTTATCCGTAAAAGCAAATAAAACAGTGCCTCCAATTAACAAACTAAGTGTCACAGTTAAAGCTATCTTCGTATGGAGTGATAATCGTTTATGCTCTTTTAAATGAATCAAATCATACCATACTATAAAACCAAATCCCCCAGCGATGATTAAGCCAGAAATCACAAGTAACATGTATGGTTTTTGTTGATAACTAAGCAGACTATCACCAAATAAATCAAAACCGGCATTACAAAAAGCTGAAATTGAATGGAATACACTATAAAATAGTCCTTTCCCTAATCCATATTGGGGAATTAATTGAAAACTCAAAAGCAACGCACCTAGAGCTTGCACACTCACCGAAAATCGTACCACAAATTTAAGAAGTTTTACGACTCCACCTTGATTATTCATGTTAAGCATCTCTTTAATGACAAGACGTGACTGAAGTGACACTCTTTTTCGAAACATCATTGCCACAATTAAGGCTATGGACATAAAACCAAGTCCACCAATTTCAATTAAAGTCATCATAATCACATGACCAAATGGACTTAAAACGTGTGAAATATTTATAGGCGTTAGCCCTGTGACACATACTGATGAAGTGGCAACAAATAAAGCATCAATATAGCTCAACTGTTTACCCGCTTGATGACTAATCGGTAAAAATAATAAAAATGATCCAATAAAAATAATGATTAAAAACATCAAGGTAATAAATTGAACCGTATTAAACCGCTTCAATCCTCTTTTTTGATCTTCCATCTCTTTTTCTCCTCTAACTATCTATTCAATATTGCCCTATTGTACCCTTTGCCATATACTTTCTCAACAAAAAAAGTTACAGAATCATCTGTAACTTTTTATAATTTAAGCTTTTACATCATATACATTAAAGTATAAATCACGCATGTAATCAATTAAATATTGAGGATTTAATTCTTCACCTGTTGCACCAACGATTAATTCGTTTGGTTTTTTAGAACTACCATATTGATGGATACGTTCAGTTAACCACTCTCTAATTGATGAATAATCATCACTTGCTAAAACTTCTTCCACATTAAAATCTTGGTTCATTGCATGATACAATTGAGCTGCATACATGTAACCTAGAGCATATGATGGGAAGTAACCAAAACTACCACCTGACCAATGAACATCTTGTAACACACCTTCTGTATCATTTTCAGGACGAATACCTAAATACTCTTCGTATTTATCATTCCAAACTTTTGGCAAATCTTTCACTTCTAAGTCGCCATTGAAAAGCATTTTTTCAATTTCATAGCGAATAATAATATGAAGTGGGTAAGTGAGTGAATCTGACTCAATTCTCACTAAACTTGGTTGCGTTAATTTCAATCCTTTGTAAAAATCTTCTGTTGAAATATCAGCAAATGTGTCACCTGTTAATTGTTTTAATAACTCAAATTGTTTGTACCAAAATGCTTGGCTTCCCCCAACGATGATCTCATTAAACAATGATTGTGACTCATGAATTCCCATCGAGGTTCCACCTGCAAGTGGTGTGTAGTCAAATTTGGCATCAACATTTTGTTCATACATCCCATGACCTGCTTCATGTATCACACCTAAAGTTGCCATAATAAAGTCATTGTCATCCCAACGTGTTGTAATACGTGCATCATTACGGTTCAGGTTTAACATAAAGGGGTGAACAGTATCATCTAAACGACCTCTAGAAAAATCATAGCCTAATTGTTCCACAACTTGTGTCACAAACTCTTTTTGAATTTCTTTTGGTACGGTACGGTTAATAAAATCCGTATTAGGTGCTGTCCCTTTTTCTTCTAATTCTTTGCGAATAGACATGATACCTTCTTTTACTTGATCAAAAACATTATCTAACACTTCAACTGTAATACCAGGTTCGTATTGATTTAGTAAAACATCGTAGTCTGTGGCTTCATTTTTACGCCACAATGGAATGAATTCTTTCGTCATGGCTACAATGTCGGTTAAAATTGGCTCGAAAATTGAAAAATCTTGTTTCTCACGAGCTGTTACCCATACACTATGAGCATTGGATAATAAGCGAGAAAACTCTTGAAAGCGATCAGCTGGAATATTGTTGTTTAAATCATAGTTTTCTTTAGTTTTCTTAAATACTTGTTTCCCAAAGTCAGATAATTCTTCTGGATGATCTGAAAAATATTCCATATATTTTCTCATTGTTTCATTTGTCGATTTATCAAAGGCTATACCAGCTAAATAACTAGACATTTCAGCTCTATATTCAGCACCCTTTTCTGGCATACCAGTTTGACTATCCCATTCAGCTAGGCCGACTGCTTCATTTAATAGTGCAATTTCTTTCAAATAAGCTAAAAATTCTTGTTCTTGACTCATATTAGTTTGCTCCTTCAGTTTTTGGCTTTCTTGGTGGACGAGTTCCCCAATACTGGAATAAATCTGTTCTAAGTGCCCCGTTATACAATTTACGTTTCTTCGTCGCTTTTGCTCCGTAAAAACTTTCAAATTGTAAATCACTTGTTAAGATATATTTACTCCAAGTCTTAAGTGGACGATAAACATCCCCCATTTGTTTATATAATTCTCTTACAGCACCTTCTTCACCTAAACGTTCACCATATGGTGGATTAGCGACAATCACACCGTACTCTTTATCCGTCGTAAAGTCACTTAATTGCATTTGTTTAAATGTAATATCTTCTCCTAAACCAATTTCTTCTGCATTTTTCTTTGCAATTTCAATCATCTTAGGGTCAATATCTGTTCCCAAAATATCTAACTCTGTTTCATAATCAACTTGAGCGTCAGCTTCAGCTCGTAATGTTTCCATCACTGAATCATTAACCCAAGGCCATGATTCAAATAAAAACTCACGATTAAATCCTGGTGCCATGTTTCGACCAATCAACGCAGCTTCAATACAAAAGGTTCCAGACCCACAAACTGGATCATAGAAAGGTCTATCTTTACGCCACGTTGTTAAAGAAATAATAGCTGCTGCCATATTTTCTTTTAAAGGTGCGCCACCTTTTTCCAAACGGTACCCTCTCTTAAATAAACTTGGTCCTGTTGTATCAATTGTTAACGTTACTTTATCTTTTAACAATGCCACTTCAATTGGAAATTGTGCGCCTGTTTCTGGTAAGCGACCATATCTTGAATAGTATTCACTCAAACGATTAACAATTGCTTTTTTTGTCAAAGCTTGGCAATCAGACACACTAAATAACGTTGATTTAATTGATTTTCCTGATACTGGAAAGTTAGCATCCATTGGTAAAAAATCTTCCCAAGGCAATGCTTTAACTTTATCAAATAACGATTCAAACGTTTTTGCTTCAAATTCACCAACAACTATTTTGATTCTATCTGCTGTTCTAAGCCATAAGTTAGCTCGTCCAATGGTTTCAATATCTCCATAAAAAATAGCTTTACCATTTTCTACTTCACATTCAATTCCCATATCTCTTAGTTCTCGTCCAACAAGTGCTTCAATACCACTAGCTGCTGTTGCTATTAATTTATATTCTGTCATGTTTGTAACCCCAATTAACTTTATTTTAGAAAAAAAGCCTTCCATCAAACTGGAAGGCAACCTGATGTTGTAATCTTCTATAAGCCATGTTCTGTATTGATTACTGCCAGGTAACACTAATCAACGATAATCATCTGTCTACAGAAATTTTTCTGTCCCATCCCTAAGTTCATTTCCTTGGGACAGGTGCCCCTACCATTGTTTGGGTTGCTCGCTCGAGGGGTTTACCCGTTCCACTGATTTTATTTCTAAAATCACTTCGTCACTGTGGCACTTTCAAGGATACTCTAACATAGCAAAAGCCTTAGCTATTTTTCCTGCCGTTACCTCTAAAAAAGAAGTACCTTAATTTATGGTTTCATTAAGCACGAACACTACAAACATCTCAGTTTGTGCGAGCATGGACTTTCCTCACCTTACTTAACGTAAACTGCGATTATCCGAAAATTACAAATTAAATATTTAATTAAAAACGACGAGTCGCTCCCAAATCATCATTATTTAATACTTTTTCAGCTGCTGAAGACAATGATGCACGAGCTTTTTCACTTACATCAATTTTTACAGAACCCGATGATTCCTCTAATTTTTTACCAAAGACTTCTTTTTCTAAGTTTGATAAACGTTTTAATATATCAAAGTTAGTCACAGAAGTTGGATTAGGTACTTCTTGTTTCATACGAGAAAGAGTCGCTTGACTTTGAGTTAATTGATCCACTTTATTAACTAATCGATGATTTTCTTCTCTTAAAGCTAATAATTCTTGATTATATGTTTCATAATCTTTAATAATGGTATCTAAAAACTCATCTACTTCCACTGGATCATAGCCACGTACTTTTGATTTAAATTCTTTTTGTAAAATATCTCTTGCTGATAAATTTAATTTAGTCAATTATTACACCTCATTATAAATTTCATTATTTTTAAACATGTTATCTTTTAAGTACTATATGTAACATCAATCTGATAAACTTCTTAGAAAATACGCTACACTGCATATTATACTATAATCAGTTTTCTACTATAACACAACACTTTTAATGAAAAAATTAAAATTTTTAGTAATTTCCTATACATTAGCTTAAGTTTATTCTTTTTTTCTTTTCATTGTATTTCAAGGTTTGATATAATAAAAGAAGGAGTGTGGTATTTTGACTATTAATTACCCTAATGGTATGTCTAAACATTTAAAAAAAGAATTCGTTACTAAAACAAAACAACCATCTTTTTCAAATCGTGGGATGTCTTTTGAAGATTACATCAATCAAAGTAACGAGTATTACCTATCTAAAGAAATGGCCATTGTTCATAAGAAACCAACCCCTGTTCAAATTGTTCATGTTAATTATCCAAAAAGGAGTGCTGCTGTTATAACTGAAGCTTACTTTAGAGAAGCTTCTACAACTGATTATAATGGCCTTTATAAGGGTCACTACATCGACTTTGAAGCGAAAGAAACAAAGAATAAAACGTCTTTTCCACTTCATAATTTTCATGATCATCAAATAAAACATATGAAACAATGTCTTAACCAGCAGGGAGTTGTCTTTGTACTAATATGGTTTTCCACTTTACAAAGGTGTTTTTTTCTCCCAGCTAAACATGTCATTGAATACTGGGAAAGCAAAGAGAACAAACGAAAATCTATTCCATTGAAAGTGATAGAAAAGGTTGGGTATGAATTAGAATTAGGAATCGCTCCTATTATTCCATACCTGACAGTTATTGATCATTATATATTAAAAGGAGATTCTGTTTATGAAAAATAGTTCGATTGGGACAAAACACCCTAATAAATCATCAAAACAAAAAAAACATAATACAAAAAAAGTGGTGTTAATTACCCTAACTGTCATTCTCTCACTAATCATAATACCTTTAATTGGTGGAGCTGGTCTTTTCTTTTATTACGCAAAAGATGCTCCAACACTTGATTATAAAAAATTAGAGGATACTCGCTCGTCGAAAATTTATGCCTCAAATGGGGAAATGATTTTAGAAATTGGGGAAAAGAAGCGTGAAACCATTGAACCTAATCAAATTCCACCAACGCTAAAACAAGCAATCATCTCAATTGAAGATAAACGATTTGAAAAGCATGCTGGTATTGATCCGATACGTATTGTTGGAGCAGCTATTTCAAATATTAAAGGAACGAGTAGACAAGGTGGTAGTACCTTAACTCAGCAGTTAATAAAATTATCATTTTTCTCGACTAAAAAAGAAGATCAAACCATTAAGCGTAAAGCTCAAGAAGCTTGGTTATCAGTTGAACTGGAGCGTAAAAAATCAAAAGACGAAATCCTTACATATTATATAAATCGTGTTTACATGGCAAACGGTATATATGGTATGCAAACAGCTGCCGAAACTTACTTTGGTAAAAATCTAGGTGATCTCTCTTTAGCTCAATATGCGCTATTAGCTGGTATGCCACAAGCTCCAATTGATTATGATCCATATACTCACCCTGATTTAGCCACTACAAGAAGAAATCTTGTTCTTAGTGAGATGTATAAAGACAAAGTGATTTCAAAAAAAGATTACGATGAAGCGAAAAATACAAAAATTGAAGATGGCTTAATTTCATTAAAAGAAGACTCAACCACACAAGTTGTAACAGATAATTATGTGAAGCAAGTTATTGATGAAGTACAAAAGAAAACGAAGAAAAATGTTTATACAGATGGTTTAGATATCTATACTAACATGGATTTGGCAGCACAAACATACTTATATAATCTTATTAATAGCGAAAACTCTTCTATTGCTTTTCCAGATGAAAAATTCCAAGCAACTGCAACATTAATTGATGTAAAAAATGGCGATGTCCGTGCTCAGATAGGTGGTCGTAATGTTGGTGACGGTGCAATGAATGATAATAAAGCCGTGACAGCTAAACGAAATATTGGATCAACTGCCAAGCCATTAGTTGCATATGCTCCAACCATAGAAGACTTAAACTATGGTTCCGGACAAATATACGCAGACATGCCATATAAGTATGAAGATGGAACTCCCGTTTACGACTATGATCGATCTTATCGTGGGAACTTGACAATGCGTGAGTCGTTAGTTGACTCTAGAAATATTCCTGCATTAAAAGCTCTAAAAGAAATCGGAGATGATAAATCAAAAGAGTTTATTTCAAAACTTGGTTTAGATAATAATGTCTATGAGGGAACTGCAATCGGATTTGAATCTTCTTCTGAAAAATTAGCTGCAGCATATGCAGCGTTCGCTAATGGTGGAATCTATTATGAACCAAGTTATGTTAATAAAGTCGTTTATTCTGACGGGACAGAGGAAAGCTTTGAATCACAAGGAAAACGAGCGATGAAAGAATCAACCGCATTTATTGTAACAGATATGCTAAAAGATGTAATTAATCGAGGAACTGGAAATCAGGCTCAAATTGATGGTATTGTTCAAGCTGGTAAAACTGGTACTAGTAATTATGACGATGATGTTTTAGGTAAAGTTAAAGGAGAAGGAAGCCCGGATATTACATTTGTTGGGTATACTCCTAAGTATTCTTTAGCTGTTTGGACAGGTTACGATGACTATTTCCAACCAATTACATTGTACAATCAGCAACTCGCCATGGATATTTATCGGTCGTTTATGATGTATCTCTACCAAAATATTGAGCCCACTGATTGGAAACAACCATCTAATGTCGTTCGTGTTGGAAATGAAGTCTACATAAAAGGGCATACTAAGCAAACACAATCTTTATACAATAGCCCTAAATCGGATAACACAACGTATTATTATGAAACAGAAAAACAAACAGTTACTCCTCATTCTGAAAGCAAAGAAGAAACAAAAGAAGACACTCATACAGAAACTTCAAAAGAAACATCGGTTGAAGAAAAAAAACCTGACACAAATAATAGTCAAACAAATCAAAGTAGTAATAATAACGAGCAAACAAACCTTGGGAATAACAGTAATAACCAAACAAATCAAGGAAATAATAACTCTCCAACACAAGAGAACAAACCTCGCAATAATGATACAAAAAAAGATTAAATTAAAGAAACAAGGAAAGACATTTCGTCATTCCTTGTTTTTCTTTTTTATATTGATATTTTTTTGACCTTCAGCACACAGATCAAGTAATAAGCATCCCTCACATTTGGGGTTGCGAGCCGTACATTGATACCTTCCAAATAATATCATCGTGTGATGCGTATCGACCCATCGTTCTTCTGGTATTTTCTTCATAAGCGTATCTTCTACTTCAGTGACAGTAGCTGATTGTTTACATATTCTAAGCCTTTTGCTCACTCGCTCTACATGTGTGTCTACAGCAATTGATGGAACATTAAACAAATCTCCTGCTACAACATTCGCCGTTTTTCTTCCCACACCTGGTAAGCTTTCTAGTTCTTTTTTTGTTTTTGGCACTTCGCCATTAAAGGTTTCAACTAGCATTTGAGACGCTTTAATAATGTTCTTTGCTTTTGTTTTATACAATCCTATCGTCTTAATCCGCATCATCACGTCTTCTAAAGAAGCTTGGGCTAATTTTTCAGCAGTTGGATAAGCTTCAAATAATAATGGTGTTGCCTTATTAACCGAGATATCTGTCGCTTGTGCACTCAATATAACCGCAATTAAATATTGAAATGGAGTATCATAATTCAACTCACCTCTAGCATTAGGATACAGTTCTTTCATTAGATCAATTGCTTCTATCGTCCGTTTTTTTGATAACATAAGCTCTCCTATTTATCACCAGGATTTAGCCAATTATACATTGGTACTTTTGGTAATGTTTCTTCCGTGTCAATTATATTTTTATCATCTATTTCTTTAAGACGTTGCTTTTGGTCACTTTGAATAGCTTGCTTGGATGTTAAATTCTTTCTCTCCCAATTAAGCAATATTCTATCCATATATTTTAAACTATAAGCTTGGTTTAAAATAGCTTCACGTAAAGCTAGTTCAATTAAGTCTATTGAATAGTTATCATTATCTAACCACTGTTGAACCGTTTCAAATTCAATTGGTGATAAAGAACGGCCAAACTCTTGTTCAAATTTATTAAATAACTCAACTCGTTTATTTTCTTCTAATTGTTCCATTTTTATCTCTTGTTCTTGTTCAAGTACCAATTCAATTTTCTGGTAAACACGTGTTAGATCATATTTATCTTCTGTTTTACCAAACTTATTTCGTTTTGTTTCAATGGATAAAATACCTTTTGTCATAAGTTCTTGAATAATATGGTATCCACCATCTAAAGACATATCCATACGTTTAGTAATCATATCCATATCTGGAAAATAATCTCCTGAATCTTGATACTGTAATAATTGTAAGTAAAAAACTAATTCAGTATCTGTCATTCCAATCTTTTTATAGTATCTAAATAGTAAATTAGATACTGATGTTGTGCCATTTTGCAAATAAATATTTAGTGGTATCATTTTCTCACCCCTTCTTATAAAGTATAACAAAATATAAATAAAAAAACAGAACACTGGCTCATATCTAAAACGATTCTTGCAAGCTATATAGAAGTGATTAAACTTACAAATATATGCATTCATTATTTAAAGCATCTCATACTAAATAAACGTATACTTCAAATCAAGAAAAAAAGACAACGATAGCACGCTGTCTTTTTTAAATTTTGGGCAATGTCAACACTCTGTATTGTTGGATAATTTCATCATGAAGCTGTTGAACTGTTTTTATCTCATTGATTGTTCCAATGATTTGACCAGCCATAACTGAACCATTAACCATGTCTCCCTCTTTTACCGCTCGACATAATGAGCCAATCGTCAGCTCTTCAAGTTCTTCTCTTGAGACATCTTGTCGCTCTAATTCCAAATACTTAGTTGTCATTACGTTTCTAATATTTCTAACAGGTGCCCCATTATTACGTCCTGTTACAACAGTTGATGTTTCATTTCCATTAATAATTTCTTGTTTATAAGGAGCCGACACTGGACATTCTTCAGTAGACAGGTACACTGTCCCCATCTGTACCCCTTTTGCGCCTAAAGCTAATGCTGCGGCTAATGAACGACCATCTGATAATCCACCTGCAGCAATGACTGGAATACTTAAAGCCTTAGTTGCAGCGGCTACTAATGGCATCGTACAAACTTCACCAATATGTCCTCCTGCTTCCATCCCTTCAACAATCACTGCATCTGCTCCTAAATCTTGCATTTTTAATGCTATTTTGACATTAGGAACAACCGGCATTACAATCACATCATTTTCTTTTAGACGTTTCATATAAGGTTTTGGCGTTCCTGCTCCTGACGTAATAATTTTAACACCTTCTTCAATAACAACATCAATAATCTCATCACGATTTTCCATCATCAACATCACATTCACCGCAAAAGGTTTATCTGTGAATTGTTTTGTTTTGCGAATCTCATCTCTTACTTGATCTGTTGTCATACCACCTGAAGCTATAACACCTAAACCACCAGCTTCTGAAACCGCACTAACTAGCTCTGATGTCGATATTTTTGCCATAGCACCCTGAATCAGTGGATACTTTATTCCTAATAACTCATTAATTAATGTCATATCTATCCTCTTTCTACTCAAATAGTTTGTGAGTCTTTTACTTAAATTAATAGTACTCGTTATTGATAACGATTTCAAACAACTTTTTCTTAAGTCTCCTATAACTTTAAATAATAGGTGTGTGACATTTACTTATACTTCTTTTAAAAAACTTTGATATTTTTCACAAAATCCTTTATATTAATAATTACTGATAAATAATAAGTAAAATATAAATGAATAGAGGAAAAATTATGTCAAACGTATTAGTTATTAAAGCTCATCCACTAACAAAAAATGAATCACGTACTCTTACTGTACTTGATGCCTTCTTAACATCTTATGAAGAAAGTCATCCAAATGACACAGTCGAAGTATTAGATGTGTATGAAAATCATATTCCTGAAATCGATAAAGATATTTTAACAGGTTGGGCTAATTTAAAAGATGGTAAAGAAATTAATAAGGTTCAAGCAAAAAAAATCGAACGATTTTCTGAACTGACTGAACAATTTCTGAACTCTGATAAAATTATCATTGCTAATCCTTTATGGAATCTAAATATCCCAACAAGACTAAAAGCATGGATTGATACGATTGTTGTCGCTGGAAAAACATTTAAATACACCGAAAATGGTAAAATGCCTTTAGCTCCAGGTAAAAAAATGTTACACATCCAAGCTAGTGGTGGCATTCATGCTGGTGAAGATACTTCATCAAAATTTGTTAAAGAAATTTTCAACTTTATAGGGGTTGAAGAAACAGATACGATTATTATTGAAGGTCTTGATTATCAACCAGAAAAAGCAGATGAGATTCTTCAAGGAATTATGGAAGAAACAAAAGAATTAGCAAAACAATTTTAAAAAAAAGGTAGAATCACTACATTGTGATCCTACCTTTTTTATGATCGTTTACTTAATGTGTCTTGCAAAACTCCACCAATTAGAAACACTTTCCAACAGATATCCCATCCATCGAAGAAAATTCCCCATCCAAAAAAGATTAATAGAATAATCATCCAATAGAAAGACTCAAATTTTTGGAAAAATTGATAACGTTTGTACTCTTCATATGGCACATGTACTTCTAAAACATTATCTAATAAAAAATTATAACTACTTTGGACATTTCCAGCATAGATAAAAAAGAAACAAGCAACTGCACCAAAAAGGAATAATAAACTTAATCCAATTGTTTCGCCAAATCTTGATAAAGAGCTAAAAATGAAAAAAACAGTATCTACAAGTCACTAAATTATTCATAAATCCTTCTATTATTAACTTTTTATAAATTCAGAAAGACCATCTACTCAACTAGTTTAATTGAGGAATTTAATAAGCAATTAAAAATATACAAAGAGAAAAGAACAAGTCCCTAATAAGGAATCTCTGAAAAGATTCCTAGTTTCTCAGTTCATTGAATATACCCAAAAATTTTCAGGTAGAGTCCGTAAAAAATTTAAGGAAATTCAAGATACGTTAGAATTAATATTTTAATTTAAAATAATAGAATGGATTTTCCGTTTACACAAAATTCTTGACGCTACCAACCGATTAAAAGTTATAGAATATTATGGAATCTAATAGTTATTTTAATAGGTTTTTCCTATTGACAATCGAAAAAAGAGATTTTTTCACAAAGAAAGAGACCAGAATATGTAGTCTGATCTCTTTTGAATCTTATTATTTTGTTCCAAATAAACGGTCACCAGCGTCACCTAACCCAGGTACGATATAACCTTCGTCATTTAATTTTTCATCTAAACCTGCTGTGTAGATATCTACATCAGGATGAGCTTCTTGTAAAGCTTTTACCCCTTCAGGAGCAGCTACTAAACATACAAATTTAATGTTTGTTGCGCCGCGACGTTTTAATAAGTCTATTGCCATAATTGCTGACCCACCTGTTGCTAACATTGGATCAACTACAAATAATTGTCTATCAGCAATATCTGCTGGTAATTTTACAAAATATTCAACTGGTTCTAGTGTATCATGGTCACGATACAAACCAACGTGTCCAACTTTTGCTGCAGGTATTAATTCTAACATACCATCAACCATACCAATTCCTGCTCTTAATATTGGGATAATCGCTACTTTCTTACCTGTTAACGTTTTTTGTACTGACGTTCCCATTGGTGTTTCAATTTCAATATCTTCTAAAGGCATATCGCGAGATACCTCGTAAGCCATTAGCATAGCAATCTCATCAACAACTTCTCTAAAAACCTTTGTTCCACAATTTTTCTCTCTGATAATTGTTAATTTGTGTTGAATTAACGGATGATCTATCACTTGAAATTTTCCCATAATACGATTCTCCTTTAAATTTTATTCTTATCTATTGTAGCCGAAAAAAAGGTAATTGACTAGTCAATTACCTAAAAATTTTATTTATAAAGTGGATGGCTCTTTAATAGCTCTACTACTTCTTTTCTGACTTTTTCTAAAACACTTTCTTCTTCGTGATATGTTAGTGCTTCAACAATTAATTCAGCGACTTTTGTTGCATCATCTTCTTTAAATCCACGTGTTGTAATCGCTGGTGTTCCAATACGAATACCACTTGTCACAAATGGACTTTGGCTTTCAAATGGAATCGTATTTTTATTGACAGTGATGTGAACACTATCTAAAATAGCTTCTGCTTCTTTACCAGTCAATCCAAAACCAGTTACATCAATTAATAATAAATGATTATCTGTATCACCACTAATTAATCGAGATCCTGGTGTTCGATTGATTACTCTAGCCATTGCTTTAGCGTTTGCTAGTACTTGTTTACTATAGTCTTTAAATTCAGGTAATAATGCTTCTCTAAAAGCCACAGCTTTGGCTGCAATCACATGCTCTAAAGGTCCCCCTTGAATACCAGGGAAAATAGCACTATTGATTTTTTTAGCCAATTCAGGTGAGTTTGTTAAAATAAGACCACCTCTTGGCCCACGTAATGTTTTGTGTGTTGTCGATGTTACAACATCTGCATACGGAACTGGATTTTGGTGTAAACCTGTTGCCACAAGACCTGCTATATGAGCCATATCGACCATTAATTTTGCTCCAACACCATCAGCGATTTCTCTAAATTTCTTGAAATCAATATCACGTGAATAAGCACTCGCTCCGGCCACTATTAATTTTGGCTGATGTTTTCTTGCAAGTATATTTACAACTTCGTAATCAATGACTTCTGTCACTGGGTCTACGCCATATGACACAAAGTTATATGTTTTACCACTAAAGTTTACTGGAGACCCATGAGTTAAATGGCCACCTGCTGTTAGGTCCATCCCCATCACTGTGTCGCCTTCTTCAACTAATGATAAATAAGCTGCCGTATTAGCTTGTGAGCCTGAATGAGCTTGAACGTTAGCAAAATCTGCTTGGAATAAATCTTTCGCACGATCAATTGCTAAATTTTCTACTACATCAACAAACTCACAGCCACCATAATATCTGCGTCCAGGATACCCTTCAGCATATTTGTTTGTTAACACACTTCCTTGAGCTGCCATAACAGCTTCTGATACAAAATTCTCTGAAGCAATTAATTCAATTGTTTCTTGTTGTCTTTGTTTTTCATTAGCAATTGCATCCCATAAAACAGCATCTTCTTTTTTATAATCCATATGCAAACACACTCCCGATTTTTTATACCATTGTACCATATTTCTTTATAATTACTATTTATTTTCTAAAAAATGTTTGATTTGCTGCTTTTTTTAACCGATTCATGTATCCCATATTTTCGCTTGTTTCATCATATCCTTCAGCTAGAATAACACCATTATGTCCCAACAAATCAGTATCTAACTGTCTTAACCCGCTAAACAAATGATGCATAGCTGATTTCACGTCTTTATTTTCAGATAAAATATAATGAGCAAATACCGAATAATCATCTAATTCATCATAGATAGCTTGACTTGACAAAATCGCCACTTTTTTTTGTTGCGTTTTATAGTAGTTAATCGCGTGTCTCCAGTCATTAATTGATCCATCAAGAATAATTACCTCAGCGTCAGGTGAATAGTGCTTATACTTCATTCCGGGAGATTTTGGTGCTTGTTTATCATCTACAAGATGCGTATCAATAAATACTGCTCCGATTATTTTTTCAATCTCTTCTTTTGTGATAGCTCCAGGTCTTAATATCGTTGGTTTATCTGGCTGACTCATGTCTATAACTGTTGATTCAATCCCTACTTCACATTCTCCGTCATCTAATATGGCTTCAATTTTTCCATTTAAATCATTGAACACATGTGTAGCTGTTGTAGGGGATGGTTTGCCTGATGTATTAGCACTTGGACCAACAAGTGGCAGATTAGATTCACGAATTAATGATAATGTTAAAGAATTATTTGGCATTCTAAATGCTGCTGTTTCCAATTGGTCTGTCATACTAATCGACAGATTTGCTTCCTCAGCTAACGGTAGGATAAGTGTTAAAGGTCCTGGCCAAAAAGTTTCCATCAATTGATTTGCCTTCTCAGAAATGCCACTCACAAATTGTGTAACCATTTCTTTTGAAGCAACATGGACGATTAATGGGTTATCGCTAGGACGGCCCTTTGCTTCATAGACTTTTTTTACCGCTTCACTATTTGTCGCATCTGCCCCCAAACCATATACTGTTTCTGTTGGAAACGACACTAAACCACCTTGTTTTATGACGCGTGCTGCTTGTTTAATGTCTTCTTGATGATAGATTTTTGTCTTCATCCCTACACTTCCTTTTAATAAACTTTAATCATTCGATCATGACCAGACATATCTTTTACTACTTCTACGACTTTTTGTGGAAAGTATTCTTCGAAAATACGTACAACATTCATTCCTTGTGTGTAGCCAATTTCTAAATAAATCTTGCCCTTTTCATTTAATACCTTTGTTGCTTCCTTAGCTATTTTTTCATAAATCGCTAATCCTTTATTATCAGCAAATAAGGCCATTTTAGGTTCATGGATTCTAACAGATTCGTCCATCTCTGGCCACTCTTCTTCTCCTATATAAGGTGGATTTGAGATGATAATATCAAACGTTTCATCCATGACTGGTTCTAAAGCATCCCCTAAATAAAAATCAATTGATGTATCTAGTTGTAACGCGTTTTCCTTTGCAATTTCTAAAGCACTTGATGATAAATCAACGGCTGATACATCCCAATTAGGACGATTTTTTTTCAGAGAAACCGCAATAACACCTGTACCAGTACCAATATCAACAACTGATTTTTTAGTTAAATCATTTTCTGTTAAACACAGTTCAACAAGTTCTTCTGTTTCAGGTCTTGGAATCAACGTATCTTCTGACACAACAAAACGTTCACCATAGAATTCACAAGAGCCAATTAAGTATTGTGGCGGATAATTTTCACTCACCTTAACTAAATCAGTTTTTAATCGATTAACTATCTCTCTAGGTACTTCTTTATTAAAATGCAGTAAGAGGTTTGTCTTATTCCAGTTATTATATTCTAACAATAGGTATTCAGCAATCGCCGTTTCTTTATTATGCTCTTCTAAAAAAGAAGAAGCCCATTTCAGGACTTCAAAATATGTAACAGGTTTATCCATTTAATTTCTCCAATTGAGCTGTTTGATCATAAATAATCAATGCATCCACAATTTCATCTAATTTTCCGGCTAAGATTTGGTCTAATTTTTGAATGGTCAAACCAATTCTATGATCCGTCACACGATTTTGTGGGAAGTTATATGTACGAATACGCTCAGAACGATCTCCCGTACCAACAGCTGACTTACGGTTAGCATCGTATTCATTACGGCTTTCTTGTTGCAATTGATCATATACTCTAGCACGCAACACTTTCATCGCTTTTTCTCTATTTTTCAACTGAGAACGCTCATCCTGCATGGCTACAACAATCCCTGTTGGAATATGTGTCAAACGAACGGCAGAGGCAGTTTTATTGACGTGCTGTCCACCGGCTCCACTTGCATGATAAATATCCACACGAATGTCTTTGTCTTCTAATTCTAACTCAACTTCTTCTGCTTCAGGTAAGACAACGACTGTTGCTGTTGAAGTGTGAACACGACCTTGAGATTCAGTTGATGGAACACGTTGCACACGATGCGCGCCACTTTCATATTTTAGTTTTGAAAAGACACTGTCTCCTGTAATCATCACAGTGACTTCTTTATATCCACCAATATCAGTGATGTTGGCATCCATGACTTCAAACGTCCAACCTTGATTTTGTGAATAACTTTGATACATCTCAAATAAATCGCCAGCAAATAATGCGGCTTCGTCTCCACCTGCTGCACCACGGATCTCCAAGATAATATTTTTATCATCATTCGGGTCTTTAGGTAATAAAAGAATTTTAATACGTTCTTCTAATTCTTCTTTTTCAGTTTTTAATTCAGATAACTCTTCTTTAGCCATCTCTTGCATCTCATCATCAAGTTTTTCACCTAATAACTCTTCCGTATCTGAAATGCCTTGAGTGACTTCTTTGTATCGACGGTACACGTCAACTGTTTCACGTGTTCCTGCTTCTTCTTTTGATAGCTCCATAAAACGCTTCGTGTCACTTACGACATCTGGGTCACTTAGTAATTCCGCTAATTCTTCATAACGGTCTTCTATCGCTTGTAATTGATCAAACATTTTCTTCATCCTTTCGATTTGACAGTGGTGGATTCACATAATGCTTACGACAAACTGGGTAGTAAGCTTCATTGCCACCTATTTGAATTTGTTCACCTGTATAAACAGGTTTATTATTATCCATTCTTAGATTCATTGTAGCTTTTTTATGACAAAACCAACAAATCGTTTTTAATTCCTCAATTTTATCTGCATATAATAATAAATATTTAGAGCCTTCGAATAACTCATTTTTAAAATCATTTTTTAAGCCAAATGCCATCACAGGAATATCAAGTTCATCCACAATTCTAGCAAATTGTACCACATGAGCTTGTTCAAGAAATTGTGATTCATCAACCAATATACAGTATGGTTTGTTAGCCATCTCACTCACTGTGTCATAAATATTTGTATCATGAAAAATGGGGATAGCCTCACGACGTAATCCTATACGACTTGAAACGATACCTATTTCATCTCTTGTATCTAGTCCACTTGTCATCAACACGACTGGTTTATTTTGTTCTTCATAATTGTGAGCGACTTTTAAAATTTCAATCGTTTTCCCACTATTCATTGCACCGTATTTAAAAAATAATTGAGCCATTTCATCATACTCTCCTTAGTTTATCCTATGATAGTATACTGTAATTTTCGAAAAAAATCATCAAATCGACTGTTTTTTTACTATTATTATTGGATTTTTTCACTAAGATTATATTAAGGGCTCCGTTTTATATTTTGTAATTAATCACTATGACACTTATAAACCATAACACATTTAAACCAATAAATAGACTCAAACTTTCCAACAAACAATATAATAAAATAAATAATAATCCTGAAACAACTTCCAAATACATACTTTGCCTTGGAATTGTTGAAAAACAAAACAAACATTTTCCTCTTAAAAATAAAAAAGAAAAAACAGGAACCAGTTCATACCATGACAGTTCATGCTTGCAAATACTGCAATGTGATTTTGGTAGTACAATTGACTGACCATTTCTTGTGCGTTGACCAACTAAAACAAAAAAAGAAGCCAAACTGCCTCCAAGGAAAAATAATAAAATATAACCATTCAACATATAAGTCACACCTTCCTTTAATACTATATTCGTAAAAAAGGAAAAAGAGCCTTAAAAAGACTCTTTTAACGTTGATATTTTTGTAAATCTTGCTCATATTTTGTGATATTTGATTGATTAACTTTTCGTAAACGACCTTTAATAGGTTTTGTTTGTAACGTTTTTAAAACTAGATCACCTTTACCATTTAATATGTCAACAAAAGTTGAAATATCTAATAGATCAATCACGCCAATATCATCAGCAGTCATACCATCAATTTGGCACAAAGCTCCTACAATATCACCAGCGCGCATTTTTTGTTTTTTTCCAGCATTAATATGGATTTTCATGATGTCTTCTTTAAATGATAGTCCTTTTTCTTTGCGTAATTTTGGAGATTCTAATTGTCTATCTAAAAATGGACGTTTCATCTCTTTTACTAACTCTTGATTTGGACGACGCATTTCTTCAAGACTATCGCCTTCTTTTGCCATAATAGCTTTAAAAGAAGATTTATCTTTCGAATTGACAAATGATATAGCTTTCCCACTTTTTTCAAAACGAGCTGTACGACCGATTCGGTGCGTATAGGTTTCAACTTTATCAGGAATATCATAATTCACAACTAGCTTAATGTCTGATACGTCAATCCCTCTAGCTGCGACATCTGTTGCAACTAAACAATGAATGTATCCACGTTTGTAATCTTTAATCACTCGTGTTCTATCTCGTTGTTCCATCCCACCATGTAACATTTCACAATTAACACCTAGATTTTTTAGTTGCTTCGTTAACTCTTCAACCATAATCTTTGTATTACAAAAAATAATACTTGTCTCAGGATTTTCAACAATCAATGTATCTTTAAACTGTGCGATTTTTTCATCATCAGCTGTCCATTGATAGTATTGTGAAATACGTTTCTTCTGGTCATCAGTTTTTTTAATTTCAACATACACTGGATTATGTAGGTACTTTTTAGATAATCGTTTCACCGCATCAGGCATGGTTGCTGAAAACAGTGCGGTCGTTCTTTTCTTTGGTAATCTCGGCATAATCTGATCAAGTTGCTCGATAAATCCCATCGCAAACATCTCATCTGCCTCGTCAATTATCACTTGATTGATTTTACTTAGGTTGATCGTTTTTTGCATGATATGATCATACAACCTACCAGGCGTTGCTACAACAATATGAGTTCGTTGCTTAAGTTGTTTGACTTGCATTTGATAAGAACTTTTACCAAATAAACTCACTACTTTTAAACGTTTATATCGACCAATATTGAATAATTCATCTTGGATTTGTGTCGCAAGTTCTCTAGTTGGTGTCAGTATCAATACTTGTGGGTAGCGTTCTTCCCATTCCACAGTATCACATACAGGAATACCAAATGCCGCTGTTTTTCCACTACCAGTCTGAGATTGAACCACGATATCTTTTTTTTCAAGTAACAAAGGAACCACTTCTTTTTGCACCTCAGTTGGTGAGGTATAGCCTAAAACGTCAAGTGCATTAATAATTGACTCATCGATTCCGAAAAGATTAAATTTATTTTTTGTCATGTAAACATCCTTCATCAAATAAGCTTTTGCCTATTTGTTTATTTTAGCTTAATTAGTGTAACATGTTTTACTTAAATTACTAGCATAATTAATTAATTAATTTTCACCATTTTAAAAACATCTAATAATAAATAACAATGAATCGCAACAGACAATGGTTTAAACAAAATAATGGTTCTTAGATAATCTTTAAATGATATATTCGTAAATCCTGCTGCTAAACAAGCTAAATCATCGGGACCAAAAGGCATCAAAAAGACAATAATTAACATCCAGATGGTATGTTTATTCCCTAGTTGAATCAATTTATCTAAACGAGGTAAATTTTTTTCCGACAAAATCGATAAAACAAATGAACGACCATAATGACGAACTAGTATAAATAGTATGACTTCCCCTATTATCAGGCCAACAGACGCGTACAACACTCCAATTATTTTGCCAAAAACGACAACTCCAACCACATCACTCATTCCCCCAGGGATAATAGGTAAAATAGGCTGTATGATTTGAATCATGGTAAAAACTACCGGTGCATACCACCCAAAGCGATGAATAAACTGTTTTAATTGTGGTGGATTTTGGCACAATTGATGGTTGTATGCATACCATATAACAAGGAGCAACAAGATAATTCCAATAACAAAAAAGACCTTGATTAATTTTTTCATATTGTCTCCTTTCTTCTAGCTAGCCATACTAATTGAATCATTAAATTAATAAGTAAATATGATAGTTTTATAACTATTTTTGTCCAATAAAAAAATCAACCACATAAGCGATTGATTTTTTATTATTAAACAGTTAAACCAATATTTTTTTCTTTGGCTTGTTCCACCATTTTTTGAGCGACATAAACATCTAACACTGCTGAGCCAACTGTTTTGAAAATCGTAATATCTTCATCATGTTTTCTACCAGTTAATTTACCTAAACCAAGTTCACCAAGCTCACCTTTATATTTTTCTTTTGATACATAACCATCTTCTAATGGTTGCATGAAATCTCCGGCTTCTTGTAAGACCCCATCCATCGTGTCAAAAATAACCACATCTGCTTCTTTAATGATTTCTCTTGGAATTTCACACATATCATGTGTATAAGCCCCTACACCATTTATATGAGCTCCTTTTTTCACCCATTCACTAGAAAATGTTGGTTGTTTAGATGTTGTCACACTTGTAATGATATCTGCTCCTTCAACACAGTCTTGCGCTGTTTTTGTAGGAATCATATTGACATCATATTTATCTGACATCTCTTTAGCAAACGCTGAAGCTCTCTCAAAATCAATATCAAAGATGCGAACTTCTGTTAAATCTCTAGCAGTTAGCATAGCCCATAGTTGACCTTCTGCTTGACCACCCGTTCCAATCAATGCGCCAATTTTAGCGTCTTTTCTTGCTAAAAGTTCTGTGGCGGCTCCTTGGACAGCGCCTGTTCTTAATTGGGTTAAGTAGGTGCCATCAATCATGGCATTCACAATACCTGTTTCTGCATCCAACACTACCATTGTGGCTGGAACACTTGGAATATTTTTCTCAATATTTTTTGGGTAAACAGATACAATTTTGACTCCCAAAGCGTCTTTGCCATTATCACATTCAACATATCCTGGCATATAAAGACTTTGACCTTCCGATTTTGGTACTGGAATATTCGTTCTTAATGGAATAGTAGCGCGACCTTCTGAATAAATTTTCAACGCTTCTAAAGACGCATCCATTGCCGCTCTCATATCAAAACATTTTTCAATATCTTCTTTTTTCAAAAATAACATATTTATTTCCCCTTCCTAAACTGGTTGTGATCCTTTTTTAATTTGTGCTGCTAACATTGAATATGAGCTATAAAGTAGTACAAAAATTACAACCCATTTTAACATGTAAGTATTTAGTGATTTGACTAAAAACACTGCAACTAATACACCAAGTACCCCAAAAACAGAAGTAAATAATGTGATTTTTCGGCTGTATTCACCAAATTTAATAAATTGAACACTTCCGATTGGCACTGAGAATGTACAAGCTCCCATCATGATTGGAAATGCTGCGATTGGATCCATTCCTAATAAATAAACTGTCACCATTGTTAAAGCATATGACCCAATCCCAATATTGTTTAATGCACCATACACAAATAATAAAAATGCTGCTAAAATAAGTTTTCCACCATATAATTCTGTTGCTGTTCCATTTGATTGAATCCAATTAACTTGTCCGGCAAAAATTAAGAATGCTGCAATGATTAATCCTACACCAACGAATTTTTTTATGGTATCTTCTGGTAATTTCACTACAAATTTTGGCCCAATATAAGCACCGATTACTTGCGCTATAATACAAATCGCTAGTGTTTTAATTCCCACATTTACTCCTGAAATATATGATAGAGCCATAGCTGCAACAGGAATCACACATTGCGTATTTAGTGTCCCTGGTAATTTTTTCATGTTAACCCATCCTAGTTTAGGATAAAGAACTGTTCCTATTGCAAAATCTGAAATCCCAAATGTTGATAAGAAAAACATAATAAATGAAGTAAATGGCAACCATTTTACATTTGCTTTTTCTTCTTTAAATTCTTCTTTATGACTCATTAAATCTTTCACAAATGTAAAAGCAAAGAATCCATTGACTAAAATAATAAGTGTTAATAATACCGTTCTGACCATGACTTATTCCCCCTTAAATATTGACCGCACTTTTTCAAATTCGTGACCATATTTACTGCGTAATTCTTGAGGCATCTCTTCAATAATTTTTAATGTATAAGCATCATGTTTGATATATTCTTTCGACAAACTCACCATGGCATTGTTTTTTGTCCAAGTGACATCGGTTTGATTTGCGTCTTCTGACAGAGTCCCAAAAACGACTTCTTCTTCATCACGCACAACATTTATCCACCTGGAACCAAAATCAGCCAATTTATCTTCTTCAAATCCATGTTTATAATAATGATTTAGCGGTAAGTCATAATGATGTTCAGCATCAAATAAAATTACGACACACTCATCTAACCTTTTTTCCGCATCTTGCAATAATAATAATAGCTCTTTACTGACATCTTGTTTCCATATTTGAAGTAACAAACTACTTTTTGAAAGCTTGATTAAATGCTCAACTTTTTCAATTACATGTGAATACCCTTCGATTTTCCACAATAAATCTTCTTCCTCAGCTTCTTTTATCCCACCTAATTGCTTGTCCAGTACTGCCAAATCTTTTTTGACATCTTTTTCAAGGCGTTCGATAAATTCATCTGAAGAAATTGCTCGATATAACTTTGGTTCTGATTTATTGACAATAATTAAATTTTTTTTCAATAACTTTTCTAAAATGTTATACACTTTTGACCTTGGTACACCAGACTGTTTGCTAATTTCATAACCTGTTAGTTTATCTTGTTCTAACAAGGTGGTATACACTAATGTCTCCATCTCAGAAAAATGATATTTTTTCATTATTTGTATTATTGTTTCCATATTTTTCCAACCTCTTTTTTAGTAGCTACCTTAGTAACTACTATATCATAAAATAACGTTTACACAATACGATTGTGAGTTATTCAACATTTAATAAACACTTTAAAAACAAATTCACAAATGGTTTTTACAAGTTTTTCTATGACTATAGAACTTTTATCACAAATAACAAAAAATAATTTTTCACAAATAAAAAAACTCAAACCAAAATGATTTGAGTTTTTCCTATTTTACATTATGATAAAATCAGTGCATCATCTGTTAATGCTTGTCCACTATTTTTTTGGAATAAATCCATTAGATCTTGTACTTTAAGTCCTTCTTTTTGTTCCTGATTAATATCAACTACTATTTTCCCTTCATGTAACATCACTAAACGATTCCCATACTTTATAGCATCTTCCATATTATGCGTAATCATGAGTGTCGTTAGTTGATCTTCGTGAACCATTTTATTTGTTAAAGATAAGACGGATTGACTCGCTTTTGGATCAAGAGCAGCAGTATGCTCATCTAGTAATAATAGTTTAGGTTTTACTAATGTTGCCATAAGTAGTGTCAGTGCTTGACGTTGTCCGCCAGATAGTAGCCCAACTTCTTTTTTTAGTCGTTCTTCTAATCCTAAATCTAAACGAACTAACTGTTTTTTAAACTCTTCTCGTTGACTATCTGTTACACCTAAAGACAAGCCACGTTTTTTTCCACGTGAATAAGCAATCGATAAGTTTTCTTCAATACTTAATCTTGTCGCTGTCCCCATACGTGGATCTTGGAACACTCGCCCGATATGAGCAGCACGTTTTTCAGTTTTTTGATTGGTGATATCCATGTCTTCTAAGAGTATTTTCCCTGAATCAACTGGAATATTTCCTGCGATACAATTTAATAATGTTGACTTTCCAGCACCGTTACCACCGATGACTGTGACAAAATCGCCCTCGTTTAACGTTAAGTTTACTCCACGTAACACATGATGTTCATTCACCGTTCCCACTTCAAAACTTTTATGTATATCCGTTAATGTTAATGTTGCTGACATGATGATTCCTCCTTATTCTCGTTATTTTTTCTTTCGATTCAATTTGTTTTTGATTAAAGGTGACGATAAACAAATCGTTAAAACAATTGCTGAGAATAATTTTAAGTCTGTTGGCGCAACACCTAGATATAGTACTAATGAAATAATGAATCGATAAATAATTGATCCTAGTATAATTAGGAATAATCGTTTAACAAAACTAACATCTTTAAATAAAACCTCACTGATAATGACTGACGCTAATCCAATAACGATTGTGCCAATTCCCATACTAATATCAGCATACCCATTACTTTGTGCCATTAAAGCTCCTGATAAGGCAATTAAACCATTTGATATCATATAGCCAATGATCTTCATATTGTCTGTGTTAATCCCATTAGCCTCACTCATCGCATTATTATCACCTGTAGCATGAATCGCTAAACCAATGGCTGTTCTAAAGAATAAAAACAAGAATAAAATGACAATTAATGAAGCAATCACACCAACGATTAAAGTGGCGATTTGATTAGTCATTCCTAAATCATTAAACAAACGCATGACAGTCTTTTTACCTAATAATGAAACATTGGCCTGCCCCATGATTCTTAGATTGACTGAATACAATCCTGTCATGGTTAATATCCCTGCAAGTAATGCTGGGATTTTTAATTTAGTGTGAAGTAAGCCTGAAACAAGTCCTGCTAATAATCCACCACCTAATCCCATTATTGTCGCAATTAATGGGGAAGTTCCTGACACAATTTGGCTAGCACTAATTGCTGCGCCTAATGGAAAACTAGCCTCTGCTGTTAAGTCTGCCACATCTAAAATTCGGTATGTTAAGTACACACCAATAGCCATAATCGACCACAAAAATCCTTGAGAAACACTTGAAATTATGATATCCATTACAATTCACTCCGCTTATCTTTGTCTTATTTTATCGTTGAAGGGTCAATCCCTAATGCTTTTGCCATATCTTCATTGACTACTAAGTCCAAATCAGTTGGCGTATCTACTGCTAAATCAGCTGGTTTTGCTTCACCTTTTAAAATCTTCACAGCTAATTTTCCAGTTTGTCGACCTAATTTTTCATAGTCTAATCCGTAAGTTGCCAAAGCCCCAACTTTTACATCTTCTGCTGAACCAGTAACTATCGGTAATTTTTTATTTCGTGCAATCTCACCAACTGTCTCCATGGTATTAGCTAAAGTATTATCAGTTGGAATATATACACCATCTACTTCTCCTGCTAGAGCTGTCATAACCTGTTGCACATCATTTGTTGAAGTCACTGTTGATTCTTTGACTTTGACACCTTTTTTCTCAATGGCTTCTTTTGCTAATTTCGCTTGAATAACTGAGTTTTCCTCACTTGAGTTATAAATAATTCCAATCGTTTTTGCATCCGGAACAATTGATAACAATAGATTTGTTTGTTTGTCAATTGGTACCATGTCACTCGTTCCTGTAATATTTTTACCTGGTTTTTCATTGCTATCAACTAGACCTGCCGACACAGCATCTGTCACCGCAGTGAATATTATAGGTATGTCTGTTGTTTCTGTCGCTACTGAAATAGCTGCTGGTGTTGCGATAGTTAAAATCACATCACTTTTTTCTTTTACTAATTTTTCACTCATACTTTTTAGATTTGCCTGATCTCCTTGTGAGTTTAGAGAATCAATTTTTATGTTTTTTCCATCTTCATAACCTTCATCCTTCAATTCAGCAATAAATCCTTCTCTGGCTTTGTCTAAAGATTTATGCTCCATGTATTGCAGAATCCCGACCTTTTGTACACTTGAATCTGTTTCCGCACTGTTATTTCCACATCCAACTAATAATCCGACTGCTGCTAATCCGACTAAACTACTTAACATTTTTTTCTTCATTTTTTTCTTCCTCCATTTTCTTAGTTCAACCACATAAGAAACTCAATTAAAAAAGCATTGACTAGATACAATAATCTAAGCCAATGCTTTAAAAAGATATAAAACGACTATCTTTTAAAATATAAAAGCCACTTAGATTATCTTAACAATCTATGTGGCGAACGTTGCTCGTTAAAATTCCTTAGCCCCATAGATACAAACTTTCCGGTTTGCATCCATGACTGACATGTCTACAAACACTATCTAAAGTAGCTAAAGTAAAAATTATTCAGTTGTGTTGGTTTTTGTTGCTTTGTTGTATTCATAGCAAGTTCCTCACAATCTAAATTTGTTAAACGTAGTATATCTTAATATATCATGTGATGTCAATATTATTTCTCATTTTTTTTTAATTTAATTAAAACAAGATTTGGGTTAATCTAATAAGATACCAAATACCGCTTGGATTAATGCCACTGGAATCATGCCTAATAATGATACTATCACCCATATGCTCCTCATTCGGAACTTCTGACATACCTCCACCTAACAACTCGTTAACCTCAATTTGACTCATTCCTGACTCTAATGCCAAAGTCGTATGACCATATGAACAAATCTCTAAAACAAGATGCCTACTTAAAAATAAAATTCAATGACCCGTGGTGCTAGTTAATTTTTTCCTATAGGAAAATGTCTAAACATGTTGGTAAATCAACAAAAAAACGCATATAGTAGTCTCAAAACTCCCAAGAAATGAGGACTATTTAACAAACTACGATGGTTACGTCGTGACAACTGAACATTTTGACTTAGCCAATCCTGTTACTAAAGTCGATGATATCCCCGATTATGAAATGTACAGTCAAACAATCGATAGCTTAAATAAGCGTTTTGGCAATCGTGTTTTAAAAGGCATAGAAATCGGTTACATCTCTTCTGAAAAGGATCGGATCATCGACTATTTAGCCAATAAAGATTACGATTTAAAATTACTCAGTGTGCATCATAATGGTCAATTTGATATTTAGATGACGAAGTCAAAGATATGAATCCTGCTATTGTGATTCCTCAGTATTTTGCATAACTTTCAGAAGCACTAGTTGTTATAGAAGCAGATGTCTTTGCTCATTTTGACTATGGTTTTCGGGTATTTGGTCTATCCGTTGCTGAATTTAAACAATATGAAGCGTAGTTTTTACCGATTCTAGATCAAGTAATCAAAAATAAATTGACATTCGAATTACATACTAAGAGCGCTTACTTTTATGACAATTTAGTGTTATATGAATATGTCATTGATTTATATCTTTCAAGTGGCGGTACCTTGTTTAGTGTTGGATCAGATGGGCATTACCTTGAACATTTCGTTTCCATTTCGATGATATTTTTGCTCTGTTAAAAGCAAAAGGTGTGACGGAATCATCGATTTATCAAAAAGGAAAGCGAATTATGGTTCCATTACCAGTCTAAAAAAATATCCTCAGCATCAAAAGTGAGGACGTTTTTTTAGATTTCCTTTTCTAAAATCGGACAAATACGATCTTGTTTTCCTAAAGGAAAATGTTTGATCCCGATTTTTTTAAATCCATGACGTTCATAAAAACGAATACCTGCATGATTTTTTTCATAAACAGTCAAACGTAAATAACGTTTTTGTTTCGTTTTAGCATAACGATTCGCTTCATCGAGTAACCGTTGCCCTAACCCTTTGTTTTGATAATCTTTGAGCAGATAGATCCGTTGAATCTCTATAGCATCTTTTTCATCATTGACTTTCATATAACCAATGAGTATTTGATGATCCTTAATACCAATAAATTTACTGGTTGGCTGTTCCAATTCTACTGCCAATATTTCAGTTGTCAATTGTGTCTGTAAATATACTTGCATATCAAGTGGATCTGCACCATCGATAAACGATTCATAAAAACTGACAACACTTACAACTTGTAAAGCATCTAGATCATCATAATCTAAATACGCTAGTGTGATTTGATTGTTCATCTAACTTCTCCTTTTGACATAGTATACTATAAATCTAGTATCTTTCAGAACTCATAAGGAATTGCTCTTATACTAAAAAAATGGACTATTTTTATTCAGTCCGTAAAATGAAAGTATATGATTAATTAATATTATTTCCTAGTTTTAGATAATTGAATCCTCTCCTATTTTTTATTAAACTTGTTTTAGGAAAAAGGGGGCTACAATGATTACAAAATTAAACAGTTTTTCAGACAGGGATTTAGAACAATTGGCACAGATTTGGTTGAATGGCAATTTACAAGCACATTCATTTATTCCCGCTCAGTATTGGAAAAATCAATTTGTGAACATTAAAAAAATGTTGCCTGAAGCAAATATTTTTGTGTATAGGAATAATGAAACAATTATCGGTTTTTTAGGCGAATTAGATGGTTACATAGCTGGATTATTTGTTGGCATAAACTACAGAAACCAAGGTGTTGGTAGCCGATTAATTAATTACCTAAAACAAATAAACGACAAATTAACACTTTCAGTCTATGTAGATAATATTAATGCCGTTAATTTTTATGAGAATAAAGATTTTATCATAGACAGTGTAGGTATGGATACTGAGACTGATTCAAAAGAGTATCATATGATTTGGGAAAAATAAAAGGTAAAGACTTTTTTTATAAAAGCTTTGCTTTTTATTTTGCAATAAATAATGCTAATGTAAGTGACAGAATAATTAGTACCAGTATCGCTAAGACACTTTTGATGCCAAAATCAATAGTTAGACTTATCAAAATAATAAGTGGCAAACCCGTGGTGCTAGTTAATTTTTTCCTAGAGGAAAATGTCTAAACATGTTGGTAAATCAACAAAAAAACGCATATAGTAGTCTCAAAACTCCCAATAAATGAGGACTACATATGCGTTCATCAAAATATACTGAACATTATACAGATACTTTTATAACATTCAAGGAAATTGTGAGAACTGTTTCTAACATATACCACAATTGTGTACCAGATAAGATTAAAAACCGAAGAAATACTGATCAACTGAAGCAACGCGATACAGTGATTATTGCTTGTGTTATATGGGGCATAATTAATGGCTACACTAGCCAAAGAGCCATGTATAGAGCGGTTTGTTCCGTCTTATTTCCTAATGGTGACTTTCCTAGTAGGAGTCGATTCACTCGCTTAAGTTCAAACTTAGCTTACACTATCAAGATTATTCGATACTTTTTCATCAAGAAGCTCACAAAAGGTGAACTAGTCGGAATTATAGATAGTTTTCCTGGTCCATTATGTAAACCAGTTAGAAATAGACAAGCAAAACTATTGAATCAAATAGCCAAAGTTGGCTATAACTCAACAAAAAAATCTTATTTTTATGGTCTTAAAATTCATATGATCGTTACTAATACTGGCTTTCCGATTACTTACTCAATCACGAATCCAGGTGTCCATGACGTGAAAGTGTTAGAGACTTTATCGGAAGAAGCGAATCTTCCCAATATCCTAGGGGACAAAGGATATATTAGCCATAAAATCCATGAAAAGCTTGCCCTTAAGGGCATTACTATATCCGTTCCGCCACGTAAAAACATGAATAAATCAGAAAAACTAGACCACAGCTTACTTGGAAAACAAAGAAAAACAGTTGAGACTGTTTTTTCTTCCTTAGAAAAATTAGGTTGTCAAAATTTCAACTCACGTTCTGTTAAAGGGCTAGAGAGTAGATTTGAAAGCATATTACTGGATTACAGTGTTCTATTAAGCCGAGCACAACGACGTTTCGAAGGAACTTTGAGATATTCTTTAGGATATTAAAATTAACTAGCACCACGGGTAGTCAATGATATAAAAAGAGTTTCGAGTTGGGAAGAAGTTAAGAAAAATGACTTACCAACTATAGACAAAAGGTCTTTTAGTTAATCTAAAAAAGAGCTAGAAAAATTAATTTTCTAACTCCTACTTTTCTATTTCGAGGCTTGTGTTTTCTTTATAAATGAGCGAGGAACTTTTGATTTGAACACCATTTTTTTACCAGTTGTTGGATGTGTAAACACTAGTGTCGTAGCATGTAACCCTAATCGTTTTAGCGGATTACTCGTTGCACCATATTTTTTATCCCCAACAATTGGATGTCCGATACTTTCCATATGAACTCTGATTTGGTTTTTTCTACCAGTATCAAGAGAAACCTCTAATAGGCTGTAGTCATTATTTTTACGTGTTACTTTATAATGACTCACTGCTTTTTTACCACCATTGTCATGTGGATTTGAATAGACTTTAAAGGTTTTACTTTCAGTCAACCATGATGTAATGGTACCTTTATCTTTTGTTACTTTCCCTTCTACCAAAGCTGTATAGAGACGCTCTTGTACTGAATCTTTCCACGTTTCTTGTAACTTATGCTTCACTGACTCTTTCTTAGCAAATAGCATCACACCCGATGTATCTTTGTCCAATCTATGAACGATATAAATACGATTTTTCGGATGGTCACGTTTCACATATCCCATTAATTGATTGTGAGCAGTCGGTTCGTTTCCTTTATCTGTCGCAACTGATAACAATCCCGCTTCTTTATCAATGACAATAATATCATCATCTTCATATACAACACTCAAACCAACCAACGCTTTTTCTTTCATCAATGACTCATTGCTTTGAATACTCACAACATCTCCACTGACTAGTTTATCATTGTGTTTTGTTGTTGGTTTGCCATTCACTGCTACTTGCCCTCTTGTTAAGATTGATTTTACTGAGTTACGACTTTTATTAATATTAATTAATAAAAATGGTAACAACTCAGCGTCCTCAGTAACAGTAAATTTGGTCTGTTGAAATCCATTTGATTTTGTTGGTTTTTTTGATTTATTTTTTTTCATTATCTACCTTACTCTTTCCTTGTTCCATCATAGTCTTCATTGAACATCTTACTATATAATGCAACAAAGAAACAAGTTAAAAATATGTCTTAAACTTGTGTCTTTAGTACATAAACCACTAACATCTGTTTCAAAGTTAAGAATAAAACATTCTATGTTATAATATATTTATCAACTTGAAAGGAATGTGTAGTGTGGAAAAATTTTTATTAGGATCATATACTAGAAGAATAAGTGAAGGAATCTATGACATCACTTTGGATACAAAAAAGAAAGAACTTGTTCAATTAACTCACTTAATCAGTGAAGACAACCCAACTTATCTGGATGTGTCAGATAATGATATTCTTTATGCTGTAGCAAAAGAAGGTGATTTGGGTGGCGTTGCTAGCTATAAAAAAAATGATAATGGTACTTTCACTTTGTTAAACCGTGTCATGCTTGAGGGAGCTCCACCTTGTTATGTCGCTGTTGATAATAAACGTCAAGTTGTTTATGGTGCTAATTATCACCAAGGAATTTTGTACTCTTATAAAATTTCAGAAGATGGCTCTTTAACATTGGCTGACAAAATCCAAGATAATGGACATGGACCTCATGAAAATCAAGATGGGCCTCACGTTCATTACGCTGACTTGACACCTGATAACCGCTTAGTGGTTTGCGACTTAGGAAATGATACGGTTTATACTTATGATGTAGACAATGAGGGTAAATTAACTGAAGTAGCAAAGTTTATCGTATCTCCTGGAACTGGACCTCGTCACCTTGTCTTTCATCCAACTAAACCTATTGCTTACCTTTTCGGTGAGTTATCAAGCGATGTTCTAGTATTAGATTATGATGCTAGCACTGGTAGTTTTAAAGAATTACAAACTATTTCAACTTTACCAGAGACACATACTGGCTTTAATGGTGGAGCTGCTATTCGTATTTCTAAAGACGGTAAGTTTTTATATGCGTCAAATAGAGGGCATAATTCATTAGTTGTTTATGGTATATCTGAAGATGGTAAGACTCTAAATACCTTACAATGGATTTCGGTTGAAGGTGATTTTCCTCGTGATTTTAATCTATCAAAAACTGATGATTTCATCGTAGTTTCTAATCAAAACTCTGATAATCTAACACTTTTTGAAAGAAACAACGACACTGGATTATTAACTCTCTTACAAAAAGATGTTTTTGCTCCAGAAGTCGTTTGTGTTAAAAACTATTAATAAAAAACGTGAGCCCATTTTTCAAATGTTCTCACGTTTTCTTTATTCTTTAACTAGTTTTAATTTCCCCTTACCTACTACATACATCGAACCACCAAACATCGTACTCGTTACTACCCATACACCAATATTAAACCATTTCAACTCGATTGGCTCATGTAAAATAAGCGGAAATAGAAATTCCATCCACCCAAACATAAAAATCCCCCAATTAATATCCGCTATTATTGCTACTCGTTTAATCTTTTTTAATTCTTTTTGATATGTTTCATCATCAAAAACTTCTGTTTTAACAACATCATATTTTTAATAGAATATAATATGAATTAAATTGCTGAATGAGAAATAAAAAAATAGTTCCTAATGAAATAATATGATGCCAAGCATCCCAGATAAAACTAATCATCATGGACATAGTTAACAATATAAACGTAATCATATTAGCATCCGCTAATACTTTATAGATCATTTTTTGTTGGTATTCATCTCTGTCGTCAATAAGTCCTACAAAATGTTTTAATAATTTTTGTTCTGTTTGTTTCATTTTTTTACTCATCATTTTCCATATTCCAAAACAATGTATTTAGATCTGTTTCAAGTTCTCTTGCTATCTTTATACATAAATCTAGCGATGGATTGTAGGTGGTATTTTCAATTAAATTAATTGTTTGTCTTGCAACACCGACTCGTTTTGCTAGTTCAGCTTGCGACCAACTTTTTTGTTTACGATATTCTTTTATTCGGTTCATGATTCCCTCTCTTAAAAAGACATATATGTATGACTAAATTTACTACAACGTTTCCTTCTCTATTTGTCAATTATATATGACATTCATACCAATTTATTACAAAAAACCACTTATTTTCATAAGTGGCTTCTACTATATTTATTTAGTAACCTAACTCTAAATCAACCCTATTTTTTAATGGTTCTTGATGAGTAAAATGAGATAAATTGTCCATCAAAACGTTAAACGCTCTTTCATTATATTTATCAGTAGCACCTGAAATATGCGGGGTGATTAATACATTCTCTAAACATCACAATTCACTGTCCTTAGAGAGTGGTTCTTCTTCAAAAACATCCAGAGCGGCAAACCCAATTTTTTCAGATTTGATATGCTTAATCAAGGCTCTAGTGTCTACAGAGCTACCTCGTCCTATATTTATAAAGATAACCCCGTTTGTCATATTCGAAAATGAACCATCATTAAAAAAATGATAAGTCTCTGGCGTTCCTGGCATTAGATTTATCATAATGTCTACTATACGAAGAATCTCCTTACCTTCTTCAAATGAATATGTTTGAGTAAATCCCTCTACTACTCTACCACTTCGATTTATGCCAAATACATCGCAATCAAAGACTTGTAACGTTTTAGCTAATTGTCTTGCGATATTCCCTGTACCAAATATCATGACTTTTTTCCAACTAAGTCTGTTCCTTTTTCTGTTATACCCCATTCACGTTTTTCTTGATTTAAAATAGATTGACGTATATTTCATGTATAACTAAATAACATTCCCAACACACTTTCAGTCATTTGATGACCATGTATGCCACTAGTTGTGGTAACAGTAATGCTATTACGCTCTAATTTATCCAAAGGTAAGTAATTAACACCCGCTGACAAAGTTTGCACCCATTTCAACGAACGAAACTGGTCAATGTCTGGTAAATATTTCGATCAACCATACATAATTGTTATGTCTTCAGTGTTTTATTGGGTTAGTTCATTAAGTTTAATGATTTCTATATTAGGAAATGTATTTTTTAAATCATTTTCTTGCTCAATAGTTAAATCTACACAATCTAATAACTTCTCCGCCATGTCTATTCTCCCTATTTTTATTTACTCAATTTGATAATTTCAATCAACGTTTTAGCAACTGTCTGCATTGACTCTAACGTAATAAATTCGTACTGACCATGAAAGTTTTCCCCACCTGTAAAAATATTAGGGGTTGGTATTCCCATAAACGATATCTTAGATCCATCTGTTCCACCTCTAAATGGAGTAATAATTGGAGTGATAGCCAGATTTTTCATTGCTTCAATTGCCACATCAACACTTGTCATATCCTGTTCAATGATATCTTTCATATTAAAATACTGATCAATCATATTTACAGATAATCTTGGTCTATCAAGCGTTTTATTCATTTCATCTACTAATCTTGTCATATAATTTTTTCGCTCATTAAAACGCGTTGCATCATGGTCGCGTATAATATAAGTCATTGTTGCAAAGTCGATGCTTCCTTCTAAATCGTGCAACAAGTAAAATCCTTCGTAACCTCGTGTTTTTTCCGGTACATCTAGTTGTGGTAAATGAGCGTCAAACGCCATCGCTACTTTTAAGGCGTTAACCATCATGCCATAAGCCGTCCCTGGATGGACACTTGTCCCATCTATTGTGATAGTCGCCTGAGCTGCATTAAATGTTTCATACTCAAAATGACCAATACGGCCACTATCTATTGTATAAGCATAATCTACGGGGAAAAAGGATGGATCAAAGTGATCTGCTCCAGTCCCTATTTCTTCATCAGGGCCAAATGCTACATAAATATCTCCATGTTCAATCTCAGGATGATCAATGAAATAATCTAACATCTCTAATATCTCGACAATACCAGCCTTATCATCTGCTCCAAGTAATGTTGTGCCATCTGTTGTAATCAACGTTTCGCCAATATAATCTGTTAAGTTAGGAAATTCTCTGATTTTCATCACGATGTTTTTTTCCGAATTTAGTACAACATCTTTTCCATCATAGTGTTCAAAAATTTGTGGGTTGACGTTTTCAGCATTGTAGTCTGCTGTATCTAAATGTGCAATAAATCCTACTGCTTTTGTTTTATTAGTACTATTTTCTGATAACTTAGCTGTTAAAAACCCATTCTTTTCATTATAATGACAATTTTCCAATCCCATTTTTTCTATCTCTTCTTTTAATATCATAGCAAATTCAACTTGCGTTTGAGTTGTGGGGATTGTTTGACTTGTGGCATCTGAGCGAGTATTTAGTTTTGCATACGCAATAAAGCGTTCTAGTAGTTTTGACATGTTATCTCTCCTATTCTTTATAGCAAAAAAACACCTAAGAAGGTGCTTCTTGTTTTATTGTTCATCTTGTTCTTCATCATCATTAGATTTTTTCTTCTTAAAAAATAAAAAGGCTACAACGACAATAAGTGCAATGCCAATATATGGTAACCAATTCATAATAACTTCTCCTGTTTGAGGTAACATACAAACACGTCTCCTTTTATATAATCTACATTTTTCTTTCTATTGAATTATAGCAAATATTATTCTTATTTAACATATTCTTCAATAATATTTTATACGATAACAAAATAGAAAACACCGAAGAATAATTCTTCGATGTTAAATTGTTTACCTATTCAACTGACATATATTTATAATCATAAGGTGCTCCTGCAGTATGACGAACATATCCTTTGATTTTAGAATTGATAAGATGTCCTTCTACTACTTGATACAGTGGAATAATAGCATAATCCTCACCTAGTAATACTTTTTCAGCATCTAAATAATTTTGCCATCTTGCTTCTAAATTTGTAGCATTCGTTGTTCTAGCTTCTTCAATCAGTTTGTCATATTTAGAATTTGAATATTTCCCTTTATTGTAACTATTCCCTGTAATAAATAAGTCTAAGAATGAACTAACATCATTATAATCAGCTCCCCATCCAGTTACTACCATATCAAATTCACCCGCTGTCGTACGATCAAGACGAATAGGTTTTGTCACAACAGCCACTTCAGTTTCAATCCCTAAGACATCTTTATATGCCCCTTGAATATATTCGGCAATTTTTTTGGTTGAATCGTTATCATCTGTCAAGATTTCAAAGCTAAGTGTGTCAATATTCAACTCTTTTTTAGCTTTTTCAAAATACTCTTTCGCTTTTTTTTCATTAAATTCCTTGTATTCCCCTGACTCTTCAACAAAATCTTTCCCTGTTTCCGGATTTGATGCCAATCCTTTAGGAACAATACCTTTAACAGACTGAGAACCATCCCCTAAAACATTATTAACAATAGCTTCTCCGTCTACTGCATATGATAAAGCTTTACGTAAATTAACATTTTCAAAGTGTTTATCTTTTCTTTCTTGATTCATTTCTAAGTAAATCGTTCTTCCATCTGGCACCCCAACAAAATCAGTATCTTCACGATATTGTTGAGCTAATTCACCACTAATAGTAACATCATCTAGTTGATTATCTTCATATAAATTGAGTGCTGTTGAGGCTTCTTTTACAACTTGAGCATCGATTTTTTCCATTTTCACATTGTCTTTATCCCAATAATTAGGATTTTTTTCATAAGACCACTCCACATCTGAACCTGGTCCATCAAAGTTAGTTAAGACAAATGGTCCATTATAAATTGTTTTATCACTTGAATTACCGTAGTCTTTCCCATATTCTTCCACTGCTTTTTTATTTAATGGATAAAATGTTGGAAAAGCTAATAAATAATCAAAATAAGGTGTCGCATTAGCTAATGTAATGTTTAATTCATAATCATTCACTGCTTCTATACCCAATTCTGTTGGTTGTTTTTTACCTTCTATAATTTCTGAGCCATTTTTTACATTTTCAAAAAGGTAAGCATACTCTGCACCGATACTAGGATCTACCACTCGCTGCCATGCATAAACATAATCATCTGCTACAACAGGATCCCCATTACTCCACTTTGCATCTTCTCTTAGTTTAATTGTGTATTCTAATCCATCTTCACTGACGGTTGCTAATTCTTTTGCTCCAGCAGCGGTAGGTTTGTTTGTTTCATCCAATCTATAAATACCTTCATTAATTTGATTTATCACACCAAAACTAACTAAATCCGTAGCATTACCCGGATCAATTGAAGCTACCTCTTGTGGAATAGCTAATCTAGCAACCTGCTCAATCTTTCCGTTAGATGATTCTTGTTTTTTCGTATTATTTCCTCCGCAAGATGCTAATAACCAAACTGCACTAACTAGTGCTAATCCTACTTTTATTCTTTTACTCATTCTACTCCTCCTCTTATAACTAATGAAATTTATTTTATCTGTTTTATTAGAAAAAATCAATTATTTTATCATTTTTTTCTAATCTTATTATTTTAAATTCATAATGGTTTAAAAGTATTGTATAAAAAAAACGAAAATACTGAATAAGCATCATTTTTATACATTTATTCAAAAAAACTTGCATATTAATTATAAGACGTATATAATTAGACCCAAGATCAAAAAGAAAGGAGTATTTTAATGAAACAATTCATAAATAAAAAACTATCGCTATTATTTGTTTTCTTTATAAGTTTTACAGCTTTTCTATTTCCTCTTCATTCATTAGCCGAAGAAGATGCCATTTTAAAAGGGATAAAGGATAAAGGGGTGCTAACAGTTGGCCTATCTGCTGATTACGCTCCGTATGAATTTCATGCTACAGTTGATGGTAAAGATAAAGTTGTCGGAACAGATATTTTAATTGCTCAAAAAATTGCTGATGATATGGGGGTTAAATTAAAAGTAGAGGAATATGGATTTGACGCTTTAATTGGGGCTCTTAAAACTGGCAAAATTGATTTAATTATCTCTGGTATGTCTCCTTCTCCTGAACGTTTGAAGGAAGTTGATTTTTCTGATCCATACATGACTGTTCAACAAAAAGTTGTCATTAGAAAAGAAGATCAAGATAAATTTAAAACCGTTGATGACTTTAATGGAATCAAAGTTGGGGCTCAAGTTCAATCCATGCAGGAGGAATTAGCCAACAATGACTTAAAAGCTAATACCGTTTCTTTACAACAAGTGCCTGATATTATTCTACAACTTCAACAAAAGAAAATTGATGCGGCTGTAATCGAAGAACCTGTTGCTGAAGCTTACTTAACACAAGATGACTCTTTAATGTTTGCTGACATTAAACTAGATAATGCTGACAAAGGAACAGCCGTTGCACTACAAAAGAATTCTCCTGATTTTCTTAATCTAGTGAATACGTCTATCAAAGAAATTAATGATAAAGATTTAATGAAAGACTATAAACAAAAAGTCATTCCTTATATGTTCCAAGATGAGTCTTTTATGAAAAAATATGCTCCCTACTACATTAAAGGGACAGGTTATACAATTTTCTTAGCATTTGTTGGCGTGTTATGTGGTAGTGTATTAGGAACGCTACTTGCATTAATGAAACGCTCTAAAAATAAATTATTTAAATGGATTTCAGTCATCTACATCGAATACGTTCGCGGAACTCCCTTACTGGTTCAAATTTTCTTAGTTTTCTTTGGATTAAATGTGTTAGGAATTAATTTAAGTGCACTCGCTTCAAGTTGCGTGGCACTATCTCTAAATAGTGGCGCTTACGTGGCTGAAATCATTCGTGCTGGGTTAAACGCCGTTGATAAAGGACAAGCTGAGGCGGCACGATCTCTAGGAATGAGTCAGAAAAAGGCGATGAGATACATTATCATGCCTCAAGCGATTAAAAATATTTTACCTGCTTTAGGTAACGAGTTTGTGACAGTTATTAAAGAATCCTCTGTCGTATCAGTGATTGGGGTATCTGAATTGATGTTCCAAGCAGGTGTGGTACGTGGTGCAAGTTTCAAACCATTCTTACCGATTTTAATTGCATCATTGATTTATTTTGTATTAACCTTTACCTTATCTCGTGCATTAGGTGTAGCTGAAAGGAGAATTGGTGCCAATGATTAAAATACATGATTTAAAAAAATCCTTTGGTGATAATGATGTCTTAAAAGGAATTAATTTAGATATAAAAGCCGGCGAAGTGGTTGTGGTGATTGGTCCTTCTGGTAGCGGAAAAAGTACATTTCTACGTTGTTTAAACTTACTCGAAACACCGACAAGTGGTGTGATTGAATTTGAGGGAACCAACCTACTTGATCCAAAAATAGACATCAATCAACTACGTCAAAAAATGGGTATGGTGTTCCAAAACTTTAACCTCTTCCCACATAAAACAGTATTAGAAAATTTGACTATTAGCCCAGTAAAAGTTAAAAACGAGTCACAAGAAACAGCAGAAAAAGAAGGACTTGCTTTACTTGAACGTGTTGGACTAAAAGATAAAGCCAATCAATACCCAAAAAGTTTATCTGGTGGTCAACAACAACGTGTCGCGATTGCGCGTGCCCTAGCGATGCATCCAGATGTCATGTTGTTTGATGAACCAACAAGTGCGCTAGATCCTGAGATGGTTGGTGAAGTTTTAGCGGTTATGAATGCCTTAGCTAAAGAAGGGATGACGATGGTCGTCGTGACTCACGAGATGGGATTTGCCCGAGAAGTAGCAGATCGAGTGATTTTTATGGATAAAGGTGTGATTCAAGAAGAAGGCACACCTGAAGACATCTTTTTACACCCAAAAAATGACAGAACACAAGACTTTTTAGAAAAAGTACTATAAAATGAAGTCAAAGGTTAAGCCTTTGACTTTTTATTATTAAGGGGGATATCAATGAATAAAAACATGCTAAATACTTATTATCAACTACCTAATGAAAGCTTATTAATGGAGTTTACAGACTTAGCGAGTAAAACACCAAACTTACTTAATCTTTCTATAGGAGACCCAGATATTACAACACCTAAAGAAATAATCGATGCCGCATTTAAAGATGTGGCAAATGGACACACGCACTATACTGCCTCTGATGGTAGCGATGATTTTCTAACAAGTGTGGTAAATTTTTACCAAACACAATATGGTTTAACATTTGAAAAAAATCAAGTACGCGCTACTGTAGGTGCCTTACAAGGAATGTATTTAACTCTTCAAGTTCTACTAAACGAAGGTGATGAAGTGATTATACATGAACCATATTTTTCTCCTTATAAAACACAAGTCATTGAAGCTGGTGGTATACCAGTTATTATTCCCACTTATGAAAAAGATGGGTTCCAAATTGATCCAACTATTTTAAAAGACGCTATCACACCAAAAACAAAAGCAATTATTATCAATTCGCCAAATAATCCAACAGGTGCTGTCTTTTCAAAAGAAACACTAACGAAAATAGCGGAACTTGCAACAAAACATAATTTATTTATCTTATCAGATGAAGTATATGAAGCATTCACGTTTGGTGAAGAATTTACACCAATGGCATCTCTTGCTCCTGAGAATACCATAACATTTAGTAGTTTTTCAAAAACTTTTGCTATGACTGGTTGGAGAATAGGCTATATGATTGCGCCCAAATACATTAATGATGCCTGTCATTTGTTATCTGAAGATGTGACTTACTCTGCCCCTACCCCTTCTCAACGTGCTGGTATTTATGCACTTGATAACTATCAAGCTGTATCAAAAGATGTCGTAGAATTATTTAAAACTAGACTAGAATACATCGAAAAACGTGTGAAAGACATTCCTTTTATGACTTTGCATTCACTTAAAGGAAGTATTTATGCCTTTATCAACATTAGTCAAACAGGATTAAATTCTGTTGATTTTGCTAAAAAATTACTAACAGAACAACAAGTTTTAGTTATTCCAGGTCAAGCATTTGGAGAAAGTGGAACAAACTTTATCAGACTGGCCGCAACACAAGATATCCCCGTTTTAAAAGAAGCCTTTGATCGCACTGAAAAACTAACATTTTAGTTATCTATTATTTTATCAATCAAACTTTTTATGATACACTACGCTAAAGGAGAGATGATTATGGTAAAAAAACATTCACTAATTGATTTGAAAAATAGTATTCTTTCATCACATATGTATATCTCAGAAGGTAAAATAATTATCATTTATAATAACTCTGAACGCTTTGTTTATGACGACATGGAATTTTTTGAACTTGTTTATAGTGGTAATGATTTGTATCTCAATTTCTCAAGAAAAGGCACCGATGAACGGTACGATGATCATATCAATTTAACCACTGTTCACAATATCAATGGTGTGTTAATTAATCCCGCTGGTTAAGTCCCAATAAGTTTTGGGGCTTTTTATTTTATTTTTTAGGGCGCCTTAATATTTTTTTCCATCTTTTCTAAATGATAGGTTGTCTGATATACTTGCCTTCGTATCATTTAAGGAGTGAGTTTATTGACTAAAAGGATAAATGAAATCAAACAAGCTGAAAAAGGAGCAATCATCTCGATATTTACCTATATTTTCCTAGCTATTATTAAACTGGCTGCAGGGTATTATGGACAATCACAAGCTCTATCTGCTGACGGGTTAAATAACTTTACTGATATGATCGCTTCAATTGCAGTATTAATTGGATTAAAGTTATCAAGAAAGCCTGCTGACAACGAACACCGATATGGACACTGGAAAGCCGAAAACGTTGCGTCTTTATTAACGTCACTAATTATGTTTGCTGTTGGGGTTCAAGTTGTGATGGACGGTGTTCACTCGGTTATTGACAAGCAAATGGAACAACCTAGTCAACTGGCTGCTTACGTTGGATTATTTTCAGCTGTAATTATGTATGGAGTGTATCTTATCAATAAAAAAATTGCTCAAAAAAATAATAGCCAAGCACTTCATGCGGTTGCCAAAGATAATTTGAGTGACATGCTTACAAGTATTGGTACATCTGTTGCTGTCTTTGCCGCATCATTTAAACTAGGATGGCTTGATACACTAACAGCAATTATTATTGGTTGCATTATTTTGAAAACAGCTTTTGAAATTTTTAAAGAAAGTACATTTTATTTATCTGATGGCTTTGATAAAGATTTGTTAGCTTTATATAAAGATGATATCCTTAAAATGGATGGAATCATGGATGTCGTGAGTATCCGTGCAAGAAGTTTAGGGGCTAATGTCTTTTTAGATGTTGTTGTATCAATGAACCCAAACTTAACGGTAGAAAAAAGTCACCATCTAGTGGATAATCTAGAGAGTGACTTAAAAGAAAAATATGAGATTTTTGATATTGATGTCCATGTCGAACCATTCTATCCAAGTAAATAAGTGATAAGGATTTGATACTATGTCAATAAAACGCAAAATCGGAATTATAGGTGGCGGAATCGTTGGGTCGACTGCTGCCTTTTATCTTTCTAACGATCCAGAAGTTGAGTTGCTATTGTTTGATGATGGCAAAGGACAAGCAAGTAGTGCGGCTGCAGGTATTATTTCCCCTTGGCTATCTCAAAGAAGAAACAAAGAATGGTATTTTTTAGCTCGAGAAGGGGCTAAATTTTACTCTGACTATATGAGTGATTTAGCTAAATATCTAGATACAAAAAAAATCTACAAAAAAACAGGTACTTTACTTTATAAAAAGACACCAAAATTATTGGATAAATTGGAAAAAATTGCTTATGATAGACGCAAAGAAGCCCCTGAAATTGGCGAGATTGAAAGATTATCTGGTAAAGATATTCAAGAGCAATTCCCTTTTGTCACATCTGATGAGGATGCTCTCTTTATTACAGGTGGTGCAAAAATTGACGGAGAAAATTTAGTTAAAAACATACATCATTTATTAAAGGAAAAGAATCAGTTAAAACGAACACGTGTTACTAATCTATCTATTTCTGATGATAAATGGGTTATCACAACAGATGAAGACTCTGTTGTGGTGGATGATGTGATTATTGCCGCTGGGGCATGGTTACCTCGTTTACTCGAATCATTAAACCTATCAGTTGATATTAGACCTCAAAAAGGACAATTAATCGAAATCCAAACAGATATAGAAACAACTGATTTACCAGTTATCATGCCTGTTGGGGAATCAGATATCATTCCTTTTTATGATGGAAAAATATTAGTCGGTGCCACACATGAAAATGATGAAGGCTTTGACTTAACACCAGAAAATAAGTTACTCAACCAATTAAAAGAAATAGCGACTCAAACAGTTGGTCAACTAGCTGATTATGGCATTGATAGTTACCGTGTAGGAACACGTGCTTATACTTCTGATTTCCTACCATTTTTTGGTGAAGTTGAAAACCTAAGTAATTTACTAGTAGCAAGTGGGCTTGGTTCATCTGGGTTGACAACTGGGCCAATTATTGGTAAAACAATGGTAGATTGGTTATACAATAAAAAGACGTTATTTGAGTCTTACAAACATCAACCTAATCATTACATTCAACCAAAGATGAAGGGAGAATAACAGATGGGATTAACATTTAAGAAAAAAGATTCTTTAGAAAAAATGTTTGAAGAATTTGCCATTGAACCAAAAGAAGATAAAAAAAATACACCTGAAGTAAAGAAAGAAACAACAACTGTCAATTTTTCAGTTAATCAAAAAACAGAAGATAAAAAATAAAAAATCCACAACACTCGTTGCGGATTTTTTATTTTACAATATATAACCAAGCATCTTTTTCATCTAATAGCTTGGGATTTTTTTCTGCTGCTTCATTGATGGACACAACCACTCCAGAAACAGGAGAGTCATACTCAACAACTGCTTTTTCAGCTTCAAGTTCCACAACTGGTTCACCTGCTATTACTTCTTTTCCAACTTTTGGTAACATCGCAAATGTGATACTTCCTAAATCATCTTGGGCAGTCGATGTTAAGCCAACTTTTTTACCTTCTGATACTTCTTTCACCCATAATGTTTCTTCTGACATACCAACACATCCTTTATTATTTTAACAATAACTCTTCATATTCTGATTCTTTAAATCCTAATAACACTTTATCGCCTAATTCTAAAATAGGACGCTTAATCAACATGCCATCAGCAGTTAAACGTGTTGCAGCCTCTTCTTTAGAAAAATCATTTACCATATCTTTTAAGTGTTGTTCTCTATATCTTACTCCACTCGTATTAAAAAAACGGCGAATTGGGTAATCATTTGTTTCCATCCAAGAAACAAGCTGTTCTTTTGTAGGTGGTGTTTCAATCATGTCGATTAATTTATAATCAATCTGGTGCTCGTCTAACCAAGCAATGGCTTTTTTACATGTAGAACATTTTGGGTACCAATAAAATGTAGTCATTTTCTCACCTTCACTTCCCTTATTTTGTACGTATCTAGTATAGCATATCAATTATTAAAAAAAAGGGGACAAATTTCCTTTTTACTGATATATTTTCAGTTTTTATGATAAAATAAATGAGTTAATATATTTTAGCAATTAATTTGTAGGAGGGACAATTATGTCAAGATCTTCCAATAAAGAAGACTATTTAAAAGCGATTTATGAGAACAATGGCATTGACGAATTTGTTTCAAATAAAACACTCTCCCAACATCTTCATGTATCCCCTGCGTCTGTTAGCGAAATGGTTGAAAAGCTACAAAAAGATGGATTGATTGAGTATAAACCGTATACTGGAGCAAAATTGACTCTTGAAGGATTAAATCAAACGATTATTATCATTAGAAACCATCGAATTATCGAAACCTTTTTATACGATAAATTAGGATATTCTTTATACGATTTGCATCACCTATCTGAAGAACTAGAACATGTTAAAGACTCCGTATTCTTTAATAGATTATATGATTATTTAGGAAATCCAACCAACTGTCCCCATGGTGGTATCATACCAACACAAGACAACTACAGAGAACAAGCAATTATTCCCTTGACCCAATTTAGTATTGGCGACACTCCTATTATTGGCCGAGTTATGGACGATGTGTCAGTCTTAACTTATCTTGACAGCATTAATCTATCAATTGGTGACACTATCACTATAATAGATATTGATGAATTTAATGAACTAATTATATTTAAGATTAATAAGGATAATTCTCAACACCATATTAGCCATAAACAGGCTAGTATTATTTTTTCAACAAACGAAACATCTTAAAACATAAGCAGCGACTATAGAATATAACTATAATCGCTGCCTTTTAATTTTTATCGATGAATAATGATATGTCATATTCATCACCAAGCCAACAGCTATCATACTACTTAACAAAGCTGATCCACCTTGACTAATAAATGGAAGCGGAATTCCCGTAAGTGGTAATAAACCGATATTTGCCCCAATATTTTCAAAAACATGGAATACAATCATCATCACAACACCTGCTGTAATATATGAGAAAAAAACATTTTTTGTTTCAAAACAAGTTTTAATCATACGATATACTAACAATAAGTACATCAAGATAACAAATATACTTCCAATAAATCCAAAATTTTCTGCAACTACTGAAAAAATCATGTCTGATGATCTCACTGGAACATAGATATCTGTCACATTAAATCCTTTACCAAAAAAACCACCTGTTGCAATGGCTAATAAGGCCTGTACTTGCTGATAAGATTGGTTATTCGGATCAAAGAAAGGATCAATCCAGGCATCTATCCTAGCAAATTGGTAAGCTTTGAATCCTAATTTATATAAAAATTCTCTACCACTATCTGTTGTGACCAAATATATCAATGCCAACCCTAAAAATAGCGCAAGTGTTACCACAGCTACAATTATTTTCCACGAAATACCAGATACTAAAAACACACCGCCTAGTATCGCTAAAAAGACCAGCATCGTACCAAAATCATTTTGTAGATTTAACAAAATAGCAATAGGTACCGTTACTAAAAGCATTTTTCCTACTAGTAATCCATCTGTTTTTATATCTCGTACTTGATACATTTGATTATGACCTGTCACAATATAGGATAACATCAAAATATATAAAATCTTAACCAACTCAGCTGGTTGAAATGTTACCGACCCAAAACGAAACCAATTTTTAGATCCAGTTTCTAATGCAAGTGGGACATCATAAAAAAATAATAATAACATCATTAAAATCAAACCTAAGATATAAGCATATGGCGTTAGTTTCCATATAATTTCTGGTTTAATGATCATTGTTACATACAATGAAGCTCCTCCAATGGCATACCAGAGTACTTGCTGTAACATTTTTTTTAAAACATCTGTTGAAGAGTACTCACCACTGATTGCCACATACATTGACATCAATCCGATAATACTTAGAAAGAAAACTGGTAATAAGATCCGATAATTAATCTGATGAAACTCCCTTTTTTCCGTTCGTAACATAAACTAATCCTTCATCGTTTCTGTTAACTCATTTGTTTGTGTACTTGAGTTGGGATCAGCTGGGGTACTCATCATTTGATTAACTAGTCTGTGACGTAAATCTGATAATTCTAACTGGCTTTCTTTATATTTTTCCTCTAACGTTGATACATATTCTGAACTGGTGTCATCAAGTGGACTCGCTTTTAAATCTTCAAGTTTTTTATTTAGCTCTTTAACCGTTCTATTTTTCTTCCAAATAGTCCCCATTGTCCCAATTAATGTAATAATCGCACCAATGATAACAGATGATATAATAATTAAAACAAGTGGTACACGTTGCTTGGTAAATATAAAATTAATCGTTATTGGTTGAGCATTTATTACAGCAAATAACACGACTACAAATAGTAATAACAAAATAACAATCGTCTTCGTTGTGTTTTTCATTTTATTTTCTTCAACCCCTTACTTTTTATTAAACAATCCACCTGCTAAAAAATCTCCTAACCTTGGAAATAGTGTATAACCAATGCTACCTACTTCCATAATCCAAGGTGTGTTGATTTCTCTTTTGGATTTTCCAAAGTTATCAACTACTTTTTTCGCAAGTTTTTCTGGTTCTGTGACAAAGCCTGATACTTGTTTCAAATACTCACCTGTTGGATCTGCTGTATCGAAAAAGGCTGTTCTCATTGGTCCTGGATTGACTGTTAAAACATGAATCCCAAATGGTTTTAATTCTAAACGTAATGCATTTGAAAAGCCAAGCACGGCAAACTTCGTAGCAGCATAGACACTCGATTTTGGTGTCGCTATTTTTCCAGCTTGAGACGCAATATTGATCACATGCCCTTTTTTGTTTTCAATCATTCTTAAAGCAATTTTTTGTGTTAGAGTCATAAGTCCTAACACATTAACTGAAAACATTAACTCAATGTCTTCTTGTGTTGTATCAATAAACGGCTTAAAGATTCCAACTCCAGCATTATTAACAAGGACATCAATAACTATCTCTTCTTTATCAAGATAGCTCACTAAGTTTTCAACACTTGTATAATCACTAATATCAAGCTGTTTTATCATAACAGTTCCACGAGTCATAGATTGCGCAGTCCTTGCGACTTTTTGCAACTTGTCTACATTTCTAGCACAAAGTATTAGTGACGCATTTTTTTTAGCTGCTTCATAAGCGATTGCTTCACCCAATCCACTAGAAGCACCAGTAATTAAAACCAGTTTATTTTTTAAAGTTTTTACTGACAAAATATCTCCTCCTTTTATTTTACCAAAGGAATATCAAATACATCAAAATCTTTAACTATGGTTGAATTTTTAAAAACAGTTTGTGCTTCAGTTTGTAATTCTAAAGCTTGTCTTCCTAAATACCGGGCACTGATATGAGTTAAAAATAACTGTTTAGCATTTGCTTCTTTCGCTACAGTTGCTGCCTGTAAACTCGTTGAATGATAATAATTACGGGCAAGTTTACCTTCTGATGCACTAAATGTGCTTTCATGCACCAAAACATCTGCTCCTTCAGCTAATGTATAACAATTCGGATGCGTTCTTGTATCACCAAGAATCGTCACAACTCGGCCCTTAATATCTGGTCCTAAGTAGTCTTTTCCATCAATAGTACGACCATCTTCTAAAGTAACGATTTCACCATCTTTAATTTTTTTATAAATTGGACCTGGCATGACGTTTTCGTCACGTAATTTCTGAACGTTTAATTCCCCTGGATAATCTTTTTCAACAACACGATACCCAAAGCACTCAATTCGATGGTCCAAATAATCACAATACACACTAAATGTCCTGTCATCAAAAATAAGTCCTTCTTTTTCAATTTCGATAAATTTAATCGGGTATTTTAAATGTGTGTCAGATATCTTCAGACTCAACTCAATATAGTCTTTGATTCCTTTAGGACCATATATTTCAAGTTTATCTGTTCCACCTTGAAATGACCGACTGCTGATTAAACCAGGTAATCCCAATATATGATCACCATGTAAATGTGTTACAAATATTTTAGCAATTTTTCGAGGTCGAATGGTTGTATTTAAAATCTGTTGCTGTGTGCCTTCTCCACAATCAAATAACCATACTTCGTTTCTTTCATCTAATAACTTTAAAGCAATGCTTGTCACATTACGTTGTTTGGCAGGTACACCTGCACCTGTTCCTAAAAATTGTAGTTCCATTTTTCCCCTGCTTTTCTTTCATTCTTTTTTACTACCAACTATTGTATCAATTTTTAAAGAGTATCGCACCTTTAAAACAAAAAAATGAGAAAGAATATCTCTTTCTCACTTCTTTTAGTCAACAAATTCAAATACAAAGTCTTTGATGCGAACTAAATCGCCATCTTTTGCTCCCATAGTTCGAAGTGTTTCATCAACACCCATGCCACGTAGCTGACGAGCAAACTTCATGGTACTTTCTTCTCTATCAAAGTTTGTCATAACAAATAGTTTTTCTAATTTGTCACCTGATAAGACCCAAGTTGCGTCATCTTCACGAGAAACAGTAAACTCTGGTTCATCTTCTTTGAATGTATAGTTAACCACATCTTCCTCTTCTTCATCTTCAAAGTAAAGAGGAAATTCTGGCGTTACTTCTAATAAATCTGCTGTAGCATTTAGTAACGGTGCCACACCTTGTTGCGTCACACCTGATATTGGGAATATTTTAATATCATCTTCCCATTCATCTGTTTTTAACTCAGCTAATTTTTTCTTAAATTCAACCAAATTTTCTTCTGCTTCTGGCATATCCATTTTATTAGCAACAATAAGTTGCGGTCTTTCCATTAAACGTAAATCATAAGATTCCAACTCTTTATTAATCAATAAATAGTCTTCAAATGGATCTCGCCCTTCCATTCCACTCATATCTACCACATGTAAAATTACGCGAGTTCGTTCGATATGACGTAAAAATTGCGTTCCTAAACCAACACCCTCTGAAGCCCCTTCGATTAGTCCTGGTAAATCTGCCATAACAAAACTACGCCCATCACTTGTTGTGACCATCCCTAAGTTTGGGACAATCGTTGTAAAATGATATGCACCGATTTTTGGTCTAGCTTTTGATACGATAGATAATAGCGTTGATTTTCCAACTGAAGGAAATCCTACTAACCCTACATCTGCTAAAACTTTTAATTCTAACTCTAGTTTTCTTTCTTGACCTGGTTCACCATTTTCAGATATTTCAGGTGCTGGATTTCTTGGTGTTGCAAAACGAATGTTTCCACGTCCACCACGTCCACCTTTAGCCACTAAAAGTGTTTGCCCTTTAACTAACAAATCACCTAAAACTTGACCTGTTTCAACATCTCTTACGACTGTACCTGGGGGAACGCTGACATATGTATCTTCAGCCCCTCTACCATGCATGCCTTTACTCATACCATGCTCACCAGGAGTTGCCTTAAAATGTCGATTGTATCTAAAATCCATTAACGTACGTAGACCTTCATCTACTTGAAATATAATACTTCCACCACGACCACCATCTCCACCAGCTGGTCCACCATCTGGAACATATTTTTCTCGTCTAAATGCCACCATACCGTCTCCACCATTACCGGCTTTTACGTCAATCGTTACTTGATCTAAAAACATGGACATCTTAGTCCACCTCTTTTCTTTAAAAAATCTCTTTTCTATTGTATCTGTTCGTTTTTTATTTGTCTACCACGTTTCATACTTTCATAATAAAACATGTTAAAAATCATTCTTCTTGTTTTTCCAATATCGCAGTCACAATACCCGGAACGCCTCGATTGTATCCGTCATCATATTTAATTAATTTAAATCCTAATGACTGTATCAACCACTCAAATTCTTTTAAACCATACCAATATAAAGTAAAATGGGGATACTCTGTTTCAACTACTTTACCTTCATTTATTAATTCATACTTGTCAATAGAGGTTGTTTGTTGACTAATCCAGTCGATGGATTCATCGTAATGAGTATATATAATAGTCTCAGTATTAGATATATCAATTTTAGATTGTGTGATTTTTCCTTTTTTAAAATCATTCGGGACAATTAAATCTAAAATCACTTTCCCCTTACAACTTAAGCAGTGATAAAATCCCTTTAAAACTTTTTCTATTCTATCTTTTTCTAATAAGCAAAAACTTCCAGTCGGCATAATAATCGCTTCATATTCTTGATTTAATGATTAAGTCAAACAAATCTTGTTGATAAACAAATGTTGACACAGAATATGCCTCCATATTTTTTTTGCATTGTAATAACATGTCTTCCGACACATCAACGCCTTCAACATTTAGTCCTTTTTCTAATAATGGGATAAGAACCCGGCCTGTTCCAACACCAGCTTCCAGAATACTTCCCTTCACATCTTGTAAAAAATCGTAATAATAGTCAATATCACCATCCAAGGATTGACCTACTGCTTTTGTTTTCTGATACATCATTGTGCTAAGAGGACCATACTCTTTAAACATATCTAACGCCTCCTATATATTTGTTAACAAGTATTAGTATATCATTGAATGTATATTGATACGACTTTTCATCATGTTTTCATTATCATTCTTAAAAACTTACCATTTAAACCACCTTTTCTATTTGGAAAGTTATTTAAAGTCTGTTACTATTATAAAGAGTTTACAAATCAAACTATTATATGGAGGCTTTTTTATAATGAAGAAACAACAATTGTTATTAGCGTCAACAACTCTTCTTTTATCATTGGCTTTGTTTTCAGCTTGTGGTAATAACGATTCAGCAAAAAAAGACACTGCAACAAGTAAAACAGAACAATCAACAGCTGCTTCAAGTACAGCAACTTCAGAATCCGTAGATATTAATTCTTTAGAGCTACCACAATTATCAACAGAAGTAGCAAAAGACGAAGACTTAGTTGAAATGGTGACAACTGAAGGATCAATTAAAATTAAATTGTTCCCTAAAATTGCACCAAAAGCAGTTGAAAACTTTATGACACACGCTAAAGATGGATACTATAATGGACTTATTTTTCATCGTGTAATAAATGATTTCATGATTCAAGGTGGAGATCCTGAGGGAAATGGTACTGGTGGTTCAAGTATTTGGGATAAACCATTTGAAGATGAATTTTCAAATCAATTGTATAACTTAAGAGGTGCTCTATCTATGGCAAACTCTGGTGCAAATACAAATGGCAGTCAATTCTTCATCGTTCAAAATAGCGATGATATGTCTGATGGATTGTTAGCTGAAGATGTGCCTGCAAAAATCATCGATGCTTATAAAAAAGGCGGCGCACCTCACCTAGATGGAAAGCATACTGTATTCGGCCAAGTTATAGAGGGTATGGACGTTGTAGATAAAATTGCAAAATCCGAAACAGGAGAAAATGATAAACCGAAAAAAGATATCAAAATTGAAAAAATCAATATCTTACAAGAAGCAACTGAATAATAAACAAAACTTTCTACTAAGCTGATGTGAGTCAGATTAGTAGGAAGTTTTTTATGTTTTATTTAAAAAGTAACTATCAGACAAACTTGCTAATATAGACCATAAAATCATTAATACAATATTTTTATTCATGCGAGTATTTCTTTTTAATTAAATAACTATCAACAGAGATATATTACATAAAACTAATTTTAGTACATTATTTGTTTTGTTCTAAAAATAATATAAGAATTTATAAAATATTTGCTAGTTTTAGTTGTTATATAGCCATTTATTGTATTATGCTATAAGAGATTCAATTTTATGAAACATGACAAGTTATCAAAGGAGTTTGTACATGGCACCAAAACAATTCGGAATTGGACAATCTCATGGTAAAATTATTCTACTAGGTGAACATGCAGTAGTTTATAATTATCCATCGATTGCTATACCTTTTCCTAAAACATCGATTCAAACAATTGTCAAAAAAGCAATCCAAGAACCAACTATTTCGTGTGATTTTTACACTGGATTATTAGGTGACATGCCTGAGTTATTAGATAGCTTAAAAGAAGCGATTCATCTCAGTTTAAAAACATTAAATCAAGAATCCTACCCATTAGACATTACCATTAACAGCTCAATTCCTGCTGAAAGAGGAATGGGGTCAAGTGCTGCGGTTGCTGTTGCAACCATTAGAGGGATTTTTGATTACTTTGACGTGTCATTAACACAAGAAAAACTACTTGATTTAGTGAATACCTCTGAAAAAATTGCTCACGGAAATCCAAGTGGACTGGATGCTCTAATGACCAGTTCTTCAACTCCTTACTATTTTAAAAAAGGACAGTTGGAAGTTCCTCTTCACATGATGTTGAATGCTTATCTTGTCGTAGCAGATACTGGTGAAACAGGACAAACAAAAGAAGCGGTTGAAAGCATTAGCCATAAACTAAAAGGAAACACTAAAGAGCATACACTTGCACTAATCCATACATTAGGATCTTTACCAGACAAAGGACGAATCGCTTTAGAATCAGATCGTGCTAAAGAACTTGGTTCCTACATGTCTCAAGCACACCAAATTTTAAAAGAATTAGGTGTGTCCAGTCCATCATTAGATAGACTAGTTGACGCTGCCATGACTCACGGCGCACTTGGTGCAAAACTAACCGGTGGCGGACGCGGTGGATGTATGATAGCATTAGCAATGGATAAAAAATCAGCTCATGAAATTGCCCAAACGTTAAAAGATTTTGGTGCAAAACAAACATGGGTATATGAAATGAGTGACCATTTATGAAAAATATCGGCAGATGTCGTGCTCATACGAATATTGCATTAATTAAATATTGGGGAAAAAGAAATAATGAATTATTCTTACCTATGAATAGCAGCTTATCATTAACTTTAGATGCTTTTTATACCGATACATCCGTTACACTTGATGATACTTTGACCGAAGATGTGTTTTATTTAAATGGTATAAAGCAAGATAAAACTGAAACAACAAAAATAAATCGATTTTTAAATTTATTTCGTGAAACTGCAAAAGATAATACATTTGCTAAAGTAGAAAGCTATAATCATGTACCAACAGCTGCTGGACTAGCTTCCTCAGCATCAGCTTTTGCTGCACTTGCTGGAGCTGCAAATAGTGCTTGGAAATTAAATCTTGATAAACAAACACTCTCTACCTATGCTCGTCAAGGAAGCGGAAGTTCAACACGAAGTATTTATGGTGGTTTAGTTGAGTGGAATATGGGTGAAGGAAACCTATCTGAAACCAGCCACGCGATTGAAGTTGATGATGCTTCATGGGATTTAGGTATGATTATTATCGCTATCAACAAACAACAAAAAAAACTTTCAAGTCGTGTTGGAATGAGACAAACAGTTGATACATCTCCTTTCTATCCAGTATGGGTTACAGAAGCTAAAAAGGATTTAATCGACATAAAGCAAGCCATCCACGAAAAAGATTTTATCAGATTGGGAGAAATTACTGAATCTAATGGAATGAAAATGCATGCCACCATGCTTGGTGCAACTCCTCCTATTTCTTATTGGGAACCAGATAGTGTTAAAGCAATCAATAAAGTTAAAGAAATTCGTAACAATGGCATCCCTTGTTATGTTACAATGGACGCTGGACCGAATGTTAAAGTATTATGTAGACAATCACAAATGTCTGACATCTTAAACAAATTAGAAGAAAGTTTCACAAATGATCAGTTAATTTGCTCAAAAGTGGGAGAAGGCATCAGAGAATTAACTGACGAAGAATGGAGTTACTAAAGGGGAGATTTTTTTGATTAAAGCAAGTGCACCAGGAAAATTGTATATAGCAGGAGAATATGCTGTGTTAGAACCTGGAAATCCTGCGCTAATCGTTGCACTAGATCAATTCATTACTGTAACGCTAAAGCCCGCAGACAAACAAGGAAGTATCCGTTCATCTTATTCAAACGGTATTTCAATTCCTTGGACACGAAAAAATGGTAAATTTTATATGGATGAGCGTGATAATCCTTTTTCTTATATCGCTGGTTCTGTCACGATTGTTGAATCGTACTTAAAAGAATTAGGCTTACCGCTAAAATATTTTGATTTAACCATTGAAAGTGAATTAGACAATAAAGACGGTCGTAAATACGGATTAGGCTCTAGCGGTGCTGTGACGATTGCGACAATTAAAGCTATTTTACAATTTTATAAGATTGATTATGATGCTGAACTACTTTATAAATTATCAGCTATCACTCATCTTTCACTGCATAGCAATGGCTCTTTTGGTGATTTGGCAGCTAGTTCTTTTGAAGGATGGGTTGCTTACTCATGCTTTGAAAAAGATTGGGTACTTGATCGTTTAGCAAATAAATCCATTAGTTTAATCGATTTATTAAAAGAAAAATGGCCAAAATTAATGATTGAACCACTTGAAGCACCAACTAATTTAGATTTATATATTGGTTGGACTGGAACACCTGCTTCTACCACATTACTTGTTGATACAATGAATGATGAACAACATGAAATGAATGGCTTTTACCGTGATTTTCTTAAAAAAAGTGCAGACTGTGTAACTGATTTGATTGAAGCATTTAAACAAAGCAATATCGAACGATTTCAAGAAGGCATCCGTTTAAATCGTTCTCTTTTAACATCTCTTGCTCAAAAAAGTGGCGTTGATATCGAGACTGAAGCATTATTAAACTTATGTCAAAGTGCAGAAGAATTCGGTGGTGCTGCTAAATCATCAGGTGCTGGTGGTGGTGATTGTGGTATCGTACTATTTAAAAAAGAAGACGATGCATCCTCTATGTTGGCACAATGGGAAACACACGGTATAACGAATTTGCCTTTAAAAGTTTATCGTACGCCAAATACCACACATCAATCAATTAAAGCGGAGGCTTAGTGCATGAATACATCTTGGAATCGAAAAGATCAACACATCCATTATGCTGAAATGCAATATAGTTCACCAAAAACAAATGGTCTTGATGGCGTTAGATTTGTCCATCAATCTCTTTCTGAAATGTCAGTAAATGACGTAAGTTTAAAAACAACTCTAGGTGATATTGAACTAGACACACCATTTTTTATCAACGCGATGACTGGTGGCAGTCAAAAAGCGACAATTATAAATAAAAATTTAGCTGAAGTTGCTCGAGATACAAATTTAGCTATGGCTCTTGGATCAATTAGTATTGCCTTAAAAGAACCACAGTATAAAGAATCTTTTGAGATTGTGAGAAAAACGAATCCGAATGGCATTTTATTTGCTAACCTAGGAGCACATCATTCAATTGATAATGCTAAACGGGCAGTTGAGATGATTGAAGCAAATGCTCTACAACTTCATCTTAATACGCCACAAGAGTTAGTCATGCCTGAGGGAGATCGTAATTTTTCTGACTGGTTAACGAATATAGAAGCAATCGTTAATTCCTTATCTGTTCCTGTTATTATCAAAGAGGTTGGGTTTGGTGTATCAAAAGAAACTATCAAACAATTAACTGATGTCGGTGTAACCATCATTGATGTTGCAGGAAAAGGCGGAACTAATTTTATCGAAATTGAAAATGAACGTCGTGACTTAAAAGAATACACCTACCTCTATGATTGGGGACAAACAACCGCTGAGTCATTACTTGAAACTAGAATCTATCAAGATAAAGCCACCTTTATCGCCTCAGGTGGTATTAGAACACCCCTTGATATGCTTAAATCTTTTGGTCTTGGAGCTTCTGCTGTTGGATTATCTGGAGAGTTCCTCCATTTGATTTTAACTAAAGGGACGCATGAAACAATCAGCCAAATCAATCGATTTAAACAGGAACTCACTCATTTAATGACTTTAGTTGGGGCAAAAAATATTCAATCTTTAAAAGATAAATCAATTGTATTAGACAATCAATTATTAAACTGGTGTCATCAAAGACATCTACCAATAAACTAAAAAGTGTAGCGATGGAAATAAATCCATGGCTACACTTTTATATATAAGTATCCTTGTTGTTGTAGTTTAACTAATCGGTAAACCCCTGATGCAACAACTTGAACATTGGCTAACAAATTCTCTTTTGCTACATCCTGATTTGACATTGCCTTAGCACAACTAGAAAATACAATCCCTCTATTCTCTTGTAACCAGTCAATTTTTTGACCAATATCTGGATCAAGATAACCTTTAATCGCTGGTCCATTGGCTACCACTTCAATATTTTTGATTTCGTCATCCTCACTTGCTTCAAGCAAATTATTTACATTTGCTAAACAAGTAGACCACATAATTAAATCATGGATATGAAGTACAACTTTCATATGACGTTTCCCCTTTCAAATAAATTGGCGAGCGGTAATAATCCTGCTCTATATGATGATGTTGTTGGGCTAACTGATAAATTTGTCCTGCTCGAATGTCCAACGATAACTGCTTCTCATTCTTTTGATCAATTTTTGTCACAATAGGCAAAGTAGCATGATTTTTTTCTTGATTTAAAAATTGACGACCGTTTTCAGTGAACCCCAAAACTCTTAAATAAGAATTTTGCCAAACATCATGGATTTCTTTTTCTCTTACATTTAACAACAAATAGGTAGCTAAACGCTGTAATCTTGTCCATGTGTATCGCTTCGTTTTAACAAGAGACATAAAACCTGAAAAACTAGCCGCTTTTTTTACCGATTCTTTCAATCGATACTCTATTCCTTCACTAAGTTGATAAGTATCTGATAATTCATCAAAAGAGTGATTTAACAAATGATATTTCAATAATGGCCAATAGTCCCCCCAAGAATGTAAGTCAGTATTTTCTAAAAAGTCACGTGTTTCACTTGGTACTGTGTGAGAAATACTTGTCATATCTTTTTCTAAAACACGTTGCCTGATAGCTGTTGCACTGGAAAACTCTTGTGATTTTATGGTTTCATCATGATAACCGGAACCTTGTCTAGTAATAGGAATGAGCGACATTGGGTTAGCATACCTTGCATTTTCTTTGGCATAAGCCATCCCTAAAATATGATTTGGCGATGAGAAATCAAGCGGAACTTGTTGCAATAACTCCCTATAAATCTGTGTCATTTGTTGCGGATAACTCTCGCCATTATTTTTTATTTCTTGGTATCGTTGATTTATAAGTTTCTCTTTTTCTACATATGTTTGACCAAATAATTCATAATCCATTGACTGTGTTAAATCTGTTCCAAAGCAAAGTGACTCCACATTTAAACTATGAAGCAACTTAATGCCACCTTTTGCAAAGTAATCTGCTGACTGTACCGCATAAGCAAAAGGCAACTCTATGACTAAATCAGCTCCATTATGTAGGGCTGTTTCGGCTCTTTGCCATTTATCAATGATAGCTGGTTCTCCTCGTTGTAAAAAATTACCACTCATGACCGCAACTAACACATCTGCTTCTGACTTTTTCCTTGCTTCTTTCAAATGGTAGATATGTCCATTATGAAATGGATTATACTCTACAATAACACCACAACTTGTTAACCTCATCAAACTACTCCCAACGTATTAAAATAGCTCAGAGAACGAGTCTCTAAGCTACATAATTATTTTTGACAAATGAAAAACCAACGTGTACTTTCGTCATTTGGTTCATTATCTGTAAAATCAGCGACGACTTTAATATCAGTAAACCCTGATTTAGAAAGCATTTTTTCATATGTTTCGATTGAATAAGTACGTTCTTCATGCAGTTCATCATAACGTTTAAAGATGTCCTCTTCTTCTGTTTCTTTTACAAAAAACGTCAAAAAGTGTTCAATGCTATACGGTACATCTCCTGGATAACTTTCCCATAAAAAGGCAAAGTCATCCGTTTGATAATGATAACTATATTCTGGAAATTCGTGTTCTATTTTAAAAATAGAATGAACATCAAATAAAAATATCCCACCTGATTTCAACGCACGATTTACTTCATTAAAAACAGTCTGAACTGCTTCTTCATTTGGCATGTAACACAACGAATCTGAAAAACACGTCACCACATCATACTGATTTGTTTTCTTCAAATCTAGCATATCTCCAACTTCAAAAGATAACAATTCATCAGCTTCTGTTGTTCGTTCTTTCGCTAATTCAACCATCTCTTCAGACAAATCAAGGCCTGTTACCTGATGACCGATATTGGCTAATTCAACAGATAATATGCCTGTGCCACACGCAAGTTCTAAAATATTTTTTTGTGACTCGCCAATATGACGCGTTGTAAAATCTAACCAATCTTCATATAACGTTTCGTCCATGACCTCATCATAAATCTTAGCGAACGTTTTATAAATTGTCATTAGCTAACTACCATATGATCGATATTAACAAGTGGTGCATCAGACCATAATTTTTCTAGATTATAAAATTCACGTTCTTCTCCGTAGAAAATATGTGCAATAACATCACCTAAATCAATTAAAATCCAACGAGCTGACTCTTTTCCTTCAACACGTCTCACATCAACCTCATGTTTATACGCTTCGTCAATAATTTCTTTTGCAATTGCTAATACTTGCTTATCACTATTCCCATGACAAATCACGAAATAATCTGCTAAAAGAGACACCTTTGATACATCTAAACCAACGATATCCTCTGCACGTTTGTCATCTGCTGCCTTTACTACTAATTCTAAAATCTGCTCACTATTAATAATGAATCCCTCCTAATGACTTACAACCCAATAATTATATGTTTCTAATGTTTTTGGGTATATTTTCTTTTTACTTTTTAATAAATAAGTTAAGGTGTGATATGTCTCATATGAAACAGCTTCATCTAAACTTCTTTCTGCACTTTCTCTTGCCTCGACAACACCAGGAAAATCACGACCATCCTCAATATAATCCGCCACATAAATCACCTTAGCCAAATCACTCATCTCTTTAGCCCCAGTCGTATGCAACGTTATCGCATCAAGAATCTCTTGGTCAGTAATACCTAATTCTGTTTTGACCAGATAAGCACCTAGTATACCGTGCCATATCGCATTTCCATACTCTAATAATTCACTAGAAAAACCTTCGTTTTGGATGATATCAATCATCTCTTCATCAGGTCTTTCCTTTGCGTAATCATGAGTTAATGCTGCAATACTTGCTTTTTCTTTATCAATTTGATAGTTATTCGCTAATTCCAATGCTTTTTTTTCTACTCGTAACACATGCTGAAATCGTTTATCAGACATTTGTTCAGATACTTTTTGCATTAAGTCTTCACGAGTTAAATCAGTATATTGTTTGCTATAAACTAACTCAGTTGTCATGGCGATACAAATCCTTTTTTTGTATATAGTCAATCACGTTATCAGGTACTAAATACTTAATTGGGTATCCTCTTTGAATATTTTGTCGTATCAAAGAAGAGCTGATATCCATCCTTGGAGAATCGACCCATATTAATGGGTAATCAGATGTTTGTGGAAAACCACTCCGTTTAATCGCAACAAATTGAATCATCTTCATTAACTCATCAATTTTATACCATTTTGGTAAGTAGTCAACCATATCTCCACCTATAACAAAATAATAATCCGTATTTGGATTTTTTGCAATTAAAGACTCCATCGTATCAAACGTATAACTTTTTCCTTCACGATATACTTCTTCTAATTCAACCTTAAGATGAGAATTTGATTTTGTCGCTAATTCTAACATTGCAACTCGGTGGCTTGCATCAATCACTGTCTTTTTGTCAACATGTGGTGGCTGATAAGTTGGCATGAGATAAAACTCATCTAAAGCTAGTTGGGCATACACTTGTTCAGCCATCACCAAATGCCCTAAATGAACTGGATTAAACCCTCCACCTAAAATTCCAACTCGCTTTCTTGGCTCATTAATCATTTCAGTTTTTTCGTGTACGATTGTATGGTTATCTACATGAGTTGACATAGCTCTACTCCTACATTTTTCTGACAAGAGGTGATAGTTTTTGGTATTTTTCTTTTGAAGAAGGTCTAAATAGCACTATAATGCGTCCAATTATTTGAACAGCCGCACAATCGAGTTCCTCTTCCATGCGCCAAGCAACGTCTTGAATATCTTCATCAGTATTTTGTAATAACGTAATTTTAATCAATTCACGTCTTTCTAAAATATCATCGACTTGGTCATATACTGTATCAGTTAAACCATTCTTACCAATTTGTACGATTGGATCTAAATGATGTGCCTGACTTCTTAAAAATCGTTTTTGTTTTCCACGTAATTCCATATATGTTTTATCCCTCTTTCTTAAATCAAGGCTTTTCTGATGATAACATCAACGCCCTTTGGTGCCCATCCTGCGATGACACATGGTTTTGGTATAGTAACCCAACCAAGTCCAGCAAATACTAAATCTGTCTTTTCTTTTATAGAGAATTCAAACCGAACAAGCTCTGGAAATTCTTCTACTTCGTCTTCTCTAGGTGGTTGTAACAATCCACCGACATGTTTTTTGTAAAACTCTGTCGCTGTTTCAAGTTTTGTACGGTGAATCATTAAATCGTTAGATACATAAGCAATAAAGCCCATCTTTTCAGATTGAATCACATCAAAACGAGCAAGACCACCTAAAAAGAGTGTTTGTCCTGCGTTTAACTGATACACTTTAGGTTTGATTTCTTTAGTTGGTGATACCAAACGTAAATCTTTTTTCCCTAAATAGTGTGCCATTTGATGACGATGAATGATACCAGGTGTATCTATTAAACAACTACCATCTTCAAATGGAATCTCAATCAAGTCAAGTGTCGTTCCAGGAAATTGAGACGTTGTAATGATATTATCAACTCCTGCTGATTGTCTAATAATTTCATTGATTAATGTTGATTTACCAACATTTGTCACACCAACGATGTAAACATCTCGTCCTTCACGGTATTTGTCTATTAATTCTAAAAACTCCTGAATATCCTGCTTGCGTTTTGCACTAGTTAACGTCACGTCTATTGGACGTAAACCAGCTTCATGAGCACGTTCTTTCATCCATTGAATTAAACGGGGTTTCTTCAACGACTTAGGTAATATATCTGCTTTATTTCCTACTAATAACACAGGATTATCTCCTGCGAAACGGTGTAGGCCTGGAATTAAGCTACCGTTAAAATCAAAGATATCCACAACATTGACAATTAATGCATCTTTGTCACCAATTTTATTTAACAAGGCTAAGAAATCAGCGTCCGTTAAATCCACATCTTGAATCTCATTATAGTGTCTTAAACGAAAACATCTTTGACAATATAACTCTCCAGATTCCATTCCTTTGTCTAAAGCAGATTGAGGCGTGTAACCTATTTTATTTGCATCTTCAGTTTGTATAGTTGAGCCACACCCTATACATTTTAGTTCATCAGTCATTCAATGACGTCCTCCATTTCATATCTGGATGTTTTTTTACTAAATAAGACATTATTTTCTTTTCCATCGCACGATTAAATTGGGTGTTCCAAGCGTCAGTTTCAACAATCGGTTTTACTAAGATAGTACGAATACCAGCACTATTAGCTCCTTTAATATCCGTCATCAACTGGTCACCAATCATCACTAGATGTTTATTCGGTAATTTATAGCGTCTTTCAACTTCCTTAAATCCTTTGTTAAAAGGTTTCATCGCTCGTGACACATAATCAAGACCTAGCGAATTAACAGCTCGTTCAATTCTTGAGGCTTTATTATTAGACACGACAATCACTGGAATATTAGCTTCTTTCATACTTTTAATCCATTCCAATAACTCAGGCGTTCCATCAGGATTATTCCAAGCGATTAAAGTGTTGTCTAAGTCAGTCAACACTGCATCAATTCCTTTTGACTTCAATTGCGCAGGCGTAATATTGTAAATTTTATCTACCATCCATGTCGGTTTATATTGATTAAACATAGTTTCTTCCTTTCAAAAAAAATAGAGGCTCCTAGGCACTCTACGTCAATTGCTATTATACGCTATTTTTAATGATATTTCATCCGTTACGACTAATTAATTTCTATCGAAAAAAAGAAGTCTCTAATTAAAAAAACACACTAAAAGTCAGAATGATTCACTTAACTCTTAGTGTGCTAGATATACCATTTCTTTATTTGATCCATTACTTTTATAGAGCCATGAATAAAACAAATTTATTTTAAAATTAGCTTGCCTATTTGATCTGTTGAAACGACTTGCTTTAACGTGTTCATTGTCATTAATTTAATTTTTTCGGCATAATTTGGAAAAACAACGATAATATCTGTATGTTTACTTGCTGATTTTAGTTTATCTAAATCGATAGTTGCTAATATCGTCTCTGAAGATACATTATCCCCCTCCTGAACATGGATAGTAAATGGTTCTCCGTTTAATTCAACCGTATCAACCCCCATATGAATTAAACACTCTAAGCCATCATTTGTTTCCAATGTGATAGCATGTTTCGTTGGAAAAACAGACATTACTTTTCCATCTATAGGTGATGACACATTCCCATCTGTTGGTAACACTGCAAAACCATCTCCCATCATTTTTTGAGAGAACATCGCATCAGACACATTAGCTAATTCAATCAATTGTCCTGTCGCTACTGCATATATTGATTTTTCTTTCTTTTTAAACATTTTAAACATTTATAACACCTCACATAATTAAGATTAGATTAATTCATTTATTCGACTAAAAAATTTACTCATCCAACCCTAAAATTTGATTAATTTCTTGACTTAACAAATCGGCTTTACCACCATATACAGCTTGAATTCCTCCTTGAACTTCAAATACTGCTGTTGCACCAAGAGTTTTAAATACATCTACTTGAACTTTTTGACTATCTTTCACTGATACTCTTAAACGTGTTGCACATGCTGTAACAGACTCAATATTTTCTTCTGTTCCCAACACTTCGATAATTTTCACAGCATCTTCATGCAATGTACTATTTTTATCCACTACATCAGCTTCATTTAACGTACTACTTGCTTCTTCCATTCCTGGAATGGCGACATGGAATTTTTTAATACATACAGTGAAGACTAAGTAGTATATAACTGCCCATAACAACCCTAAAGGAATGACTTTTATCCAATTTGTTTTATCTTCGCCTTGAAGTAAACCAAATAATAAAAAGTCGATTAATCCACCAGAAAAAGAATTACCTATACGAATATTTAAAATATCAGCAAAGTAAAAGGCTAATCCATCCAGAAAAGCGTGAATGACGTATAACCATGGTGCAACAAATAAGAACATGTATTCAACTGGTTCTGTAATACCTGTCAAGAATGATGTCAAAGCTCCACTAAAATATAATCCGCCATTTTTTTCCCTATTAGCTTTCGGAATAGCACGATACATAGCATAACAGGCAGCAGGTAACCCAAACATCATTGTAATAAAACGACCAGCAAAGAATCTAGTTCCATAAGTAAATAGTCCTGTATGTTGAGGATCAGCTAACTGAGCGAAAAAGATATTTTGTGCACCTGAAATCGTTTGACCTGCCACAACTTCACTACCACCAAGAGAGGTATACCAAAACATTGGGTAAATCGTATGATGTAGTCCAACTGCACCAGTTAAACGTAATAAGAATCCATAGAAAAACGTTCCAATACTTCCCATATTAGCAATGTGATTTCCTGCGACAACTAACGCATCTTGAATTGGTGGCCAAATAATATAAAAGAAACTACCTATAATAATTGCAGCAAAAGATGAAACGATTGGAATAAACCTTGACCCACCAAAAAAACCTAAAAATTGTGGTAATTGAATTTTACGATATTTATTATGTAGCGTAGCAACAGTGACACCTATAACGATTGACCCAACAACCCCTGTATCAATCGTGGCACCTTCTGCTGAAAATAATTGTAATAATCCACTAATAGTTGCTGTATAAACTAGAAAGGCTACACCACCAGCTAATCCAGCTGTTCCTTTGTCTCCCTTAGCTAACCCAACAGAAATACCAATAGCAAAAATTAATGCTAAGTTAGCAAACACGGCATTTCCTGCTGAACTCATCACAGTCAATATCGTTTGTAACCAACCTTGATTTAAAAATGGATAGGCAGCCACAGCACTTTCATTTGTTAACGCACCACCTAAACCAAGTAACAACCCTGCTACTGGTAAAATCGATATTGGTAACATAAATGCTCTACCCAATTGAGAGAATTTTTTAAACATATTAGTTTTCCTCCTTATTTAATTCGTTAATAAAACGAGTTGCTATCTCTTTTGGACGTGTAATTGCACCACCAACGACTAGGCCACTCACGCCTAAATCCATGATACGTTTTGCTACTTCTGGTGTATGTATTTGTCCTTCAGCTATTACATTAGCTCCGCATTCAATCAATGATTTAATTAAATCATCATTTGGTACTACCATATCCTTACTTTCTTCTGTATAGCCACAAAGTGTTGTCCCAATAAAATCAATCCCTGCTTTATGGGCATTTATCCCCTCTTCTAATGTAGCGATATCTGCCATAAATAGTTGTTGTGGATATTTTTCTTTTATTTGTTTAATAAATTCATTAATCGTTAAGCCATCATGACGTTGTCTTAACGTACAGTCTAAAGCAATAACCTCTACACCTGTTTCTACTAATTCATCTACCTCTTTCATAGTTGCTGTGATAAAAGGTTTCTCAGGTAAGTAATCTCGCTTAATAATACCAATGACTGGCAAATCAACTTTTTCTTTAATCTGTTGAATATCTCTAACTGAATTTGCTCTGATTCCAACTGCTCCAGCTTCCTTTGCTGCTAAAGCCAATAAAGGCATTACACCACCTTCTTTAGTATATAGGGGTTCTCCCGGTAATGCTTGACAGGAAACAATTAAGCCTTTATGAATTTGCGATAAAAATTCTTCTTTCTTCATACTCCACTTTCGCTCCGTTTTTAATTTATTTCGGATTTATTCTCCAAAATTAATTTAGCATACGTTTTCATAAATGTAAATAGATTAGTCAATTTATTTTTTTTATCGTATACTTATAACAGTAACTATATTGACGGAGGGTTATTATGAGCTTTAAACAGCTATTGCAGGATCATTACGAAACATTAACTAAATCAGAGAAAAAAATTGCTGATTATATTACAACCACTAATGAAAAAATTATCCATTCTACAATGAGTGAAGTCAAACAAGAAACAGGTGTTGGAGACGCTACAATAATTAGATTTTGTCAAAAGTTAGGATTTTCTGGCTTTACTGACTTAAAAATAGAAATTGCTAAAGAAGACTTCACCAACAAAAAAAAACAAAATAATTCGACCTTTTTCTACAGTGATTTTGCTACTAATTTGGCTCATACGTTAAAAATGACAGAAAAGATATTAGATAATCATGCTTTGGATACAGCCATTAATCTTCTAAGCTCGGCCAAAAACATTCATATTTTTGGCATGGGATCAAGCGGGAATACAGCCAATGATTTAGAATCTATGTTTTTAAGAGTCGGGCTTCAAGCTAATTCAAGTATTGATCCCCATTTACAAGCACAAATTGCCTCATTACTAACCAAAGAAGATTTGGTGATTGGATTATCTCTTTCTGGTAAGACTAAGGACACCTATGATTCTTTAAAAATCGCGAAACAAAATCAGGCAACAATTATTGCTATTACAAATTATTTATTATCACCAATCGCTCAATTAGCAGATGTTGTACTTCAAACAACTGTTGATGAATTTTTAGATGGAGGATCAATTGCCGGTAAAATGTCCCAATTATATATTTGTGATTTACTAATTAAAGGATATGAAATTAAGTATAATGTTGATTCCCTTGAATTAAGAGAAAAAGTACTACGTTCCATTATTGACAAACGGCTAGAATAATAACTTTTATTACTACACAGAGTAAAACATGTCGTAATATTATCATAAAAACGAAAAGAGGATATTTCATGCAAAAACAAATGTCTAACAAGGAGTTTATATGTTGTATTGATAAGCTGATACTTAAAGAAATTCCCAAAAATGAAAAAGCGATACTAACAAAAGCTAAAACAACTCTTGAGAATAACAGCTACTTACCACGTGTCGTTTCTGATTTAAGAGCGTCACTTACTCCATTAGCTATAAGTGGACAGTTATCAAAAGAAACCGGTGAATTGTATCTGACTATCACAAATTATCCCTATACTAATAATAATTTGGGTGGCGGATTAATCAGTGTTTTTGGCAATAATTTAAAATAATAAAACAAGCTGACCAGGTTAAGATAGTCCTAGTCAGCTTGTTTTATTTTCCAATATCTGTTCGATAATAAAAATCAGTTAACTGTTGCTCAGATAACCAACCATATACTTTTCCTCTCGCTTCTTCGAGTGTTGCTCCACTACTTTCAGCCATAAATACTCGGCCACCATTTGAGACAAGAGAATCATTTTTACTTGCAACTCCTGCAAAGAAAAGGTTCACTTCTTTATTCGTTGTATCAATGTGTAAAGGCCTTCCTTTTTCATAACTATTTGGATACCCTTTTGCAGAGACAACAACACCTAAGTCAAATCCAGTATCTTTCCAAGAAACTTCTATTGATTTATCATCAAAAATAGATTCGATTACTTCAACTAAATCTGTTTCTAATCTCTCAAGTAATACTTGTGTTTCAGGATCTCCAAATCGAGCATTATATTCAATGACTTTCGGACCATCTTTTGTAATGATTAATCCAGTATATAAAATCCCTTGGAAAGCTCTTCCTTCTTTTTTCATTGCGTCTACTGTTGGGTAAACTATTTTTGATAGTGACTCTTGATACACTGAATCTGTCACATATGGTACTGGACTGTATACACCCATCCCACCAGTATTTGGTCCTTTGTCTCCATCAAAAATTGCTTTGTGGTCTTTCGCTGCAACCATTGGATACACAAAAGATTCTCCCACAAATGACAATAAAGAATATTCCTTACCAACTAAAAACTCTTCAATCACAATTTTAGGTTCTTCACTATCAAAAACATTATTTAATAAATTATCATCAACAGCTTGTGTTGCTTTTTCCATAGTTTCTGCAATCACAACACCTTTACCTGCAGCTAATCCATCTGCTTTGATGACAATCGGTAATTCCTGTGTTGATAAATAGGCAATTGCATCATCTCTATCAGTAAATGTTTCATAATTTGCCGTTGGAATATCATATTTGGCCATTAGTTGTTTTGCAAAATCTTTTGACCCTTCAATAATTGCCGCCTTTTTTTTAGGTCCAAACGCTTTAATCCCTTTTGTCTCTAGAAAATCAACTAATCCATCTATTAAAGGCACTTCAGGTCCGACAAATACCCAACTAATCTCTTTCTCCTGACAAAATGATGCAATAAATTCTTGATCACTTTCGTTTCCATCTACTAACTGAATCCCATCTATGACCATTCCTGCGTTGCCCGGTAAACAATAGACCGCTTCAACTAACGGACTTTGTAATAATTTTTTACCAATCGCATGCTCGCGTCCACCACTACCAATTACCAATAGTTTTCTTTTCATCAAGTCTTCTCCTCTTAATGTTTGAAATGTCTTGTTCCAGTGACAATCATTGCAATACCATAGTCATTTGCTATATCAATTGATTCTTGGTCTTTCACACTACCACCTGGGTGTATGATTGCTTTTATCCCATGTTTCGCTGCATATTCCACACTATCAGGCATTGGGAAAAAGGCATCACTAGCTAATACAGCACCTTTGGCTAAATCACCTGCTTGATCAACTGCTAATTTTACTGACCCGACACGATTCATTTGTCCAGCACCAATACCTAATGTATGGCGAGCGTTACCGACAACAATCGCATTACTTTTTACAGATTTAACCACTAGCCACATTTTTTTCAATGCATCAATGTCTTCAGCTGTTGGTAATGTCTCCGTAACAACTGTCCATTCTGTCTCATCGTCAATTTTAGTATCAGACTCTTGCACTAGTAAACCACCTGAGATACTGACTAATTCCCACTCAGATTGGTTTGGTTTCGTTGTGTCTAATTGAAGCAAACGACGATTTTTCTTTTTTTCTAATATCTCTAAAGCGTCAGCTGTAAAACTTGGGGCAATAATAATTTCTAAAAACAATTGATTTAAACTTTCAGCCAAATCAGCATCAATTTCACGATTAAAAGCTAGTACGCCACCAAAAATCGAAATCGGATCACTTTCATAAGCTAGGCTGTAAGCTTCATGTATCGTTTTTCCAAAACCAACACCACATGGATTCATATGTTTCACAGCAACCACTGTTGGTTCATCAAATTCTTTGACTAAATGTATCGCTGCATTAGCATCTTTATAGTTGTTATAAGATAATTCTTTCCCATGTAATTGTTTTGCTGTTCCTATTCCGATTTCTGATTGATTATCATCTGATTGATAGAAATACGCTTTTTGATGATTGTTTTCACCATATCTTAAAGTATCAACTTTTGTATAGTTTAGTGACAATTGGTTTGGTAACCCTTTTTCATCATTTTCTTCTGACAAGTAATTAGCGATGCTTGCATCATAGTCTGATGTGGTTGCAAATACTTTTGCTGCTAATGATTGTCTTGTTTTAAGTGTTGTGTCCCCTGCTTCACTCAATTCATTTAAAACAATCTCATAATCACTACTATCAACAACAACCGTCACACTAGCAAAGTTTTTCGCGGCACTTCGTAACATACTCGGGCCACCAATATCAATTTGTTCAATCGCTTCATTTTGTGTCACATTAGGTTGAGCAATGGTTTCTTTAAATGGGTACAAATTGACACACACTAAATCAATCATCTCTATATGGTGTTCTTTTAATGTGTTCATGTGTTCTGAATTATCTCGTCTAGCTAATAATCCACCATGAATAAATGGATGCAGTGTTTTTACTCGTCCATCAAGCATCTCTGGAAACTTCGTTACTTCTTCCACACTCAAACACTTAATTCCCTCAGATTCAAGTATTCGTTTTGTTCCGCCAGTTGAAATAATGTCATACCCTAACTTAACTAACTCTTTTGCAAAATCTGCTACACCAGTTTTATCATAAACGCTAATGAGTGCACGCTTTTTAGACATTCTTAAATTCCTCCAAGATAAATTGATTTAAAATAATTGGTAATACATGATGCTCTAATTGATGCATCTCTTCCTCAAATTCTTCTAAAGAAAGCTCACGGTTAATTGCTAAACTTTCTTGATAGATAATTGGGCCAGTATCCACACCTTCATCCACTAAATGAATCGTCACACCAGTCTTTTCATCAGTGCTTTCATAGGCTTCTTTTATGCTTTTATTTCCCGGATATTTTGGTAATAAGGATGGATGCAAGTTAATGATTTTCTTTTTATATTGATTCAAAAGTGTTGGGCCGATAATTTTCATATAGCCTGCTAACACAATGAGATCTATTTCTTCATTTTCTAGCATCGTCAAAATGTTTTGTTCGTACTCTTCTTTTGTCTGATGTACCTTTTTTTCCATCACAAAATAAGGCACATCATACTTTTTTGCTCGTTCAATCACGTAGGCATCTTTTTTATCACAAAATAAACAGACCAATGTTCCAGCAATATTTCCTTGTTGACTCGCTTTAACTATTGCTTCAAAATTTGATCCGTTTCCTGAAGCAAAAATGGCAAATCTCATCGACTCTCTCCTTTAATGTGAACAGATCCTGTCGCACCTAGTTCAACTTGTCCAATTGTATAAGCAAGTTCATCATGATCATTGATATAGTCTAAAACTGTCTGAGCATCTCTTTTATCAACTGCTAGTACCATACCAATTCCCATATTAAATGTACTAAACATATCTTTTTCGCTGATATTTCCAAGTTTTTGTAAACAATCAAAAATAGGTAGTACTGGCCACGTGCCTTTTGTTATAGTGGCTGATATATTCTCTGGTAACATTCTAGGAATATTTTCATAGAAACCTCCACCAGTAATATGAGCGATGCCTTTAATTTTTTGCATTTTAATTAATGGTAAAACACTTTTTATGTAAAGTTTTGTTGGCGTTAATAACACATCACCTAAAGTTTTTCCATTTAACTCATCTAAAACTGTATCTAAAGAAAAATCATGATCTTTAAATAAGATTTGTCTGACTAGTGAAAAACCATTTGAATGAATCCCACTTGATGCAACGCCAATTAATACATCACCTTCAGAAATAGTTGATGAATCGATTAATTCTGATTTTTCTGCCAATCCAACCGCAAATCCAGCTAAATCATAATCGTTTTCACCATACATATCAGGCATCTCAGCTGTTTCGCCACCAATTAAAGCCATTTTGGATTCCACACAGCCATTGGCTACACCTTCAATAATTTTTTCGATTTTTTCAGGATAGGTTTTTCCTGTAGCAATATAATCTAAAAAGAACAAAGGTTCCGCTCCTTGAGCTAAAATGTCGTTTGCACACATGGCAACACAATCAATCCCTATTGTGTCATGTTTGTCTGCTTCAATGGCAATCATTAATTTTGTTCCCACACCATCTGTTCCAGAAACAAGGACAGGCTCTTTCACATGATACTGACTTAAATCAAAGCAGCCACCAAATCCACCTAATGCACTCATCATCCCTAAACGCTCTGTTTTTTTTGTGTGAGCTTTAATTCTTTCTACGACTTCGTATCCTGCTTCAACATTGACTCCTGATTTTTCATATGCTGTTGACATACTAGTCCTCCTTGTTTTCTCTGTATTCATAATCATATAAAGGTGTAGGGTAATCACCATTGAAATACGCCATACATAACCCGTTATAAGGGGCATCTAACTTTAATCCAATCGAGTTAATCAAACCTTCTTCTGTTAAAAATTCTAACGAATCAGCTTCAATAATTTCTCTAATTTTATCTGTTGAATAATTTGCAGCAATTAATTCTTCTTTTGTTTGAATATCAATCCCATAAAAACATGGATATGCTAATGGAGGTGATGAAATTCTAACATGAACTTCTGTTGCACCAGCCTCTTTTAACAAACGAACAATACGTTTTGATGTTGTCCCACGAACGATTGAATCATCCACTAAAATCACGCGTTTTCCTTCCACAACACCACGAACAGCAGATAGTTTTAATCGAACACCTTCTTCTCGCAGTTCTTGTGTTGGTTGAATAAACGTTCTAGCGACATATTGGTTTTTTACTAATCCCATTTCATAAGGAATAGAACTTGCTTCAGCATACCCACTAGCCGCTGAAAGAGAACTATTAGGCACACCAATGACCATATCTGCTTCAACAGGATGTTCTTTAGCTAATGTTTTTCCCATGCGTTTACGAGCAGAGTGAACATTAATTCCTTTGATGTTTGAATCAGGTCGTGCAAAGTAAATGTACTCCATTGAACAAATTGAATACATCGTCTCATCAGTGTAACGATAGCTTTTTAATCCGTTATCGCTAATCTCTATAATTTCACCAGGTTCGACATCTCTGACAAACGTTGCACCAATTGTATCTAAAGCACACGTTTCACTTGTTACGACGTAAGCACCATTACTCATACGACCAATAGATAAAGGACGAAAAGCATTTGGATCAAGCGTTGCATACATGGCGTCATCAGTTAGCAGTAAATAAGCAAAACCACCTTTGACAATATTTAATGCTTCAGATAATTTGTCGATGAATGTGTCTTTATTACTACGACGAATTAAGTGCATCAAGATTTCTGTATCAGAATTAGAATGAAAAATCGCCCCATCTTCTTCTAATTCTTTACGTAACGTTTTAGCATTAATCAAATTTCCATTATGAGCTAATGCAATTTCAGCATTGTAAAAGCGAAATAAAAAGGGCTGAATGTTAATAATATCTCCCTCGCCACTTGTTCCATAACGCACATGACCAATCGCAGAGTGGCCTTTTAATTGTGTTAATAAATCAGGGTTAGCAAATACCTCATGCAATAACCCTAATCCTCGATGACCATGCAGGCGATTGTTCTCTAATGACACAATCCCTGCACCTTCTTGTCCTCTATGTTGTAAACTATGTAAGCCATAATAAGTCATTTGACTGGCATCTTTATGGTTCCATACACCAAACACACCACATTCTTCATTTATCCCTTTTATTTCATGAGACATGGTATTGCTTCCTCCCATACTTTTTTGGCTTTTGCAACTGGTAATTCTAATGAATCGTCGGCTGTACTAACTTTTATCACACCATCATTTGTCACTTTTCCTAATAAAGTAGCATCTTTCTTTAATACAGATTCAAATGCATCTTTATCTTCAGGTGACACGCTGACAACGAATCGTCCTGATGTCTCGGCAAACACTAATTCTGTTGCTAGGTTCGTCTTAATATCAACACCTAATCCATTTCCAAATGTTGATTCAATCACACTAATTAATAGCCCACCTTCAGCACAGTCATGAGCACTTTTTACATAACCTGATTGAATAGCTTGTAATAATTTAGCTTGAATGACCACTTCTTCTTCTAAATCAACAGCTGATATAGTCCCTGAAATCTTACCAGTTAATAATTTTTGAATTTCGCTACCTGAAAAATCAGCATTCGTTTCACCTAACACATAAATCAAATCTGATGCTTCTTTAAAATCTTGAGTTGTAACATGGGATAAATCCTCAACTACGCCAACCATTCCTATCATAGGTGTTGGGTAGATAGACTGATTATTCGTTTCATTGTATAACGAAACATTACCTGAAATAACGGGCGTATCAAATGCTTCACACGCTCGAGCAATTCCTCTTGCTGCTTGATCTAACTCATAGAATCCTTCAGGTTTTTCTGGTGAACCAAAGTTTAAACAGTCTGTAATAGCTAATGGTCTTGCACCACTTGCCACAATATTTCTAGCTGCTTCACTCACCGCCATTTTTCCGCCTTCTTTTGGATCTAAATACAAGTATCTCGCATTACAATCAGTTGTCATCGCAAGAGCTTTTTGTGTTCCTCTTACACGTAGGACAGCAGCATCACTACCAGGACCTACAACAGTATTAGTACGAACTTGTGAGTCATATGTTCCGTATAATGATTGTTTTGACGCAATAGTTGGTTGAGCTAAAAGAAATAATGTTGTTTGTTTAAAGTCTTTTATTTTAGGTTTATATGCTTCTTGTTTTTCAAACTCAATGATGCGTTTTGGTTTTTCTTGTTCGTTATGATACACCGGAGCATCTTCCGCTAACGAGTCAACAGGAATATCCGCGACTTTTTCTCCTTGGAAAAATAATTTATAACGCTTGTCCATTGTTACATGACCAATTGTTACAGCATCTAAACCGTAAGATTCAAATAATTCGATGACTTGTTGTTCTTTTCCTTTTTTGATACAAAGTAACATTCTTTCTTGTGACTCAGATAACATCATTTCATAAGGTGTCATGTCTGTTTCACGTTGTGGCACGTCATCTAAGTAAAGTTCTAATCCTGATCCAGCTTTTGACGCCATCTCTGAACTTGAAGAAACCAAACCAGCCGCACCCATATCTTGAATTCCGACTAAACAATCGGAATTATTTAAAATCAAATCAAGACACGCTTCCATTAAGCCTTTTTCCATGAATGGATCGCCTACTTGTACCGCAGAACGTTGTTGTTCTTCACCTTCTACAAACTCAACTGACGCAAACGTTGCACCATGAATCCCATCTCGTCCTGTTTTTGCTCCAACGTACATGATTGGATTACCAATTCCTTTTGCTTGTCCTTTTTGGATGTCTTCATGTCTAATTAAACCAACACACATCGCATTCACTAGTGGGTTGCCTTCATAACACGTGTCAAACGCAATCTCGCCACCAACAGTTGGTATCCCAATACTATTACCATAGCCACCAATCCCCGCGACTACTTTTTCAATTAAATATTTAGTACGATTAGTTTTAATTTCACCAAAACGTAAAGAATTCAACATGGCAATCGGTCTAGCACCCATACTAAAAATATCACGAATAATTCCACCAACTCCTGTAGCTGCCCCTTCATAAGGTTCAACCGCTGATGGATGATTGTGACTTTCTGCTTTAAACACAACAGCTAACCCATCTCCAATATCCACAATCCCAGCACCTTCACCAGGCCCTTGTAAAACATGTTGGTTCGATGTTGGAAAATGTTTTAGCACAGGTTTACTATTTTTATAAGAACAATGCTCACTCCACATGACAGCAAACAAACCTGTTTCTGTGTAGTTGGGTAAACGACCTAAAATCGAATCAGCTATGTACTCATACTCAGAGTCTTTCAAACCCCATTCTTGATAAATCTTAGATTCTTTCACTTCTTCTGGAGTCATTGTTTGTGCTTTTACCATGTTATGCCGTCACCTTTCTTAAATGATTTACGATTGATTGAAATAGTTTTTTGCCATCAGAACTACCTAATAAATCTTCCATCGCGCGTTCTGGATGGGGCATTAAACCAATAATATTTCCTTCCTTATTTGTAATACCTGCAATGTCTTCCACACTGCCATTTGGATTTGTTTTTTCATAAGTAAAAATAATTTGATTATTTTCTTTTAATTCTTTTAAAGTTGCATTGTCACAGTAATAATTTCCTTCACCGTGAGCAATCGGTAAGGTAATGATTTCATCTTGTTCATATTCATTTGTAAACATTGTTTGATTATTCTTCACTTTTAATGGTTGCATTCCACAAATGAATTTCAGCGATGTGTTATTTAATAAAACACCTGGTAAAAGACCTGTCTCTGTTAAGATTTGGAATCCATTGCATGTGCCAAAGACTGGTTTTCCTTCACTGGCAAACTGTTTTACTGCTCCCATCACTGGACTTGATTTAGCAATAGCCCCACATCTTAAGTAATCACCATAAGAAAAACCACCTGGCAATAAAATAACGTCATACTCTGACAAGTCAGTTGTTCTGTGTGACACATATTCGGCTTCTTCACCAATCACATCTTGAATAGCTAACAATAAATCTTGATCACCATTTGAACCAGGGAATACTACTACACCAAATTTTGCCATGATTAGTTAACCTCCGTAACAGTAAAGTCATAGGTCTCCATGTTTGGATTAGCTAATAAATTATCACTAATCTTATCAACTTTTGCTTCAGCATCTTGTTTGCTATCTGCTTTAATCACAAAATCAAATACTTTTCCCACGCGAATATCTGATACACCATCTTCACCTAAACGTTTGATAGCTCCTTCAATAACTGCAGCTTGTGGATCTAAAATGGATGCTTTGTAGTTTACATACACTCTTACTTTAAACATGATTATTCTCCTTTTCTTTCGTTTAATCGTTTTTCAACTTCTTTATATACACTCACCAAATCTCCAATGTCTTTTCGGTAAACGTCTTTATCTAATGATTTGTTCGTCTTATCATCCCATAAACGACACGTATCTGGTGTTACCTCATCTGCTAGAATAATGCGTCCGTCACTATCTCGTCCAAACTCTAATTTAAAATCAACTAATGTCAATCCAATAGATGAAAACAATTCTTTTAGACAATCATTAATTGTAAAAGCTTGTTCTTTAATAAAAGCCACTTCTTCTTTTGTTGCAATATCTAAATAATCAATATGATCTTCATTCATAAATGGATCATCTAAGTCATCGTCTTTATAATAAAACTCAAGAATTGGTTTTGGTAGAATCGTTCCTTCTTTTATACCAAAACGCTTTGAAAAACTTCCTGATGCAATGTTTCGAACGACGACTTCAAGCGGAATTATTGTCACAGCTTTAACTAACTGCTCATTCTCACTAAGTTGCTTAATCCAATGATGCTTAACTCCTTTTGAAGATAGATATCGAAACACTTCAGAACTAATTGAATTATTCAATTGACCTTTACCAACAATTTCATCTTTCTTTTTACCATTTAATGCCGTTGCTTGATCTAGATAAACCAACCTTAATTCATTTTCTTTTTCTGTCGAATGTACGCTTTTAGCCTTACCTAAATATAAAACTTCTGACATTTCTTTTCTTCCTTTCATCATTAGAGAACATTTACATATATTTTCTTAACATTATTCATTTAATAAACATATAGTAACAAGAGTTTTTTTGAACGTCAATTAATTATTAACGATAAAATAAAACATTCTCTAAAATGTTCGCTTTTAATATAATTAGTGTGATTTTAGACAAAATAAAAAGGCCACGAAAATAGATTTCGCGAACCTCAGTCATTATTTTATTAATCCTACTCTATCAAATAAATCATCAACATGTTTTAAATGATAGTTATAGTCAAATGCATCGTCTAATTCTTCTTTAGATAAGACAGACATAATTTTTTCATCAGCTTCTAGTAATGGTCTAAAATCAGTTTGTTCATCCCAAGAAATAGCGGTTTTTGGTTGTACTAAATCATACGCCTCCTCACGAGACATACCTTTATCAATCAATTTTAATAGCACACGTTGACTATAAATCAAACCAAACGTAGCACCCATGTTACGTTTCATATTCTCAGGGAATACTGTTAAGTTTTTAACAATGTTAGTAAATCGTTGTAACATATAATCTAATAAAATCGTTGAATCTGGAATAATAATACGTTCTGCAGATGAATGAGAGATATCTCTTTCATGCCATAAAGACACATTTTCATAAGCTGTCACCACGTGTCCACGTAACACACGAGCCAACCCTGTCATGTTTTCAGAGCCGATTGGATTACGTTTATGTGGCATAGCTGAAGACCCTTTTTGCCCTTTTGCAAAAAATTCTTCGACTTCACGTGTTTCAGATTTTTGCAATCCTCTGATTTCTGTCGCAAATTTTTCAATACTTGTGGCGATTAATGCAATTGTTGCAATATATTCAGCATGTAGGTCACGAGGCAAAACTTGCGTTGAAATCTCTTGTGCGCGAATTCCTAACTTATCACAGACAAACGCTTCAACTTCAGGTGGTGTATTAGCAAATGTTCCAACAGCACCACTAATTTTACCAGCTTCAACACCACGAGCAGCATGTTCAAAGCGCTCGATGTTTCGTTTCATTTCTGAATACCATAACGCTAATTTAAGTCCAAATGTCGTTGGTTCCGCGTGTACACCATGCGTTCTACCCATCATAACTGTGTATTTATGCTCTAATGCTTTTTCTTTTATTACTTCAAGAAACTCAGACAAATCTTTACGTAAAATATCATTAGCTTGTTTCATTAAATAGCCATAAGCTGTGTCAACAACGTCTGTACTTGTTAGGCCGTAGTGAACCCATTTTCTCTCTTGTCCTAAACTCTCAGAAACTGCACGCGTAAACGCCACAACATCATGACGTGTTTCTTGTTCGATTTCTAAAATACGATCAATATCAAACGTCGCATTCTCTCTAATCAATACAGTATCTTCTTTAGGAATTTCTCCTAAGCTTGCCCATGCTTCCGCAGCTAAAATTTCAACTTCTAACCATGCAGCATAACGATTGTCATCTGACCAGATATTTCCCATTTCTTTACGAGTATAACGTTCTATCATTGTCTTTTCCTTTCTTATTGCCAAATATCTTGATTTTGAATTTCTGTTAATGTTTCTGAAATACTATTTGATAATATCGTAATGTGACCCATTTTTCTACCTGGTTTTTCATCTTTTTTTCCATAAAAATGAAAATTCCAATTATTTTTTTTAGAGACAACCTGTTTCGCTTTGCTTTGTTCGTCTCCAATTAAGTTCACCATCACTGCATCACTAAAAATTTTGATATTAGGCATTGCCCATTGGCAGATTCCTAATATATGTGTATCGAACTGACTTGCTGAACACGATTCAATCGTGTAATGACCAGAATTATGTGGTCTTGGTGCAATTTCATTGACTACCAATTCTTCTGTTTCAGTTACAAACATTTCAATCGCAATTGTGCCACATGCTTCAAGTTCTTTACTAATTCGTTTAGCTAGTGATACAGCCTCTTTTGCACATGCTTCACTGATTCTAGCTGGGGCGATACTAGTAAACAAAATATTGTTCACATGCTTATTTTCTGCTACAGGAAACACACTAATCTCTTGACGCTTATTGTTTGAAATAATAACAGAGATTTCTTTTTCAAACGACACCCATTTTTCCAAAATACATGTCGCATTTTTTAGTAATTCTTGACAGTCTTTTATATCCTCTTCACTGCGTAATACAATTTGACCTTTTCCATCGTACCCACCAACAATCGTTTTTAGTACACTTGGAAACCCAATCACTTTATGTGCTTTTTTTAATTCATCAACTGAATGAATGACTTCAAATGGAGAGACTGGGATATTATGTTGAACTAAAAATTCTTTTTCAAATTGTCTATTTTGCGATATTTTTAATAGTTTCAATCCTTGAGGGAGTTTGCCTATTTTGTCATATGGTTCTAATACTTTAGCATCGACATTTTCAAATTCATAAGTCAAAACATCTGATTGATTAGCTAATTTCTCAATAGCTAAGACATCATCATATGGCGCTTGAATATGGAAATCACACACTTGAGCAGCTGGACAATTGTCATTAGGGTCAAGTATACCGACAACAAATCCTTTTTCTTTTGCACTTTGAGCCATCATTTGACCGAGTTGTCCACCACCAATAATACCAACTGTTTGCGAAGGCAAGATAGGATTAATCAAAAGAGTCACCACTTTCTAGTACAGTTTTCTTTAACTGCTGTCTATATTGATGCAGATTTTCTCTAATATTTTTATCTGTGATGCCAATAATTTGAGCTGCTAATAAACCGGCATTTTTAGCGCCAGGTTTACCAATCGCTGTCGTTGCGACAGGAATTCCCCCTGGCATTTGAACAATTGATAAAAGTGAATCCATTCCTTTTAAACTTTTTGATTCAACTGGTACACCAATGACTGGTAACGTCGTTAAAGCTGCCACCATTCCTGGTAAATGAGCCGCACCACCTGCTCCTGCGATAATGACTTTATAGTCTTTACCTTCTGCTTCCTGAGCAAAAGCGAACATTAACTCTGGTGTCCGGTGAGCTGACACAATTTTTTTATCATACGTTACATTTAGTTCATCTAAGACATCACATGCTTCTTTCATCGTATCCCAATCAGATTTACTACCCATAATAACAGCAATATCACTCATGACTACTCTCCATTCTGTCTTTTTTTTCATTGTAACAAGTGATAAAAAATCTGTCAAAAATATACGTAAGTTTTAAAAGTTATTTGTTTATAACGTTCGCTTCTAACTCTTTTTTAAATGATTCATAGCTATGATTGTATAAATGATGATTATCTTCCGTATAAAATGTTCGACGGTGGTCTGATAATAAAAACGACTTAACTGGATGAATTAGACTCACTGCTCCAAAATTTGGTTCATTGTAAACTGATTGAACAACATTTTGACCAAAAATATCAGCTGCCATCATGGCTAATAACTCATTCGCAAAAAAGCCGCCATTCACAGTAATCTCTCGTGGCTCTAATTCAATTAATTCACTGATATAGCGTAAATTATAAAAAATACCTTCGACTATACTTCTAACCATATGATGTTTAGTGTGTTGTAAACTTAGTCCAATGTATTTTCCTTGAGGAGTTGATTGCCAAATTGGGGCACGTTCTCCTGTTAAATAAGGGAAAAATAGTAGCTCATCACTTCCGATTGGTGATTGACTAAGAGAATGATTTAGCTCTTGATAAATAGACTGACCTTCAAAAAAGACATTTTCAGCCCATGTCATAATTTGTCCGCCATTATTTGTCGCACCACCAATGACCCAATAAGTATCGTTTAAGTAATAGCAAAACGTCTGTCCTTTATCATCTAACTCAATTGTTTTAGATAATTTACGCACCGCGCCACTCGTTCCAATCGTGATGGTATTAAGCGTACCATTTGCGACATAACTAGCATAACTCGCTAAACAACCGTCACTTGCACCAATATAAACTGGGATATTTGGTGTTAAGAATAATTCATCCGCAACATCTTCAAGGAGTGGGGCAGAATAATCCGTATCAACTAACTTAGCTAACATTGATTCATCTGTTCCAACTTTTTTCAAAATGGCTTCATCCCATTTCTTATCATAGATATTAAATAAGCCTGTTGCTGAGGCAATGGAATAATCTACGACAAATTCTCCTGTCAATCGTTCCATTAAGTAATCTTTCATTCCAACCCACCGAATAACATCGTTAAACCATTTTTCTTTTTGGAAATACCCAATTTTTGCAAAAGGTGACATCTCGTGAATGGGTGTCCCCGTTTTTTTATAATAATTTAGATAGTTTTTTTCTGATTTTATTGTTTCAACAAATGGCTTGCTTTGTGCATCTAGCCAAATATACATCTCTTCGTCTCGTCCCTCAACTATTGGCATAATACTATGCATAGCTGTTGTCAAAACGATTGAATCAATGTTGTAACCCTCTTGTGTCATGGTACGAATACCTCGTACAATTTGACGATAAATGTGAGCTGGACTTTGGAAAACTCTACTTCCTCTATCTGTAAATGTTTCTATCGGTAAGACTAATTCTTCTATAATCGTGTCTTTTTCAAAAATTTGTAACTTAATATTGGTTGTCCCAACGTCAATCGCTAAAGGATACATCCCATATCCACCCTTCTTTTTCTTTATAGTTTTATTTTAACATCAAATCACTGGTTTCACTAAATATCTTCGATGATTAAAGATAAAAAAATTCAAGCCTCTTATTGAGACTTGAATTTATTATCTAATTTCTTTTAATTTACTAATTTCATAAGCATCTTGGTAGTCATTTAAATACTCACAAATCGTTTCAACTGGTAAAAAATCATCTATATCGTCATGATGGTACACATGGTAATTGATATATTTTGCGTATTCTATCATGCCTGTATCACGACAATTCCCCATCCGTTTTGCATGTTTTTCACCTTGAGTTAAATAAAATTGAGATTTCTGCATATGATTCTTTTGTGCATACAAAATAGAAAGATATGCATCTAATTTAGCTCGTTTCCAGTAAAAATTTAAACTAGAAAAAATTTCTTCTGCTTTTAAGAAATAAATTTCTGCTTCTTCATAATTTCCTAAAGCAAACAATGCCACGCCAACATTAATATAGAATATTGTTAAACTTGAAAGTGCTTGATTACTTTGACACAAATCAATGGCTTTTTCAAACATACCCACAGCATCTTGGTACTCTCCATTATTCATCCGTATTTCACCTAAGTAGTTATAGGCTGCTGCAATGCTCACTGAATACTTTTTACTGATTTCATCAGTCAACATAAACGTATTAATGGACTCTTTTAGTAACTTCTCAGCCACCGTATTATTACCGCTCATCATATGATAAAGTCCCTTAAGACGTAATAAAATACCGATTGATTGATGATTGTTTTCTCGAATCGACAAATCCAAAGCCAGTTCTATGTAATAAATCATCTCTTTAGGTTCATTTATCTGAATATAATAATAAATCATTTGCTTATACCCATTTAATAAATAAGAGCTCTCGTTTAATTCTTTTGCTCTAATCAACACGCTTTGAATGTTTGCCACACCTCGCTCATACTCTCCATATTTTATCAAAAAACGACCTTCCAGGTACAAATATTGAAGTTTGAGTAAGTTATATACATTTGTTTGTTTATCATCTGGACTTAATTGTGTTAATCGTTGATTAATTTTTGCAAATTGCTCTGTTGCCCATTCTTTGTTGAAACTAAATGGATCCACACCGTATTGTCCTTCAACTGGGAATAACTCATGATAAAAACCAAGGTACCCTTCAAAATATTTTAGACGATATTTCAAACCACTTAATTCATCTTTTCCATGTTTGTAGTGATAAGCTATCGTGTCATACTGAAGAATATCATTGCCTCCAGGTTTAAGTTGCGATTCTAAAAATTCAGCAATGCGGTGATGAAGTACACGTTTTTTAGCAAGAGATTGATTCATATAAACAAACTCCCGTAACTTCACATGAGTAAAACTTGTCGCAATTTTATCTCTAACCACTTTTTCAACTAAGATGTTTTTTGATACGAGGCTTTCAATCATCGCCACGATATCATAACTTGATTTATTGGTTAAAAACACCAGACTATCAATTAAGGCATAATCATAAAAATAAGAAATAATAGACACTAGTTCTTGTTCTTCTTCTGTTAGATATAAAAAGCGATTTCGTAAAGCATCTTTCATCTTCACTGTCATGGTATTTAAATTCATATTGCTATTTAATAGGGACACGTACTCAATTAGGAAAAATAAGTTTCCTTCCGTATGTTGATACACATTATCGACTATTGTAGTGGTCACATCAAAATGCGGCAATTTTTTGCGAATAAATCCATCTGTTTCCTCATATGAGAAAGGTTCTAGATTGATAACTGCTAACTTACCACTCTGTTTTAATGTATTGATAAATTTGTCCAATGGATAACGCTCAACACTTCTAGCGGACATCATAAACATCGCATTTGTATGGCAATGTAGTATAACAGTCGTCAACAAATCTAAACTGGATTCATCCATCCACTGAATATCATCAAATAAGAAAATAAGTTGTTGTTGTTGAGATAACTTATTAATAGCTTCTATCATCAAATCTGACAACATCTTTTCCTTGTAAGGTTCTGTCTCTCCATGCGAAATCACTTCAAGAAATGGCTGAGTAAAACTAGGAAAGACTTTTCGAATCACTTTTTGCCAAACAAGTGGATCGATTAATTCTTGATTTTCTATTATAACCGTCAATTGATCAATAATTTTTTTCCATGGACGTAACAAATGATTTTCTTCTGCTTGATAGCACTGTGTTTCGATGACTTTAAACTCATCTGATACGCTATCTATTGCCCGATTTATCAACGCACTTTTTCCAATACCCGCTTCACCGCGAACCACCACAGATTGATAAGACTGACGACTTTTAAAAGCCGCAAAATTCACTGATAATTGTTGTAACTCTTCTGAACGACCATAAAATAGTGATGAAAAACGTTGATTGTTAGTCGTATTTTCTGACAAAATCCTCTCAAGTGACGTTTCATAAATGGCTTTTGTTTGTTTATTTGGTGTAACTCCAAGCTCTGATTTGAACAAATTAGATAACTTATGATAAACATCTACTACTTTATTATCTCGGCTTTGTTGTTGATAAAAAGTCATCAAATACTGATAGTTAATTTCATTAAATTCATCAATAAACATTAATTGTTCAATCGCTTCTTCTACATGTTTATTCACACCATTGGTAATATCTTGTTCTATTCGACGATGAACGGTCTCAACGAACTTTTTCTCAAAAAAGCTTTTCATCCTAACAACCCAAAAATCAAATCCTTCACATTCTTTTAAATAAAACCCTTTCAAAAATTCACCTTTATAAAGATAATAATATGTTTCAGGATCCTGAGTAAATTGTGCCACATCACTTGTGAAGTTTATTGTGTCATTTAACATTAACAATGATTTATTTGGAGAAATAATTAGCTCCATGCCTAAACTTTTATTTGCTTGATAAATGGCGTTTCGAAGATTCTTTTTTGCATTCTTATCACTCTTATCTGGCCATAACAATCCTGATAATTCATCACGACTAACGGTTTTATTAATTAATAAATAATAAAGCATGGCATTGATTTTAGAAAAAGAAAACAAAACAATCTCACCATCTAAACTTACTTCCGGTGTTCCAAACAATCGACAATTTAAATAATTTCCCATACCGTAAAAACTCTCCCCACTTTAACAAATCACGATTTTTTGTATATTAATGACATACACATATACCCTGTCACCATAATTATACTATTTTGTTATAGTAAAAGAAATCGTTTTCGGCAAATTGAGACAATAAAACCCTCTCGCTGTAAAAACGAGAGGGTTTAGAGATTTGGATAGGAAGTCCACTCTAATCGTTATTTAAATAATTCACTTACTGCTGATTTTACTTTTTCATCATCAGCTAAATATGGAATCGTGATATGATCTGATCCTTTTCTCATTTCATTGTATTCCATTGATGTTTCAATCGCATGGTCATTTCTTGCCCAACTACGACGAGCAACTCCACCCATAGTGTCCCATGCAATCGCAGATTTGATGATCTCGTCTGTTAATTCAGTTCCATCTAATACTAGACCAAAGCCACCGTTGATAGATTTACCAATACCAACACCACCACCGTTATGTAAAGCGATTAAACTCATACCACGAGCAGCATTCCCTGCGTAACATTGTGTTGCCATATCAGCAGTTACATTACTCCCATCTTTAATATTTGATGTTTCACGGAATGGTGAGTCTGTTCCAGATACGTCATGATGGTCACGACCAATCATCACAGGGCCAATTTCCCCACGGCGAACCATTTCGTTAAATTTAAGCGCAATATTCACTCGGCCCATTGCATCTTGATATAATATACGAGCTTCTGTTCCAACAACTAATTTGTTATCTTCAGCATCACGAATCCAGTTGTAGTTATCACGGTCTTGATAACGACGAGTTGGATCGATTACTTCCATAGCTGCTCTATCTGTTGCCATTAAGTCTTCATGTTTACGTGATAAACATACCCATCTAAATGGACCATAACCATAATCAAATAACATAGGTCCCATAATGTCTTCTACATATGATGGCCAGATAAATCCATCTTTATCATTCACACCGTTTTTAGAAATTTCTTTAATACCAGTATCATATATCGCTTTCATAAATGAGTTACCATAGTCAAAGAAGTAAGTTCCTTTGCTTGTTAGTGATTTGATCACGTTAAAGTGACGCTCTAATGTATCATCAATCATTTTTCTAAATGTATCTTGATCTTCAGCAAGCAAACGAGTTCTTTCTTCAAATGTGATACCAACTGGGCAATATCCACCTTCATATACGTTATGACAAGATGTTTGATCTGATAATAAATCAACATGAATATCATGTTTGTCAACATATTCAAGCAAATCAACAACATTACCATGATACGCAATAGATGTTGAATCTTTGTTATCTAAGTATTCTTTAGCTAATCTCATTGTTTCTTCTGGTGTTTCAGTCACATGACTAATCCAACCTTGTTCTAAACGAGTATCAATACGAGAGCGGTCAACTTCAGCTACAATTGTCACTGATTTAGCAATCTCACCAGCTTTACCTTGAGCCCCACTCATACCACCTAAACCTGATGTTATGAATAGCTTTCCAGTTAAATCTCCATCGTCTGGAATTCCTAATTTCAAACGACCAGCATTTAATAATGTATTAAATGTTCCGTGTACAATCCCTTGAGGACCAATGTACATCCATCCTCCAGCAGTCATTTGTCCGTAGTTTGTGACACCCATTTGTTCTGCAATTTCCCAGTCGTGAATATTGTCATATTCCCCAACAAGTAAACCATTTGTGATGATGACTCTTGGAGCATCTTTTTTAGAAGCAAATAAGCCTAATGGGTGACCAGATTCAAGAACCAATGTTTGTTCATCAGTCATCTCTTCTAAGTAACGTTTAATTAATTGATACTGCATCCAGTTTGAACAGACTTGGCCTGTTTCACCATAAGTCACTAATTCATAAGGATATAGTGCAATGTCAAAGTCTAAGTTATTATCAATCATAACTTGCATTGCTTTAGCTGCGGTACATTTTCCCTTATACTCATCTATTGGTTTACCATAGATGCGTTCTTCTGGATACCAACGATAGCCATAAATACGACCTCTTGTTTTTAATTCTTCTAAGAATTCTGGAATCACTTGATCATGAAATTGTTCTGGTACATAACGAAGCGCATTTTTTAATGCTAATTCAGTTTGTGCTTCAGTTAAACGGAATCCTCTGTCTGGGGCACGACGAATGCCTTCTTCGAATTTCGGCATATCTGGTAACACATCTGGCAATTTAATCGTCATTGCTTTACTAATATCAGTATTTTTAATCATTGTTACTTCCTCCTTAGTTTATCTTGAGTTACTTATCTCTTTTCCTGTAGACATAAGTGAATGAATCATTAAGTTATGGCTTTAGTTTATCCTCCCATAGTCTATTATGGGTCAATTTACAGCAAAAAGTCTCTTTTTTTCTCTTTTTTTTCTAAAAAAAATTTTTTGACCCTTTTTAGATGATACAAGACTACATTATACTCATTAAATGGTTATAATTAGTGTAAGAATAAAAGGAGGAATCTTCATGAAAGCAGATAAACTATTAGTACACTTTAGTCAAATTTTTTCACCGATAGATAAACAACGAGCATTAAAGGGAGCAGAAATGTCTGAAGCAACCATTATTGAAGATGGTTACATTGCCATTAAAAATGGTAAAATTTTAAAAATTGGTAGTGGGACTCCTGACGACTCTCTAATTGGTGATCATACTAAAATCCATGATTATACAGGAAAACTTGCAACACCAGGATTGATTGATTGTCATACTCACTTAGTATATGGTGGCAGCCGTGAAAATGAATTTGCCAAAAAATTAAATGGTGTCTCTTACTTAGATATTTTAAAAGAAGGTGGCGGTATTTTAAGTACTGTACGCTCGACAAAGAGTGCTTCTTTTGACACCCTTTACGATAAATCAAGTCATTTATTAGATGAGATGTTAATCCACGGTGTAACAACAGTTGAAGCAAAAAGTGGTTATGGTCTTGATTGGGAAACAGAAAAAAAACAAATGAATGTGGTAAAAGAATTAAATCATACTCATCCAATTGATTTAGTGTCAACATTTATGGCAGCTCATGCTATTCCTGAAGAATTTAATGGCGATGGGGATGCGTTTATCGATCAAATCATCATTGAGATGCTACCAAAAGTAAAAGAAGAAAATTTAGCAGACTTCTGTGATATATTCTGTGAAACTGGTGTATTTACAGCGGAGCAATCTCGTCGCTTACTTCAAGCAGCAAAAGACTTAGACTTCAAATTGCGTATTCATGCTGATGAAATCGATTCAATCGGTGGAGTTGATGTGGCGGCAGAACTTGAAACAGTGAGTGCGGAACATTTAATGGCTGCTACTGATGAAGGGATCAAAAAAATGAGTGAAGCAGGTGTTATTGGTAACTTATTACCAGGAACAACGTTCAGTTTAATGGCTGATACTTACGCTCCTGCCAAAAAAATGTTAGATGCTGGTATGGCTATTACATTATCCACTGACTCAAACCCTGGAAGCTGCCCGACAGCTAATATCCAATTTATTATGCAACTTGGTTGTTTCAAAATGCATTTAACACCAATCCAAGTATTTAATGCCGTGACAATCAATGCTGCTTACTCAGTTGGTTTAGGGGAATCAATCGGAAGTTTCACAGAAGGAAAACGTGCTGACATTGCCGTATTTGATGCACCAAATATTGATTATCCATTATATTTCTTTGCAACAAACTTAGTCAAAGATGTTTATAAAAATGGAGAATTGGTTTCAAAAAATTGACAACTTGTGTAAGTCTTATTTTTACCTGTCATGTGAAAATGAGTTTATAAAAAGCCACCTAGCAAATTGCTAAGTGGCTTTTCTATTGATTAAAATTCAAAATCATCAAATTTTCCAATTGTGTGGACATTTTCTGAGATACTAACAAATGCCTCATTATCCGCTTCTTTGATTGCTTCTTCCAATAACGACATTTCATAACGTGTAATAACCGTCAAAAGAACCACTTTTTCACGGTGATCATACGCTCCTTCTGCTTCATTTAAAATCGTCACACCTCGAAGTAATCGCACCTTAAGTTCAGCTATCACTTTTTCAGGCTGTCTAGTAATGATTAAAGCTTGCATTTTTTGTTGTTTAGTAAAAATAAAGTCAGTCACTTTTCCACTCACAATAATTGATAGCAAACTATAAAAAGCATACGGAAAACCAAATAGATAGCCTGCTGCTATTACAATAATCCCGTTGATTACCATCGAAATTGAGCCGATACTACGACCCGTCTTACGTCGAATCACAATAATCCCAATATCCAGTCCACCTGTAGCAATACCATTTTTTAACGCTAAACCTAGAGAACTTCCTCCAATGGCCCCACCAAAAAGTGCACAAATAATTGGGTCTTTAGTTAGTACAATTTCAGGTACAATGCTAATTGCAAGGGATGCGGCTGTCACACTTATTAAAGTAAAAATGACAATTTCTTTATTCATTTTTCTCCAACCATAAATTAAAAATGGTACATTCATCAAATAATAAATGACCGATATCGACAAACTCACGCCAAACCATTTGTCAAAAACAGTGTTTACTATTTGAGAAAAACCAGTGATTCCACCAGTATAGATTGAAGCTGGGTGCCAAAACATGTTTAAAGCAATCGCGTATAATAACGCGTATAAAAATATAACCGTTAATTTACGAGTATTATCAGCAATGGTACTAGAGTCCTTGCTAAATCGTTTCATGGTAAGTCTCCTCCAAAGATACGTTTACTCCCCTATTATGTTGTTGTAAACATTGCTAAAGGATGTATAAACATCATCTAATGAAACGGTTGTCTCTTCACCTGTCACCATATTTTTTACACGAACAACTTTTTCTGCTAATTCTGATTCACCAATAATTAAAACAAGTTTAGCATTTAATTTATCTGCAGACTTGAACTGAGCTTTTGCTTTACGATTTAGGAAATCACGTTCACAAACAAATCCTGCTTGTCTTACTGCTTGAGCTAATTTTAAACTTTCACAGTTTGTCTCTTCACCTAGACCAACAACATATACATCCACGTTATTTGCTGCAGGAATTTCCACTCCTTCAGCATCCATTGTGATTAAGACACGTTCAATTCCCATACCAAACCCAAATCCTGAATCATGACTATCTGGTCCATTAAATTCTGAAACCAATCCATCATATCGTCCACCAGCACAAATTGTGGTAATCGCACCATTAAATCCTGGCGCATTACTCATAATTTCAAATACTGTGTGGTTGTAGTAGTCAAGACCACGAACCATTCTATGATCGACTACGTATTCCACACCCATTGCATCAAGTAATGATTTCACTTCAGTAAAGAAAGCATTTGACTCTTCATCTAGATAATCTAAAATTGACGGTGCATTTTCGACAATTTCTTTATCTTTTTTATCTTTACTATCTAATACTCTAAGTGGGTTAGTATGTAAACGACGTTTTGAGTCATCACTTAATTGGCCGCTTAAAGGCTCTAAATAATCAATTAATGCTTGGCGATAAACCATACGATTTTCTCTTGTTCCAAGTGAGTTAATCACTAATTGAGTATGTGTCACGCCTAAACGTTTAAAGAAATCTAGTGCGACTAAAATCCCTTCAACATCTGTTGCTGGATTACTGCTACCTAATACTTCAATCCCCATTTGGTTAAATTGACGTAAACGTCCTGCTTGAGGGCGTTCATAGCGAAACATTGGGCCAATATAAAAAGCTTTAAACGGATTTTGATGTTCCGGTCCGAATAATTTATGCTCAACGTATGAACGAACTAATGGAGCAGTTCCTTCAGGTCTAAGCGTTATATGGCGATCACCTTTGTCTTTAAAATCATACATCTCTTTTGTCACGATATCTGTTGACTCACCAACACCTCGTGTAATAACTTCAATATGCTCAAACATTGGCGTTCTGACTTCATGAAAGTCATATTTTTTTAATACGTCACGTGCAGTTGATTCTACAAACTGCCATTTTTCTGATTCACCTGGTAAAATATCGTTTGTTCCTTTTGGTTTCTGATATTTCATCGTCATACACCATCCTTTTCTCGTTATATTCATACTACATAATATTGATTCGATACTCAATAGTTATCACGACTTATTTACAAATAAAGCTATGAATCTTAATCAATTCAGAGCTTTATAAGTGGTTTATTTATTTTCCAAAATCAAATTCGATATCTAAGTCTACAACTTCTTCAACAGCTTTTAATAATTCGCCATTGATTAATACATCTGTGGCTTTTTCTAATTCGTCATACATTTCAATATCTTTATCTAAATCAATGAATTTTACATATTTTCTAAAGACATCATACGCTACTTGAGTTCCTTTACCTAATACACCACGGTCTTTAATGAAGTCAATAGCTTGACATGCTGCCATCATTTCAGTTGCAACGATACGACGAGAATTTTTCGTAATATCTCTAGCAGTTCTAGCTGCTGTTGTTCCCATGCTTACAAAGTCTTCTTGGTTTTCACAAGATGTAATTGAGTCCACACTTGCTGGATGTGATAAGATTTTGTTTTCTGATGCTAATGATGCTGCAGCATATTGTGTAATCATAAATCCTGAGTTAACGCCTGGATGTTTCACTAAGAATGAAGGCAAACCACTTAAGTTAGTATTTACCAAACGTTCCACACGACGTTCAGACACGTTACCAATTTCAGCAGAACCAATTCCTAAATAGTCAAATGGTTGTGCCATTGGTTCACCGTGGAAGTTACCTCCTGAAATAACATCTCCACTACGAGTGATAATTGGATTATCTGTTACAGAGTTAATTTCGATTTCCACTTTTTTCTTCACGTAAGCCACAGTATCTTTACTTGCACCATGAATTTGAGGCATACAACGTAATGTGTAAGGATCTTGTACACGTTCAGCTGTTGCTTGCGTTGTTAAGGTACTTCCTTCTAACATGTGACGAATATTTTTCGCTGTTGCAAGTTGCCCACTTTGAGGACGAATAATATGTAATTCTTCATCAAAGGCATTTACAATACCATTGTGTACTTCTAATGATAATGCTCCGGCAATGTCTGAAAGTTTTAATAACTCGATTGAATCATGTGTTGCTAATGCTCCGATAGCGGTTAAAACTGTTGTACCGTTAATTAAAGCCAAACCTTCTTTTGCTTCTAAGTGAATCACTTCAACACCAGCACGAGCCATTGCTTCTTTACCTTCTAATAATTCGCCATTGTAATAAGCACGTCCTAATCCTAACATTGGTAACACCATATGTGATAATGGTGCTAAATCTCCTGAAGCTCCTAAAGATCCTTTTTCTGGAATATGTGGTACAACGCCATTATTTAACATAGCCATTAAGGTTTCAATGGTACTTAAACGAATACCTGAATAGCCTTTTAATAAAGAGTTGATACGGATTAACATAATAGCACGTACTTCATCTTCTCCTAAAGGATCACCAAATCCACTTGAGTGAGTACGAATTAAGTTTTCTTGTAATTGTCTAGTTTCTTCTTGTGGAATACTTACTTTAACAAGGGAACCAAATCCAGTATTGACACCATAAGTTACTTTTTTACTGTCGACAATATCATCAATAATTTTTCTTGAAGCATTCACTGCCTCGATTGCTTCTTGTGACAACGTAATTGTTGCACCTTTTCTTGCTACCTCTACCACTTGTTCCAATGTTAAATCATTACCTGTTAATGTAATTACTTCAGTCATTATTGCTTCCTCCTAAACTCATTTTCAACTTAACAACTCACTTCACTCATTCAATACTTTTTAACCCTTTATTTCACTTTATTAGCGTTTTTACCATTCAATACGAAATAGAAAATTGCAGCAATCACAATACCAATACCTCCAGCAATTAAACTCTTACTGTTTGCTCCCATGACAAGCATCCACACACTAACTGCGACAGCAAGTAGTGGAATCACTGGACCAAATGGTAATCTAAAGGCTGTTTCCACACCAGGATTTTTCTTACGTAAGGAAATAACGGCGATTGCTGTTGGAATATATTGAATAAATCTAAATACCACACTTAATTCTGCTAATTGTTCGAAACTTCCACTTAATAATAATAAACAAGTCAATACACAAGAGATGATAATGGCTACATAAGGTGCGTCTTTTTTATTTTTCTTAGAAACGATTTTTGGTAGTAAACCTTCATCAGAAATACTTGCTCCATAACGAGGAATCATCATTGAATCCCCAACGTTTAATCCAAGAATTGAAATAAGTGCCCCGATGGAAATAATCCATCTACCAGCAGGTCCTATCATCATAGCAAAGGCATCTTGTACAGGCGCATTTGTTTCTAAAATCCCCACTCCAAGCATCGCAATGGTTCCAGCGATAATCATGAAGTAAAGAATTGATACGATACTAATTGAGCCAATAATTGCTTTTGGAACATTTTTCTTCGCATTTCTCATCTCACCAGCTACAACTGGTAAAGCTTCAAATCCAATAAACGCATAGAATACTGTCATTGATGTTCCGGCCATAGCCTTAGATAACGTCATACCTTCTTTTAGTTGTAGGAATGGTGTAAAGTTACCAGCGTCAAAACCATTTTTAATAAAGAAAATACTCATAAAGGTAAACGCAATAATAGGAATCAATTTTGCGATCGTGATACTGATGGTAAAAATTTTGGATGTTTTAAGTCCGGTACTATTAATAATAGATAATAATATCACTAAAATAACACTAATCGCTTTATTATGCCCTTCTAATGCAGGTATTGTAACAATTAATAATTTGGCAAATCCTGCTGCCATTGCTGACCAAGCGATAATCGTTACAAACCAACCTAATAGTCCAACGATAAACCCAACTAAATCACCAAAAGCTGATTTAGAATATTGGAACGCACCACCATTTTTGTCAAAATAACACGCCACTTCAGCAAAACATACTGCCAAAAGTAACACCAACACCGCATCAAATACCATGGCTAATAGAGAAGCTGGTCCTAAATCTCGATAAATTGTTTGTGGTAATAAGAAAATACCTGAACCAACTACTGCATTAATACCGTAAAGCGTTGCACCACCTAAACTAAATTTTGAACTTTCTGAGTTTATTTCGGTTAATTTAATCTCATCAACCGGTGTTTTTGTTTCGGTAATCATAAGGGGCCCCTTTCCGATCATCTGATCGTTAACATAATTTGTTCATTTTTAATATATAAAAATGCTTCCTATCCAAATTATTTTTATTAGAGCGACTTTTCATTTTTCCAAACAACAACTTCGACAACTGCTGGTGATTGTTGTGGTTGATGAGATTCTATACTAATCATCGAAATCGTACGACCCTCTTCTACCATGACACAATCTCCGGCTTCCAACTTGACAACATGTTTTTCTTCTTGGTCTATATACGTCATGACTCCATCAACTAACATATAGTAAAAGTATCGAACACAAGGTAATAATTGTCTATCACGAATAGTTGAAACAGCAGACATTTCACTAGTGTAGGTTGGTTTAAAGATAACGTTAAAGTCTTGACATTTCCCGACACTTTTTGTTTTATCTGCTCCATCAAACTCATCAACTTCAAACGGTTTCATTTTTTTATTAACAGTAAACGATTCTGATTCATGTGTCAGTTCTAATGGATGATTCAATGACATCAACAAACGCTTATAGCCAGGTAACGCTGAAAATGTACTTTCTTCGATTTCTACTGAAGCCGTAGAAATGCGGTAGTCAAATTTTCCAGGCTCATACTTACCCGTTGGTGGGTAGAGAAACACTTGGGTCGTTTCTCCCCCACTCCAACGAGATGTTTGATAATCATTCTGTTTAAATAAATGATACAACATATTTTTGCCTCTACCTTTTAGAACAATCCAGTAATGTTACCTTCTTCATCGATATCAATTCTTTCAGATGCAGGTGATTTTGGTAGTCCAGGCATTGTCATAACTGCGCCAGTTAACGCTACGATAAAACCTGCTCCAGCAGATACTTTGAGATTTTTAATCGTAATCGTAAAGTCTTTTGGTGCACCAACAAGTGTCGCATCATCAGAGAATGAGTATTGCGTTTTCGCCATACAGATAGGCAACTTATCGTAACCCAATTCTTCTAATTGTTTCAATTGTTTTTTAGCCGGTCCAGTTAATTCAATTCCTTTACCGCCATAAACTTTTTGTACAATCTTAGTTAATTTTTCTTCTATTGAATCTTCTAAGTCATATACGTAGCTGAAACTATTATCTTGTTCTGCTAATTCCATGACTTTTTCAGCTAACTCAATACCACCTTCGCCACCATTAGCCCAAACGTCAGATAAAACAACTTCTACGCCACGCTCTTTACATGCTTTTTCAACTGCTTCGATTTCAGCATCTGTATCTAATGGGAATTTATTGATTGCTACAACAACAGGTAAACCATAAACGTCTTGAATGTTTTCAATATGTTTGTCTAAGTTAGTTAATCCTTTAACAACAGCTTCTACGTTTTCTGGTTCTAATTCTTTCTTAGGAATGCCACCGTGCATTTTAAGAGCTCGAATTGTTGCGACTAATACAACGGCATCAGGTTTGATATTTCCTAAACGACATTTAATATCGATGAATTTTTCAGCACCTAAGTCTGCTCCAAAGCCAGCTTCTGTAATCGCGTAATCTGCGTATTTCATCGCCATTTTTGTTGCGATAATACTGTTACATCCATGCGCAATATTGGCAAATGGTCCACCATGAATAATGGCTGGTGTGTGTTCTAATGTTTGAACTAAGTTTGGATGAATCGCATCTTTAAGTAAAGCTGCCATTGCACCTTCTGCTTTCAAATCGCCAGCAGTAACTGGTTTTCCTTCAAAATTATATGCTACTACCATGTTTTTAAGTTTTTCTTTTAAGTCATCAATATCATTTGATAAACATAACACAGCCATAATTTCTGATGCTACAGTAATATCATAACCATCTTCTCTCGGAACACCATTGACGCGTCCTTGTAATCCATTCACAATATGACGTAATTGACGGTCATTCATGTCAACAACACGTTTCCATGTGATGTTACGACTATCAATACCTAACGCATTACCATGATGAATATGGTTATCAATCAAAGCAGCTAATAAGTTATTTGCTGCGCCTATTGCATGAAAGTCACCTGTAAAATGTAAGTTAATATCTTCCATAGGGACAACTTGAGCATGTCCACCACCTGCTGCTCCACCTTTAACACCAAATACTGGTCCTAATGATGGTTCACGTAAAGCGATCATTGCCTTTTTACCTAATTTAGTAAAGGCATCAGCTAACCCAACAGATGTTGTTGTTTTTCCTTCTCCAGCTGGAGTTGGTGTAATAGCTGTTACTAAAATTAATTTACCGTCTTTTTCATTTTCTAGCCTAGTTAATTCACGAGCATCTAATTTCGCTTTATAATTACCATAAAGTGTTAAATCCTCTTCTTTTAATCCTAATGGAGCCGCTACCTCTTTAATTGGTTTCATTTCAACTGAATTTGCGATTTCGATATCTGATAAATGTGCCATAACTTTTTCTTCAACCCTTCCATTTAATTAATTAACATCTTTTTTAAACGACTTTTAATGTTTCCTCATAAATTTCATCTGCTAATAAACAACCCTTAGCTAATAATGCTTCACCGTCTTGTCGATAAGACGCGACAAATTCTTCATTCTTGATACCTGATAAATTAATTAAAACATTCAACCATGCGCCTTGAATTCCAGCTTTTAAGCTAAGTGCTGCAACACCTAAGTCACTTGCTGCATTAGTATTTGATTTTCCAATAGCACGTTTTGTCACTTCAAGTGCTTCTAACATTAATTTCATCATGTCTAGTGGTGATTTAGCTGCTCCTTCTAAAGCTGATTGCATAGCCGCACGTCTAGCTGCTTTTTCATCATCTGTTTCTTTTGGCATACTAAACACTGCTGAAACTGCGTTAAATGCTTCTGTATCTTTATCTATTGCTTCAAGTAAATTCTTTTGGAGTTGTTTTGTTTCATCGAACACTAGTTTAATTTCATCTTCATATTCAGCATATTTCTTTTTACCAATTGTTAATTCACAAACCATTTTTGTTAAAGAAATTCCCATTGTTGCAGATAATGCCGCTGCTGATCCTCCTCCAGGAGCGGGAGCATCTGATCCCAATGTTTCAACAAATTCACTCACTGTTAATTCCACTAATTTCATATTTAGCAGCTCCTTAATTTAATAAATGATTTTCTAATACTTGTTTACCGTAATCAAAGTCTTCTACTTGTAAGTAGTATTCAGCACAATCAATCAATGCTTTTGCTGGTGTTAAACCAATGATTTCACTACCAATAATATTTACACCATAACGTTTTGCTTCAAAACGGATTGTTTCAAATGTACGGTAAAGTGGTGTTCCTTCAAAGTTAACCATATTCATAGAAACTTGAGCGATGTTTCTATCTTCTAACATAACCCCAATACCTTTACAATATTTAAATCCACCACCAGAAGCGCGAATGATACGAGCAATCTTGTTAGCAATGTCAATGTTATCAGTATCTAAGTTGACGTTGAAAGCTACTAATGGCATTCTTGCTCCAACTGCTGTAATTCCTGCTGTAGGATGGATAGCTCTTTCACCAAAGTCAGGTGCCCATTCTTCTTCTTTAAGTTTTTCAGGCATACCTTCGAATTGACCTTTACGAACTTTTGCCAAGTTTTTACGGGTTGGGGCAGATGCTGATTCTTCATATAAGAAAATTGGGATATCTAATTCATCGTTGATGCGTTTTGCTACTTTTTTCGAAATGTCGATACATTCTTCTAACGTTACATCTTTAATCGGGATAAATGGAACAACGTCGGTTGCACCCATTCTAGGATGTTCTCCTGTATGTTTTGTCATGTCAATATTTTCACTTGCATATTTAACTAATTGAAAAGCAACTTCTTGAATACCATCTTCATCCCCAACAAGTGTAAACACACTACGGTTATGACTTTTATCTGAAGAATGATCTAACAACGTCACTCCACCGACACTTTTTGCCACTGAAACTAATCCGTTAATTACTTCTTCATTTTTACCTTCACTAAAATTTGGGACACATTCAATAATTTTTGCCATTATAAACAACATCCTTTCAATTTATGGTTTGATACACGTAAAAACTATGTACAGATACTATAACCTACTTTTATAATAAAAAGTAAGAATTTACTTCTTTTTTTCACTCCCTTACTTTTGTTAAAATAAAGCACAACTTATTAGGTAGCGCTTTCAATCGACACCCAAAGAATAGCATCCTTTAAATAACAAGTCAACACCACTTTTATATAAAAAGACAACTTGTGAAACAATTAATAATAGTCATTTTTTATCCTATTTTTTTATTTTATTTGCTAACAAAAACCAAGTTAAAAAAACCATTTTTTCTAATCTTAATCTTTTGACCTTTTTTTGACAAATCTAACTTTCAATACTATTAGATAGTGGAAAAACATTGATATTAAAAACATAGAACAGCCATTATTGCGATGAATCTACTAACTTATTTGTTTTATAAATAGAAAATCACTTGAACAAAACATTATTTATTCAACAACGATATATTCTCATTTTTAAAATGAAAGTTTAAAATGTCAAAACTGATTTTGACGATTATTAGATAATAAAAGACGAATAAAAAAATAATTAAATAACAAAATTTTTTTTTGAGGTGATAAACATGACAACTTATTTATTAGTAGATTTTGGTAGTACTTACACTAAATTAACAGCAGTTGATGATGAAGAAAGAAGGATATTAGCGACTAGTAAATCATACACAACTATCGAAACAAATGTACTTGATGGTTATCATAAGTCTTATGATGATTTGACCAAACAACTTACTCAACAATCATTTGATCAAGTCCTTGCTTGCTCATCTGCTAAAGGTGGCTTTAAGATGGTAGCAATTGGCTTATCTCCTACTCTAACTGCTGAGGCAGCTAAACGTGCCGCTCTTGGTGCTGGAACGAGAATTCTGAAAGTATACAGTTATGGCCTAACATCTGATAATATCAAAGAAATAGAAGTGCTACATCCTGACGTCATTTTGTTAAGTGGAGGAACAAATGGAGGAAATGATAAAAATATTTTAAAAGATGCAAAACAATTAACCGAACTATCTTTAAACATACCTATTGTAGTGGCCGGAAATGAAGGAACTTACCCTAAAATAAAAGCGCTTTTTAACCAATATTGTATTAATTACCATTTAACAGAAAATGTTATGCCTCAAATTAATCAATTAAATGCCTTACCTACTAGAAAAATATTACGAGATATTTTTATTAATAATATTATCAAAGCAAAAGGGATGAGCGATATCCAAACTCAAGTAGCAGCGGAAATTATTCCCACTCCAACAGCTGTTTTATATGCCGCACAACTCTTATCAGAAGGAACAACAACTCAAAAAGGATTTGGCAATACGTTGATTGTTGATGTTGGTGGTGCAACAACTGATATTCATTCTATTGGAAGTGGAAAAGAAGAAAAGAAAAATGTACAGTTTGATGGATTGGCTGAACCTTACAGCAAACGGACTGTTGAAGGTGACTTAGGCATGAGATATTCTGCTAAAAGTCTTCTAGAGAGTGTCACCCCTCAAGCATTTTACGATTATATCAACCTTAACGAAAGTGACTTAACACGTAAATGCGAATTCAGAAGTCAACATCCTGGCTATATAGCAGATACTATGGAAGAAAAGCAATTAGATAATACCATCGCTAAATTAGCGATTAAAACTGCTATTGCCCGGCATGCTGGCTATTATAAAAAAGAGCAAACTCCTTCAAGAACCATTTATCATCAATATGGTAAAGACTTAAGACAATTTCAAACGATTATTGGTACTGGAGGTATCCTTGTACACAACGACCAACCTACAAATGTTTTAGCTTCTGCCCTTACCCCAACAGATGAGTTAACGCTGACTCCAGAAAAAAGTCGTTTGTTTATTGATTACGATTATATTCTATCTGCCATTGGATTGCTATCAACAGTAGATAAAGAATTGGCGTTTGAACTTGCCTCGAAACATATTAAGCCATTAAATTAAAAGAATCCCCATCAATAATAATTATAATGGGGATTCTTTTAATTATACTTAAATCTACTAAAATTCAAAATAAGATGCTGGATTTAAATAGTTACGCCACATATCTGTGCTAATACCAAAATGTAGGTGACTTCCTGTTGAATTCCCAGTACTTCCTACAAGACCTACGATGTTTCCACTTGTTACTTTTTCTCCTAGTGACACACTAATTGAATTTAAATGGAAATAATTTGTGTACAAATCATTCGAATGTTTGACGATGACATAATTACCTGCTGATGGGGCAAATCCTGTACCTACAACCACACCATCACTTGAAGCAAGTACTGGCGTATTGGCTGCGATGGCTAAATCGATACCATCGTGATGTTCATTCCCTCTATAACCAAATGGACTAGAAATTACATATTTTTCTTCTAACGGCAGTGTAAAGATAGCTGTTTTCTTCGTTTCTGGATTCATAATTTCATAGGTATCTACTTCAACATTACCTTTTGTTACACGTTTCCCTTTTTTTACTGCTTGATCAAAATAAGTTAAATCATATGTTTCGATTAAAGCATTTAGTTTTTCGTCATATCTAGTGTCTGTTGCATATCTACCAGTTAAATAAGCTGTTGCTTCTTTGTATGTTTTAGCTTCTTTGTATGTTTTAGCTTCTTTTTTAGTCACGCCTTTATAAAAATCTTCATTTGATGCAATGCCTTTTTTCATCAACTCAGCATAATCTTCTAGGGATTCTTTCACTGATGGGTATTTTCTAAACTTAGCTTGTATACCATAAAGCTGACCAGTACCATTATCTTCTAATGTATAGAATGATGCTGATTCTCCTTTATACTCACCTTTAATGCCAAATAAATTGTAGTTAGGATGTGTCGATAAAGAACTTTGTCCACTACCTGATTCAAGTATGGCTTGAGCAATCATGACAGAAGCATACAAATCATATTCCTGCCCAATTTTTCGTGCTGCTTCTCCAATTTCATTAATAAATTCTTGTGTCGTTTTTGTCACTGAAAAATTAATTGGAGAGTTGGCTTTATTTGTTGTCAGTTGACTAGTATCAGCAAAGTATGTATCTTTGGCTTGTGATGGATAATTAACTGTTGGTTTTATTTCCGGTTTTTGCTCTGGTTTTGTTTCTGGTTTTTGCTCTGGTTTTTGCTCTGGTTTTTGCTCCGGTTTTGTTTCTGGTTTTTGCTCTGGTTTTTGCTCCGGTTTTGTTTCTGGTTTTTGCTCTGGTTTTTGCTCCGGTTTTGTTTCTGGTTTTTGCTCTGGTTTTTGCTCCGGTTTTGTTTCTGGTTTTTGCTCTGGTTTTTGCTCCGGTTTTGTTTCTGGTTTTTGCTCTGGTTTTTGCTCCGGTTTTGTTTCTGGTTTTTGCTCTGGTTTTTGCTCCGGTTTTGTTTCTGGTTTTTGCTCTGGTTTTTGCTCCGGTTTTGTTTCTGGTTTTTGCTCTGGTTTTTGCTCCGGTTTTGTTTCTGGTTTTTGCTCTGGTTTTTGCTCCGGTTTTGTTTCTGGTTTTTGCTCTGGTTTTTGCTCCGGTTTTGTTTCTGGTTTTTGCTCTGGTTTTTGCTCCGGTTTTGTTTCTGGTTTTTGCTCTGGTTTTTGCTCCGGTTTTGTTTCTGGTTTTTGCTCTGGTTTTTGCTCCGGTTTTGTTTCTGGTTTTTGCTCTGGTTTTTGCTCCGGTTTTGTTTCTGGTTTTTGCTCTGGTTTTTGCTCCGGTTTTGTTTCTGGTTTTTGCTCTGGTTTTTGCTCCGGTTTTGTTTCTGGTTTTTGCTCTGGTTTTTGCTCCGGTTTTGTTTCTGGTTTTTGCTCTGGTTTTTGCTCCGGTTTTGTTTCTGGTTTTTGCTCTGGTTTTTGCTCCGGTTTTTGCTCCGGTTTTGTTTCTGGCGTTTCTTCCGGTTTTGTTTCTGGCGTTTCTTCCGGTTTTGTTTCTGGCGTTTCTTCCGGTTTTGTTTCTGGTGTTACTTCTGGTGTATTTTCCGTTACATTCTCTATCACAGTATCAGCGTCACGACTTGATACCATGTCAGTTGTACTATCATTCATTTCTACTACTTCTTGATTTATTAATTCACTATCTGCCTTATTAAGACTCGTCGCTTGGACGATGGTCCCTACAGTTAAACTTTGGCATACTAAAGTCGATAATAATAAATACGGTGTAACTTTTTTCATTTTCCTATCCCCTTAAAAATCTATTTTCATATGAGATCTATCACATCTCATAAATAATACTTTTATTATATATTATGAGTTATTTAGAAAAATAATACAAGCTAACAACACAAAAAAGGGGGTTTTTTTACTAAAAAAGTTGTTAGATGAGATAAGCTCAATCTAACAACTTTTATACTTTTTATTCTATAAAGGAATCATCATCCATAAACCAGCAGCTAAAGCACCACCTACTAATGGGCCTACAATTGGCACCCATGAATAAGACCAGTCAGAACCACCCTTGTTAGCAATTGGTAAAATTTGATGAGCAATACGTGGACCTAAGTCACGTGCTGGGTTAATCGCATACCCTGTTGGTCCTCCTAAAGATAGACCTAATGCTAAAATTAATAATCCAACAACTACTGGGTTAAATCCATCAGCAAATGCATTTTGGCCAAATGCTAGTAAAGCAAATACTAATACAAATGTTCCAATTGCTTCAGTCACAACGTTTGATTTATAATCACGAATTGCTGGTCCTGTTGCAAAAGTTCCTAAAATAGCTGTTTCATCTTCTGTTGCAGCAAAATGTGGTAAGTAAGTAATCCAAACTAAAATAGCTCCCACAATTCCTCCTAAGACTTGAGCAATCATAAATGGTACTACTAAGCCCCAAGAAAAATTACCTGTTATAGCTAAACCTAGTGTTACGGCAGGATTTAAATGAGCAGGACCCATAAATCCAGATACATAAATGGCCATAGTTACAGCTGCACCCCAACCTAAAGTGACAGCAACCCAACCAGCACCTTGTGCTTTACTTTTATTTAAACTAACTGCAGCAACAACTCCGTCTCCAAGTAACACTAAAATCAATGTTCCCAAAAACTCACTAAAAATCTGTAAATTATTTGCATCCATTATTTACTCACCCTTCTGTCTTTAATTCTTCTAAGAAAGATTCAGACATTGCTTTTTCTAATTCATTTTTATAATTGCTTTCTTCTTCTTGTGTCCACTCAAAATAATGTGACATAGCATTCACTAATGCATCTTTTATTTCTTCTAAGCGATCACGTTTAAATAATAAATAATTTGTACGTCGTAAACTATAATCAACGGGAGTTAATGTCATTTCTTCTTCAAGTGAATACATTAAACTCATTGATTCTGCTTTAGTTAAACCATTAAATTCTGTTGTGTCATAAGCTAGTACTTTTTTCGTATTAGCCCCATAAAGGTTTGCAATATCTGCCGCTTCTTCTTCAGTTAAACCACTAGCTATTGCAAGTTTTGTAAATTCCTGTGTCATCTCTTCAACTTTCGTTGCATCAAACTCGCCACCTGACACTGGATAGTTTTTAGAATCCACTAACTTATAGTTTTTATTTTTTTGTTCTTTTAATAATGATGCAATCACTTTAAGAGCACCTTCAGCCATTAAACGATAGTCGGTTATTTTACCACCTGCTAACGTCACAAGGCCATCTTTTGTCACATCTAAACTACTACCACGTGACACAGATGAAGAAGATACTTGTTTTTCACCACTACTTGTCTTAGCATCTTTAATAGTTTGCTCAATTACTTCTTTAGAACCATTTCCTGCTTCAAATTCTTTAACAGATTGAATAACTAAGTCCAAACTTTCTTCAGATAATGAGTCTTTAGAACCACCATTGTAATCTGAACCAGCATTACCAGATAATAAAGGTCTTAATCCTGCCCAACTTGCTTCAATATCAGATAAACGAATATCACGATCTGGGAAGCGATTATTAACCACTTTTAGTAAATAATCAACATCTTCTTGTGTCACCGTTGGATGCATTAAATCTCCTGTATAATCAGTATCTGTTGTTCCAAAGTATGTTTTATTTTCTCTTGGAATCACAAAAACCATACGCCCATCGGATAAACCTGTATCGAAATAAACTGGTTGAGTCACAGGTAACTTGTCATAATCAACCACCAAATGAACACCTTTTGTCGGACGCATTTGACCAACAATTGTCTCATCATTTGATAAGCCACGAATCGTATCACTCCAAGGTCCAGTTGTATTCACTACGACATCAGCATGAATATCATATGTTTCATTCGTTAACACATCGACTACATGAACACCTGAAATTTTATTGTTTTCATCGTAAATAAATCCAGTTACTTTAGTTTTACTTAACAGATGAGCACCATCTTCATGAGCTTTTTTGATATTTTCAATAACAAGTCTGGCATCATTGTTCTTAAAATCAAGGTAAATCCCGCCACCTAAAAGATTTTCTTTAGCTAGATATGGACTTACTTCAAGCACTTCTTCTTTTTTCAATACTCTATTTTCATACTTGGTTCCTGTGACGTGAGCTAATTGATCATATAAATCCATCGCAATTTTCAATGAGAATAATGAAAATGTGTTATTAGGCTCATCATAAATTGGTAATAACATTGGATTTGGTTTAGGAATATGTGGAGCAATTTTTTGGACATTTGCTCGCTCGCTCACTGTATCTGATACAACTTCAACATCAAAGGTTTTCAGATATCTAATACCACCATGAACTAGCTTAGTCGAACGTGAAGATGTTCCTTCAGCAAAATCTTGCATTTCAACTAAAGCTGTACTCATACTAGAAGCAGCGGTCTGTAAAGCCAGACCCGCTCCTGTGATACCGCCACCAATAATTAATACATCAACGGAATGATCTTTTAGATAGTTAATACTTTCTTGTCTCGTTTTTAAAGAAAAACTCATTTTTATCAGTCCTTATATTATTTAATTCTCTTGAATAGTTGTGTTGCTTTAACAGCTTCTGTCCATCCTTCATACAATTCTGTACGTTCTTCTTCACTCATTTGAGGAGTAAAGATTTCGCCTTCTTGTGTAAATTCTTTTAATTCATCCAAGTCTTTCCAGAATCCTACTGCTAAACCAGCTAAATAAGCTGCTCCTAAAGCGGTTGTCTCTAAGTTAGACGCACGTTGAACATTAATATCTAATATATCTGCTTGGAATTGTAATAAAGAATTATTGTTTGCCGCTCCACCATCTACTTTAATTAACGGAATTTTCACACCAGCATCTTTTTGCATCGTATCAATAACATCTTTCGATTGGTAAGCAATTGCTTGTAGTGTTGCTTTAACAAAATCTTCTTTAGTTGTTCCACGAGTTAAGCCAAATACTGCGCCACGTGCTTCTGAATCCCAATAAGGTGCGCCTAATCCAGTAAATGCTGGTACAACGTAAACACTATTATCACTTGTTGATTCATTTGCTAATTTTTCTGATTCAGCAGAGGAGTCAATCATACGCAAACCATCTCTTAACCATTGAACAGCTGATCCAGCAACAAAGATACTACCTTCTAACGCATAATAAACTTTACCGTTAATTCCGTAACCAATAGTTGTTAATAATTTGTTGTCTGATAATTGAGGTTTTTCACCAGTGTTCATGACGATAAATGCACCAGTTCCATAAGTGTTTTTTATTGATCCTTCTTCAAATGCTAATTGACCAAATAATGCTGCTTGTTGGTCCCCTGCCATACCAGCGATTGGCACTTCACTACCATAGAAGTGGTAACTTTGTGTGTAACCGTAAATTTCTGAGTTACTTTTTACTTCTGGTAATAATGATTTTGGAATGTTTAATAACTCTAAAATCTCGTCATCCCACTCTAAGTCATGAATGTTATACATCATTGTTCTAGCAGCATTTGAGTAATCTGTTACGTGAGTTGCTCCGTTTGTTAATTTCCATAATAACCATGTATCAATTGTTCCAAAAGCTAATTCGCCTTTTTCTGCACGTTCTTGAGCGCCCTCTACATGATCTAGAATCCAACGAACTTTTGTAGCTGAGAAGTAAGCATCAACGACTAAACCAGTTTTTTTATGAATCATATCTGCGTAACCGTCTTCATTTAACTTTTCAGCTAAAGGAGCAGATTGTCTTGATTGCCACACAACAGCATTGTAAATTGGTTTTCCAGTTTTTCTATCCCAGATAACTGTTGTTTCACGCTGGTTTGTAATACCTATACCTTTAATTTGAGTTGGACGAACACCTGACTCGATTAATGCGCCGGCTATAACAGATTGTACCGAGTTCCAAATTTCATTTGCATTGTGTTCTACCCAACCAGATTCAGGGAAGATTTGTGTAAATTCTTTTTGAGAACTTCCAACACTATTTCCTGCTTTATCAAAAATAATTGCTCTAGAACTTGTTGTACCTTGGTCTATCGCCATAATATAAGATTTTTCTGTCATGATAATTCCTCCCAAACACTTAAGATAGCGTTTTCTTTTTGATAGATTCATTCTACCCTTTTTTTTATAAAACAAACAGTCAATATTTATTTATTTTTACAAATAATTGACTGTTTCGTGTTGTTTATTAAGTCATACACTACTTAGACCAATTATAATTGGATTTTTTTAACGTTTATTTCTTTTGTCATTTTATTTGTAGAAATATCTCGAATGAGTCGAGTAATATGAATCACATCATACGTTGTACCTAATTCTGATAAAAGATACGTTTGAGCTTTAGCGTGATTAATTGGCTTGTTGCTTATCACTAAATCAAATGATTTAGACGCATCATACTCCATACATCTCACACCATTTAAACAATTTAGTTCTTTAATCAAGCGGGTGGTTGATACTTCTTGATACACATCTTCTAATACAAGTTTGACACCAATTGTTACAGTGCGATTAATTTGACTATCGATTAACGCAATAATATGAAGATACTGTAATTTTGAGTAGTCAATTAGCGTCTTATTATGGTCTAAGCTTAACCCTTCATAGTCTCCTTCGACTGACGAAAAAAGTCTTTCAATTAATGGTGAAATTACATGCCCTGACCATTCTTTTTCGGTTTCTATAATGTATTCACGTGATAATACTTCAATAATTCCTCTAAAAAAATATAATCTATAATGCACACGTGACAAATAATAATTAACTTGGCTTTCCAATTGATGTGATAGCTTTAGTGGTGCATAGTATAAAATCAACGACTCTAAAATAAAGGTATCCACTAATCCGACTGGTGTAAATTTGGAGCGAAGTATCTCATACTTATAAAAATCATTTTGAGGCATCGCTTGAAAACTCATTAAAAAGCAAAAATGAATCATTGCTTCTTCCTCGTCTACTTCAACAGCGTAGTGCCCTAAAACACGTAAAACAATTGATTTTAACTCAAGATAAAGTGTGTCTCGCTCGTAAGGCTCTATTGCTTTTTTTAGTTCTGTATAGATTGGTGAGGCGTAACTAATCCTTTTTTTTGAAATAATCAGCCATAGATTAATACGTTTCATGTTTTCAAGTAAAAAATTAACACCTAATCCTCGCTCTATTGCGTCAATCAATGATTGTTGTTTAAATGATATCTCTTTTTGTGCATAATTATCTAAATACCAATAAAAGCAATAGTAAAAGTAACGAATCTGACTTTCTTCTCCAACTAACTTTCCCTGCCAAATAGTCAATCCAAACTCTTTCAGCGACACATTCAACTCTTTAATTTTACGAAAAAGTGTCGACTCACTGATTCCTATTCTATTAGTCAATGCAACTGTTGAATAATCAAAATGATGATACAGATAGTTCATAATTTGATATTTAATGGAGTCTTTATACAAATGTGTTTCAATCACTTCTAAAGAAAAACTGGGAGCTAACTCTAACATGACAAGTGCCCCATCATAAAACAAAGTTGCTTCTTTTTTATATGTATCATTGATCCACATCAAATCGTCAATGTACGTTTCAAGAGATGATTTACTAATACCAAGCTCCTTGGCTAATGAGCTAATCTTCGACGTCCCACCACGAAGTAATAGACTTTTTAGAAGTTGTAATTGTTTGGCTTCTTTTTTTTCAAGTAACTCATCAAATCTCACTCATATCATCTCCTTTTCCAAACACATCCGGCAGACCTAACGATGTATTCGCAAAAACAGCATTGTAGAAATGAGGTAATTGACTAAGATTCCTTATATCTATCCTCTCTTTTATCATTAGGGCAAAGGTATTTATTTTATCTAAAATTGGTTCTTTAGAAATAAGCTGCACACCCAACAAGTGATAATTTTTCCCGCCATAAACTAATTTAATACTCACTTCTTTTTTACTAACTGTTGATATTGGCAAGGTAATAATCACACTTTTAACTTCCGCATCATATAAAAAATCTTCTGATTCCATTAAACCAGTACTCGCCAAATAATGATTAAATAATTTAATTCCAACTGTTTTTAACATTGGTCTAAGGGTTTCTTTTTTTTCCACAATATTTTTGGCACACATCATACTTGTTTGTACCGCATTGACAATCAATGGGGCATAAACTCGTGCATGAAATAGAAAACTTGGCACTTGTATCAAGTCCCCTATCGCATAAACGTCAGGAATAGATGTTTCTAAATAATCATCAACATAAAGTGTATTATCACTATTAGCTCGTAGTTGTTGATTAAAAATAGATAATTCAGGTCGTACACTATTTGCACTAAGTACCATCTTATCAGTGATGTTCATCGTTTTTCCATTTGATAGTACTAACCTAGACTCATCAATTTCCTTTACTGTCTCACTAAAATGAAACGTCATATTGGGAATGTCTCCTGTTGTAGTGTAAAAAGATTCTAAAAAATCCTTATCGAAATACTTATATAGCGGATAATCCATCGTCTCAATGATATGGACTTTTTTTCCTTGATAGATTAACCCACTCGCAAGCTCCATTCCAGCTTGTCCAGCTCCTATAACTATAACTTCATCAACATTACTTAATGTGTTTAATATCTGTTCAGCTGATTCTTTATCTTTATACGTTTTAATACGATCAAAATCATCTTCCATTTTTGATGATTTTTGTGATGAGCCAGTTGCTAACACTAATTTATCAAAGGACATCAATCCTTTTGTTGTATCGATTGTTTTACCCGTAAAGTCATAGGATAAAACTTCTGTATCCGTTAATACATTAATCCCAGTCTTTTCTAATTCTTTCTTTGTCATAAAATAGGCTTCTTCTAATGAATCAATTTCACCATTCAACAGCATAGATAACCCACTAGGGATATAACCTATTTTTGCCTTTTTTTCTATCAGTACCACATCAAATGACGGATACAACTCTTTTACCTTAATCGCACAATGAATGCCCGCAAATGAGCCACCAACGATTATTACCTTCATTTCTACCCACCTCCAACACCAATAAAAAATCGATTTCTTTAGTATCTTAAAACACATGCTTTATAAATCGATTCTAGCAAATATTTAACTGTTTTCACATCTTTTTATTAGTCTTCAATTACTAACTCATAAGCAAAACGTTCACCATCGATATCAGAGGCAACATATACTATCCCTCGGTAAACAAAATCAAACTTTTCTAATAAAGCTTGCATGGTTAAATTCACTCTGTGCGTATCGATTCTCACAGCTGAGTAACCTTTACTTAATGCAATGCTCAATATATTAGAGAAAAAATAATTTGCTAACCCACATCCTTGATAGTTAGATGAAATGGCTACTCGGTGAATCACAACATAATCAGACGTTTGCTGCCAATTGGATAGGATTTTATAATCTTCATCCTCTTGATTAATCATAGCTAAATAACCAACCACTTGGTTATCATAAACTAAGACATAGCCATAATGATGATCAATATCGTCATAAACCATTGACTCATTTGGGCTACCTTCTTGCCATTGTGAACTTCCACTTTTTTTTAATACTTCCTTTGCTTCTTCAATGATGGTCACTATTTGTGGTACATCTTCTTTTCTCGCTAATCGTGTATAAATCACGTCACTCTTCCTCTACGTTTAGTTTTAAAAATTATACCATATAAACAAAAAAAGCATCCTCTCAGATACTTTTTTCGTTTATATTAATGACATAATAATTGGTAATGTTACCATACTGGTGACAGTTGTCAATGCAATATATTGTGATACTTTTGTTCCTGCACCAGCATATTCTTCTGCCAAAATAGCATCCAGTGAACCTACTGGCATTGAAGCAAGCAGCACTAAAACACCTAAAATAGTTGGATCTGTGATAAAGAATTTCAATACTGGAATAAAAATAATGGGTATAATAATCGCTCTAACAAATAGAAATTGTAAATTATCTTTATCAAAGAACAACTCTTTTAGTTTTACTTGTGAGAACAAACTACCATTGATAATCATTGATAAAGATGCCGTCATAATCGACAAATCAACATTAAAAGTATGAATTGGTTTTGGTAATTTTACACCAAACATAAACAACACAAAACCTACTACAGCTGCTAGAATAGCTGGTGTGGTCAAAATACTTCGAATTCTGATTTCTCGACTATTTGATAAAAACATAATCCCTACTGTGAATAAGAACAAGCTTGTTACTGTATTACACACAACTAAGACAATCAATCCAACTTCACCATATAATTTTCCAACAATCGGAATTCCGATAAATAATATATTGGAAAAAGTTAAACTAACTACCCATAAACTTCGTAGCATATCTTTTTTCTTAAATAAAGTTGCAATTAAATACGTAATAAGTAATGTCGCCACAATCATAATAAATGTATAAATAGCCGTTTGTTTCATCATAATTAATAACCGGTCACTTTTATCTACTTGAAAACTATTAATAATGGCCGCAGGTAAAGCAACTGTTGTCAGTAAATGACCAATATAAATATTGGCTCCTGGTGAATACTTACCTCGTTTATTTAACAAAACACCTACAAACATAAAAAAAATTAATACAATTGTTTCATTGAACACGGTCATTCCCAACTTATTTTCCCCCAATTCTTGACGCTACACATCCATACTTACTAAACGTCTGAACCCATTTTATAGCTCACTCAAAGCACTGTCAATGAGGACATTATAAAGAATAGGCTTACATTCAATTATTTTTTTATTGGAGGGTTAATCAATAAAAATAAAAAAGAGGCCGACTCAAAAGTATTATAAGAGAAAAATCCCATGAAATCCGTTAATTACAACGTTGATTTCATAGGATTTATATTTTGATAGTTAAGTGATTTTTATTTAAAAAGTTGCTTTTGGGTCAACTTCTTAAAATAATTCATTTATTTAGCGGATCTATTTCTTGATAAAATCGTTGAATTGTTTTTTCATTATATTGTATATAATCAAATGATTTAAAATTACCTTCAAATTGATAAATACGATGCAAACCATGATATATATCTTCTACTTCTATCCCCTCAGTTAACATACCATATTCTTCATTTTTTCCAATAACATTAATATTTGCAGGAATATTAGAACCTAATATTTTTAAACCCAAAACCATAGATTCTAGCAATACCATTGGTTGCCCTTCATAATATGAGGGTAAAATAAATAAATCTGTTTTTTTGATAAAATTAAAAGGATTTTTAATATGTCCTAATAAAAATACTTTACCTTGCATTTTCTCAGTCTTAACAGTTTCGATTAATGAGGCTTCCAGAGGTCCTTTTCCTAGAATAAACAATCGACTGTTTGGAACATCTTGATTAAATCTAGCAAAAGCTTGAATTAAATGTGTTTGATTTTTCTCAGGTGATAGCCTTCCCATATTTACAATATTATAATAATTTGAATCAAAACTTGGGACTTTTTGATAACTCAAATCAACCCTAGGTAATCTAAATTCTTCTGTATTATTTTGTTTTTCTTTTTCTTTAAAATTAAAATAGACATCTTCTGATACAGTATCAATAAAATCAGCTTGAACATATCCTATACTTTCTTCAAGACTAAGACAAATATGATAATATTTGTCTTCTCCTACCCATGCAATTTTATCGATTAAAAAAATCTCATCAACATAATTTTCTGATGTGCTAATAATCATACTATTTGTGGTTCCTTTTGGTTCACCATAAATATTTACTGACACATTCGTATTGAACTTACCATATAATGTTGTTCTTTCTATTTTTGACGTATAACCAACAGGAGAAACTAACTCTTTTTTCTTCAATTTACCATTGAAATAAAATTTTAAAGGTGATATAGACGTTAGTTTATGCGTTCTTTTCAAAGGACGAGGAGACATCCAACCGATTACTTTTCCGTTATATTTTACTCTAACATAACGTCCTCCACTAGTCTTGGCTATTTTATCAGTTTCAATATATCTATCTTTAAAATATCCAATATAGGTTATTATTTCATCTGTTTCATTATTTTTACGAATTTGATTCCAAATTGGTTGTTTTAAAGGGTATGATGCAGTTGAAATAGTATGATACGGTTTAACATTATATAATTCGAATTCCTCTTCTTTAACATAATTTTGATCAATCCAGCCTACGTATATATCATTTACACTAATTTTGACGTAAATCTTGTCATGAAATAAATAGCTAGCGTATTGTGTTATTTTATCATCTAATCGCAATGATAGTTCAAATGATTTTTCTAGCTCTAAATCAGATAAATTTTTATAAACTTTAATAGTAGTATTATTTAAGACTTTAAGCCGCTTCCTTTTAACTATTAACTTTTCACCATCTGATTTAACCGATGAGTTTTCTTTCCCCAATATCTGATTGATATTAATTGTATTGTATACATAAGACATTTGCTCTTTAGTTACATAGCCGCCTAATTTTTTAAAGTTAACATCTCTTGTCATGGGTGACACACTTAATAATTTATCAAACATAAAGTAAATAGAAAATAGTGCATTCAAGTCATTGTACTGTGGCATTTTGCCATCAACTTCCCTCATTGAATCAGCTACCAAATCATTATGCATAAATGCCACATACTTTTCTGCATTTGCCGATAAAATATGACGCCCCCAGAAATAACTATATCCACTAAAATCTATTGATACATCAAACTCAAGATTAGCTGTCAATCGAGCCATTTCTCGTACATAAGCCTGTTTAGGATAAGCATTTCTATTATTTTTCGGTAAACCATTGACATTAAAGTTACTATCTAACTTTTCTTCTTCCTTACTGAAAATAGCATGACCAAATCTAAAAATCAATCGAGCATTTTTATTAATCTCTTCAATATTTTTAACCGATTCAATCGGATTTCTAGAATTTAATATAACTGTGACATCATATTTGTCATAATCAATATTGTTAACTAAATTTAATGCACTCGATGTAATTCCATTACTTTTCATTGCTCCGGGAAATAGTAAAATCTTTTTCTTGTCGGAGTCAACGTGATATTCTTTCATATCTTCTATCTTTTTGTTTTCAAAAATTCGCTCAATATATTTTTTTGTCACATTTCCATCGTCATAAGATACCATTTTTTTTGCCAACATTTTATAAGCATTTTGATAGTCCTTAAAATAGTCTTTCACATGACTGATACAATCAAATAAATCTGGTAAAGTCTCTGCAGTTGGCCCTGGTAATTCACTTTCTTCTAAATACATTCCTCGGTTTCTTTGATACAAATCTTTATCCCACGCATAAAAAATAATTGGTTTATTTGTCACTAAAAAATCAAAAAATATACTAGAATAATCTGTCACTAAAATATCCGTAATAGCCAATACTTCATTGGCATCAATTAAATCTGACACTAAATGTTGACTTACCCTTCCATCCTCTAAGACCTTGTTTGCAATAAAGGGATGAACTTTAACTAATACATCATATTCATTTTTAAATTGATTAGCTAACTGTAATGTTTCTTCAACAATTTGATCAATATCATCTGTGGTATTGTGAACAGAACTTCCTTTCCACGTCGGGCAAAATAAGATGATTTTTTTTTCAGTTAATTTTGCACCATAGTTTTCAATTTTTCTTACAATCTCACTCCTATTAGAATTAAGAGTAAAATCAATTCTTGGATAGCCACCTTCTAGAACTATCCCTGGATAAATACCTTCTAATTTGTAGCTTTTTATAAAAATTTCTGATGTATGAGCGTTAGGTGACAAAATATAATCTGCCATTAAGAAATTTCTTAAAACATTTTGTGAATGATTAGGATTTCCAGGAATATCAAACCCCATATGTTTTAATGGTGTTCCATGCCATGTATTAATATACACTTGCTCTTTTTTCTTAACAAAAAAAGATTCAAATGTTGAGTTATTAATTAAATATTTTGCTGTTAGCAATACCTTTACGTACTCCAAACTATTCCGTTCAACAAATATCACTTTTTTTTGTAAATTTTTTGGAATGCTTTCTTTAATAAATGGAACATTAGGATTAATGACCCAAACATGTTTAAAATTTGAAAAACGTTTATCATTAACTAATGATAAAAAGATTGCATAAGGCGAATCAACTATCGATTTTCCATCTCTTGATTCATAAACAATTAAGTACTCATCAACAGTTGTCGACTCATAATTGGCACCATAATACTCACTTTTTTTCTTATTAAAATCACTCTTAGATTGTCTTTTTAGTCCATATAAAGCCATTTTTAAATCCTTTCCACATTAATACCTTTATTTAGATTTTTAATAATATGCTCCAACTCGCATTGTGCACATCCATACTAAAAATAATATTGAAATAAATAATACAATTCTATTATACTTTTCTTCATTAAAATATGGTTGCCTACCAAATTCATCTACTGTAAATAATTTTTCTGATAAATTAAAAACAAATATACTCAAAACAAATATCCCAAAAAAGTATCTTCCTTGTACTCCTCTAATTTCTGTTTCACCAACGCCTGTAAAAGATATATACATAATAATATTAGTCAACAAAATAATACCTGTGGATACACCAACAATTGCTAGTTTAAACCAATTACCAATTTTGTGCCTTAATCTTATTGGGTACATAAATACAACAGATCCTATAAATAATAAATACAGTATATACGCAAGTTCCGAATATTTAAATGACCAACCAAATGTAAAATATTGTTTAAGTTGAAGGACCGTTTTCATACTATTTGATAAAAGTGATTTTAAAAACATTAAAGGTTGGCTTAATATAACCTGCAGTTGTTGTGCTTCATTAACAGATTTAGGCAAATCTGTAGGCATTATACTAGAATAATGCCTACTCCACAACAATCCTTCAATAATTATAATAAATATAGCAACGAAATTACTGAAATAAACTTTTTTAGATTCATATCTACTTATTGGAATAAAAAGCATTAAGCCTATAAGCATGATGGATGGTAGCTTTGTAAAAGCCATAAGTCCACACATAATCGATATTGTCACAACATCTTTATAACTTATTGTTTCCTCTTTATCAAATAGCTGAATATACTTAGCAACAATTAATAACGATAGTCCATAAAAGAATGCATCTTGATTGTAAGAGGCGGATAAATATATTGGAAAATGTTGCACAGCAAAGACTGATAATAGTATTTTCCACTTACTTGCTATTCGAATAGCAAAGAAAGCCATAATAGCATACATCAAAAGATTAAAGAATCTCCCTAAATAAAACATAACTCCTAAATTACCATTCGAAATTATTTTTCCGAACCATAATCCAAAAGCTCCTGGAAAATATACAAATGAACTATATGATCTAGTTGCTTTTATTTTCGATTCAACTTTTTTACTTGTATCACTTTTCATGCTGAATAAATTACTATGGAAAAAATTTACCTTGGGATCTAGTCGATTAATACCATTGTATTTTGTCATCTTTGTCAGTTTATCATAATCTTTTGAAATAGCTAATTTATCATTGTCATTATAAAGCTTAAAATTTCCTTCAGATATATATAATGCTCTACCATAATGTGCTGGTTCGTCCAAACTATCAAAAACTGGGGAAAAAATAACTAAGAAAGAACCAAAAAAAAGGATAGTTACAAACACTATTTTCTCAATCTTTACATTAGATATTAGTAAAAGTGGAATCACTGAAACCCCAAATATTACCACAACAAATTTCCAGTAAATATTATTGAAATTTGTAGAGTAACTAGTTCCTATTATAGTTATGATAACTGATATCAAAATAAGATATTTATTCTTCCACAAACAATTAATGAAAAATTGTGGTGTTTTTTCAATCATTTTACCTTCTCCTTCACTTTTTTTGATTATTTATTAATCAGTAACGTTCCTGCAAGTATTAATACAATACCTATGATACCATAAAGACTTATTTCCTCTTTTAATACCACAGAAGATCCTACTAGTATTAAAATATTAGTAAGTCCTAACCCCAAGGGAACTATAAAACTAACATCAGATTTTGAAATAATAATCATCCATAAAACAAAACTTATAAGATAACAAAATAACCCTAAAATACTTAACCCTGGAAAATTCATATTCAATTGATTGTTAATAATTTTAATTGATAAGTCTGTAGAACCTAATTTAAATAAAATTATTCCTGATGATGATAAAATAACATAAATAAAAAAAAGTATCATTTATCTCTCTCCTTATTTTTAAATTCTTCTTTTAAAATTGATACTTCTTGTATCAATTTTTTTATTTGATTACTTTGTTTTGTAATCTGCTTCGTCATTGAAATTAGCTGCAGTAGACTAAATAATACAGCCATAACTAATATAAAATTAGACATTGTTTCAAATCCTAATAGACTACTTAAATATTCAGGTAATTTAGGAAAAACTGCGAATACTACCATAATGATTGCAACAGCTAACCACAGTAAAGAATACTCTAAACTAAATGTCGATTTTCTTATAGACCTAATTACAAAAAATAAAAAAAGTAAAGAAAAAAAGATCATTGATAAATATAAAGCTTCCACTTTATTTATTCCCCCTTATCTGATAATAGTATTATTGATGTTAATACTTCAACCATATATCGCACTGATTTAAACGGAGTGATAGAAGATTTTCCTTCTTTACGTTCAAACATATTAACACCAACCTCTTCTACTCGTTTACCTTTTTTTATTAAAATGGCATTTGTTTCAGGCTCTGGGTATTTTCTTGGATAATTTTTAGAAAAGTATTCAATAATTTCCTTATTAGCAGCTCTATAACCTGATGTAACATCTAAAATTTTTTCTCCTGTTCTAAATTTAATAAAAAATGAAATTAAATTTATTCCCATACGTCTAAATAATGATGTTTTAAATTTTGATGGTGATCCTTCTACAAATCTCGACCCAATCGTAAAGTCGACATCTCCATTAATAATCGGGTTAATCAAAGTTTTAAGGGAACTAATATCATGTTGACCATCTCCATCAAATTGTACAGCTATATCATAATCTTTGTAAAATGCGTAAAGATAGCCCGTTTGAACTGCTCCACCTATACCCAAGTTACTAATTAAATGAATGCTAGAAATGCCATGTTCTGACAAAATACGAGCTGTATTATCGGTTGAGCCATCGTTAATAACAACATAATCCAAAACCAAAGAATGATTCTCACTTTTATATTTATCAATTGATCTAATCGTTGATAAAATGCTTGCATCTTCATTATATGCAGGTATTATAATTAAAACCTTCATCTATATATTCTCCTCACAATATATCCAATAAAATAAGCCTCCCTTATCTATTAGGTTGGGCTTTACTTTTAACAAATTTGTTGATAATAAATATAAATTTGTATTGATATAATTTATTAATTCTTTTCTCAAACTTACACAATTAAAACAAGACATTAATAGACTATCTTTTACTGATTTAATCATTGTCATTAATAAATTGTACCATACATATTAATCTAATGATACTTTCTTTTTACCTATATAAAATATACTTTAAACGTGTTAATCAGCATCTAATTTTTAATACTTATTTACAGATTAAACAAGAAAAAACTAGTACAAAAAGTAACTAGTTTTTAATTATTTGTCTGTTTCCATGGTAATGGCATTGTTCTATTTACAATTTTTATTTCAATATTCTTTGAAATATCATAATATTCTTTATACTCATCTTGTCTATTTCCCATAGGTATATTATCAAGCTGTTGACCTAAAAATGAGAAAGGTAGTCTTCTGATTTCTACAACTGATTGATTAGATTCATCTGCCTGTTTTATAAGCTTGATTCTACGATTGTTCTCAAAAGCGTTAATTGCATACAATGAAACATAGAACAAACTGCAGCATATTATCATTCCTTTAACTAGTTTATTTAACTTGTTAACATGACTACTCTCGATATTTTTTGATAAATTAGCCCATAGTATTCCTAAAGAAACACTTAACATCAGATAAGTTAATAAAATATTTCGAGGTCCAAAAGGAGTGACCATCAGAAATGGTGCAACCATTAGTACCGCAGAGAATAAAAAGATAAAATATAATTTTTTATCTTCCTTTTCCAAGCTAACAAAACCAACATATATCAATATAAAGAAAAATAAAAAAATCATGACCAACTCAACTAGAAGCATATACAATGGTTCAGTATTAAAAGTTATATTTAAATAATTTCTACTGATAAAATAAATGTTAAATATCAATAAGTAACTTCCAATCAATAGAGGTTTATTTAATATATAATATATAACAATAGAAAATAAAAAAATTAAAAATATATTATCTTTAATAACTAACTCTGACCAATCTTGTAATAGATGCTTAGGTAATTCTGCTATAAAAATATTAGAAACGCCTCTCGATGTTTCTGAGTGGTATGCACTATTTTGAAACATGAGGTAAAATCCAAAAACAGAACCTGTTAACCACGTAATTGTAGAAAATAATCTATCTCTATTAATGAATAAACTTATAATGAAAGCAGAAAAGCTGATTACAATATTAACCATTGAAACATTTTCTACAAAAAACTGACCTAAAAAAGATAAAAAAAGTATGATTATTGGAGTATACCATGTTTGAGTATGAACATATACTAAATATAAGATTACTAATACAAATAAAGCAGAAATATTATAATTAGCAAAACCTGAAAACCAACCAAAAGTTTGTCTGAAAATTCCAATAGGTATAGTAAGTAGGATTAATATAATATATTCCATTTTAACTCGATGTCCAATAATTTTAGACATGACTATAGCTAACCCTACATTAGTAAAAGTATAGATTAAAATTCTTAACAAAACTGAACGAGTCATTATAATTATAATTAAGTTACCTATATATCTACCATTATAGCCTTCAAAATAATTAACTAAAAGCTGTCCTCCAGAATTTCCTCCCCAAAAAAAATCGTCCCATGATACTATAACAATCATTGATAGTATCAATATGAACACTCCATATATCCATATAGCTTTAATTTTACTCATTGCTATTCTCCTTAAAATGCGATTTTTAATAATAATTTATTTTACTCATTAGTATTTTAAATGAATAAAAAAAAAAAAGATAGTACATTTATAAAGAAAGAACCGATATACTAGTTTAATCAAAGTATATCAGTTCTTTAAATTACATACAGTATAATATAGTTATTTAAAATCAGTAGATTTTATCCAACCTTTAACCTGCGTATTACCTTTATTAAATGTAGTCTCATACCATATTCCGTATGGTGTTTTTACAGAATTACTCACTCGTACTTTAGAAGTATTTAAATCTGACAAATTGCCTAATCTCGATGTATACCCCTCATTATATGGTGAGTCATAAATAACTCCTTTTGCTACATTAATTGTTTTTATTTGATTTATTTTTACTGACCGATATGTTCGATCTAAATCAACACTTTTTATCCAGCCAGTAACATTTTGTCCATTTTTTATAAATGTCCCTTTATACCATATACCAAAATCAGTTGTTGCTTTTTCCGTATATGAAAAAATGACATTTTGCATATTTCTTAAGTCATTTACTTTTCTGGTATTCTCTCCATCATATGCTCGATCATATACTACTCCAACATCTTTATTAACGTAAAATTTTCCAGAAACATTTTCATAATCATGGTATAGAGTAATGTCTGTCGATTTTATCCATCCCTTAACTTTTTTATCAGCTAATTTAAATGTACTTTCATACCATAATCCACTAGGTGTTTTGACTGATTTAGTTACTTCAATATATTTTTCATTTAAATTAGAAGTTTTTCCAATTTCTTTTGTATGTCCATAGTTATGTGGCGTATCATAAATCACACCATTGTTATTTGTAACATAACGCTTGCCAACATCTTTTTTAGAATAATAATTATCTGATAAATCAGTACTCTTTATCCATCCTATAACTTCTTTTCCATTTTTATAAAATGTTCCTTTATACCATATACCAAAATCAGTTGTTGCTTTTTCCGTATATGAAAAAATGACATTTTGCATATTTGTCAACTGCTCTATTCTTTTTGTTCCACTACCTTCATACGGTTCATTATATACTTCACCATAATCTTTATTTACATACTTATAGCCTGTTGTAAATTCATGATTACTATAATTACCTAAATCCGTTGATTTTATCCAACCTGCTTTAGTTTGGTTATTTTTTATATATGTTCCATAGTACCATAATCCATAGCCAGTTGTAGCTGATTTAGTAGCTTTAAAACTACTACCATAGGTACCATTTGTTGTATCTATTCTTTGAGTGGTTTCAGTATATGGTCTATCATAAACGGCTCCATTATTATTTTTGATAATAAAAGTCTTATTAATACTTTGTTGCTCAATTACATCGTCTAAATCTGTTGATTTTATCCATCCACTGTAATTTATACCATTTTTTGTATAAGAAAATTTATACCATAATCCATAATCTGTTTGAGATTGAGCTGTTAAATAAATCAATTGTCCCTTCATACCTTGTGTAGTATCTATTTGAGAAACACCTGATGTATATGGTCTTTCATAAATCACACCATTATTTTTATTAATATACTTTCTCTTTGTAATAGGTGTCTGTTCAAAATCTTCAATGTATGACGGATTAGAAAAATTACCTTTATAATCAATATTTATATCAAATAATCTTCCGGACACTCTATCGTTAACAAATTGTAACTGACTACTCCACTGCCACGCTGATGAAGATTGATATAAAAGATTATTCTTAGAAGGATTATTTACAAAATTTGCTTTCCATGAAAACTGTTCTCCTCCAAGTTTAGTCATATCAATAGTACCAGGTTTAAACCAACTAGCCATACTGTAGTGGTGAACATTTTTATAACCAAATTTATTAGATAAAGTTGATGCAAAATATAAGGAATTTTCTGTTAATCTTCCATTATTAATAGAAGATTCTTCTGCATCATTAACTAAAATGACATCTGTTCCTAAACCTAAACTTTTTGCAGTATTTGCAAAATAAGTCGCCTCAGCTTCTGCAGTTTGTTTATTCTTAAACCAACTATAATGATAGGCACTCACTTTTAAGCCAGCAGCTTTTGCATTATTTATTTGTGATTTGGCATAAGGATTAGTATAAGAGGTACTTTCTGTTAATTTAACAACAACACCTGTTACTCCTTGCTTTTTCATACTCAAATAATCATTTACTGTAATTTCACCTTGATGTGAAGAAACATCAACAAAATCCATTCTTGGTAAATCTTTATTATTTGAAGAAAAAGCTGTACTATTAAAAGATCTCATTATACTTTTAAAAGTATCTCCCATAGCTTTTTGATTATCTTCGGTAACAACTTGTTCTTCAACATTTTTTAAAGCATCTGGCTCTGAATCAATTTCAATGACCTCTCCATTTAGATAGATTCTCTCTTTAGACTCTTTACTTTGATTTTCATTATTGTGGTTACTAACATCTGATGATGTATTTGTGTCAGAATCAGAAGATACTTGGGTACTTGACTTCTCACTCATTTTTACCTCACTGGATTCTGTTGTAGTTTCAGAAGCCAAAGATAATATTGGTGAACTAAATAGTAATAAACATAGACCTATATTAATATTCTTTTTCATTTTTACCCCCATAAATTAAATTATTAATAATAAAAAAAGATAAATAAGTTTTATTTATCTTTTTAATTATTATACCTTAATTACATTATTTAAAAAAGCTACATTAAAAAAATATACATATAACCTTCTTAATAAATAAATTAGAAAAATAAATCAATAATCTACATACTTTTTAACTAATAAACTCTATTTTATTTTCATTTACTCTGGATTATCTTGACTAAAATATTCTTGTATTAAATAGGGAGGTCTATTTTTAACCTCTTTATAAATTTTACCAATATATCCACCAATCACACCCAAAGAAATTAATTGAGATCCGCTTAAAAATAGAATCAATATCGTAAGAGTCGGAAATCCTGGTGTTGAACTTCCTACTATCAAAGTTTTAATAAAAACATAAATCATATAAATAAAAGATATTAAAGATATTATCATTCCTGAATACAAAGATATACGTAACGGTGTAGTCGAATCTGATATAACACCATCTATCGCTAATTTAACTAAACTTTTAAGTTCCCACTTTGTTTCTCCAGCATGTCTTTCTTGTGCTACAAATTCTATTTCTTTTTTTCTAAAGCCTATCCACATATACATTCCCTTAGTATATCTTTGTGATTCTCTCAGCCTTGTTATACTATCTATACATTTTCTATCTAACAATCTAAAATCGCCAACAGCAGGTAAAACAGGTACTGTCGAAAATTTACCTAATATTTTGTAATAAAGTTTAGAGGTAAATTTTTTAAAAAAAGATTCTCCTTCTCTAGTAACACGTTTACCATATACATCTTGATACCCTTCTTCCCAGCCAGCAATCATTAATGGAATTGTTTCTGGTGGATGTTGTAAATCCGCATCCATCATAACAATAGCGTCTCCCTTAGCATAATCAAATCCTGCCAACATTGCAATTTCTTTTCCAAAGTTACGAGATAAGTCAACATACTTAACTCTTGTATCTATTTTTGTAAGCTCTTTTACTTTATCTAAAGAATCATCTATACTACCATCGTTAACAAAAAGAAATTCAAAATGATACTTTTCTCTATATAAATCTGCAATTTTCACAAGCTCATCATATAATGGAAAAATATTACTTCGTTCATTATACATTGCAGTACAAATTGTAATTAATTTCACTTTTATTACCACTCTCTCAATTAAATATATTAAATTTAAGAAAAAAGATAAATGATAGAACTATTTTATCATTTATCTTTTTATTTTTTATCTCTTATTCAAATCTTTTTTGATTTGTGTTGTTGATATTTCTGGTGTGCGTTCAAGATAAACAACGTCAGCACCTGTTTCTTTTACAAAATCAAATTTACCTTTCCAATCATCGCCCATGACAAACACATCAACTTTAAACTCTTCAATGTCTGTCATCTTTTGGTTCCAACTCTCTTCAGGTATGACCAAGTCAACATAACGAATCGCTTCTAAAAGCATCTTTCTCTTTTCATATGAGAAATAACATTTCTTTTGCTTTTCGTCCCAGTTGAATTCATCAGTAGACAAGGCAACAATCAGATAATCGCCTTGCTCTTTTGCACGACGTAATAAATTAATATGTCCGTAGTGTAATAAATCAAATGTACCATATGTAATAACTTTTCTCACTGTTATACCTCGCTATCTATTAATCATCATCGCGTGATTTGTAATATTTATCTTCTTCTTCATCTTCTACTTCATTGATCGTCACTAATATCTCTAGTAAGCGAGTGCCTTCTGCTTTATACGTCGTTAAATCAATATGATCAACATGAATGGTTAAACGTTCGTCCTTTTCAGGAATTACACCAAGCTCTGTAATCATAAAACCTGCCATCGTATCAACATCTGTCATAGAGATATTCGTACCAAACTTTTCATTAAAGTCATTGATTGGCATACGAGCTTCGATTAAGAATTCATTGTCACTCACTTGTTTTAATAAGTGGTCAATCGTTAATTCATCAGATTCATCATCTATTTCACCAACAATTTCTTCTAACAAGTCCTCAAATGTTACTAAGCCAGATACTCCACCATACTCATCTAATAAAATTGCCATATGGTTTTGAGTCTTTTTCAGCTCTAACAATAAATCATCAATAAATATGGTTTCAGGAACATAAAGTGGTTCATGAATCACATTTAATAAGTTTAAATTTTCAAATCCTTTACTTCGAGCTTCTTTTAGTAAATTTTTAAGATGCAATATCCCAATGACTTTGTCTTTGTCATCATCATAAACTGGGATTCGTGAGAAATTGTTTGCTAATACTTTATCAATATTTTCTTCTGCAGAATCATGGATATCTATCATAAAAGCTTCTGTACGAGGTACCATTACTTCTCTTGCCATCGTTGTATCTAAATCAAAAATCCCTTGAACCATCTCTAATTCGTCAGAATCTAATACACCTTCATTCGTCAAAAGATAGGCCATCTCTTCACGTGTCATTCGTTCATTTTCATCATCAAATGTCATTGGGGTGATACGGCTCAATAAATTAGTCGAGCTTGACAACAACCATACAAATGGTCTCATTACCTTACCTAATAATGTGATAGGTCCCATTACAAATCCTGCCACAGCTTCAGGATTGTTTAAAGCGATTCGTTTAGGATATAATTCACCAAACACAATTGAGATATACGTTAATAAGATTAAAACAATGACTTGCGAAGCTTGTTTCGCCCAAGGAGCTCCACCAAAAACAGGTGCTAACTCTCTAGCAAACGAATTGGCTAATGAAGCCCCTGATAAAATAGTCACTAAAGTAATTCCTACTTGAATCGTAGACAAAAAATTGCTTGAATCATTAATCAATGCCAGTAATTTTATCGCCGTTTTATTTCCCTCTTCTGCTTTACTTTCCAGTCTGTTACGGTTTACCGAAATAACGGAAACCTCCGCAGCTGCAAAAAAGGCGTTTAGTAATGTTAACACAATCAAAATAATAATATTGATAAAAATAGACTGACTCTCGGGGTCAGCGTTCATAAGCTTTTCTCTCCTAACTTTTTCGTTCTTTTTAATATTCCTCCAAAAATCGTATCATAAACATCAATTAAATTCAATATAAAAGATATAGCTAAACAAATTATTTAACGGGAGTATTTTCTTTTTTAATTCGTTTATCAAGCTGAACCATATCATAGACATAAACAACAATCGTCTTACATACTGCATAAAATGGCACACCTAAAATCATTCCAAGTAGTCCAGCAATATTTCCAGCAACCAGTAAAATGATAATAATAGTTAATGGATGAATATCTAAACTCTTCCCTATCACATTTGGGTAAATAATATTTCCATCTATCTGTTGGACAATTAATACAACAATACATGCCAGAACAGCTTTAACTGGATCCGTAAATATCGTCACAAATAAAGCAGGAGCTAACCCGATATAGGGACCAATGTATGGAATCATATTTGAAAGACCTGCTATTACACCAAATAAAAAGGCATAATTGACACCTATCAACATGTATCCAATACTTGTTGCAACCCCAACGAACAGACACTCAATCATTTGTCCACTAATATATTTTGAAATTGTTTGACTCATTTTTATCAGTAATTCTGTCATTTCTTTACGATGCGTTTCTGGGAAAAAACGTGCCACATTTGGTAAAAAACGTTCCCCATCTTTTAACATATAAAATAAAATAAACGGCACCGTAAAGATAATCATAACAATTCCAGCTATAGAAGAAATAAATGATCCTAACCCATTTCCTAAACTAGATATTGTCGTCTTAATAATATTTCCAAATGACACATTCCACTGTTCTAAATATTGTTGAATATCAACATTTTTCATAACAGGATGGTGCGCTAATTCATTGATTGTTTTTTCTATTGCTATATAAAAGTCTGGTGCAGCTTTTGTTAACATGGTCATTTGTTTAATCAAATTCGGAATGACCGACATAATAAGTAATAACACGACACCTATCAAAAAAATCATGATAATTGACACAGCCCATGTCCGTTTAATCCCTTTTTTAATCATAAACTGTAAAATTGGGTTGACACAATAAAATAAAAAACCGGATATAATAATCGGTGCAAACATTGTTGTAAATAGTGTTCCAATTGGTTTAAAGATAAAATTGATTTTCGTTCCAACTAAAATTAATGTTGCAATAATCAATAGCTCTAGTGACCAAAACATTAATTTAGAAGCCTTAATTTTTTGTAGCATAAATTCCCCTCACTTTATCTAACTTTTACGTATTCTTATTATAATCTATTTGTTTTAAAAAAACTGTTAATTTGATAAACTTATTAAAAGCATAACAAAGGAGATACACAAATGGCAAACTTAATTCATACACAAGATCTTACGTCAAAAGTATATGAAGATGCTAAACGCATTAGACTAGACGTATTTGTTATAGAACAACACGTACCAGAATCGATTGAAATCGCTGATGAAGATCAAGCAATTCATTGTGTATTATATGATGACAACCAGCAGGCTTTAGGTACTGTAAGATTACTTCCTATTGATGAGACAACAATGAAAATCCAACGCATGGCAGTTGCTAAAGATGCTCGTGGAAAAGGAATTGGTATACAACTCATGAACTACGCAGAGCAAGTAGCAACAAAATACCAGGCAAACACACTCATTTTAGGGGCACAACAACACGCGTTAGGTTTCTATCACTCTTTAGGGTATGAGCCTTTTGGGAATCCCTACATCGAAGCAAATATCCAGCACCAAAACATGAAAAAAACGGTATAAAAATAAACAGGATACTTTTTAGTGAAGTTTCCTGTTTTTTTATTCGAATAATTACATTTCTTTAATCGACATCACTTGTTTTTCTTTACTATAATTAATAGATGCTTTTTTTGGTATTGTAAGGATTTTTTTTTCAGGTTCAATGACTTCTCTAATCACTTTTTCTGAGGCAGTTGTTCTTGATTCGTACACTTTCAATAGCATCAAACCAATACACAATACAGCACTTACTAAAAATAGGATAGATAGTTTTTTCTTCACTTAAATACCCTCCTTTATTCATCTTGTAAAAATTATAACATAATTTCTTCAAACAAATTCGTTATTTTTTTCGTTTCAAAATGACAAAAAATAACGAAAGACTTCAAACATTTAAAATCTCTCGCTATTTTTTTGTAGTGCTTATCAAACCCTGAATTTACGAAACACACAGTTATTTCATTTTCTTGATAATTGTTGATACCGTTTATACCAAATATCGACATACTCATCAGAGAAAGGACCTTTTCCTTCATTAATCCAGTCTACTAAAATCTTCACATTTTCTTTAAGAACAATATCAATTTCATTTGGATAGTTCATTAGTTTTCGATGATCTTCATACTCGTCAACATCCAACAAGCGTTTTTCTCCATCAGGAAACACTTTTATGTCCAAATCATAATCAATATACTTTAAAGCCTCCTCATCTAAAACATAAGGTGAGGCAAGATTACAATAGTAGGAAACTCCTTTCTCTCGTATCATAGCAATTATGTTGAACCAATATTTTGTATGGAAATATACAATAGCAGGTTCACGCGTCACCCATCGTCGTCCATCTGACTCTGTCACAAGTGTGTGGTCATTCATACCAATTATCGAACACTCACTTGTTTTTAAGACCATTGTGTCGCGCCAAGTTCGATGTAAACTTCCGTCATGCTTGTAACTTTGGATCGTGATAAACTCTCCTTCTTTAGGAACACGCATCACTATCTAATCCTGCTTTCCTTGACAAATTGTGTCAATTTTTCACATGGGTATTAAATTTAACCTTTAACACCAATATCAGAATTATTATAGCATATCTTAGCCTATGATATCACTAATTATTCATACTTTTCTTTAGTAAGTCGACCATCTTTTGCTGTGGTTTTGGAAAAACATACTGATCAAACTCTTCTTGATAGACCCATTTTTGTTTTTCTAACATTTCACGATCTGTGTCTCTCAATAAATCCTCAACTACTAACACATGCCATTTTCTATGACTAAAAATATGTGTCACAATGCCTAAAAGTTGTTTTTCTTTGATGTCTATTTTTTCTTCTTCATACAAGCTCAATTGCTCTGCTACTTGTAACTCTTTTTTTTCAACAGAGCCATAAGATGCCACTAAACGATCATAGTCTTCTTTTGTGACGTCACGCATGGGAAATGTCCACATGTTTGAAAGCAAACCATCTTCTGGTCTTTTCTCCAATAAAAAAGCACCCGTTTTATTTCTAATCACATCTGCCACATAGTAAAGTGGCTTCGCTTTTTCTTTTTTCTTCTTCACTGGATAAGAAGATGCTGTGTCTGTTTTTTTAGCCTCACAATAATGTTTTATTGGACACGTCTCACATGATGGTTTAGTCGGTGTACAAATTGTGGCACCTAAATCCATCAACGCCTGATTAAAATCACCAGGTTCAGTTTGTGACATGGTTTCTCTCACATACTTATCAAAAACTTTTCGTGTTTTAGGTAACGCGATATCATCAGACAAACAAAATAAGCGACTGTATACTCGCATCACGTTTCCATCAATTGCCGGCTCTGGCAACGAAAAAGCAATACTTCCAATCGCTCCACCTGTATAAGGACCTATTCCCTTTAATGATAATATGTCTTCTATCGTCTGTGGCATTTTCCCATCAAACGTTTCGACCATTTCTTTTGCCGCATGTTGCATGTTGCGAACACGAGAGTAATATCCCAAACCTTCCCATGCTTTTAGTAGTTTATCTTCTTCAGCATTTGCCAAATCTTCTATCGTGGGAAACCACTCCATAAACCGATTAAAATATGGAATCACCGTTACGACTTGCGTTTGTTGTAGCATAATCTCAGACACCCATACTCGGTATGGATCTGTCGACTCTCGCCACGGTAAATCTCGTTTTTCATGATGATACCATGCCAACAAATCATCTTGAAAGCTCTCTATCTTCTCTTGCGTCCAAGTTACTTCTTCACTCATCTCTTACTCTAACTCCATCTCTTTTTCTTCTATGTAACGGTTAATATCATCTATAGAAAACCCTTTTTGATACAAACTTTGTTTTATCTTTTGATGTTTCTTACGTGTCTCCACTCTTTCATGTCGATGCCATAATTTATCACCTTGTTTGACTAATAAATCATACTCGTCCTCATCATCATCAAAAGCTAATCCATCTATGACACTAGAGATAACATCCGATTTAAACCCTTTTATAAATAATTGCTGACGAATTTTATTGATACGTTCTTTTTGGCTACTCTTTTGATACTTTCTTGCCATCTTTTCGCCAAGCTTTTGACCTAACTCTAATTGATGCGTGTCATCAAATAAAATAAGTGCTTCATCTATGAAGTCACTTGGCACGCCTTTTTTCATCAAAAATTCTTTGACACCTTGTGGCCCTTTATCAGTCGTACGAATAGCCGTACGAACATAACTTTCAGCAAATATCTTATCATCAAGAAGTGATAACTCTTTTAATTTATCAATAATTTGTCTGATTTGAAGGTTGTTAATCTCTTGTTTTTTGAGATAATCTTTTATCTCTTTTTCACTACGAAGCTGGTAGCTCAAATTGTTTAGTGCTTTTTGATACCCAATATCAAAACTGGCTTCTTCTTTTACTTGGTTTAATAATTCTTCTGATACTTCACTACCTTTAAGTAGACGATGCTTCACCAGAGAATCCTCAGACAATGGAATCTTTATCCCACTTTTTGTCACCAACAAGTACCCTGTTTTTTCTTTTTTGATGCTTTGAATGACTTCCATTTTCTTTCAGCCCCCTTGCATCTTTTTACTATATCACATTTTAACTAAATTTTATCCCAATAACTATCAAACTCCTCAATAAACTCTTGAATCGTAAGCGATTGATTAAACTGCTGAATCACTAAAAAATAGTCCACTTTCTTTCGACATATAGTTAACTTTTCACTATCAATACTATGACGTTTTTTTCTTGTTTTTGTTAGTTCACTCATTAAGTAATCTCCTTTCCATGAAATAACTTGCTCTAATACGTCAAACGTTTCAGGGAAAAAATATAACATATATTGATTCACAGCTTTGTTTACTCGTTGATTAAACGCCTGACATCCATAAACCAGATCAATCCCTAAAAAATTAGTAAAGTTTACCGTCATTTGTCCTTGACCAATCTTATGAAAATTGGTGATATACATTGGATTAATAAAACTTGTATTTTTTCTAACGGTGCCATTTAGCGGCATAAAGATCAACTGCTTGTCAATCATGGCTTGTTTATAATTTTTTTTGCTTAAAGCCATTATATAGTTCAATCGTATTGTATACCCTTTCAAAAATCCGATTATGAGATTGATTGTACTCACTCATTAGTTCACGTGTTGTGGAGGTCGTTAAAATAGGTAGATGATTAGACATTAATAGCATTGCTTTGTACTTTATGCCCAATTCAGATATATCATGTATAAAATAGACATCACGTGTTAACGACGTGTTTCCTGTCTTCACACAACAAGGTAAAAACTTGTTATATAAATCATCTAGTTTAATCGCATCTCCATGTACTAAATCCTCGTGAATTAAAAGTTTTCTTGCATTGATATCCATGATTATCACTCCTAAGTTTGTGTTTTTTAATTACACCTTATATTAACATATCCAAGTTATTTTAAAAGCGTTTTCATACAAAAATAATTAATTTTACGCAGAAAATTCAAATTTTGGTTTTTTCCTGATTGTCAAAAATTATCTATACTCACAGTGGCTAGCCAAATGATAACTTGAAAGGATAATTTTTATGGAAGAGACACTATTTACAACCTATCGTTCACTTATCTTAGGCGCATTGAAAAAATACCACATTACCCCATCACACCCAGAGTTTGATGATTATTTACAGCATGCTCGTATAGAGTTACTACTGACACATCGAGATTATCAAAAACAGCCCGATAACAGAGCTCCCTTTAGACCGTTTGTGTATCAAAAAATCTGTTGGGCGACAGTCGATAAAATCAGAAAAGAACAACGACGATATGACAAAGATATCATAGAAGATACTCAACTAGACTTACTTACTGAGGATAATGATATCTCTTCTTCTTTAGCAACGACCGATTTGTATCATCAACTTGCTCAAACACTGACTCCTTGCGAAACAAAATATTTGGCTGATCGTTTTTTTGACCAACTCACTATGAGCCAAATAGCTGATAAATATAAGGTTTCTAGGAAAACAGTTTATCGCTGGCGAGATGGTGTGAGAAAAAAATATAAAAAATTTGAAAAAAGGGGGTAACACTTTTGATTTGGGAAACGTTTATATAAGTGTAAGGCGCGCAACTTACTAAACTAACAAAAGGACGTGACAAACATGGAAAAAATCTTCGACAGTAAAAAATCAATCTTAACATTCAAAGCAGTAGGTGACGACAAACCACGTAAACAAACATTAGCTAACTTAAAAGAAAGTGCCACTGATGAAAACATTTTAGACTTAGGTGATATCTTCGACTCACTTGCTCCAAAAGATGAACCATTAGAAAGACTGTCAATCGTAAACACTCACCACTACGATATGTAATCAATCAGACAACTATACTAGGAGGACATAACCATGAAAAAATTAAACTTAAACTTTTTAAACGAGGAAAACAAAAAAACAACATTAGTACCAAAAGTAGCCAGTCAAGAACTAACAAAAGATGAAGTAAAAAATGCGATGATGGCTATCTCAGCTTTAGGAATCTTTGAAGCAAACGGCAAACAACTTTATGTGACACCAAAATCAGCACACTATAGTGAAACGATTATTACAGAGTTGTTCTAACAATTTAGGCGACGTTTACCACAAACGTCGTCTTTTCTTATATCAGAAAGGAGTTTTTATATGCTAAAAGTTATTGACTTATCAAACCACCAACGAGGGATGTCACTTGATACACTAAAAGCGGATGCCTTTATCTTTAAAGCAACAGAAGGCACTTATTTTATTGATGATACATGTGACACCTTTGTCCAACAAGCCAAAAAATTAAACAAGCCTTATGGTGTGTATCATTTTTTAGATCAAAATGATGTCATTAAACAAGCAGACTTTTTCTTAACACATATCAAAGGCTATATAGGTGAAGCCATCTTAGTTCTTGATTATGAAGATTATGGCAAACAAGGGGCACAAAAAGCCAAAGAATTTTTAGATTATGTCTACAAACAAACTGGCGTAAAACCTCTCATCTATATGAATGAAAGTGATGCAAACTCTGATGATTGGTTGGATGTGGTAGCTGGTGATTATGGTTTATGGGTCGCCAAATACTCTCAAAACACACCTGTCGTTAAACAATGGCCAAGCTATGCTATGTGGCAATATACTAGTATACCTGTTGATACAAGCTATTTTTACGGAGATAAACTTGCTTGGCAACAATATGCTGCACCCAAAAAGACCATCACCCAACAAAAGGACGCTTATCACACAACAGGAACACGATTTGAAGCATTAAGAACACTCGTCATTCAAGCAGATGAATCATTTAAAAAAGCATCTGGCATGCACTTTTCCAAAAGTACTGTCTTTGATATTGAGCAAATTTGCCACACCAAAACAACAACGCATGCTTGTATACTCTATAATCATCGCAAGGTATTTGTTACACTTCACAAGGATTATGTTAGAAAGATAGATTAGGATAAAAAAATAACCCTCCACGAGAAATCAAATTGAATTCTTGTGGGGGGATTTTGTTAATCTTGATTAAATATATCTCTTGTATAAATTTTATCCAATGAATCGGCTAATTCTTTTTCGATACGATTTGTTACGATAACTTCTGATACTTTTTTAAATTCATCTAAATCAGTATAGACTTTTGAATTAAAAAACGTGTCTTCTTTTAATGTTGGCTCGTAAACAATCACTTCTATTCCCTTAGCTTTTAATCGTTTCATAATCCCTTGAATAGACGAGTATCTGAAATTATCTGAGTTAGCTTTCATCGTTAAACGATAGATACCTACAACTTTTGGTTGTTTAGCAATGATTTGGTCAGCGATAAAATCTTTTCGCGTTCTATTGGCTTCAACGATTGCCCCAATAATATTATTAGGTACTTGGTCATAATTAGCCAATAATTGTTTGGTGTCTTTTGGTAAGCAATAACCACCATAACCAAATGAAGGATTGTTGTAATGACTTCCTATACGAGGATCTAAACCAACACCTTCGATAATCTGTTTAGTGTCTAGCCCTCTCACTTCTGCATAGGTATCTAACTCATTAAAATATGACACCCTTAAAGCAAGGTATGTATTTGAAAATAGTTTAATTGCTTCAGCTTCTGTTGAATCAGTTAGCAGTACAGGTACATCCTCTTCATAAGAATTATCCAACAATGCTTTAGCAAATACTTCTGCTCTTTCACTTCTCTCACCCACAATAATTCTTGATGGATGTAAATTATCATACAAGGCTTTTCCTTCACGTAAAAACTCTGGTGAAAAAATAATATTTTCTGTGTTGTATTTTTCTTTTAGCTCTTTTGTATACCCCACAGGAACGGTTGATTTTATAATAAAGATAGTATCTGAATTGATTGCTAATCCTTTTTCTATCACACTTTCAACTGTTGATGTATTAAAATAATTTTTCTTTTCATCATAATCTGTTGGTGTTGCAATAATACAATACTCACCATGATTGATTGCCTTATCAAAATCTGTTGTGAATTCTATAGATATAGATTTATCTGTTAAGAATTCCTCAATTTCATTATCTACTAATGGTGAGATTCCTTTATTCAACAACTCAATCTTCTCATCTACTATATCATATGCTATTACATCATTATTTTGTGATAATAATAATGCATTAGCTAAACCAACATAACCTAAACCTACAACTGAGACTTTCATTTAATTCCCTCCAAAAAAAGTTGTAATGCTGTTTGCCACGAAATTATTTCATATCCAGTTGATTTCGCTTTTTCTAAATCCATAATTGAATACTCTGGTCTTGTTGCTTTAGTAATGAATTGATCAGATGTAACAGGAGAAATAGTTACATTATCATCTTTTAATATTTCTTGTGCAAATTCATACCATGTACACGTTTCTTCATTGGAAAAGTGATAAATTCCATAGTCACACTTATTTTGTATCAAGTAAGTCATAAATTCTGCTAAACTTTTTGTCCAGGTTGGTCTGCCTACTTGGTCGTTTACTACCGTTAATTTATCATGAGTTTTAGCAAGCTTTTTCATTGTATAGACAAAATTATTTCCATGCTCACCGAAAACCCAAGATGTTCTTATAATATAATAATTGTTTAAAATCTCCTGAACCGCTTGTTCTCCTAATAATTTTGCTTTTCCATATTCATTAATTGGAGATGTTTTATCCGTTTCCATGTACGGAGTTTCCCTTGTTTTTCCATCAAATACATAGTCAGTACTGATATAAACCAATGTAGCACCAACTTCTTTACATACTTGAGCAACATTTTTAGTACCGTCCACGTTTACAAGATAATTCATCTCTTTTCCTTCATCTTCAGCTAAGTCAACTGCTGTATAGGCTGCACAATGATAAACTACTGACGGCTTAATATCTTTAATAATAGAAAGCGTCTTATCAAAATCTGTAATATCCATCTCTTGACTATCATAAGCAATAAAATCAATATTTTGTTGTTTTAGAAGATTAGTTAACTCTCTACCTAATTGGCCTTTTGCACCTGTAACTAATACAGTCACTACAATTCCCCCTGTCCAATCTATAGAACTAGTTCAATTTTGCTTTTTCTTGCAATGGTCTCCACCATGATTCATTTGCTAAATACCAATCTATTGTTTCTACAATACCTGTTTCAAATGTATATTTAGGTTTCCATCCTAACTCAGTTTCTAATTTCGTAGGGTCAATTGCATATCTTTTATCATGGCCTAATCTGTCTTCAACATATACTTTTAAATCAGGAGACACTTGTAGTTTTTCAATGATAATATCTACTATTTCATTATTAGTTCGTTCATTATGCCCACCAACGTTATATACTTCACCTTTTTTACCTTTATGTAGGACTAAATCTATAGCTTGGCAATGATCATAAACATGTAACCAGTCCCTTACATTCATTCCATCACCATATATTGGTAAATTTTTCCCATCTAATGCATTAGAAATCATTAATGGAATTAACTTTTCAGGAAAATGATATGGTCCATAATTATTTGAACATCTAGTAATATTTACATTCATATCATATGTTTCATAGTATGAACGAACTAATAAATCAGCACTTGTTTTGCTAGCAGAATAAGGACTATTTGGTGCTAATGGCGTTTCCTCCGTAAAGTATCCTGTAGAACCTAGACTTCCATAAACTTCATCTGTTGATACTTGTAAATATTTTTGTATTTCATATTTTTTTGCTATGTCTAATAAGGCTAATGTTCCCTGTACGTTCGTCTCTACGAAGATAGATGGATTTAATATACTTCTATCCACGTGTGATTCTGCAGCAAAATTTACAAACGCATCAATTGAATATTTTTCTACTAAATAACTAACTAACTCTCTATTAGTTATATTTCCTTTAACAAAAACATGTCTTGGATTATTAATGACATCATCCAGATTATGGATATTCCCAGCATATGTTAATAAGTCAAGATTTATAATAGTGTAGTCAGGATGTTTATCTAGTATATAATGTACAAAATTACTTCCTATAAAACCTGCTCCACCTGTAACTAAAATATTTTTCATATTATATTTTACCCCATACAAAATTATTTTCAGCATCATTTAGATTAGGATGATTTTTATCTTTTTCAGATAACACTGTTGCATTCATCGGCCATTCGATACCAATACTAGGGTCGTCATAAGCAATCCCTCTATCATGCTCAGGTGAATACAATTCGTCTACTTTATATTGAATATTCACATCCGGAGTAAGTGTACAAAAACCATGTGCAAATCCTTTTGGTACAAACAACTGTCTGTGATTGTACTCGCTTAAAATATATCCTTCCCATTGTCCATAAGTTGGAGAACCTTTTCTCATATCTACTAATACATCATATATTACTCCAGTAGTACAACGAACTAACTTAGTTTGTCCCTTTGGTGATAATTGATAATGCATACCACGTAACGTTCCAACCTCAACTGAAAGTGAGTGGTTATCTTGTATAAAATCATTTGTGATTCCTATTTCAGAAAATTTTTCTTTATTGTAAGATTCTGTAAAAAATCCGCGATTATCTCCAAAAACGGGTGTCTCTATAATTTTAACATCCTGTAATTTTGTATTAAAAATCTTCACCTATATACCTCCAAAATAAAATTAATCTTCATATAACCTTTTTAAGTATTGGCCATATTGATTTTTCAATAATGGTTTCGCTAAAACCTTTAATTCTTCTTTTGTTATATATCCCATGCGATAAGCAATTTCTTCTAAGCAAGCAACTTTTAGATTTTGTCGTTTCTCTATCGTTTCAATAAATGTCGAAGCTTCTAATAGTGACTCATGTGTTCCTGTGTCTAACCATGCAAACCCTCGCCCCATTAATTCAACTTCTAATTCATTGAGTCGTAGGTATTCCTTATTAACATCCGTAATTTCTAATTCTCCACGATCTGACGGTTTTATATTTTTCGCTATATCTACTACTCTATTATCATAAAAATAAAGTCCCGTAACTGCATAATTAGATTTTGGTTTTTCTGGTTTTTCTTCGATAGAGATTGCTCTCATATTGTCGTCAAATTCAACTACTCCAAATCTTTCAGGATCATTTACATGGTAACCAAATACTGTTGCGCCTGATTCTTTTTGTGCTGAACGTTGTAATATTTTTGATAGTCCACTTCCATAATAAATATTATCACCTAATATCAGACAAACAGAATCCTCACCTATAAAATCTTCTCCTATGATAAAGGATTGCGCTAAGCCATCAGGACTTTCTTGAATAGCGTATTCAATATTGATACCTAAATCATGCCCATCTCCTAATAGCTCCTCGAATCTAGGTGTATCTGTTGGTGTTGATATAATTAAAATATCTTTAATTCCTGCTAACATAAGACTAGACAATGGATAATATATCATTGGCTTATCATATATAGGCATTAACTGTTTTGATACTGATTTAGTAAGTGGATATAGTCTCGTTCCACTTCCTCCTGCTAAAATTATACCTTTATAAATTTTTTTCTCCTCCCAACGAATAATAAAGCAATTATATAAACTAAATAAAAAATAAAAGCATGCCACAATACAAATGTTTGATTCAATCCTATGAAAAACAATGTAGAAAAAATTAATATAAAATCCATAGTCATAACACCAGATATATTCAATGACCCTCTCAAAATTGTTGACGAATACATAGACTTAAATCCTATAGAAAACAATAAACCAAATAACATTATATCAACACTATTAAACAAATAATAAGCAATACCATTTATAATAAAAGAAAGTATCAATGAAATAAAGTTTATTTTAAACATTTTTTTTTCTTGTCTTTCTGCTTTTAAAAAAGAATTTGTTAAAATCAAAGTTATCGACTCAAAGATACATATGGGAAATAAAAAGACCATGTATTTTATACTTTCTAAGTAATTAGGTAGCCATAAACTAACGAAAGCACTTACAGGGTAATAAAAAATTAGTATTAAACACATTATAATTGAAAAAATATTATAACTTTTAATATAGATGCATGCATAATTATTCGAATTCATTTTTTTCAAAAATGGAAAGACTACAACACCAATAGCATTGATAAACACCATGAAAAAACTTATCAAACTTAACCCTAATGATACTTTACCAAATATTTCTATACTCCATTTATTCTTTATCATTATTCTTGAAACACTCATAATTAATTGACTGGCTATATTTGATAAAAATAAACTAATTCCTATTAAAAAATGCCCTTTTATAATTCTCAAAATACCAATATCAAAGTTAGTTTTTATTACTAAGATGTCTCTAGATAAAAGTAATGTATAAATAAATCCAACCAACTTTGATAATATATCTAATATTATCAGACCTTTGTAATCATTATATCCATTTGATAGTAGTACAGTAACGATAGTAGCATATACAAATCTATCTAAAAGTATTGATTTACTATACCTCTTTATTTCATCTATACTTTGAAAAAGATATTGTAAAAAACCTCTAGATACTGTAAGAAAAGTTGCAATAGCGAACATTTGGAATATAAACCTCTCATTTGTACTATCAGCAAAAAAAGTTCCAAAAGAAAATAAAAGAAAAGATGAACTTAAAGCATATAATAAGAATAATTTATACTCTAATGTAATATCATTACTATTAATTGATTGACTATCTTTTCCTCCATAGTCTAAATATACGCCTTCTACCCACCCAAGATTTACAAAACCTGAAAAAGTTGTATAGAATACATAAAGTTGCCAATAGCCATAACTAGTAATACCCAATGCTTTGGGAACAATTAGCACTAACAATAAAGAAATCAAAAGGTTTATTCCATTTGAAAAAATGGAATGCCCCATATTAATAAACAAACTCTTTAATCTAATTATTTTTATCGACTCCTCTCATTAATGATTCAATCAAATCAATAGAGATATCTTTTTCATATAAATATTGGATATTGTCTGAAATCCATTTCTCAGAAATTGATGAATAATTAAAATTTTCTAGTATATTACATATTTCATTTGAGAATCTATATTTAATAATCCTATTAGTGGTAGCGATAGAATAGGCAGGTATATCTTTTGTTATAGTACTTCCTGCAGCAATAATAGCTCCATTTCCTATTTTTACACCTGAAGTAATTAAGACATTTCTCCCTATCCAAACATCATCACCAACTAATATAGCTCCTTTAGAAGTATTATCTATAAAATTTGTATCATTTTTTATATAGTTTATTAAAAATGGATAATTAAACAATAAATATGGATGGTGTTCTCCACCCAATAAAAATTCAACATTATCAGATATCGAACAAAAGGAACCTATAACTAGGTTTTCATCTGGATTATTATACATGATAACTTTTAATTTTCCATAGGTTCCTTTCCCAACAGAAACCTTATTAGGATTAAAATAGTTAATAGCTTCTGTAAAATTATCTTTATTTTGTTTTCTCCATTTAAACTGAAATACCATTAGTTTTATACTTTTATTTAGACGTAACATTACTTTTTTTATAAAAAAAATTATCATGATTTTCTCCTTTCACGAAATGAGTAACTCAAATACACCCCAAAAAGGTAAAAGAAAATAATTGGATATTCCCATCCTGACATTGTTTCTGATTGATAACCAGTTATCAATGAAAACAATCCATATTCGAATAATATTAGCACTAACCAACTACTTTTCCTTGTAAAAAGCCCCTTAATTGTCATATAAATATATGGCGAATATTGAATTAAACTAAAAAGAAAACCATAATTGTACATAGAAAATAGATAATCATTATCTAATACTTTCATTGTTCCAGGTCCCATACCTAGTAAGTATTTTGTAGACTTTTGATAAGAATCAAATTTCATGCTGGCTTCCAGCCACATTTCCTGACGAAGAGAAAAGGAATTAACACTTGATAAATTCTTAGTTGTAAATACAGAAAATATTTGTCCCATATATGGAAAATATTCTTGATAACGATATAAAAATAAAAATAAAGTCGATACTGAAATAACTCCCATAATAATAATAAAGGGAAATTTGGTTATAAGAAAGACTATATCTTTTTTTTGTTGCTTTAGCAGAACAACGAACTGAGCAGCAAAAAATACTAATAAACTAACCCTCGAACCTGATAAAAATACTAATATAAGGCAAATAAATATTTTAAGAATTCTTTTTTTTAAATTAGATTCTAGTAATAAAAATAGTATGCTAAATTGAATTATTACCCACCCAAATAGATTTGGATTACCAAAAGTGCCTGCAACTCTTACTAATGTTCCAAGAGGCAATGTTTTATTCATACTATAAAAATAGTGAAATACTCTGATATCAAACAATTGAGTAATAACAATAGCAATCTCAACTACTAATACTAGATTAATAGTTCTCAAAATCGATGTTTTAAACTTTTCAATATCTTTATTATAAAAGTCTATATATCCATAAATGAATGCTAGTAGTATGAACCCCACTCTCATAATATATGATAAACTTGAAATAGCTGTATTGTTTACTAAAATACTAATACTAGAAAGTAGGATTAATGCTATAAATGATATGAAAATTAAGATAAACCGTAAATCTATATTTACTTTTTTATACTTCTTAGTTAAGATAATCATTACCAATATCATTGCGATTATTGGATAAGATAGTTTAGACCCTGCATCAAATGGCGGTCTTGGCACTAAGCAGAAGATTAATAAAAGAATGTTTAATTTTTTAATCATATTGACTATTCCTTATTTCTTCTAACATCCCATTTTTCCCATCACTTTCAGGTTCTAAGAACATACCTTCGGACCATTCATTCCAAGCATTTATAAATAGATAATCATCGTCCAATCCCAACTTTTGTATATCTTTTATATATCTATAAAGCTGATTTTCTTCATCATTTTTCACAACAACATATCCTCTTCTAACGTGTCTTGGCGTAGAATCCCAACCAGTAAAAACACTAAAATAAATTTTTTTATCTATTTTTTTTGTATATAATTTTGCTATATCAATACTTTTAGTAACCAAACGTTCATATTTATATTTTGTTACAAAATACAAATAATTTTTTTTATACTTTGAAGAAATGTACCTTTGAATCTTCTTTAATTTCGGTTCAGCACTCAAAACAACAGCAGGTTCTCTTACCGTAATTGCATCTGACAGATCACTTGATACCGTAGATTTTATGTTATTCATTGATTCTATTATGTAAATACCAGAGAAACCTTCTTTTATGCATCGATCATTATAATAAGCTATTCTTTTGTCTAAATCATCTATGGTATTAGCAGAATATAACATAAATACAGGCTTATTATCTTTTTTTATATACCTGTCATCTTTGAAAAAATTAAGTAAATAAGTAATATGTTCGTCCCATTCGTCTTCATGTCCGTATTCTTGTTTTATTAATAGTTCATTTGTTCCATTCCATGTTTTTTTCCATGAATGGTTTGCCCAACAAAACATAAATTTTTGAGGTATATCAACCCAGTTCAGAAGATTTTCAGCTGGTTTTTCTAAAATTTTACGTCCCGAAAACCAATAATGGTAATAACAGAAACCGTATATTCCATTTTCCTTACTTAAATTTGTTTGCCATTCTACGGTTTCTTTATTAAGTAAATTATAATACTTTAATGGTTTTTTAGGCTGATTATGTTTTTTGTAAAGAGGCTTGGCACTCTTTACATTTGTCCATTCAGTAAAGCCTTCCCCCCACCACTCATTATTTTCTTCAGTTTCATGAAATTGTGGTAAAAAATATGCAATATTCTTCATAATTAAAGATTTTCCGCTCCTTCCCTCATTATCTTATAAACATCTTTAAATTTAAAATTATTTTTTTTATATAGATCTCTATGTCGTAATAAAAACTGAATAATTAAAATTCTATAATTATATGGCATTAATGATTTAAACAATGCTCCTCTATCATAAAAATAAGAGTACGTATATCCTTCAAACCAAGAGGATACATAGTTATTAACTATAGCTATTGTTTCAGTACTTGAATATACTTTAAGACGCTTATTTAAAATAGACCATATAAATAAAGAATCCTCTCCCGATCCATAACGGGTACCACCACCAAATAGTAAAGAAAAATATATATTGTTCTTAATTATAGACTCTCGTTTGAAAGTAAAGGTTACAGTACCATATTTCAAACAATTATAATGACGTACTCTACCATTTCTAGTTACATTATTTCTCACACCTTCATTTGATTTTACTAAAGAATTAAATAATATCATATCTGCCATAGGTTTTAAATCATACTGTTTCTTTATGATTTCTAAATAGTTATCTTTATATATCATATCATCATCAGACATAATACATATATCCGCACTAGATCTCATTAAAGCATTGTTTCTACTTAACCCCACACCCTTTTCCTTAAAAGAAAAACATCTCACCTTAGACTTACCGACTGTAAACTCAAAAAAAGAATTTTTATCACATTGATTAATAAAAATTGCATCTGTTTTAATATTCATTTTTCTATATAAATCATAAAAATCTAAACAATTCATTGTAGATATTAACATCTCAACTTTAATCACTTTAGTATTCCTTTCTCTTATAATATGATATAATTTTACTTTTAATACCTTTACATACCCAGTAATTTATTAAATATGTAGATTTTAACAAAGATATTTTTTCATGATTCCTATATATGTACCAATGATACTTAAGTAGTGTTTTCTTACTACTAGATAAACTTCCTTCAACAATTCGATGGTATGATAATTCTTCTTCTAAACAATATAAGTATGTTGATGATTTTATAACTTGTAACCACATTAAATAATCATTTCTTTTTTTTATATTTGAAATATAAAATTTGCCCAGTTTTTTTGAATCATACACAACCGTTGAATTTCCAGGACAATTTTTCATTAGGCCAAAATAGTCCACTCTTTCATCATATAATACCAGTTGACCCAAATCTCTATTATTCTCATCAATTTTCCCATAATAAGTACAAGAAAAATTAATATTATTACGTTGCATCCAACTAATCTGTTTTTCCAATTTATTATTTTTCCACATATCATCACTATCTAAAAAAGAAATATAATCTCCACTGGCCTTTTCAATTGCAAAATTTCTTGCACTTGCAGCTCCCTGATTTGTAGATAGTTGATATGCTTTTATTCGTTTATCTAACTTAGAGTACTTAGTAATGATTGAAAATGTGTTATCAGTGGAACAGTCGTCACATATCAATAATTCCCAACTCTTATAAGTTTGGTTCAAAACACTTTCTATAGAAATATGCAGATACTTTTCTGCGTTATAAGCTGGCATTATAATAGAAACTAATGACTCTTCCATGACTACTCTCTCTCCAATTCTGATAATACAATAGTTTTTTTTAGCGTCGTAAAAAAATGGTTTTGTTTTTTTTCTTCATACACCAAGTTACCAAATGCTTTATTGGTTAAATCTCCAATTTTACCTGGCACATAAGATAGTAAGTATACTGACCAATTCATAAAGCTAAATAGTTTAATATTCTTTCCATGTGCCTGTGCAATTTCTTTTACAATATGACTTGTTCTAACATACTCATTATTCTGAGGATAGAAAACACCTTCTTTAGATTTATCTATCAATTCTTTCAGAAATAGATTCAAATTACCTACATAAAGCATCGAGCGTTCATTGGGTATATCAGGAAAAACTGGCAAGCTTAACGCAATTTTCCGTAGCATTGGATAATTACCTTTACTACCTGGACCATAAATCATTGGTGGTCTAACTATAGATAAAATAAATTTTTCTGTCATTAGTTTTTTCAACTTGATTTCTGCTTGAAGCTTACTATCTCCATAAAAATTTGAAGGTGTAGGGACTGTATCAGGAGTAATAACTCGTTTTTTTCTAATACTAACATCTTCACCATAAACAATGATTGAACTCATGTAGATAAACTGAGATGATTTATCACCTCTATCAATCTTGTATTTATTTGCCACATCATATGACAAATCACAATTAACATCATAGTATCGTTTCTTTTCTTCTTCACTGACTTTACCAACATCAGCATGTGCTATCCCTGCTACATGTAACACAACATCATACACAGAAAAGTCCTGAGTCTTCCAGTCCTCTCCTCTAACAGAGATAGTGTCGACTTGATACTCAGGATTATCTTTTATATAAGAAGCAAAGGAGGTACCAATATAACTTGTTTTTCCAGTAATAAGCACTCGTTTCATGGTTACTCCTCCTCTACATTTGTTTTAATCCCTGTTCCACCTTCAACTACTCCGTCTGACTTAAATACTGATACAATCGTGCCAAAAAAACACTTAACATCCATCCAAAATGATTCATGCTCTACATAGTATCTGTCTAATGATGCTTTTATATCAATTTCTAATTCATCACGACCATTGATTTGAGCCCAACCTGTTAAACCAGGACGAATATCATTTGCTCCATATTTATCTCTTTCTACTATCAAATCTTCTTGATTCCACAAAGCTGGTCTAGGACCTATGATTGCCATATCACCTTTTAAGATATTAAATAATTGCGGTAGTTCATCCAAACTAGTCTTTCTTAAAAACTTCCCAACTCTTGTAATAAATTCATCTGGATTTTTTAATAGGTGAGTAGGCATTTCTTTTGGTGTATCAATTTTCATGGTACGAAATTTATATATTGAAAATAGTTTTTTATTTTTCCCAACTCTTTTTTGAGTAAAAACAACCGGCCCTTTCGAATCAACTTTTATTGCTATTACAAGTATCAGTAGCAGTGGGGATAAAACAATAATCCCCACTAATGACAGAATAAAATCGATGATTCGTTTTAAAAAATTAGTATACATACCTTTATTCCTCACTTGATTGATTAGCAAATAGTACCAACTCTTTTGCTAACTCTGTATAGTCTTCTGGCAACTCGTCCAGTTTTGTCATCACTTCATCATAGGTAAATCCATTGACATTTCCTACGAAGATTTTTTCATGAACTTGTTCTTTCGAGCGTTCTTTATCGACTAGTAACTCTTCGTAAAGTTTCTCGCCTGGTCTGATACCACTTTCTACTATTTGGATTTCATTTTCACTATACCCACTCAACTTGATAACTTTTTTAGCTAAATCAACTATCTTCACTGGTTCTCCCATGTCTAAGATAAAGATTTCGCCACCTTTTGCTAAAGCACCTGATTGAATAACCAAACGGCTCGCTTCTGGTATGGTCATGAAGTAGCGTGTCATACGAAAATCTGTCACAGTTACTGGTCCGCCTTTTGCGACTTGTTCTTTAAAGAGTGGGACCACACTTCCTCGACTGCCTAATACATTACCAAAACGAACGGCAGAGAATTTTGTTTTTCCTTTGCCATTTAGACCAGTCACAATCATCTCAGCAATGCGTTTAGTTGAGCCCATCACATTTGGTGGTTTGACTGCTTTATCTGTTGATACCATAACAAAACTATCAACATCATTAGCTAAAGCAGCTTCAGCTACGTTTTTTGTACCATAAATATTGTTTTTTAAGGCTTCTGATGGGTTGTACTCCATCAAAGGAACATGCTTATGAGCGGCAGCATGATAGACTATTGACGGTTTGTGTTCATGCATCACATCAAACATTCGTTTAGCATCTCTTACGTCCGCTATGGCTGGCACTATTTCAGTAATTTTATCCGCATACGTTTGTCGTAATTCTTTTTCTATTAAATAAATCGAGTTTTCACCATGACCAAGTAGTACGAGTTTTTTGGGTGAAAATGCCATGACTTGTCGGCAGATTTCTGATCCAATCGAGCCACCTGCCCCTGTGACAAGGATGGTTTCATTGGTTAGTTGTGTTTTAATAGCATCCATATCAAGTTTGACTTCATCACGTCCGAGTAAATCAACGACATCAATCTCGCGAAGTTTTGTGACGGCAACCTCACCCATCGCCAACTCTTCAATTGACGGAATCGAGTTGATGGTCACATCCAAGTCGCGTGTCACATCGAGTAAATGCTCATACTGACTAGCAGTCATTGATGGAATCGCTACCGTCAAGACATTAACCTTATATTCTTTTACTAAAATTGGTAAATCATCAATTGTCCCAACGACTTTTAAACCAGATAGGTAAGTATTTTTTTTATTAATATCATCATCTATAAACCCTTTAAAGTTCAATCCTAACTGTCCGGATTTATACTTCACGGTATTGTAAAGTAGCTCGCCACCGTCTCCCGCACCAATAATAAAGGCATTGTCACACGTTTTATTTCCTTTATTATTGTACATATGTAAGCAATCAACAATCCAGCGCCATACAATACGAGAACTAATAATTATCAATAAAACCATAAAGTACGACAATAGTAATTGTAAGTGGACAGTATCTAAAGAAATATAAAATCCTAACATAATATACTCTAATACACTTGATGCACTGACCGCAAAAAATATCGAGACGAGAGCATTTATACTAGTATACCTAGTTAACCTATTAAACACTTTAAAAAACGTACCAAATACTAAATACAATGCAACTTGTAGCCCTATCACTTTTGGCGAGATAGGGTCATTTAAATCATATACGAAATTAGTATATATATTAACTAATATATTAGTTAATATGATGATACTAGTGTCTACGCCGATTAATATAAACATCTTTACTTTACGACTCACAACAAAACCCACCTAACTTTTTTAAGAGAATACCCAATGTTTTTTACTATAATGAATGGGTTCTACTTTTACTTCTTCACCATTGACAATGTCTTTTGTGATTTGTTCAAAAGCATTCCTTTTTTCTTTTCCAAACTCTTTTTCTAATAACTCGTATGCTTGCTTGGTATAAAACCCTCGAGACGATACATTGTGTGCATCTGACGAGAGCATATGTGCTTGATTGTTCTTAATCATTTGTTTTGTGACACGCTGAATTTTTTTCCCAAATTGGCCGATATAACTGCCATTAGTTATCTGTGTGAGACATCCCATCTCAATGAACGGATCCAAACGTTTAGGCTGCTCTAAAAACATATTATTTCGCTCTGGATGAACGATGATTGGCTGATGACCATTGCGACAAAGCTCTGATAACACGTCATGCGAATACTCTGGCACTGTAGAAAAAGGGAATTCTATCAATAGATAGGTGTCGTTTAAATCTGCAAATAATAATTCACCATTTAACATTCGTCGAGATAAGTCCGCAGAAATACGTATTTCTTGTCCTTCAAATAGTGTCAGTGGAATCTTTTGTTCGTCAAGCACTGTCTGTAAATTGGCGACGGATGAAATGATATCATTTTTTTTGTTTAAGTACTTTCCATTATTATAGTGAGGCGTACAAAGTATATGAGAAATACCTTCTGACACTGCTGCTCTTGCCATAAATAATGAATCTTCTATTGTCTGAGCGCCGTCATCTATTCCTGGTAATATATGACAATGTAAATCAACAAACACTGTACGTTTCCTCCTCTTTAAGTATAATAATAGTCTGTGTAACTTGAATCATTTTCAGAAAAATAAATGCATCCCATAATGTTAGCGTCTACTTTTTCTAGTAATTCAATAGTTCGTTTAAGTTGCTTTTTATCAGTGACATTATTTCTAACAACGATTGCGACACCATCTAATTCCCCAGCAACTAACTGGACATCTGTAACCGTTGAAGCTGGTGGCATATCAAAAACGACAAAATCATACAGATTTTCTAATACGTTAATGAGTTTTTTCATTCTCGCACTTGCCAAAAGTTCAGACGGATTCGGTGCTTTAACACCACTTGTTATGACATCTAAATAAGGGATATTACTTTCTTGAACAATTTCTCCTACTGATAGTTGTTTCACACTTAATATATTGCTTAACCCCATTGTATTATTTAACTCAAACGTCATATGAGCGGTTGGACGTCGCATATCCGCATCAACTAATAATGTTTTCATTCCTAATTTAGCAAACATGACAGCTAAATTGGCAGCTGTTGTTGATTTACCTTCACTTGGTGCTGCCGATGTTATAGCTATACTTTTTGTACGAACATCAAAATTTGCATGCATAATATTCGTACGAATGGTTCTAAATTGTTCCGAAATTGGTGAATTAGGTTCTATGACTGTAAAAAGCGTCGATGGTTTTGACGCTTCTAATTTACTATGTTTTGTTTTGTTCTTTTTTTTTACTTGTTGGCTTCGTTTACTCATGTCAGTCTCCTTATTATCTTTCCTCGAGTTGTTCCGTCATTCTCAAATCTAAATCTAAACCGTCAATTTCTGTGTGTAATGAATTTTCATATACATTACTGACATCAAGAAATAGGTCTTCATTGACTAATGCGTTTTTTTGTAATTTTCTAATTTCAGACATCTCACGTTCAGCAACAAGTGGTAATACGCCTAAAATTGGTAATCCTAGTGTGTCGGTTACGAATTCTTCTGAGCGAACAGTTCGATTAAGTAATTCACCTAAAAGTGCAAACATCACACCAACGATTAACCCTAATACTGCTCCAATCGCAATGTTAACCTTTTTATTTGGTGATACTGCTTTATTATTTGGCGTTGCTTTTGATGCTACCGATATTTTACTTGTCTCGGTCATTTTGACTGCTTCTTCTTGGAAGACTTCTGAAACTGTGTTGGCAACTGCAGCTGATTCAGTTGGATCGTTAGTCACAGCTTTAATAGAAAATAACTGTGAGTTTTGATTTTGCTCGACTGATACAGCACTTGTTAAATAATCTTCTGTAATATTTGCCATGCCAGATTTTTCTAGCTTATCTTTAGCTTTTTCTATGACACTTGGACTTTTTATTAAATCTTTATAAGTATTAATTAACAACAGATTTGAATTAATTTTATCTGTATTAATATTAGCATCTGCATTCTTTGTTTGTACGATTAATTGTGTTTCCGAACTATATTTAGGTGTCATGAGAAATAACGTGATTGCTGTTGAAGTTATTATCCCTAATATCATCATGCTTACAATCAACGCCCACTTTTTCTTCAAAAGTTGAAATATCTCATCTAAACTAACTGTCTCTTCCATTATTTCCTCCATAATAACTATTTTTTATTTTCTATTTATACCTAACTAATAATATATCATAACCTAATTTACATTAAAAGTTGATTTTTTATATCATTATCCTATCATAAAAATCAAACATTGCTTTTTTATTATACTGGATTGGATTAAAAGTTTTAAAATTTTTCTTCTTTTTAAGTGTAGATTCTATCGCTTGGAAAACCCCTGTTGCATCATTTGTTTTTGCTAACATTCCGTATTTACCACCATCTAACACGTTGCGACACGCTGGTATATCTGTCGATACTACTTTCATTTTTAAAGTCAGCGCTTCAAGTAATACGAGTGATTGTCCCTCATATGAAGACGTTAAAATAAATATATCACAATATGACATAAATATGTATGGTTTATTTAATTGACCTACCATCGTTATGTCATTTTCAAGTGACAGCTCTTTGATTTTTTTCTCTAAATTTCCTCTCTCAGGTCCATCACCAATAATATATAAATGACCTTTTTGGTAAGTTTTTCTGTAAAGATGAAAAGCCTCTATCAGTAAAGACTGATTTTTTTCTTGAGATAATCTTCCCACTGTGACAAAAGTTGGTTCATTTGATTTAGGGTAATCAAAAAAGATGCCATCTTTATTCAAGACACCTTTCGTAAAATCAAAGGCTACCACCTCTTTTTTTACCCACACACGTTTGTTTTGGAGTAAGACTTGATAGTATTCTTGTCCGTCATTTCTCACGATGGATTTTGTCACGGTAATTTCTTTAGGTACTTTAGATAGTAGTCCCTTTTCACCGAGGACATCCTCAATAGAGGCGTAGATTACCGCTTTTGATTGGGTAAAGATCGCAGAAAATTGTGCATCTTTAACTTCTAATACAAATCTCTCATCAAGTTTTTCAACTGTTAATTCAGAATCTTTGACAAAATAATGTTTGCCATCATCTAAAAGAATAGTCATCCAATGTGTGCTCGTATTTTTTGAAATCAACACAACTTTTACTCCAACTGGTAGAGCTATTTTGATTGCTTCTTCACTCGCTCTATCTGATACAATCATCGGTGCTGTCACTTTTACGAGCTCGTTGATTGGATGGTTGGCAGCTTTTTCCGTCAGTTTAGCAAGTTGTTTGCGATTAGATGATGAGAACAGCTTGTTTAGCATTTTTTTAGCTACTTGATGTTTAAATACTGCCACTGAACTCATCTCGCGCAAGACGTTTGGTGTTACCCAGCCTAAATCTTCAGATCCATTGGACACTAAAAAGCTCGTTCCTGTATTCGTGATAACTTTTTTCGTCACCAACACATATAATTCATCGAATCTAGCTAGAGAACATATTGGTTTAGAATGATCCAACCCAATAGGTGCTGTAAAGAGCTGTGAGTGTTTACCTACTATCAATTTTGATAAATCATAGACATCTGTCTCTGATTGGATACTGTCTGGCATAATATCAATGTGTGCTGCATTTATCCAACCAATATAGCAATCTGACTGACTGATTTTCAAATACGTTTCTTCTTGATAACTAAACTCGCCTAAAACAGTGACTGAACTATCAAGTAATGATTTTATCGTTGCTTTTGCATAGCGACTATCTGGTCTAGTGTCATAGATTGTGACGTCTTCTTCACCTGTAAGTTTACCTTCTCTAAACAAACGTATCGTGTAATTAGCTGTCTGCTTAGGTACATCTTGTTCTTTTGATAGGATGTCATTAATATTTAACAAGTTTTCTGAGTAAACAAATTTGGATGCATCAGCATACTGAGATAAGTTTTCTTTATTAATGTCACTAATCACACTGGATACTGACACTAATTTATCGTAAAAATCATACACACTGATGATTCCTTGAACATTCATTTTGTGGATTTTTTTGCCATTTACTTCGCGATCCATATCAGCAAGCATGTCACTGTGTAAGTAACACACTTTCTTTTCTGAGGTGGTACCTAGAATCGTTTTAGTCCAATACAAACTATAACCACTAAAATCAATACTCACATCAAAAGCAGTTTTTCCAAGTAGTCTTCTTGCATCTCTTTGATAGATATTAAGTGGAAACTTTTCTTTTTTAGATTGATTGACTCCTTTTATGTGATAGTACAAATCTTGATAGCTTTCACTAAAGGTATAAATTGGCTCCCCAAAGTTAAATAAGATAGATGCTTCTTTGGGAATACGGTGAATCGAATCAATTTGTTCGAGTGATTTTGGATTATCTAAAAGACACGTTACAGCATATTTTTCATAGTCTATATTAGATAGTAGATTTAGGAAACTACTGGTAATCCCATTTTTTCTTAACCCACCAGGATAAATGAGCAGTGTCTCTTTGGCTTCTGATTGTCTGACTTCTTTTATTTTCTCAGGAAGTGGCTGATTGAAAAAGAGATAGTCGACATATCGCTGTGTGACCTGTCCATCTTCATATGGCACATATAATCGTTTGAACCGCTCATAGTTCCAGCGTGTTTCCTCCATTTTTTTCGGCAACTCTTTTAAAATAGTCATCAACTCATCAAGATTAAATGCCACAGGCCCTGGTAACTCATCGTAATCAAAGTATTTCCCACGTTCGTGACTATATAAATCATCATCCCAACAATAGAAGACAATTGGTTTATCAGTCACTAAATAATCAAAAAAGATACTGGAATAATCTGTCACCAAACAATCTACCAAAGCAAGTAAAGCATTGGTATCAATCCCATCAGGAATCAGGTACGGTAAGATGCTTTCTTCTTTTTTGGCTTTGTCATAAATAAAAGGATGAACTTTGATTAAGATATTGTATGTGTCACCAAATGTTTCTCTTAAAACAGATGTCTCGCTGATGATTTGGCGAAGTTCTTGTTCTGTATAAGCCACTTCACCACTTTTACATGTTGGCGTGTATAACAGGATTTTTTTACCCAAATCAAGTGCCACACCTCGCTCATGAAGTGTACGAATGATTGTATCGTGATTGTTATTAAAGGTTGCATCCATACGAGGGTAGCCACCTTCTAAAATCACACCTTGATAATTATGTCGCAAACGATAACTATCTAAAAACATATTGGTGGTATGTTCATTTGGACTGATTAACACGTCAGCCATAAAAAAGTTACGAACCACATTGCGTGCACCATTTGGATTACCTGGAATGTCAAATCCCATTGTTTTAAGTGGTGTCCCGTGCCACGTATTAATATATGTTTGCTCATCTTTAATCGTAACAAACGATTGAAAGGTCGCATTGTTTATCAAATACTCTGCTTTTGCTAGCCATTTCAAATACTCTTCTGAGTTTCGCTCGACAAATAAGACATTACTAAGGTCTTTAAACCGCGTTATAAAATAAGTCATCTCGTCAGATGACTGAATACTCCATATATGTGTATACTTTTTCTCTATATCTTGTTTTAATAAGTAATTAAAAATAGCAAACGGTGAATCCGTCAGAGATTTACCATCTCGACTTTCATAAAGGATGGTATCTTGTTGCACGGGTTCATTTATATAAAAACGTGTATAAGTCTCAACACGTTTTCCGGTTGGTGACAGTTTAGTTTTTACAAACGGTTGAGCTAGTCTTTTGACTGGAGATAGTATACTCATCGTGTTTCACTCATTTCTTTTTTTATTATCTCTGCGACTGCTTGTGCTGACTTACCAGTTTCATGGTCACAAAATGTTTGTTTAAACTCTTCGTATTGTTTATCCACCACAATATCATCTAGTTGCTTTAATTGCTCGATTAAGGCATCAGGTTCTTTAATAATCGGTCCTGGCAACAATGATTGAATTGGCAGATAAAAGCCACGAATGTCTTCTTCATATTGGGTTGAATCTGGCATAAAGAACAGCATTGCTCTGTTGGTTAAACTAAAATCAAATAGACATGAGGAATAATCTGTAATCAACACATCACTGATTAGTAGCAAATCACTCATATCATACCCGGTTGATACGTCAATGACTTGATCAGTTGGCCAACTTGAAAAATCAAGTGTTTGTGCCACTAAATAGTGCATTCGGACTAACAATACCATCTCATCACTGAACTGTTTCAGAAAGTTTGTATAAGGAAAATCGATATTAAATTCATAGCCCTCTGATGTCTTGTTATCTGTCTCACGCCAAGTAGGTGCATACAAAACTATTTTCTTATCTGGTGAAATGCCTAGTATAGCTCTTAAATCATCAGCCTTATCATTATTTTGTTTCAGATTAACTAATTGGTCATTTCTTGGAAATCCTTTTTCGATGATTTTTCCAGAATAGCCAAATGCTTGTTTAAAATGTGTGGTAGTGTATCGACTTGACGTGGTTAAATAATCCCATCTCTTGCTTTCTGCTAAAAATTCTTTGTCATAACTTTCTTTGGTGTAACCAGGTATATTGACCTCTTCTATATCTGCACCAATTCGTTTTAGTGGGGTTCCGTGCCATGTTTGGATATAAGTTGTCTTTTTTGATTTTGTTAACCATAATGGTGTTCTCGTATTAATCACCCAAAATTTAGCTCTGGGCATCATAAAAAACCAGTGTAAAGAAAAACGTCGAACATGAGGGACCTTTTTTTCTTTAAAGGTCTCCTCATATCCAGCTGTTACTCCCCACACTAGTTCAAGTGTTGTATTTTCTTCTTTTAGATAATCGTAAATTGCTTTAGGATTATCACTAAACTGCTTACCATGAAAGCTTTCAAAGTAGACAATATTTTTTTTCGGCAAATGGCCTAGCATACTAAACCAGATTGAAATCAATTTTTCTATCAATTTTTTCATGGTAATCTCCCTTTTAGATAAAGTCCATAAAGCGTGCTCTAAATTTCATGTGAATGTGTGATCCTAAAATCAATAAGACGCCAACAATTAACCAGAAAAAGACAGTTTGTACGCCTTTTTCCCAGAACCAGTGACCGTAAAGCAACGAATCTCTAAACCCATCTATAATATAGTAGATAGGATTCAATTCAAGTAGACGTGTTACCCAAGCATGTTTCGTTCCTGCAAAAATACGTTGGAATTCCCAAATAGGTCCTGATAGATAGAATAATAAACGTAAAATCGATTGAAGCATGATGTGGTAATCTCGCACCAACACTGAAATAGTTGAATTCAATATGCCAAAAGCAAACAGAAAGGCAAACATACAGAATAGATAATAAAAATACTGTAACCAATAGATATTAGGATAAATTCCAACGGTAAACATGGACACAAATAAAATGAACATCATCCATCGATAACTTTTAAAGTTACTTGCCATATTAACAGTCGGTAAAATACTGACTGGGAACTTCATTTTCGATACCATTCCAATTTGTTTGTAGATACTATTTGATTCTCCTAATATTGAACTATTAATAAAGAACCACGCAATAATCCCTACAAGCATCCAAATAATATACGGCACACCATCTATGTCTTTTCTCTTCATTCCCAAACCAAAGACTAAATAATAAATCCCAATCTGAATTGCTGGATTTAATACTTGCCACAACAGGCCCAGATAGTGACTTTGATAAGTGGCTTTTTCTTCATATTTCGAAATACGACGAATAATCCCAAAATTTTTAAATTGTTCCGTAATTACGTTCTTTACGTCATTCACGTTTTAGCTCTCCTTACTGTTTACTTTGTTTTAAATGCCACACTAATCCTTTTGTGACAAACAAAGGTACTTGAAAAATACGGTTAAAGCGTTTCGGGTTACTTACCGAGCGATATAACCACTCTAAATTTGTTTTGATAAATACTTCAGGAGCTCGTTTCACTTCACCACTATACACATCAAAACTTCCTCCAACTGTTTGAAAGATAGTTGGATTGAGTTGTGGCATGTAGCGTTGTAACCACTCCTCTTGTTTAGGTGATCCTAATGCAACAAATAACACATCGGCATGATGTTGATTAATTATATCAATAATTTCACCACTGCTTTTTTTGTCATAACCATCTAACCATCCACTCACTCGAATGTTTGAGTAGTCTTTTTGTATGTTACGTGCGGCTTGTGCGACCACTTTTGGTTTTGCTCCATATAAAAAGATTGATTTTTTATTTTCATGACAAAATTCTAACACACTTGCCATTACGTCAATCCCTGCAACCCGTTCTTTGATATGTCCGTTTGTCCATTGCGACATTTTGACAATACCAATGCCATCAGCAAAGCGATGAGTCGCATGCTCAATAAATGATTTGACACACTTATTTTTTTCAGATATTAAAATGATTTGCGGGTTGATACTTGCAAGCACCATTTTTTGATGATGGTCAAAATACCAGGATAAATCTTGTTTAATATCTGTCATGGTCAAATAGTCAATAGGCGTATTTAAAATATATTCTACCTTTTTAGTCATTTTTCTCCATCCAATACTTCTTTGATTTCATCTAATACTCTGTTTGTTGCTTGTCCGTCGTTATATGTATTCCATAATGCATTAAACTGCTTATTTCCCTCAAGCATCAGGTTATTAGTTAGTTGTTTAATGACGTCGTCTGTTGTATGCGTCACAGGTTGCGGAAAATCGGCTTCAATATTTGGTTGAATACCAGTGACTTGACGATACTTCGTTTCATCCGGCCAATACATGATTAGCTGACCAGTCGGATTGGCTAGAGTAAAATCAAACGCTACAGAAGAATAATCGGTAATCAAGACATCCGCTTGCATGATATACTCATCAGCCGATTCGTGTGACGATATCCAGTCGACATTTGTTTGATTAATATGTTCTAACTCAACGTGGGGATGTAGCTTCACTTGAAGCAATCCCTCATCTTTTAAGCTATCAGCTACTTTTTTGATATCTAATAACCATGTTTCAACAGGTTCATTTTCACGGTAAGTGGGTAAATATAGAACACGTCTTTTGTTACTGTTTTGTTTAGCTATTCTTTGACATAATCTATCTGTTCTTGGAAAGCCAGTAAAAAGTATTTGTTCTTTAGAAAAGCCGTAACTTCTTCTAAATACATCGGCCATTTTTTTTGACGCAACAAAGACATAATCAAAGGACTCATACACTCGTATAAAACGATTTTTATCTTTTTCAGAGCGTTTAGCAGCTGACTTATCTTCTAAGCCAAATTGTTTGATTGCTCCAGTCGCATGCCAAAGTTGGTAAACTGTTTGATTTTGTTTAAAGGTAATATCTCCTAAAAACGCAAAATAATTATCAGCTATTATCACCTGACTTTGACAAAGACAATTAATTCCTTTGATGAAACCACTAACTGTGTCTAGATTGATACACTCAATCCCAAAACTTTCAAGTTGTTTCACTTCTTCTAAGCAATTTTTTTTATATAAAACAATCACTTGTTGCTCGTATGATACAGCTTCAATCAGACCTTGATTATTATTAGGAAAACTCATCAAGTAACAGACTCTTTTGATTACTGGTTTCAATTTATTTTTTTTAGATAATCGTCTAACGACAACACTATATAGCTCTTTTAAGTAACTAACCAATATATGTGTCATACAATTTATCCATAGAGGTTTTGTCTATCACTGTTTGTTCGATTTTTTGTGTGGTATCTTTGGCAAAGTAAGACTTAAACGATCTTCCTCTAACGTGTAATGTACCAAATACTACTAACGCGGCAATCATTGCGAGTAAAACAACTTTAGTTAGCATTGACATCGTTCCAATGGCCGGACCTCTTAAGACAGATTTACCGTGCCCTCTTTCAACGGCTATTTCTTTTAATTCATTAACATTAAAGTTTTTTTGCTTTTCTTTGTAGCCATTTTGATACTCTTTTTTCTCTTTTTCTGATAAGGCTCTAAACCATTTAATAAAGTCATTGTAGTTGGTAACAACTTCTTCTGTGTCACCATATTCACGTAATTCACCGTAATGAATCCATGCCACTTTATCACATAGTTTTTTTACTTGGTTAAGAGAGTGTGACACAAAGAAAATTGTTTTTCCTTCTTTTTTAAATTGTAAAATACGATCCACACATTTTTGATAGAACGTATCGTCCCCTACTGATAACGCCTCGTCAATAATCAAAACATCAGGATTATTGTGTACGGCGATCGCAAAACCTAAGCGTGATCGCATCCCGCTTGAGTAGTTTTTTACTGGTTGGTTAACAAAATCCCCAATATCAGCAAACTCCATAATATCTGGTAGTATTTCGTCGACTTCTTCATTGGTTAACCCTTGCATCAAACATTTTAATCGAATGTTTTCAAGACCTGTTAATTGTGGTTTCAATCCAGCTCCAATGGCAATAATAGATGTTTCGCCTTTGATTGTCATTTGCCCAGTTGTTTGAGGGATGATTCCTGCTAATATATTTGATAACGTTGATTTTCCTGATCCATTAATTCCGATTAACCCCACTGCTTCACCTGGATAGACCTTCAAATCTATTCCCCTTAGTCCCCAAAAATGCGGTACACTTTTTTCTGAAAACTTGAACAATGCCTTGATTTTATCGGACTTTTTCTTATATAAATCATATTCTTTGGTAATCATCGCTAATTCTACTTTTGGATTTTCTTTTTGATTCACGTTGACCCATCCTATTCTTTTTCAGTTCGTTAAAACTACACCATTTTACACTATTATCTGTATTTTATCAAAGTTTCATCCTAAATTTAAGTCATTCTTCATCATTTAAAAAAAGAGTTTAAGGGACAATCCCCTAAACTCTTTTAATAATCATCAATTGCCATCCCATCTTGTGGATAGGTTCTTGGGTCAACAAGTCCATCCGTTTCAAACTTGTAACTTGTGTCATCACGATCGTCGGCTTTTTCTAATCCTAAAGATAGACGTAATTTATGTGAAATGTAGTCTATACTATCTTTATGTAACCCCACCATACTTTGCTCACCATAGTTATAACTCATCCATGAAAAGACGTATGAATCAAACTTATAGTCTTTCGTTAAACCAGATTGCGCTACTGATAAAATACGACTTGGTGGCATATCGGTTGTTACATGACCATCTAATGCGTTCAATATACTCTTATACTTTGCCAGTGATCCTACTTCCATGGCTTTTTGAGCAATAGCCTCAAGCACTTCTTGTTGACGTTTTCCTCGTTCAATATCATTATCAACATAACGAGTTCTTGCAAATGCTAGTGCTTCTTCACCGTTTAAATTATGCTTTCCTTCTTTTAGTTTCACTACTTTTTTGCCTTTTGAATTCTGTTCTGTCAACGTAAACGGAACATCAATTTCTACTCCACCAACTGCATTAACAACATCTTCAAATGCCTGGAAATCTGCTGTCGCGTAGTAATTGATTGGGACATTTAATAGTTCTTCCACAGCCGTTATAGATCCTTCTACCCCACCGTGAGCATATGCTGCATTTATTTTATCGTTTCCATCAAAATTTTTAGTAGAAATATGTGTATAGGTATCACGTGGAATACTTACCATGCTGACAAGCTCATTTGACGGATTGATTGTTAATAGAATCATTGAATCCGTCCTAGCACCGCCTGTTCCTCGAGTATCCTCTGCATCATCATCAAGACCAAGTAAAAGAATAGAAATTGGGTCTTTTTGCACATCAATCTTCTCATTTTCTACTTGACTTGTCTCTCTTGGCTTATAAGCATCATTTAAAAATTTATTACCATCGACTACCATCTTAATACCGTATACGACAATTCCCAAAAGAGAGATGGCGAGCAATACACCCAAAATTTTGCTAATACTCAATAGTGTCTTCTTTAACCCAGAATCTTTCTTGCGATTATTTTTTCTAGAGTGTAAGGAACTGAATTCTTGTATTTTAAGATTTTTGTCAGTTTTTTTCTGATTTTTTTTATTTTTCTTTTTACTCACTCTATCAATCTCCTAGATAATAAATAATATAGTAACATAATTTCAATCTAAGATAGTATAGCATAATAAGAAATTTTTATGGTACTAATCTAATATTTTTATACTTTTTTAAAGAATTCTTATATTTAGAATTAAATTGTGCATTAAAGAGTTGCCGTGCTATAATATGTGTTGAATTCTGAAAGTAGGTAAGAGAATGGACTTTATTTTTGAAATATCATTTCGTTTAGTTTTAACGATGCTCTTTTCTTTTATTATAACACCTTTCATTCGTAAATTAGCCTTTGTCATTGGAGCAGTTGATCAACCTAATAAGCGACGAATCAATACTAAACCAATGCCTACTGCAGGTGGATTAGCTATTTTTATCACATTTTCATTATCCATTTTATTTTTATTTGATGATATTATTCCAACAAGCTACGCCTTGCACTTGATTATTCCTTCAGGGATTATTGTCATAACTGGGTTAATTGATGACATTTTTGAAATTACTCCCAAACAAAAAATGATTGGTATTATATTAGCCGCACTCTATGTGTGTTTTGTTTTCGATATTATCATGCACTCAATTACATTACCTTATTTTGGTACGATTGAATTTGGTTGGTTAAGCTATCCTATTACTATTTTATGGATTGCTGGATTAACAAATGCCATTAACTTAATTGATGGACTCGATGGTTTAGCATCCGGTGTGTCGATTATTGCGTTGACAACTATTGGGATTATCGGATACATTGGGGCCTCTACCGGAGCAGTGAATATTGTGGTCCCTCTTAGTATTTTTATTTTGCTGATGAGTACATTGGGATTTTTCCCCTTTAATTTCTTTCCAGCAAAAATTTATTTGGGGGATACTGGTGCTTTATTTTTAGGTTTTTTGATCTCGTTATTATCCTTACAAGGTCTAAAAAACGCTACCTTTATCTCGCTTATCACACCACTTATTATTTTAGGCGTTCCTTTAACAGATACTGTATTTGCAATGATTAGACGAATACTCAATAAAAAACCTATCTCATCAGCCGATAAAATGCATTTGCATCACCGACTTATTTCATTAGGATTTACGCATCGTGGAGCGGTTATTATGATTTATTGTATGGCATTAATCTTTTCGCTTATTTCATTTTTATATTTGTTTACCAATACATGGGGTAATGTTTTTCTCACTATCGCCTCTCTACTAGGTTTACAACTATTTATCGAATTAATCGAATTGAGCGGAGAAAATCGCCAACCTCTACTTCACACGTTAAAATTTATTGGGAATAAAGCATATCGAAAAAGAAAACTAACGGAATACGAGCAAAAAAAAAAGAAGGAATAACTCACTGAATCAGTGAGTTATTCTTTCTTTTTTTCTTTTCGCTTTGCTTTAACTTGTTTCATCCTAGTTTCCACGTAATGGCTAACAAAACTTTCTTTAGGATTAATTGGACCATATAAAAATTTTTCAACCGTCACGTTTATTACGCCACCAATAATAATAATTGACGAGGCAATATTCAGCCAAAACATAAAGAGAATAAACCCTCCAATAATACCGTAACTAGAAATTTTCCCTGAAAAATGCGTCACATATAAGCTAAATAATTGAGTAACCAACATCCATGTTAACGTGGTAAAAACGGCACCAAACAAAATCGTTTTAAAATGAATCTTCGCACTTGGTAAAAAATAATAAATACACGTCATAACAACAAACAAAACAGAGATTGTTACTGGCCACCGTAGCGTTTGAAATGTTGATAGTATATCTTCAGGCATACCAACAATTGGCAGTAAGTGTTCTAATATGACTTGACCAAATCCCATGATAAACATTAATACCAATAAAGCAAGCATCAATAGAAACACCATAAAAAATGATAATAATCGCCTGATAACTTGTGTTTTTTGTTTAGAAATACCATATGCTTTATCCAAACTTATTCGTATCCCATTTATCCCTTTACTAATAGCCCAAAATGTACCTAATGCGGAAATTGATAATAATCCACCATTACTTTTCGTTAATAAATCCTCTATCGTATCTTTTAAAATACGATAAATATCCGGTGGTAATAATTCTCGTATATATGGGTAAATTTGTGTTTCATCAATTTTTAAATAAGGTAATATGTTACCAATCACAATGAGGAGTGGAAAAAAAGACAGCAACATATAATAAGTAACGACAATCGAGTAGATAGTAACATCCGCCTGTTTTAAAGTAGATAAAAAGTCTCTGATAAACGATCGCCAATCCTTCTTTTCTGTAGTTTTTTCCATTCCCTTTAAACGCTCCTATTCATCTTGTAAAGTTAAGATTCTCGGTCCATCAGCAGTAATGGCAATTGTATGCTCATACTGACAACTTAAACCACCATCTTGTGTTCTTGCAGTCCAACCATTGTTATCCATTTTCATTTGCCAAGTTCCGGTATTTACCATTGGTTCAATCGTAATAACCATCCCTTCTTTTAATCTTAGTCCTTTTCCAGCTTGTCCATAGTGAGGAACAGATGGCGCTTCATGGATAGTTGGCCCAATTCCATGTCCAATAAAATCTCGAACGACAGAAAGATTTTCACCTTCAACGTATGTCTGAATCGCATGACCGATATCGCCAATACGATTGCCAACTGTTGCTTGCTCAATCCCTTTGTAAAGAGCTTTTTCCGTTACTTCCATTAAGTGGTCAATTTCTGGTGTTGATTTTCCAACAACATACGCCCAACAAGAATCTGACATAGCCCCTTTTAAATCAATACACATATCAACTTTGATTAAATCGCCATCTTTTAATGGTGTTTTTCTTGGAAATCCATGACAGATTTCATCATTAATACTACAGCACGTTGCATACTCATAGCCTTCGTATCCGATCTGAGCGGCAACCCCACCATGATCTTCAATCATATTTCTAACAAATACTTCAATATCCCAGCTTGTTATACCTGGTTTTATAAAATCTCTTAACGCTTCATGGACACTAGCTAATAATTGACCAGATTTTTCCATTTCATCTATTTCTCTTGCTGATTTTAATGTAATCATGTTTATTTTCGCTCCTTTTCATCTTTGCTTTCTTATTCTAGCATAAACACACCCGTTCGACAAAATTAGCAAAAGATAAATTTATTGAAAACTGGTGTGTATTTGTTATAATTTTTTTAAATGATTATGTAGAGGAAAGAGGAAAAACATGGCTATTGCAAAAATTGTTTATGCAAGTCTTACTGGCAACACGGAAGAAATAGCAGATATCGTAGCAGAACGTTTAGAAGAAAAAGGGTTAGACGTTGAGATTGAGGAATGTACACAAGTTGATGCTGAAGAGTTTTTAGATGCAGATATTTGTATTGTCGGTAGTTATACCTATGATGATGTCTTAGTTCCAGATGAAATTGCTGACTTTTATGAAGATTTATTAGAACTGGATTTAACTGGAAAAATATATGGTGTCATCGGATCTGGAGACACCTTTTATCCATGTTTCTGCCAAGTAGTCGATCAGTTTGATAAAGCGTTCCAATCAACTGGTGCGATAAAAGGTGCTGAGTCCGTTAAAGTTGACTTAGCTGCTGAAGAAGATGATATTGTTGCTCTTGAAGCATTTGCAGATGCATTAGTAAAACAACTTGATTAAGCACACTATCTAAACATATAAAAACCGCGTAAAGTCGATTTCGAAATCGACTTTACGCGGTTTATTTATTTAATCATTTAACTCACTTTAATTTTGTTAAACTAACCTTAGGGTGCTTTTTAGACATTTCAATAACATTTTTAATTATAACTTCGATTTCTTCAACTGTGGGTTTAGCCCTGTTAGAAGCTGCTAATGAAGATAATCCTACGCTCATAACCCAACAATTAGTAAATATTGCTTCTTTCACTTCATCAGATAGTTTCGCGTACACATCATCCTGATTAATTTTGTCATAAAACAAATTACGTGTAAACTTATTTAGTTTCGTCCCACTATCGTGATTATCTACAAAAAGTGCTTTGTAAAAGACACTGTTTTCAGAAGCAAATTTTACATAGTTAACTATCAAATCAACAATACAATCGTCTGTATAGCTTTGATTGTAAACTTCATTTCTTAAACCAGCTGTCACTTGATCGATAAAGACATTACGTAACTCATCCATATTTTTAAACTCCAAATAAATTGGTTGAGTTGATGTTTTCATCTTATTCGCAATATTCCTTGCGGTAAATCCACTAAATCCTTCAGTCGAAATCACTTCAAACACTGCTGATAGGATATGTTCTCGTGTAATTGTCTTTTTCCTAGCCATAAAAACCTCTCCTTTGTCCTTAAAATGTTTATAAAATGAACAATACATGTCAATCTACACTTATTTAATGTATTATAACATGAACTTATGAGCAAACAAATAAATATATCAGAAAAAGCATCCATTTTTTTGATATAAAGCGATATTTTAGAAAATAAGACAGGAGTGTGGAAAGGCATCACAACAGTTATAAATGCTCGAATTTGTTCTCATCTCTATCGTATGCTAATATAATGTTATGATAATTCTAGGAGGATGATAACATGGTATTAAATAACTTCGATCATTTATTACAAAAATATGCTGAATTAATTACTAAAGTTGGTGTAAATGTATCTAAATCACACACTGTTGTCTTAAATATACAAGTAGAACAAGCACCTCTTGCTCGTTATATTGTTAAAGAAGCATACAAGTTAGGAGCGAAGCAAGTTGTTGTACAATGGTCAGATGACTTTATAAACAGAGAGTTTTTCTTACATGCTGATGATGACGTTATCTCTAACGTTCCTGACTATAAAATTGAAGAAGCAAATGATTGGGTGGAAAAAGGAGCGAGTCGTATTAGTGTCGTATCTCAAAATCCTGATGCGTTCTCTGGTGTAGATGGAGATCGTTTAGCAACTTTCCAATCAGTAAATGGAAAAGCAATGATGCCACTACGACAAGCAACACAAGCAAACAAATTAAGCTGGACTGTTGTTGCTGCTGCTGGTAGTGACTGGGCAAAAAAAGTATTCCCTGAATTAACATCTAACGAAGAACAAGTTGATGCATTATGGGATGCTATTTTTAAAGCTTGTCGTATGTACGAAACGGATCCTATTGAAGCTTGGCATCATCATGATAAGACGTTAGAAACAAAAGCAGATGAATTAAATGCTCATCAATTTGATGCTCTACATTATACCGCACCTGGTACTGATCTAGTAGTCGGTCTTCCAGAACATCATCATTGGGAAGGTGCTGGCAGTAAAAATGCTCGTGGCGAACGTTTCATGGCAAATATGCCAACTGAAGAAGTCTTTACAGCTCCCGATTGTCGTCGCATTGACGGTATTGTATCAAGCACAAAACCGTTAAGCTATGCTGGAAATACGATTGAAAACATGGTCTTTACATTTAAAGATGGCAAAGTCGTTGATGTCACTGCAGAAAAAGGCGAAGATGTATTGAAAAAATTATTAGAAACAGATGAAGGAGCGAAAAGTTTAGGTGAAGTCGCTCTTGTACCAGATAGCTCTCCAATTTCTCAATCTGGTATTACTTTCTTTAATACTCTTTTTGATGAAAATGCTTCAAATCATTTAGCTTTGGGTAGTGCTTATGCCTTTAATATTGAAGGCGGCACAGAAATGACTGAAGAAGAGCTATCAAAAGCTGGATTAAATCGTAGTCAAACACATGTTGACTTTATGATTGGTTCTAATCAAATGAATATAGATGGTATCAAAACAGATGGTACTAAAGTGCCAATATTCAGAAATGGTGAATGGGCATAAAAAAAGGGCTCTATAATTTCTACTGTTGGTAACGAAAGTTACCAGCAGTTTTTTTGTACACAACAACATGTGATATCCGTTAGAATGAATTGTAAAAAAACAAGGAGGATACCACATGTCATATTCACAGACTATCAAAGATATCTTAAATATACTATATCCTAATTTCTAACGTTTGAACTCTTACCAACACTAGTTGACAAAGAGCAAAAAAAAAAGTGGGCAAACTGCCCACTTTTTTAAAATAAATCATCCATTTCTTGGGTTCTTGCTTGTAAATAAGAATCCCCGGATTTTATTTCGTCTATTGCAATAGCCTCTAATGCTCTTGACACTAACCCTTCAATATCCAATCGTTCCTCATATTGACGCACTTTTTCTACTTTAGGCTTTGTTTTAGGTTCTGGCGGAGCGAAAATGGTACAGCAATCCTCAAAAGGTAACGTTGCTAAGGTAAATGTATCAATTTTTTCTGCTACTTCTATTATTTCTGATTTATCCATTGTAATAACTGGACGAATAATAGGGGTTGTTGTCACATCATTTATCGCTATCATGCTTCGCATCGTTTGTGATGCTACTTGCCCAAGAGATTCACCATTGACAATAGCCAATCCATGACGTATTTCTCTAATTTTGTCAGTCAAACGTAACATGAAACGTCTTGTCACAGTCATCCAATAACCTTGTGGGATACTACGTTTTATTTCTTCTTGAATTTCAGTAAATGGAACTGTAATAAATTGGATTTTACCTACGTAAGGAGTTAATTTTACAGCTAAATCCTTTGCTTTGTTTAGTGATTGTTCACTTGTGTATGGTGGACTATAAAAATGTATTGCTTCAATTTCTACCCCTCGCTTCATCGCTAAATAACCAGCTACAGGTGAATCAATTCCTCCAGAGAGCATTAACATTCCTTTACCACTTGATCCGACTGGCAAACCTGCTGCTCCAAAAATAGTTTCACATGATAAGTATGCCGCTTCATTACGTACTTCAACTTCTACACGAATATCTGGTTGAACCATTTTCACTTGAATTCCTTCTATTCCATGAAAAATTGCTGCACCAACTTCTTTATTTATATCATTGCTATCCCATATAAATCCTTTGTCAGATCGTCTACTTTGAACTTTAAATGTTTTTCCAGGTTCCCATATATCTTTAACCATTTCCACTGCTGTCTGACAAATCAATTCAGGATCTTTTTCTATCCGAACGACTGGTGAAAAACTTTGAATACCAAAAATTGGTTCTAGTTGTGTCATTACTTGACGATCATCTTCACCGTTTAATATTATATGCATTCTATCTCTATCCGATCTAACTTTAACCTTTGGATAACCATGCAGACTCTGTTTGACATTATATGCTAGTTGATTGATAAATATACGTCTGTTTTTTCCTTTTGTTGATAGTTCGCCATAGCGAATCATGATTTCTGTTGCTTTCATTGAGTTCCCCTCTTACGAATAGATTTTCGAAAACTTTTTATATAATTGATTAAAAATAACTAAAAATTGTTCGACTTCAGCCATTGTATTTTGATGATTCAAACTTATCCGAACAGCCGTTTCAGCAAATTGATGTGTGACACCCATTGCATGTAAGGTGCTACTATCTGTTTTTTGGCGACTTGAACATGCACTAGTCGTTGAAATATAGATGTCTTTTTCTTCTAATGCGTGAACTAAGACTTCACCACGTACTTTTGTTAAACCAAACGTTAAAATATGAGGAGCTGATTTTTCTACATCTAATGAAGAAAATAATGTGACATGGTCATATTTATTTAATCCATTAGCAAGAGCATTTTTAAGTTGGCGAATATTTCTTTCCTTTATATCCTGGTCGTCAGTTGCTATGCGCAACGCTTTAGCCATCGCAACAATAGCAGCTGTATTTTCAGTTCCACTTCTTTTATTTCGTTCTTGTCCACCACCAGTTAGTAAAGGAGATAGTTTAGCACCATTACGCCAATAAATAAACCCAATGCCTCTTGGACCTTGAAATTTATGTGCTGAAAATGTCATAAAATCAACTCGACTAGTTAAAAAAGTCTCTACTGGTAATTTAGTGATAGCTTGCACAGCGTCTACATGATAATGAATTGATGGATACTTTTCAAGTAACTCACTAATTTTCCTTATTCGTTGGATCATTCCAACTTCACTATTCACCACCACTGTGGATACTAAAATCGTCTCATCCGATAATAGTTTTTCCAATTCAGCTAAATCAATCAATCCTTCTCTATCGACGGGACAAAATGATACTTTAAAGCCAAGTTTTGCTAATTGTTTGGCTGTATTCGCCACGGATGGATGCTCTACATTTGATACGATAATATGATTACCAAAAGGACGTTTTTCAATTGCTGTTCCTTTTAAAACCCAGTTATTACCCTCTGTCCCTCCACTGGTAAAAAAGATTTCAGTTGAGTCTACTCCCAAAATATCCGCAATTTGTTGACGTGACTTTTCTAAAAGGACAGAAGACTGCTGACCTAACCTGTGTAAACTAGAAGGATTCCCTATAAAACGCTGACTTACCTTATTATACGTATCAAGTACTTGTGGATGAATCATGGTTGTCGCACTATTATCAAAATATATCATATCGTCACTCTTTCTAAAAAAATTCACTACTCATTATAACGTGCTACTTATAAATCATCAACTAAGCTAATTTGCTCATAAAAAAAAACCAAGAAAACAAACATGCTTTCTTGGTTTTTCTAAACTCTTAGATTATTGTCTCTTTATTATCAAAATAATATTTTCTAATACGGTCTGTTGCTCCTGGTTCGATTCGTTCAATCGCTTCAGAAATAACATCCAAAGCATCTTTGTACTGATGCTCTCTTGAGAATAAACTCAAACTGCGATCAATTGCGTGTTTTATATCTGGATGAGAGAAACGGAAACGGTTAGCGTACTGAATCATTTGTTCAGTTAATGTTGAACTATCAATCAACTCATTCGTTTTTTCACGAAGCGTGCGCATGTCTTCATCACATACAGCAACTAAGTGATCGATATGATTCATATCTATTCTAATTTTATTAAGCTCTTGGCTTAGTTCTTCGATTCGTTCTCCAGTTACAAAGAAAAACTCTAAGTAACTGCTTGGTATTCCAGGTAAGCGTTGTTTTTCAACATAACGTTTTAACATACGCAATTCTAATTCATAGTCATCAATTTTTTCGATTGCCTTACGTTCTCTCGGAGCAAAATCCTTGATAGAGCGGCTAATCTCAACCTGCCCATTTTCGATATCTTTTAATTGGGCTAGACTCTCGCGGTAAAAAGAAGCTACTTGTGAGAAGATTGCTTCTTTATTTTTCATTTTTTCTTCAGTTTCGTCAAATTCTTTTTGTATTTCTTCCATCTGAGCTTGGAAGCCTCTGACACTTCCCAATTCATTGTTATTTAATATATAACTTTGAGAAACGTGATCCAATTCAATCATTAATAGATGATTGTTCTTGTCAGCATGTTCTAAAAGGCTCGTTAATTTTGCTTTGTTATCATTTACGTAAACTCGAGAAGAAATTTCTTTCTCCATGATGTCATATAAATGATCAATTTCTTTAGCAATTTCCGTATTTAATTTTGAAACATTTTCAATTTCTAATTTTTCTAAATTAGATAATGTTGCATCAACTTTCGTTTCTAATTTCTCAACATTAACCGCTACAATGTCATTTTCAAACACGTAGTGATCTTTTTTCAATGTTTCGTAACCTTCTTTTATTTCCTTTAATTGTTTTGGAAATACATTTGTTAATGTATCGACTAAAGGAGGTATTTGCTCAACAATTCCTTGAATTTCGTATGTTCTCTTTTCAGCATTTTCTAATACAGTACGAGCTTCCATAGGGTCACCAGCTGTATTTAATGCAACAAATTGAGTAAAATCGCGTTCAACATTTTGAATTTGTTTTTCAAGTTCATTATAAGATACACCGTATTTTTCTGGGTTTTCAGAAACGGTATCGCTAATTGACTCGTAAGCATCTAATGCTTTTTGGACTGCTTCAGAGTTACGTTCTTCACTTTCACGTAATTCTTTCAGACCTTGACGGATTTCTTCAACTTCTTTTTCCATGCCGTCTAACGTGTCATTTGCTTCAACGATGGCTTCTTTCGCCTTCATTAATCGGTATGTCTCATTTAAATTTTCAATTTCAAAAATTAGGCTTTCTAGTTCAGCAAAAGATATGGTAGATATATCAATCCATTTTTGGTTCCATTCCCTAAACGTGTTTTGGCTTTGGCCTACTAAGTGCATTTTTTTTATTTCATCCACTTCTTCAAGAACTGGTAAATCGAATAACGCTATTTTACGTTGTTCTAATTCCTCCAATTTATCTTGATTTCTGCGTTTCATCAAGAACGCAACTAGGTAAGCTGCTACTGCTAGGATAATTACAAAAAGTAATACCCATAACCAGGTTTTAGTATTCATGAAATTTCCTCCATATATGTTTGTGACCACTACCCTTTCGACTCACCAGAAATACGAGGGCTAAATGCCTAGTACAAGTACACTTAAAACCTCTTTTTCATACAATTGATCAATATATTAGAAAATTTACATCTAAGAAAGATTATAGCACATTCACTACTTTCTATCACTAGTTTATTCTAAAAAAGTCATCTTTTCATTCTATGACTTTTAAAGTTTAATCATATGATTGCTGCACCTGTTTAAGTATAACTTATCTATTTAACCTTTAGCAATTAAAAAGACAAATTTTATTTCTTTACTTAATTTATAAGACATTTAGTTGAAATAAACAAAAAATATCCCAACGTCATAATGATGTCTTCTACTCATTACGTTGGGAATAATAAACTTAGTCAATATAGTTAAATAAATTTGATTGTCTCAGATACTGAGATAGCCGAATCAAGTGATTGTATAACTGGGCAATTTTTACTAATCAGTTTTAAAGCACGACGAGCTCTTTCTTGGTCTTCATCAGCTACTTTCACCTCAAATGTCATATCAATGCTTTCAATAGGTTTACTTTGTTTTTCTTGGTTTCTTGTATACTTTACTGATACTGTCTTAAAGGTGTACGATATGTTTGACTTATTCAAAATCGATTGATACACATATGCACCACACCCTGCGACAGATGCCACCAACATTTGGATAGGTGAATAGCCTTCTTCTTTTAGTAACACCCAGTTACCAGACTCAAATGGTAATTCTATCCCATTTTTTCCTTGAATTAATTTGATTATTTGGTTAGTCATTATTTAGTCTCCTTTGCTACAAAATGATCTTTATCTACTTCTACCCAATATATATCATTAGATGGATTAATTGTATCAATAGTTAGTATACTATCACTTCGATAAGATTGACGTGCTTTGATTGGGTCTGGTATTGGAATAGATGCTAATAATCGTTTTGTATATTCATGCTGAGGATTTTTAAAAATCTCCTCTGTAGGCCCTAATTCCACAATTTTTCCTAAATACATAACAGCAATACGATCTGATATATAACGAACCATTGACAAATCGTGTGAAATAAACAGATAAGTTAATGATTTTTTCTTTTGTAGATCCATCATTAAATTAATAATCTGTGCTTGAATAGAAACATCTAACGCCGATATAGGCTCATCACATAAAATAAAATCCGGATTGACTGCTACAGCTCTAGCAATACCTATCCTTTGTCGCTGACCTCCACTAAACTCCCTCGGGTACTTGTAAATAGTTGAGCCAGTCAATCCAACTTGTTCAAGTATTTCTTGCGCCTTGCTTAGCGCCTCTTCTTTACTATATAATAAATTTAATGGTTCGAGAACTATTTCAATAGCTGTCATCCTTGGGTTTAGAGAAGAATATGGATCCTGAAAAATAATCTGCATGTCTTTACGGATCAATTTTTTCTCTTCTTTTGATATTTTTTTAAGAGATTGATTTTTAAAATATATCTCACCTTCATCAATTTCTTCCAGTTGAAGTATACTTCTTCCTAAAGTAGTTTTACCGCTTCCGGATTCTCCAACTAAACCAAGTGTTTCTCCTTTCCGAATAGTCAATGAGACATCATCTATAGCTTTAACAACAGTATCCGTTTGACCAAATGCATTTTTTACTAAAAAAGTTTTTTGTACATTTTCTATTTTAATTAAATCAACCATTGATTATCCTTTCCTTAGTACTCGGTGAGTATCAGATATTTTTTTCATAGACCCTCTATTCTTAATACTTCCACCAACTAACTTACTATTTAATGAGTAAAGTCTTTCATCTTTATTTCCATTTGGTATAGCTTTTAATAATTCTTTCGTGTACCAGTGTTGAGCATTGTAAAATATTTCGTCAGTTTTTCCTTCTTCTACAATTTCACCATCATACATAACAATGATACTTTGACACATTCCAGCAACTATTCCAAAATCATGAGTCACTAAAATAACTGATAATTTTTCTTCTTTTTGTAAGTCACGTATTAGATGTAAAATTTGTGCTTGAACTGTTACATCTAAAGCAGTTGTTGGTTCGTCTGCAATCAATAATAAAGGTTTTGATAAAAGTGCCATAGCTATCATGATTCTTTGACGCATACCTCCTGATAATTCATGTGGATACTGGGTCATTCGTTTCTCAGGTAGCAAAATTCCCACTTCATTTAGCTTAGCCACAGCTATTTTTTCGGCTTCTTTTTTTGAGGTTTTCTTTTGTCGTTGTACAACCTCTATTAAATGATATCCTATAGTTCGTAATGGATTCAACGCCGTCATTGGGTCTTGAAAAATCATTGATATAGGTAATTTATTTTTTTCTTTATTATTCAGAGATATATCATCAAACATAAATTCATCATATTTTAATTTTGCATTATCCGGTAAAAGATTCATAATGGCTTTCATCGAAATACTTTTACCGCTCCCAGATTCTCCAACTATCCCAACAATCTCTCCTCTTGGAATTTCCAAATCAATTCCACGAATTATTTCTTGGGTTGGTTCATCTTTTTTTACAAAATCGACTTCTAGATTCTTTATTGTTAGTATATTACTTTTTTTCATCACTATTCCTCCACCATTGTGACATCTCGTAAAAAATTTCCTAAATTATTAAAAGAATAAACAGTCATTATAATAAATAATCCAGGTAATATTGCCATATGAGGTGATTGTTGTAAACTACTTTGTGCATTTTGTAATAAACTTCCCCATGAAGCAACTGGAGGTTGAATCCCAATTCCTAAAAAACTAAGTGCCGATTCTGTCATAATAGCTCCTGATATGCTACCGGTTGCTGCTACAATTAATGTAGATAACACAGCTGGAAAAATGTGACGACGAATAATTTTTCCGTTCTTTTCGCCAATGAATTGAGCATAAACGACATAATCTCTTTGTTTTATTGATAGTGTCTCAGCTCTGATTAATCGTGCTATGCTCATCCATGAAAAACAACCTATCACAAAAATAATGGTAACTAACCCAGGTTTCAATAATACGCTCAACACTATTACCAAAACTAGCCAGGGAATTGAAGACAATATATCTACGAACCTCATAAATAAACTATCAATCCATCCACCAAAATATCCTGATACTAGACCAATTATTGTGCCTATAGTCGTTGAAGCCAGCATTGCTAAGACACCAACAATAAGTGAAATTCTCCCACCATATATTACTCTAATAAAGTAATCTCTACCTATTTCATCAGTACCAAAAATATGTCTAGCATTTGGACTTGAAGACATATTAGAAACATCGGTGTGATTAGGATCAATGGGAATTAATGGAGCAAATAGCGCTAAAAGAAGTAACAAGAGAAGGAAAATAATAGATATCCAGTAACTCGGGTGTTTTTTTAATACCCTCATTCTTTTTTCTATTGCTTTCATTTTATACCTCCTTGCCTGATTCGTGGATCTACTATCGTGTACAATACATCTGACAATAAATTACCTAGAATTACTAACGTTGCAGAAAGTAACATGACTGCCATAATAACTGGATAATCCAAACTTTTTGTAGCAGACATAAGAAACGGTCCTATGCCTGGCCATCCAAAAATACTTTCCGTTATAATAGCTCCTGTTACTAGCATCGGTAATGCTAAACCAACTTGTGTCACAATTGGAAGTAAAACGTTTTTACTAACATGTCTAAAGAAAATTTCTTTTTTTGTTGCCCCAAATGCTTTTTGTACCATTACATAATCTTCTGATAATTGAAGTAGCGTTGATGAACGAACGTAACGTGTTAAATTTGGGAAAAAGGCTACTACAAGTACCATATATGGCATGATAAAGTGTTGTAAAAAATCCAATAAAGAGTCTTCTTTTCCAACAGTATGCATCCCAATAAGAGGTAGCAAATCAAAACGATATCCTAGAAAATATATTATAATCATCGCAAACCAAAAAGTAGGCATAGAAATTCCTATTGAACAAATACCATCGATTAGTTGGTCTACAAATTTTCCTTTATTAGCTCCTGCAACTAATCCTAATACTATAGAAAGAATTAAAGCTGTAACATAAGCCGGTAATACTAGTTTTATAGTGTTCGGTATTCGGATCATTAACTCATCTCCGATATTTGCTTGACTAACTAAAGAATGTCCAAAATCGCCACTAATTATTTGTTTTAACCATAGTACATACTGAACCATAAATGGTTCATCTAATCCATATCGTGCACGTATAATATCAATAGTTTCTTGTGACATATTTGGTGTTGTAATAGCATCAATAGCGTCATACGGTGCTATATGTATCATTGAAAAAACAATAAAAGAAACTATAAGTAACAAAGGGATAACTTGTACCATTCGTTTTAAAATATATTTACCCAAATTCACACATCCTTTATGTAATAACTAGACTTATTTAAATTTTAAAAATTTTTAGAAAAAAATTCACAGGCCGAATTTTTCTGAGTAGACATGAAACTAAGTCTCAGGTAATTATCGCGCCTGTGAAGCTTCTATTACTTTATTCTATTGTTAATTTTGATAAGTCTTCAAATGTATAGATTGGAACTAAACCAGCTTCTTCAACATGACTAATTGCCTTATTTGTTGCTAAAACCTTGCGATTATCAACAATCGGATAAAATACTGCATCATTTGCAATTTGTTGTTGTAACTTTACATAAATTTCTTTTCGTTTGTTTTCATCCATTTGGATGGCACCATTATCGAATAGCTTATCGGTCACTTCACTATTGTATTGGAAGTAATTAGATGCTCCATCAGAAGCAAATAACCTTGAATATAAGTCAGGGTCATTTCCCATTATGTATCCCCCCATAAACAAATCATATTTAGTTGAACCTGGTTTTTTTAATTCTGTAAAGATAGCTGCTCCATCTCCTCCAGCTAATTCAACAGTAATACCTGCTTTTTGAAGCTGTTGTTGTATCAAAGTAGCTTGAATTTTTTGAACGGGATCATCTGATGAAAAAGCTAGATTAAGATTGACCGATTCTACCCCTGCTTCTTTTAATAAATTTTTTGATTTCTCAATACTAGTTTCATATTTTTCTACATCTTCTGTTGAAAACGGATTTGCTGGTGGTAATATCGAATACACATTTTCATAGTATTTATCCGACAAATATCCTGCCTTATTTAATTCATCTTTATTTAATGCATATAAAACAGCCTGTCTCACCTTAACATCTTTCAGAGTATCAGAAGCATTATTAAGCCCCATGTATCCTACACGATTCTCACTGTACTCATATGTTTTTAAATCATCGCCATCTAATTCTTTGATATCATTAGGTAAAACAAAAGAAGCATCTATTTCACCTTTTTTTAAAGCTAATTTGGTAGTATCTGCATTACTTATTATTCTAAAAGTCACCTTAGGTATTGACGGTTTGCCACCATAATACGAGTCATTTGCTTCAAATTGAATGTATTCACCACGTTTATATTTAGTTTGTTTATAAGGTCCAGTTCCAACTGGATTAGCTTTTAACTCATTCGCCGTAAAATCGGGTTCGCTTTTAAATATATGCTCAGGAATAATATATGTTTCTGTTGCGATATTGTTAATTGCTGCTGCACTCACAGAAGGTAAATTAAATTTAACAGTTGCTTCATCAATCTTTTCTATGGTGATGGGTTTATCTCCTACCCATAAATTATCTGAATTTCCATTCTCTTTCTTAACTTTTTCACCATATGTAAACACAACATCATCAGCAGTAAAATCCTCACCATCCGACCATTTTATATTATCTTTTAACTTAACAATTAAAGATTTCCCATCAGTTGCTGGTTCTAAACTCTCCGCTAGTTCCATTTTTTGACTACCGTCACCTTCAATTCTAACTAGTGGGGAATAAATCATATTTGTGACAGTCAATCCCCAACGATCACTCGTAGTTATAGGGTTTAATGATGTGGGATCCCCACTAATTGCATAAGTAAACGTATCTTTGTCTTTTTTACTATTTGCTTCTGTTGATTTAGTTGTACCATTGTCGCTCTTACACCCTGTTAAAGCAAACGTCGCTAATACTACTGCCCCTAAAACCCATTTTTTCTCCATCAAATCTCTCCTTTTTACATGACTAATTGATTTAAAGGATCTTTTAATCATTTTTTAATAGTCTACAGTATAGCGAATAACTTTATTATCTGTCAATTAAATACTTATTTTTAGTACAAATGTTTTCCATTAGTTTATTTACTACGTTTTTTATAATTACTTTTTACAAGTTTAATATTTAATTATTTTAATACCATTATCCTCACTTTATCTATTTATTATTTTCATTTAAAATAATAATTACTTTTAGCAAAATACAATCTTTTAAAGTAATCTAAATCCTCACTTAAAATAAATTAATAATTTTTTTAATAACGCCAATTATAAAATTAAGCTAGACAACTAAATAAATCATTTGTGACACACTCAAATTGTATTTCCGACCAAGGAAAACAATGAGAGCGATCACAAATGACCTGTACACATCTTAATACAGACGAACTCATTTTAATAGAATCATATTATTACCAAAATAAGAAAGTAATGTTTGTTGCTAAACAATTGAAACGATTATCTATATGTCTATAACGCATTAAACGGTGGGTAATCCATTCTTGACTATTTTAAATTGATATCTATTTTTCTGATTCTGGAATCCCATCCCAAAGAGGTTTAAACGGACATTATAATGGATTACTACGTCAAGATGGATTACCTAAAAATGGATTTAATCGAATTTGATGTTACACTCATTCATTCTGTTGTTTCAAGAAGAAATAATATTTCTAGAAAATCATTAACCTATAAAACACCGTTAGAAATCTTTTTAAGTTATATAGACAGGGATATTTCGTCTATCTTAATTTGAAAAAATAAATAATAAAAAAATATGACATTTTTAATCAATTTATTTTACAAATTAAAGTGGAACTAATTTTTAAAATGCTGGAATAGCTGTTTTACTATGTTCTTTTTCGATATATTCTTTCACTGCTTTACTTGCCATCGCTTTTTTCAAAGCTTTAATTTTTTCAGAATCTTGATTGTCTTCTCTTGCAACTAATGAGATTGCAAATCTTTCATCTACTGTATTTTCTAATAAAATGGCATCATCTGGAGTTAAGCCAACTTTTGCAATGTAAGCTGGATAGTTGTAAACCATCGCCACATCTTTTTCGTTATAAGCTTCTGCTAAGTTTAATAAATCAACTGATAAAAATTCAATTTGTTTTGGATTTTTTTCGATATCTTTCAGTGTACCATTAAAGCCAACACCATCTTTTAACGTAATTAATCCTTGCTCATTTAAAATCGCTAATGCACGACCTTCATTTGAAACGTCACTTGGAATAGCAATTTTCGCTTTATCAGGAATCTCATCAACTGATTTATAGTCTTTTGAATAGTAACCAACTTTTGCATTATAAATAGGTTGAATCACCACTAAGTTTGCATCTTTTTCTTGGTTAAATTTCATCATATATGGTTTGTGTTGTGCGAAATTCGCATCAACTTCTTTACTTTTTAACATTTCATTGTATTGGATGTTATCTGTTACTTGAACCAATTCAACATCCCATCCATCTTTTTTTGCTTCTTCTTTTGCGACATTGACAATATCAGTCATTGGTGGTGCTTGAGAAGCTACTTTGATGATTTTATCTTCTTTTGGTTTTTCTTCTTTTTTACTTTCTTCTGCTTTTCCACATGCTACTAACCCTAATGTTAAACCTAACAACATCACATATTTAAAACTTTTTTTCATTATGACAACGTCCTTTTATCTAATTTTTTTGCTATTTTATACCCTACTAATTGAATCAATCCAACTAACACAATCATGATGACGATAGCAAGCATCATCACGGTATATTCATAACGTTGATAGCCATACCGTATGGCGAAGTCTCCAATTCCTCCACCACCAACTACTCCCATTACAGTCGAATAAGATACCAAACTAATTAACATCGATGTCGCACTTAATACCAAGCCACTTCTTGCTTCAAGCCACAAAAAATGATACACATGTTGCCATCTTGTCACACCTAATGACTCTGATAAGATGAGCACACTTTTAGGAATATCTAATAACACTTGTTCACATAGTCTTGCGAAAATAGCAATTGCTACTAAACTAAGTGAAACGGATGCTGATTTTGGGCCAAATCCTGTCCCAACAATCACACGTGTCAAAGGAATCAATGTTACAACCAATAATAAAAATGGAAATGAGCGAATAATATTAGCATAACTTGATGAGATATTATAGAGACATCTTTGTTGCCATGTTTCTTTTTTGCGACATAGAAATAGTACGGTCCCTATTATCAAACCAAACACCATACCAAATACCATGCTCACACCGATCATATACATCGTCTGTTTAAGAGCTAACACTAATTCTGGTAAATAAATCATCGCATCTTTTAAAGATGTCATTCACTCAACCTCCTAAAGGCTTTGTTTGGGTATGAATAACCCTCTGCCTCATCTTGACTATGATTCACCTCAACGATATGACTAATTTGACCTTTATCTAATATCAAGCATTCATCACAAAAAGATTTCACTTTATCTAAATCATGACTCACAAAAATGATGGTGGGCTGGTAGTCAGCATGCACGTCTCTTAAAATTTGCAAGATTAGCTGGGCATTATACTCATCTAACGCACTTGTTGCTTCATCTAACAAAATGTATGTTGGTTTTGTCACTAAAGCTCTTGCTAGTGCAACACGTTGTTTTTGTCCTCCGCTTAACTTTGACGGGTAAACAGTTGAATAGTCTAGTAACCCAACTTTTTCCAACCAAAAAAGAGCTTGCGATTTATCTTTAATACCTTTTAATTTTAGTGATAAATGACTGTTTTCTAAAACGGTTAGATTATTAAGCAAATGATAATCTTGAAAGATCATACCCATTTGCTGTTTGAGAATGCCTTTTTGTTTCCTTGTTAAGTCACGACAATTAACACCATCTATCCAAAACTCTCCACCATCTATTGGTGTACTTAAATTTAATATACTCAATAACGTTGATTTTCCCGAACCACTTTCACCTACAACCCCATAGATGACACCATTTTTTATAGTTAATGAGATATTTTCTAAACTAAATTTCCCATAGACTTTTCTTACTTGGTTTAACTGAATCACTTTTAATACTCCTTTACGTATACGGTACTGCTTATCGACATCACACATAGTAAAGGCTCTAAAACAAAAACGCAAAGCTATCAGAAAAAAAGAAGAAGATAACACAATGGTCATCTTCTTCTAACGATTTAAATGATTGTTAGGCTTGACTTTATAAATAACGTATCAAGTTTTTATACATACAATTTTGTTTTTTAGTGAACTATTTAAAACAAATTTAATTGGGTTGGGTTTAGTCCTTGATACTCGATTTTTAATTTGTCTTTTAGTGTTAAGGCGTTTTCTCCTGCATCGCCACCTGAATTATTATTAAACACCACAACCACTTTTTTAGATTTTATTTTTTCTATCTCTTTTGCTAGCTCATTTAGTTCTTCATCAGAATAACAATAGAACGTACGTTTTTTCCGCCAGTCACTCGATTTTTCTGCCCAATAGCGTTTATTTCTACCATGAAGTCGTACATACGCGTAATCTGGTGTTGTGACTTCAGATAAAAAAGGAACTGAATGATGCACAACTTGTGGTTCATCAACACTCACCAATGTGTAGTGATACTGAGTCATAAATTGCATCATCTCTTTTTTCACTGACTCACTGTACCAAGTGCTACTTCGAAACTCTACAGCCATTGGATACTCTTTGAATCGTTCTCTCAACTGACGAAGATAGGTTACATTTTCTTTATTACAAATAAAGTAACTAGGGAACTGACACAAAATGGTAGAGAGACGTTTTTGCTGAACTAAGGGTTCTAAAAATAATTTGAACGCTTCATCCATTTCTTTTTCATCCTGATAATACTCTTCTAACTTTGCATGTTTTGTCATGACTTTAAACGCCTTGATGCTAAAAGAAAAATTATTTGGTGTCTCATTTATCCAATTTTCACTGACTGTTGGTGCTTTTATCCCGTAAAAAGACGTATTCATTTCCACCACTGGAAATAGTGACGCGTAATCAGATAATGTTAAAAATGATTTATTCAGTAATTTTCCGTGTTCTCTAAACGTCGTTAACCCAATTTCTATCATGTTATGTCATCCTTTTTCTATAAAAAAAGTATCAGATCATATGACCTGATACTAGTTAATGCGAGAAAAGGGACTTGAACCCTCACGAAGAATACTCTTCACAAGATCCTTAGTCTTGCTCGTCTGCCAATTCCGACATTCTCGCTAATCGTAGTGTTATTCTACCATACATCCTTGGTTTTTTTCCACTACATTTTAGTTATTTTGATAAATAATGTAATTTTCCACCACATTGACAGCGGTACTTTGATAAATTCAATCGTTTTTTACGTTGAAATGTTTTCTTACACTTGGAACATTCTATAAGATAGACTTTTCTTTCTGGTGGTTCACGAAGTTGCGGGGTAAACCTTAAACCATCAACTTGTTTAAGTAGTTCTTTAAACTCTTTATCTTTATGCTTATACCCTCTATTTTCTATATGTAAATGATAATGGCATAACTCATGTTTAATAATACCGATTAAAACCTCTTCATCATAGACATATAAAATAGCTGGATTAAAATCTAACTGGTGAGAAGATAAATGATATCTCCCACCAGTTGTTTTCAATCTTTTATTAAAAGAAGCTTGATGAAGAAATGGTTTATCAAAATACATTAGAGACGTTTTTTCTACTAAAGTCTGTAATTCACCATCGTTCACCTAGTGTCACTCCTTATTTTTGAGTTGGTTCAATCATTGTCAGTGTGATGCGTTGTTTTTGTACGTCCACATCTACTATCCACACTGTCACAACATCTCCAACTGCCACGACATCTGTTGGATGCTTAATGTATGATTGGCTTAATTTTGAGATATGAACTAAACCATCTTGTTTCACTCCAATATCCACAAATGCACCAAAATCAACTACGTTTCTGACAGTCCCTTCTAACTGCATGCCCGGTTTCAAATCTTCCATTTTAAGAATATCTTTTCTTAAAAGTGGTGCAGCTAAATCATCACGCATATCACGTCCAGGTTGTCTTAATGCACTAATCACATCTTCAAGTGTTGCTTTACCAACTGATAATGTCTCACTCATTTTTTCAACAGAAACGTTTTCTAACTTCGTATTTGTTTCCTCAGTGCCAATTTCAAACATATCAATCGCTAATTCTTTTAATAATTGTTTTACTAATCCATAACTTTCAGGGTGAATACCTGTTGTATCTAAAATATTTTTAGCATTTGGAATACGTAAAAATCCAATTGATTGCTCGTATGCTTTTGGTCCTAAGCGTGGCACTTTTTTCAAGTTAGTACGGCTAGTAAATTCACCATTTTCTTCACGATAAATGACAATATTTTTAGCCGTTGTTTTATTTAAACCAGCCACGTGTTGCAATAATTGGGCACTGGCTGTATTAACATTAACACCAACCTGGTTCACTACCATTTCCACAACGAAATCCAATTGTTCTCCCAATCGTTTTTGAGAAACGTCATGTTGGTATTGACCCACACCAACTGCCTTTGGATCAATTTTTACAAGTTCTGCTAATGGATCTTGCAAACGTCGTCCAATACTAACAGCACTTCTTTCTTCAACTTGTAACTCAGGAAACTCTTCTCTAGCTGTGTCACTTGCTGAGTAAACGGATGCTCCTGCCTCATTAACAATCACATAAAAAACAGGACGTTTCATTTCTTTCAAACACTCTGAAACGAATGCTTCAGATTCACGGCTAGCCGTTCCATTTCCTATAGCGACCATTTCAACTTTGTATTCATCTAACAATTTAATAAACTCAGGTTTAGATTCTTCACGTTTTTTAGCATTAGCTGGTTTATGTGGATAAATGACATGCACAGCCAATAATTTACCTGTTGGGTCAACAATAGCTAGCTTACATCCTGTACGATAAGCCGGGTCAAACCCTAATACAACTTTCCCTTTTAAAGGAGGTTGCAATAAGAGATTTTTTAGATTTTCTCCAAAAATCGAGATGGCTTGTTCATCTGCTTTTTCCGTTAATTCATTACGTATTTCACGCTCAATTGCCGGAGCTATAAATCGTTTGTAACTATCTTCATAGGCTGCACGTATAAATGGTGTGGCAACACTTGTTTCACTCTTAATTAAATGGCGTTCAAAATATTGGAACACTCGGTTGCTATCAATTTCAATCGAAACTTTCAGGACACCTTCTTTTTCACCACGGTTTGTTGCCAACACTCTATGAGATACCATTTTTTTCATAGGTTCAGAAAAGTCATAGTACATCTCATAGACACTTTTTTCATCTAATGATTTATCTTTTTCTTTGGTTGTATAAAGACCTGTTTGCTTCGTCATATCACGTAACCATTCGCGATAGGATGGCTCATCACTAATCATTTCAGCAATGATTTCATGTGCGCCAGCTAACGCATCCTCAGATGTCTTAATTTCTTTTTCTTTGTTAATGTATTTAGCTGCTTCTTCTTCTACAGACCCATTTTCTGGAAAAATCAGTAACCACTCGGCTAGTGGTTCAAGACCATTTTCTTTTGCAATAGTCGCCTTAGTACGACGTTTTTGTTTAAATGGGCGATACAAATCTTCCACTCGTTGCATTTTTTTTGCTGCATTAATTTTTTTCTCTAGGTCTTTTGTTAGCTTTCCTTGTTCGCTAATCAGTCTGATAACTTCTTCTTTACGTTTTATCAAACCTTCTATATAGGCATGACGTTCTTCAATTTCTCTAATTTCAACTTCGTCTAGACTTCCTGTTTGTTCTTTACGATAGCGCGCAATAAAAGGAACCGTATTCCCTTCACTTAATAAGTGTAATACAGTCTCAATTTGTTTTCTTTTTATATTCGGTAATTCTTTTTCTAAAATGTCAAATACTTGTGTGTCTTGCATAGTTATTCATTCTTCTCCCTATCAAAAATATGCTTACTCGACTCAAAATAGTGTCTTTCTAAAAATCGTGATAATGCTTGATACGCTTTTAAGCGTAGTAATATCTCTTTTTCCATAATAACATAATTTTTTGATAGTAATGGCATCTTGACCAAGTTTTCTAAATCTTTATAAAAATCTACTGACTCTGATACATAAAAATTACACCACGATAATTCAATTTTACTCAATGTATTAGCCTGCATAATATTTGCTTGATACCATCTATACTCTAAAAATTTGAGTGACAAACGGTATTCTCGATATTCTTCAATGGGTACTTTAACATCTTCCTCGTCTGCATCATCTGCTTTTTGAAATAAATTTAATATACCTTGGTCATTATAATGTTCTTTAGATTTCTTATCAGATTGTCTTTCTTTGGGTCTATCATTATCATTAGTGTCATTCTTCTCTACAACTTCTAACTGTTCATTAAAAAAAGAACGCTCGATAAACTGTTCTAAATATACAACTCGATCGCTTAATCGATTAACTTCTTTTAATATGCGACTCATTTCACTCTGATAATAGGAGTTTTCCTCACTTAACTTTTCATTTAACTCTCTTAAATGTGCTACATCACTGATTAAATTTGATTGGTTGATCTCTGAACGATTTCGTTCTTCCTCTAACAATGATTCTATTTTTTGGTTTTTTTCAATCCATTCTTTTAATTTCTTTTCCAATTCCCAATAAGATTGTTTTTGCTCTTCTAGCCTGTCTATAATGTTCTCTTTTTCTACTAATACTTTATCTAACTCATTTTTCACAGAATCTTTTTCTAGTCTTAAAGCTTGCATTAAGGCTTGTTGTTCGCCCTTCTCCATTGTTAACTCATTAATGGTTGATTGCATTTTAAATTCAGTAGTTGATGCAGTAACTAATTGTTGTTCTTGATGAGTGATTGTCGCTTCAAATTCCCTTGTATCATTTTGTAACTGCTCGACAACTCTTATTTTTTCAGATTGTTCTTGCTCTAATGATTCTTTTAATTGTTCAATTTCACTTTTTGCATGAGTCAAATGCTCTTTTATTGTTGCCAACTCTTTAGACTGTTCTTGTTCTTTTACACTTAATTCATTTTTTGTCTCAGTCATTTGTTCTAAAGAGGAACTAAGAACTGCATTATTATGCTCTAACTCACTAATTAATTTGTTAGCTTGATCTAATTTTTGAGATAACTCTTTACATTTTTCTCTGTATTCAATACTTTGATGTCCATTATTTTCTACTTTATCCTTTAAAATATGCTGTTTTTGAAGGTTTAAATAATCATCCGTTTGAATTCTATCTAGATTCTCTTGTAATAATCGGTTCTCATTTTCAATCGTATCAAGTTGCGCCACTAAAGCTTGTTGTTCTCTATCCTGTTTATCACTCCATTGTTTGACTATTCTATCCTGCTCTAATAATTTATCATGTAAACTTTCTATTACTGACTCCTGAGCAAGTAAGGTGTTTTTTTGAGGAGTTACTTTTTTTTCTAATGTTGGCGAAAAAATAGATACACTTGTCTCGGCTTGATTGGGGCCAAAGTCTGGTGCTGTCAGTAACTCTTGAACAGTTTGGAAAAAACGTTTTATTTCCATATCATCTAATAAACTTGTTACACCAAATGAAATGTATAATTTAATAAATCCAATATCATTAATATAATAAAAAGCTTTCTTTATCGGATAAATAGCTAGTACCGTTTGCCATCTATGAAAAAAAACTGATAATCTTTGATTAATTTGATAAGTAAAAACTGGATCAAATAATACTTCTAATTGATTAGTAAGCTTATTTGGTATGGGGTTATCAGACCTCACTATAATTGATTTAGTTCGAGGCTTTACTTTTTCTTTTTTAAACAAACGTAGACTGATTTTCCCCTGTTCCTTTTCCATTATATTACCTCCGTTATTTGTTAACTAAATTATAATTATACTAAAAAAGCGTTGTTATACAACAACACTTTTTTAGCCTTTTTAGCCTTCTTGAGAAAAGTTAAGTTGTACACCAGGTTTATCCAGTGCAATTTCTGTTACTTCATAAGTTAGACGTTCGATTAAAACAAATAACGGATGCACTAAGGTATTTACTTCATCAGAAGATAAATCTTCTATTTTATCTACTTTACGTCCTACAGTTTGAACAAACTGAGCTACATCTCCGCTTATCGCAACATTCTCTAATATAATTTTAAATTCAATTCTTAAACCTAAAATTGAGTTATTTTTTGGATCAATGTCCATTTCTTCTGTGATTTCAAAAGGATTTAAACTCACATTAATTGATGTTTCTTCTGAATGATCTTCTGGTAATGCATCATAATGATATGATTGTACAAATTCCTGTTGTCTTTTAAGTTCCATTTTATTCTCTCCTAAGTCTATTTAGCACTATAAAAAACTAAATAAATTATCTACCTTTTATATTCTACACGAAATGCCACGATATTTAAATGTAAATATTTATTTATGCAGATTTTCCTTTGAATGATAAAAATATTATTCAATATGATGTTCTTCTTTCTCAACTGCACGATAGTTCTGCATTTTCTTACTAAATAGTGTTCCGTTTGAAGGAGGCGTGTAGGTAATCGCATTCGCTCCAGCATCAATGGTCTCCATAATTGACTCTTCTGTTGGTCCCCCTGTCGCCATTATTGGAAATAGTGGGTATCTCTCACGAATAGTACGAACAATATGAGCTGTGTGTTTTCCACCACTCACATTTAATATTTGAACGCCTGCTGCAATTTTTTCATCTATATCGGTAAATTCTGATGTGACGGTTCCAATAATAGGTATATCAATAGTTTGTGAGATATCATATATTGTTTCTTTAGGTGTGGGAGCATTGACAACCACGCCAATTGATCCATTTGCCTCCGCAAACATACTCATATTTACTGAACGATTTCCTTGTGTTAACCCACCACCAACTCCAGAAAAAACTGGCACGTCAGCTGATTCAATGATCGCTTTTGTTATAGTGGGATGGGGAGTAAATGGGTATACTGCAATCACTGCATCAGCATCAATATTCCTAATAATAGCAATATCAGTTGAATAACAAATAGATTTTATACGTTTGCCATATATTTTAATACCTGAGCAATTCCGAATAATATTTGGCACGTGAATTAAATCTTTTCGTAAATTTGTCACAATTTCAGGTGCAATTCCTTTTTCTCGATGCATTTCTTTTTCTCCTCCAAAATAAACTAAACTTTAATATAAATTATTAAAGCCCAACTTTAATGATCATATTGATCTAATTGATACTGTTTAATAAGTGATACCAACTTATCAGCGTAACCCGGGTCAGTTGCATACCCTGCCACTTGTAAGGCTTTGGCTGCTGTTTGATAATCATCTGCTAAAAGAACACCTTGATATAAATAAGGATCCCAGTCAACTCCCTGAACAAATAACAAAGTATGATCTCTAATGCAATCAGACCAACTAGCATATACTTTAAAATTAGCCTTAATAGTTTCCCACTTACCATCTTTGTACTCTTTGGTTTCAAGCTTGATAGAATGATCATTGGGACTAAATGATTTAATACCAAATAAATTATTATATTTCGCACTCAATTCACTTGTCCCCCAATCAGATTCTAGAATGGCTTGAGCCAAAATAATACTTGGCATAATCCCATGACTGGTTTGCATTTCTTTAGCTACTGGTACAATCTCATCGATAAAATCCTGCTTGTTTGTTGTATTTGTTTCTTCAGACTGAATGGTCTGTGTGGGACTAGTTAATCCTCTTAAACTTAATAAAAAGACAACCATACTTACCATTAAAAGCAACGCACCTACCAATATAGGTAAGGTTAATTTATATCGAGTTTTTTTCCTTCTTGCGTATTTTTTTGCCATAAATTACCTACTCTTAATCATTTCTACATATTCTTCTAGTGACAAATTATGTTCTTTCATGTATAACGCATTAGCTTTACCGACATATCGAATGTGCCAAGGCTCATAATTAATACCGGTTATATCTTCTTTGTCATGTTCATATCGTACAATAAAGCCGTACTCACTAGCATTTTCTTCAATCCATTTTCCAGCTGGAGTGTCACCAAACGCTCCTTCTAACATATTACCTTGGTTGTACCATTCTTGTTCTAAAATATCAATAGCTAAACCTGTGTGATGCTCACTTAACCCAGGCTCTGTTAAGTAAGCCATTGCCTGCTTTTTCGCTTCCTTATCAGATAACCCTTGAGATTTATATGTCTCTATATCTCGTTGCACGATAGCTGTTTGTTCAGCAACAGATCGATAGCCAGAAATCACAATTAATTTGAAACCTTTTTTATTCGCAGCATCTACCATGTTATTAAATGCATCATAAATTCTACTATCAATTTTCTTTCCATTAGGTAATTCTTTTAAGTTGGTTGGTTCTTTTTCAATTTTATTATCTTTGTTTACTAAGATTAAATTCCAATCTGACGCGTTACCTGGATAAATATTATCTGTCTTAATTTTTGTCGTTTGTTTTGTTGAGCTTTCTTCTGTTTTTTCGACTGCTTCTTGGTTTGACCCAACTTTAAACCATATTCCAAGCACAATAAAACAACCTATAATCCCAACAAATACTTTTTTAGCCATAGTGACTAATCATTCCCTTTATCTTCAGTATTTTCTTCAGCGTAAGTATCTGTTAAATTTTCATCTAACCATTCTAATAAATCAATTTTAGATTCTTCAATTTGTTGTTGGACAATTCCTGGCATGAAGAATTCTAAAATATCATCATAACCCCATTCACCATAATTCATCACAACACGTAATACCACCACATGTTTTTGTGGTGCATTTAGCAACTCTTGATTACTAAAACGTTGTTGGGTAATCAACTCGACATTAGCTAAACCTGATTTTATCCATGTATTTGCAATAACTGTTTTTAATCGTTTGTATTCGACACTTGCATAATTTCTTTTTTCTGGAAACATAATCGTCTGACTAACAATTTTATGAAGTAGCATCCATTCATAATCGGAAAATAGATTTTTTATCTTTTGCATTTTATCATTTGGTAACTGAACTAGTCCTTTTTTCCAATCCATCCACATAGACACAGGTAATTCTAAAATATTTTTACAAAACACCTCTTCACTAATAAATTGATCTTTTATACGGTCTAACATAATATTAACCATTGCTTTATGCATAATACGTCATCCTCTTTTCTACATTAAATCAATAAGTAAAATGATATCTTATATCATTTTACTATATTTAGATAGACTTTTGAATTAAATACACTACCTGATGATATAAGTTAAAAAAAACTACAACATTTTTTCATGTATTCGACTAAAGTTCACTTTAATATCTATAAAAGTTTGGACTTGTAACAACAATTGATACAATTTAGCACGATTTTCAAATTCTGAACGTGATGTTGGTAATGGTTTAGTTTCATACATTTGAAATACTTCTAATACTTCTTCTTTTAAAGCCAAACCATCATTGTCTTCGGCATAAGTGTCTGCAATATTAATTAATAAAGTCTCCACACTCTCAGCCACATCTTTATCAACATCAATTTGTTTTATTAGTTCATTCATATCTTCAAGTGTTTCGAATTGTCTTAATCTCATATTAAAGTAACTTAAATAATACTCGTCTTGAGATAATAATTGATTTTCCATGTGACGTTTTGATAGTTGTCTTCCTTGTTTAATTGATTTTGATAATCCTTCAAGTAAAGCATTACATTCATTTGCTACATCTTTTCGATATAATAGTTCCGAAAATTGACGCAGTAATTTTTGAATGGTTTGATCAACAACTTGTTTATTTTCTTCGATGTCTTCTTTCACACTAGGCATATGTAAATTTGCAATAAGTGCCAACGTAATCCCAATTAATAATAATCCAAATGCATTTAATATAAGCCAAGGTGCCATGGATTTTTCATTTAAAAAATGTGTCATCAATACTGAGTTAATCGGAACAATTTCTGGCATTTTCCACTTACCTGCAACAGGAATGTAAAAAAGTAATAAGAGGCAATAAGCAAGCGGGGTATATCCTATCACATGGTACCAAAAATAGGCCATGATTGTTGCTAGTATAAATGCTAATATACGGCCCACCCCAATTTTTACAGACGATCGTTTCGTATTTGTTACACTTAAAATTGCGACAACTCCTGCTGTTGAGGCATATTTAAATCCTAAAATAGTTGCTAACCATATGCCAATTGATGCTGTGACAGCCGTTTTTACTGTGCGTAATCCTATTTTCATTGTCATCCTCTTTTCACACTTTGTTCTTACTCTATTTAATGTCAAAATTTGTTTCTCGTCAAATACTAGAAAATTCTGTCTCTTTCGTTTATCATAAAGGGTATATCAAGGAGGGATAAATTATGTCGCGTATTAAATCATTTTTGTTATTATCTGTGTTTGTGTTCACTTTAAGTGCGTGTGGTATTACACAAGAGTTAGACCAATCCGTGACCGTTACGGAGAATATCAATCATCAACTGAAAGAAGAAAAGCAAACTATTTCCTCTTTAAATACACTTATCGAGCACTTCTCTACAACTTATGACAAAGAGATTCATGAAAAAAATCTAACAGACATCTTAGGCAACGACATGAGTAGCTTAAATAAAAGTTATGACGAGCGTGAGGAAATACTCTCTACTTTGAAAAAAGATAATAAGTTGATTAAGTCTTACAATAAAGAACTAAAAGCGATTATTTCAAAAAAGGCAGTTGATGTGGATAATACAAAACTTGTTGCCATACAAAGTAGCGTTGATATTATAATCAACAACATCGAGTCTTTACAATTATACCTAGAATCAAGTCTTTCACAAGAAAAAGAGTTATATAATGATGTCACTGTTGATACGGCAGATGCCTTATTCTCAGCTATTGATAGAGCAAATGGTGCGACATTACTCGTAACCAATGAAACTCTGCAAAATATTTCTTACACAACAGATTTGATTAATGACTATCAAAAATCAGCTCCATCAAATCATAAATAAACTAGGAGAATGGTCGTCAAAATGGTTATTGGAAAATATCGAATAGGTCTACGAACATTAAAAACTGCGATTGCCGTCATGTGTTGTATTATCTTTTTTCATATTACGCATCGAGGGTCTCCTATGGTTGCGACACTTGCAGCTGTATTTGCTTTAAGAGAAGACATGTCTACCACTATGAGCTTTGGAAAATCAAGAATTTTAGGAAATACAATTGGTGGTATTTCGGGAATTTTATACTACCTCTGTCTGTTAAACTTACCAAATCAATCAATCGGTGAAATCTTTTTAGTCCCATTTTTTGTCTTAGTCACTATCACCATTTCCATTCGTTTAAAAAATGAAAAAGGCATTATTGGTGGTGTTGCCACTCTTTTATTTTTATGTTTTTCGATTCCTAAAACAAGTTCTTTTACCTACGCGATTGACCGTGTTATTGATACGTTCATAGGCACGCTATTTGCGATTCTCTGGAACTACTTGATTAAATCACCTTTGGAAGACAAAGAAGAAACACTTGAGGAAAAGAAAGAACAACTTGCTATAAAAAAAAGAGAAGTTGCCTCTTTAGAAGAAGAAATAGATTCTATGGAGAAAAATATCCCTGCTGATACATCATTAGACTAAATAAGGGGCTGTGACATAAGTCTCTGAAATAATGAATAAAAGACATCAAAAGTATTAATCTATTCGATATTTCATTTTTGATGTCTTTTTGATATAGTACATCTTCCATTTTCCTCATTATTATCTCTAATTTTCTTATATTTAAAGCCATTATTAGTAGCACAATTTCTTTTCATACCTTCTCCAAACCACGGGCATGATAACGTGTGGAATTTAAAGAAGCCTTTATCCATCAAAAAACTGATTCAACATCAATTTTTCTTTGACTATAAACCTTACTAGTTTAAGGAGATGAAGTTGTTCTTTTTTTCTTTAAAATATTCCCAAGAATGATTAACCTTTATTTTTCTAACATATCCTTTTGGCGTTAGTACAGGCTTTATAACTTGATTGTTATTATCATTTCTTTCTGCTACATATTCTTTAAAATCCCTTATAAATCCTTCTTTATCAGTTTTTTTCGATAATTATTGAAAGAAACTCTAATACCTTTAGGATCAATATAATCATTTTCTTCCTCATAATATTTCCAAGTCATAACTTTCTATTTATCAGTTTTCTACGTTTTACTTTATTCTCTCAACATGATTCCATAAGTAATCAACGCCATGAGTTTAGAAAAATTATCCTGTAAATATACTTAGGTAAAAATGTCCCTTTTTCATTTTACAATCGGCGAAATAAAAAAACTGCCGTAACAGTTTATTTCCGCACGACAGTTTTTTCTTATACCACTTTTCTCTCCACTAATCGATAATACACTTTAGATGTTTGAGCATACATCACAAGGTAAATTAGTAAAAAGATTACTACCATAATGATACAAATTATCATAAATAATACTTTATCACTCAATCCAAATAACATCAGTAAATTACTCATCAAAGGAAACGCAAAAGCTAAGTGAAGTGTCGCAAGGATAATCGGGAAAAAGAATACCATAATGATTTGTCCTCTAATACTTTGTTTCACTTCTTGATGACTCATTCCAACTTTTTGCATAATATCATAACGATGTTCATCCTGCATACCTTCTGATATTTGTTTGTAATAAATGATTAACCCTGTTGCCAAGGTAAAACTTAGCCCTAAAATCATGCCTAAGAATAAAAAGCCACCTGTAAATGCTTGTAATTCTTCTCTATCAATCGCTGCTGAAGAAAAACTATCAGTCATCCCCATTGCTTTTAGCTGACTCTTCATCTCTTTAGCATAAACTAACTGTTTATTACTGTCTCCACTAACATTAGCATAAACGGTTGGAGACATTTCCGAATAATTTGTATAGTCATTTGGTGCCAAAGCCTTGAGCGTATCTTCCATCACGTTTTGATTTGACACGACAACAAACAGCATATTTGAAATACCACTCACTCTTGGAATAAATGTGATGTTATCAATAATTTGTTTTATCTTAAATGATTTGTTCCCAAATGACGCCGAATTCCCTTCAAATTTACCATTCATACTATACAAAGCAATTTCATCATCTGACAGTTTTAAATTAGTTTTTTCCAAACGATTGTACGCATCTTCTGTCATAAAGTTTAATAATTCTGCTTTACTAAAATCATTTAAATTTTTAGTGTCTTTAGATAACAACTTATAATTATTATTGTCTTTAATTACCATTAATCCATCAGATAAATCTGCATGATCAACTTCTTTTAATCTAACATCATATTTCTTAGCCTCTGACTTAAATAGTGTTTCCACTTCTTTTACTTTGTCTTGTGGCACCATAAGACTCATATCATATGGATTACGATTTTTTATGACATTATCCATTCCGAAAAATAGACTACCTGTTGTGCTAAGTGTTACTAGTACCATTGTACTTAAAATACTGATACTAGCAAGTCCGACCGCATTTTGTTTCATTCGATACATCATATTTGAAATCGCGATGAAATGTGTTGGTTGATAATAATATTTCTTACGACGTTTCAACCATTTTAAAATCATGATGCTACTTGCCATAAATAAGGCATACGTTCCAAAAATCACGAGTAAAATCGCAATAAAAAATAAGCTAATTGCTTTCAAAGGGGACTCGATAGTCACTGACATATAGTATCCAGCACCAATACAGACAATGCCTGATATACCTGTTAACCATTTTACTTTGGGTTCTTTTTCCCCTATTTGAGTGCCTTTTAATAACTCTATAGGATTGACTAGTTTTAACTGAATCATATTAATCACATAAAGTAATAAGAATATACCAATAAAAAATACTACCACATAACCTAAGCTCATGACATTTAAACTGTAAGTAAACCCTTCACCAAATCCTGTCATTTTTTTCAAAATTAGAAACGATAATTTTGAGAAAATAATCCCCGTAAATAATCCTACTACTATTGAAAACGATGACACTAATATAGTCTCGATAAATAAAATCTTGCCAAGTTCACGTTTTCCCATCCCTAATATATTGTATAATCCTAATTCTTTTTTTCGTTGTTTGAGTAAAAAACTATTAGTGTACAATGAAAAAATAGTTGTAAAGATTAAGATGACGATTGATCCAAAACCAAACAATGATTTTGCTGAATCTGCTCCTGGTAAAGAATTCATTCCATCATTTTTTAACAAAATTTGCATAATTACATTTACGTTGACCAAAAAAATCATCGACAAGATAAATGGGGCATACGCTCGCTGATTTTTCTTTAAGTTAGTTAAGGCTAATTTTAAATAAAACATCTTACGCCTCCCCTGTTAACAAAACTGTCATCGTTTCAGAGATTTGATTTAAAAAATCATCATTGTTTTGTAAGCCACGGTATATTTGATTAAACACTTGGCCGTCTTTGATAAACAATACTCTGTTCGCATGGCTTGCGGCTACCACACTGTGTGTCACCATAACGATCGTTTGGCCTTGTTTATTGACTTCTTGGAATAACGATAATAATTGAGTCGATGTTTTTGAATCAAGAGCTCCGGTCGGCTCATCTGCAAATAAAATATCTGGTTGTGTAATCAATGCTCTTGCAACAGCCACACGTTGTTGTTGACCTCCAGATAATTCATAAGGATATTTTTCTAACAATTTATTCAACCCAAGTTGTGGTGCTAGCTTATCTAATCTAGACATCATCTCTTCAAGCGGTGTTTTAGCTAACACTAATGGCAATAAAATATTGTCCTGAACCGAAAAAGTATCCAGCAAATTAAACTGTTGGAATACAAATCCTAAATGCTCGCGTCTAAAAGCTGCCGCTTCTTTTTCCTTGATTTCATTCATGTTTTTTCCATTTAATAAAATATCACCTGAAGTAGGTGTATCTAGTGTTGCTAATAGATTTAGTAAAGTGCTTTTACCTGAACCAGATTCTCCCATTATGGCAACATACTCACCAGCTTCCACTGAAAAGTTGATTTGTTTTAAAGCCTCTACTTTTGCTCCACCTAAGCGTGTATGATATGTTTTTTTGACATTATTGACTTCTAAAATTTTCATCTATGTTCTCCTTTTTTCTTGGTTACTTGATAAATCTATCATACAAAACATCGTCACACATGCACACTTACAGATAAAAAACCAAACTTACAACTTAGTAAGTTTGGCTAATCATACATGTTTTCAAACTGTAAAAAAGTCATACCGACCACGGTTCCTTTTCCTATTTCTGATGATATTTCTAAGGTTATCCCTAGGTGATTTGCGATATTTTGACTCATATGAAGTCCTAACCCTGTTGCTTTTTGGTGTCCTCGGCCATTAAATCCTGTATAACCTGATTCAAATATTCGTGGTAAATCTTGCGATAAAATGCCAATACCACTGTCCGTGATAGTCAGTGTGTCATTTATCATCTCAATTTTTATTCCACCGATTTTCGTATATTTGATACTGTTAAAGATTAATTGCTCTAAAACAAACAATAACCACTTTTCGTCTGTGACAACCTCTTTTTCAAATGGAACCAACTCAACACTCAAATCTTTTTGTATAAAGAACATGCGGTATTTTTTGATTACTTTTTTGACGACACTTGAGAGTTCTACTTTTTTTAGAACTAAATCATCTTCTAAATTCGTCATTTTTAAATAATGAAGCATCATGGACAAGTATCCATCAATCGTTGAAATTTCATTTTTTATTTTGGTCGTTGACTCTGGTTCTATTTCGATTAAAACTTGTAAAGCCGCTAGAGGTGTCTTTATCTGGTGACTCCACATAGCATAATAATCCAATAGTAATTGCTGTTCTTTGACTAACTGATGCTCTAAATGTTGGTTTGTGGCACTCACTTTTTTCAACAATGCTTGATAATCTTTGTTTAGCATATCGTCACCTATATCAAGTTGCTGATACAACACATTATCGACTGATCCTTGTTCGATGATGTCTTGCAACATACTATGTTCTTTATACATTTTTCTCATATCAACTAATGACCAAATCACTAAAATAAAAAACACAAATAATAACCCATCCATAAAAGGAGTTAAGGTTAAGTCATATAAAAAGAACGTCGCCAAAAACATGCCACTCATCATAACAAACAATGCATAAATAACCCATTTTTCTTTAATATAATGTTTTAAAAACTGTGTCATCTATCTAACCCATCTAACAAGTAGCCTTTCCCTTTTACTGTTTGAATATGGTCATCAAGTTGAATCACAGATAGTTTCTTTCTTAGACGGGTCATATTGACTGAGAGTGTATTGCTATCTATAAAGTCATCGCCCTCCCAAAGTTTTTCCATCATCATCTCTTTAGTCACGACTTGATTTTTATATTGAAATAATAAAGATAAAATTTTACACTCTGTCGGCGATATATCAACCACCTCATTCTTATATTTTACTCGATTATCTTGAAATAATAATTGATACGCACCATTTTGATAAGACATCACATTTCCAAACTGATAACTTCGTCTAAGCAATGCTTGAATTTTTGCGACTAAAACAGAAAAATCAAATGGTTTGGCTATAAAATCATCGGCTCCCATATTCATTGCCATGATCATATTCATATTATCACTGGCTGATGAGAGGAATATAATCGGAATTTCTGAAATCTGTCGTATTTGTTCACACCAATAAAAGCCATTGTAATATGGCAATGAAATATCCATTAATACCATATCTGGCTGACAATCTAATATTTCATCTAGTACATGTTCAAAATCATCCACATCCACACAGTCATATCCCCATTGAGATAAATGTGTTTTTAATCCCTGACTAATAACCGGATCATCTTCTACAATAAATATTTTGTGATTCATATTGAAACTCCTTTTTAGGATAAAAAAAATCCACCTATACTATGTCTACACATAATATAAATGGATTTCACTTGTTTTGCTATGCTTTTTACTTATTTACCTGACAATTTTTTGTAAGTCTGAGCTTTTTCTATAGCATCATCTGCTGATTTTTCGAGCAATGCTGCCACTTCTGATTCGTCTTCTAGCACATTTTCCAAAGCAGAAAAACGTGTTTGATAGTTAAAGAATTCTGTTAGATTATCAAAATTAGCTTTCTTATAATCTATTTTCAACGGTTCTTTACCTTTATCTATTAATTCAGGATTATAACGGTACAATGGCCAGTAACCTGATTCAACCGCTCGTTTGGTTACTTCAACGGCGTGACTCATTCCACCTTGAATACCATGATTAATACATGGAACATAACCTATAATAAGAGACGGGCCTGGATAACTTTCGGCTTCTGCTATTGCTTTGATTGCTTGTGTTGGATTAGCATTTATCGCAACTTGCGCCACATATACTCCACCATATGTCATCGCAATTAAACCCAAATCTTTTTTCGGTGTTCTCTTACCTTCAGATGAGAATTTTGCAATAGCTGCAGTTGGCGTTGCTTTTGATGTTTGTCCACCAGTATTTGAGTAGACTTCATTATCCATGATAAAGATATTCACATCTTCTCCACTAGCTAAACAGTGATCAATACCACCAAAGCCAATATCATATGCCCAACCATCCCCACCAATAATCCATTGGCTAGGTTTGACAAACAAATCTTTTTTACGATAGATGTCTTCGAGTAATTCGACACCATCCATCTCTTCTAACAAAGCTGCTTCAAGTTTTGTTGACCGTTGTCTTGACCCATTTCCTTCGTCCTTATGTTCAATCCAATCAGCCATCAACTCTCTTAATGAGTCCGTTCCAACTTGTTGTTCAATCGCTTCTTCTAGTAAATGTTGGACACTATCTCGTTGTGTTTTGTTAGCAAGATACATCCCCAAACCAAACTCAGCATTGTCTTCAAATAAAGAGTTACTCCACGCTGGACCTTGTCCATCTGCATTGGTTGTATAAGGGGTTGCTGGTGCTGATGCGCCCCAAATAGATGAACAACCTGTCGCATTTGCCATCAACATACGATCACCATAAAGTTGCGTTAATAACTTGATATAAGTTGTTTCACCACAACCAGAACACGCACCTGAAAATTCCATTAAAGGTTGCTCAAATTGAGACCCTTTTATTGATTCTTTTTTCTTCACAGGATTTGCTTTTTGTTTTAGCGTCATAGCAAATGCCCAATTGATTGCTTCTTCTTTTTGCTCATCATAAGGTTTCATGACTAACGCTTTTTCTTTTGCTGGACACACATCCACACACAATCCACAACCCGTACAATCTTCCAATGACACTTGAATACGATATTTCAAGCCATCTGCGCCTTTCATTTCACGCACGATAAACCCTTCAGGTGCCTCTTCCATTTCGGCATCGTCCGCTAAAAATGGGCGAATTGCGGCATGTGGACAGATAAACGCACACTCATTACACATCGTACATGCTTCAGGTATCCATTCTGGAACTTCTAACGCAATGCCACGTTTTTCAAAAGCGGCTGTGCCCATTGGTATACTACCATCTGTCATATTATTATCAATAAGTGTTTTAACACTCAATGAATCACCTTGTTGTGCATTAACAGGTTCTAATATTTCTCTGACATATTTTGGTTTTGTCATATCAACTATTGCTTTGTCTATTTCAATATCTAACCAATCACTAGGTATGTCTACTTTCACCAAATCTGAGAGTGTCAAATCTATGGCTGCATGGTTTTTATCCACAATTGCTTGCGATTTTTTACCATAACTTGCTACGACTTCTTCTTTTAAATATTTAATGTATTCATTTTTTGGCATCAGTTGATTCAACTCAAAAAAGGCTGTCGACATGACTTGATTAATACGTCGACCCAAACCAACTTCTTGTGCTATAGACATTGCATCAATGATATAAAAGTTTGCTTCTTTTTCAGCTAATTCTTTTTTCAAACGTTTTGGTAACAAGCGTAACACTCGCTCTTTATCCCACGTTGTATTTAAAAGGAATGTCCCACCTTTTTTAAGCCCACGCAACAAATCGTATTGGTGAATGTATGAGCCATTATGACAGCCAATAAAATCTGCTGTTTCAATTAAATAAGGGGAATTGATTGGTTCTTTTCCAAAACGTAAATAAGAGGTCGTTAACCCACCAGATTTTTTTGAATCATAAGAAAAATACCCTTGCGCATACAAGTCAGTGTGATTTCCAATGATTTTAATGGCTTGTTTATTAGCACCAACCGTCCCATCAGATCCAAATCCCCAAAATTTTGCTTGGTAAGTATCTTTTGGTGTTAAATCAAGCAATGGTCCCACTGGTAATGACAAATGTGTGACATCATCATTGATACCAACAGTAAAACGATACAATAATTTATCCACCGGTCCACTTAAATGATCAAAAATCGCTTTAATTTGGTTAGGTGGCACATCTTTAGAACCTAATCCATATCGTCCACCAATGACGATTGGACGATTTTTATGACGATACATCGCACTTTGAACATCAAGTAATAATGGCTCACCGTCTGCTCCAGGTTCTTTAGTTCTATCTAAAACAGCAATTCGTTCGACTGTATCTGGAATATTTTGTAAAATATTTTCAGTTGGAAACGGACGATACAAATGAATATTTAAATGCCCTACTTTTCGACCTTGATTATTTAGATAATCAACTGTTTGTCTAACAGTTTGTGCAACTGACCCCATTGAAATAATGATTTCTGTTGCTTCTTCATCACCATAGTAGGTGCTTAAATCATAATTGGTGCCACGAATCGCATTAATGTCATTCATATATTTTTGAACAATGTCTGGCACTCGGTCATAATATTGATTGATTGTTTCTCTTTGCTGAAAATGAATATCTGGGTTTTGAGCAGAACCTGAAACACTTGGGTGATTTGGGTTCATCGCACGTTTTCTAAAAGCTGTTAATGCTTCTTGATTCACTAATTCACCTAACGTGTCATAAGGAATCACATCTATTTTTTGAATTTCATGACTTGTTCTAAATCCATCAAAGAAATTCATAAATGGTAAACTGGCTTCAAGTGAAGCTAAGTGAGCTACTGCAGATAAATCCATCACTTCTTGAACAGAGCTCTCAGCTAACATACAGAAACCGGTTTGTCTTGCGGCCATCACATCTCCATGATCACCAAAAATACTTAATGCATTTGTTGTAACTGCTCGAGATGCCACATGAAACACCGTCGGCAACAACTCTCCAGCTATTTTATACATATTAGGTATCATGAGTAAAAGCCCTTGTGAAGCTGTATAGGTAGACGTTAATGTCCCTGCTTTTAAAGACCCATGCACCGCACCTGCTGCTCCAGCTTCTGATTGCATGTTTACTACTTTAACTGGTTCACCAAAAATATTTTTACGATGTTTCACTGACCAATTTTCTACCACTTCTGCCATTGTAGAACTTGGTGTTATCGGATAAACTGCCACTAATTCAGTAAATGCATAAGATACGTAAGCCGCAGCTGTGTTGCCATCCATGGTAATTTTTTCTGTCATTGTCGTTACATCCTTTTCTATGCTAAAAATAAAAGCAAGGTGTGACCCTTGCTCCTGACTACTCCACTTTACTAACTAATTGGTCAACAAATGCTTGAAGACGTTCTGTATCTTCTCCGTCTGCTTCATTTTCAATCTCAACCATCTCAGCACCTTCTGTTGCACCAGTCTTTTTAAATTGTTCCACAAAATCTCGTGCTGACTGGCAGAAATATTCACCATACTCAGTGTCTCCAGAGCCAACAACACCAAATAATTTATCTTCTAAGTCTTCATCTTCTAAGTCCTCAAAGAAATCTTCCATCTCAAATGGTAATTCCCCATCACCATATGTATAAGTTGCGACGATACAAATATCTGCATCCTCAAAAAAGTCTGGATCAACATCGGTACATTCTTCACGTTCAACTTCAAGTCCAGCATCGATGAATTGATCTTCTATAATTTCAGAAATTCCTTCTGTATTTCCAGTCATGCTTGCATAAACGATTTTTACTAACGCCATGTTATCTCCCTCACTTATTATTTATCTTTATAATTTCACAAATCTAACCCCTTAAATTCTAACACAAATACACTATTTTATGAATATTCTAAACTCAAAATTAACCATTTTATCTTAAAGTATGTTACTTTTTTCATAAAAAAGATGAGACATGTTTGCACACACCTCATCGTTGTATTAAGTAGTCTTAACCCATATAACTTTCAATGGCTTTCCACGCTTTATCTTTTCCTTCTTTTGTTTCAGAAGAGAAAATAATAAAGTCATCTGATGGGTCAAAATCAAGTTTTTTCTTAATCATTGACTCATGCTTATTCCATTTACCTCTTGGAATTTTATCACATTTTGTTGCCACTACAATGACCGGAATATTGTAGTATTTTAAGAATTCATACATTTGAACATCTTCAGCTGATGGTGCATGACGCATATCAATGAGTGACACAACTGCTCTCAACTGTTCTCTTTCAGTTAAATATGTTTCAATCATTTGTCCCCATTTAGCTCGTTCAGTTTTTGAAACTTTTGCATAACCATAACCTGGGACATCAACAAAATGTAAACAATCTTCAATAATATAAAAATTAAGTGTTTGCGTTTTTCCTGGTTTACCAGATGTTCTTGCTAAATTTTTACGATTAACTAATGTGTTGATAAATGATGATTTACCTACATTAGATCGACCTGCTAGGGCAATTTCTGGTAAGTTTGTTTTCGGGTACTGCTCTGGTTGAACAGCACTAATAACGATATCTGCATGATTTACATTCATGTGTTTACTCCTCTTGTAATAAATCTAACACGTTTACTGCGAGTTCTTTATAAGACGTCACTTCAACGTCTGGTTTCACCATCTCTTGTGTTAGTTTTTTATTGTATTTATTTAACCAAATGACTTGCCATCCAGCATTTTTTGCACCAATCACATCATTGTCATAAGAATCCCCAATATATAAAAACTCAGTTGATTCAGGATAGCTGTTCGCCACAACTTGAAAGGCTTTTGCATCTGGCTTACTGTATCCAATACTTTCTGAAATATGATGAGTGTTACTGTCAATCCATGTCGATACATTTAATTGATCTAGTTTTAGTTGTTGATGATTAGTCGGTCCATTAGTCAAGATTCCTGTTAAAATTTGGCGTTCTTTTAGAATCAATAATAAGTCAACCATCTCTGGATGCACAGTGATTCGATTTTGTTCATAGAAATACCTATCTTGGAATAGTTGGCATTTTCTATCTGTTGCCTCAACACCTAAATCTTTTAAGGCTTTTTGAATACGATACACTCGCATGTCTTCTAATGATAATTCTCCAGAAACAGTAGCTGGAAACATCTCATCACTATGATGACGAAACAACAAATACAAAGTTGATAAGTCCATATCCTTTATCCAGGGTTTATCTTGAAAGCTATGTGTCATGGCCAACTCAAATGGCACAAATTGGTCATATAATGTATCGTCCACATCAAACACAACGACAGTCATTCTCTTCATCTCCCATCAGCTCTCTTTTCATTATATAAAAAAAATGGCTATTACGCCATTTTTTATTAAAAACTAATGAATTACCCCATACCAATTAAGAAGTATAATAGTTTATCTGCATAAGTCGTTGCTTTTATATCTCGTGATAACACACTATTTAACAACGTCATATTATCTGTAATCACGCCATCCACTCCATAAAAAATCATGCGATTCATGGTGTCTGTATCATTTAGCGTCCAAACATAAACCTTCTTGTCTTGGTTGTGCATCGTTTGAACGAGGTTTTTTGTGAGTGTCGTGTATTCTACCGAGTAGAAATCCATATCTCCTTCAGGTGTCCCTGCAAGAGTAAAAGGCATGATATAGCCTACATATAAATCTGGTTTTTTCTCTTTTAGTTCTTTCACTACATCAAATGACAGTGACTGAATTTCATGGCCTTCTTCTTTAATGATTGAATAGTACTTTTGGATAAATCGATCAATCATATCTGGACTATCTTGTTTCGTTGCCTTAATTTCAATTAATAGCTTTTGATCGAGTTCTTGCGCTCGTTTTAAATAGTCATCAAACGATACCAGTTTCGCTTCTTTTCCATGTTCTTTAGCCGTCATTTCCTGAAGTTCTTTTAACGTAAACTCATTTGGACGTCCTTTTTGTTGGATTAAATGATTGAGTTTAAAATCATGCATGACAATAAACTCTTTGTCTTTAGTCTCTTGTACATCCATTTCGATAAAATTAGGACGTGTGTCTTTACTCGTCATTTCAAGAGCTTCGATAGAATTTTGAACATGATTGCCATTATCTACACCACGATGTGAAATAGTTAGTGGACGATGAATACTTGGCTGTGTTAAAAACAAATAATTATAGGATAAAACACTGATCACTAGCCACACTCCACCCAAAGTCAACATCGCTTTTTGTGGCCAACTAATTTTTCTATAAGTTGTTTGATTAACTGATGAGAAAATTTCTTTGATATCAGGTAAATAGCCTAGTTTATCCATATTAGAAATCGTAATAAAGAAAATCCCAATCGTTGTTAAAACAAGATTAACTACCCAATTAAACTGCAACAAGGTCAATAAGACAATTGCGACATAGAAACTCTGATGTTGGTAATATGTATCGGCTAACTCTTGTATACCAATCACTAAACCATTTACAATTAATGCTATCACTGCAATAGTTCCTATTACAAAAACAAACTGCAATACAATTGATTTGAAATGTTTTTTAGTTTGTTGCCAACTTATTTTACTTGCTTCTTTAAAAGTGTAATCTTTTAAAATCATCAAAGGCAATGTAAACATCAAACGAATCGCGACCACAATTAAACTGACATATACTAATATAAACAGAACGACGAAAATGACACGATTTTCAAAGATAAAATCAACGATAAAAACTGGGATCTTAAACTTTGATAACAAATCTGAATGAAACCTAATAGCCCCCAATGGACTTAATAGAATAAAGTAGCATAAGAAGAATAAAAAATTATTTACTTTTAATTTTTTCATCTGTACAATTGTTTCTCTCGCCAATTGACGTAGCGAAATTGCGACTTTATTTTTTATAAAATACATCGTCAACAATAAAAAGGTGTACTCAAAATAAATGGTAGACACTAGTAAAAACAACATCATAATAAGTAAACATAGAACAATTGGATGATGAAACACAATTAAACCAACTGTATCATAAGACAGATAGGGAATATCTCCCATTCTTAATATAAAACGAGTTAAAGTGACCATCAAAGGTGTTATGATAAATAATATGATGACGTTGGCTAATATAACACTTTTAGACGAACGTACCCCATCTTTAATGAATTCAAGTGATTTTTTTATACTATTTTTTATTTTGTACATTATACCACCTCACTCTTAGTATTATATATTATGATATGTCATAAATGCGTGTCAATAGTTTATTTATTCTGTGACCTTTTTGTTATATCTATCTCTGTTCGCAAAACTTATAATAAATAAAAAATATTCTTTACAAAGCAATATTTCAAGGTGTCTGACTTGTCTAATGCTATCTTTTTTGGATAAAATTTCATTAATAATTTATTTGAAGGAGTTTTTTGATGAAACATTTTGAAGCGCCGATACTTGATTGGAATTATGCAACGCAACATGACTGGTGTTGTGAACATTCTTTATCACAATCTCCCATTGATATAGAGACTGATACACTTGAAACAATGATGGATACTGGAAAAATCCAGCTGACTTATTCTCGAACTGTTGATGCTATTTTTGATACTGGATCAGCCATTCAAGGGATTGCAACTGGAACAGCTAATATCAATAATCGTTTTTTCAATTTACAACAATTTCATTTTCACACTCACAGTGAGCATAAAGTTGATGGAAAAACGTGTGATGCGGAACTTCATTTTGTTCATGAAGCTCAAAATGGTCGACTAGCAGTTTTAGGTGTATTTTTAGTTGAAGGTCGTCATAACGAGACATTGCAAAATCTACTTGATGCTATTAATACAAATCAATCGATTCACAATGTGTATCTATATGATTTACTACCAAGAATTTCTGATTACTATCACTATCTTGGTTCTTTAACAACCCCACCACTAACAGAAAATGTAGAATGGTACGTATTTAAAGAAACGGTTGAAATATCACATAAACAACTTCAAATACTAAGAAACTATCATGCAAACAATTGTCGTCATACTCAACCTCTTAATGGACGAAAAGTTTTATTTAAATCATTCAATAATAAGAAGCTGACGCAAAAGTGTCTTAAAAAAGAATAAACGGAACAAAATTACTTGGCTCTATGTCGAATCGTGTTGATGGACAATAATGTTGATAAAAAAGGCTCAAAAATGAAATAGAATTAATTGGAGTGAGGGAAGAAATTCTCTCGCTTTTTTATTTAACCTGAAAAACTTGATCTTGAATCAAAAAGATACGTCGTTTGAATAATAGAAAATTTCGATAGCCATAGGCCGTACGTTTAATCACTTTAATTTTATTGTTTATACCTTCTAATAAACCATTTGAATAGGAGTACTTAAAGGCATTCATGACTCCTTGGGAGAACTTACCAAATATCTTGAATTTATCTCTAAAATACTTTGGTAATTCAACAGATATCTTTGAACATAACTCTAAAAATAAGACATAATCGTTGGTTCTATAAGAATACTTCAATTCTTGAATAAAAGGTATTTTGTTTCTGATATTTCTGTGTTCAAGTTTTAAAATCTCTGAATTGTTTAAGGTATTTTCGTGATTTAATTTGTTTATTTCCTAACGCTTTTTATTGCTCTACATTATTTATTTTATCAGTGAGGTTGTTAACTTCATATTCTAGAGAGTTTGTTATCTCTATTAGATTTTCAAGATACAATGATTCGTCTTCATTCTGAATAGCAGGGATAATTTAGTCCTTAATAAATTGATAATAAAGTTCATTTGACTTATTTGTTAGGCAAGCTTAATAGTTATTAATACTTTTTATTATACAAAAGTATATTTATTAGTATTAGCTTCTATTTTTGTACCATCTATAAAAATAGCATTCCCATCAATTAATTTTTGGCTAACCAATTGGTGATAAAATTGAATAAAACATGCTTCAATAAATCTTGGACATAAGGATTAACTCTAGTTCTAAAATTTGGTATTTGAGATTGTGTTAACCAACGAGCACGAATACTATCTTTAGCTATCTACTCAATTTGTCTATCTGGAAAAATAGATAACCGCATAGAATTAATTTTAACATCATTCTTGGGTGATAGGATTAAGTCTCCCTATGATGATGAAAAGGCTCAAAGGATTCCTCTATAATACTCTATAATACTCTCTACTAACTCATTAATGATAAAAACAATATCATTTTTTTCTAAATAAATTTCTAACATTCAGTGATAATGTGATTTGGTTCATATTATAGCCTTTATACATAAATAGCACTCCTTTTTAGATGGTTGGACACCTTAATTATAAAGGAAAGTGCTATTTTTTCGTCAAAAAACGGAACAAAATCAAAAATAATTTTGTTCCGTTTAATCTTTTTTTAGACACTTTTGGGTCAGTCTCTTTTGTATTATAATAATTCTTTTTCTCGATACCATTGATCAGGTTCCCAAACCCAACTACGGCCATCTTTTTCTAGTAAATCGAACGATTCTTTTGGTCCCATAGTTCGAGCTGAATAAGTTGGAATAGCACCTGTTTCTTTATCCCAAGTTTGTCTTATAATATCAATAATTTTCCATGACGCAGCTACTTCGTCCCAATGAGTGAAGTTAGTTGCGTCTCCTTTAAGACAATCAAGCAGGAGTTTTTCATAGGCCTCAGGGCTATTCTCAAGTGTTTCACTTGAATGGCGATAGTTTAATTTAACAGGATCTACTGCAAAACCAGGACCAACTTCTTTTCCGTTAAGAGTTAAAGAAAATCCTTCTGTTGGTTGGATATAGATAGTTAAAATATTTTCAGGTAATTCTTCAGATTGTGTTGATTCACGAAAAACGTTGATAGGTGTTGGTTTAAACACAATATTTATACGTGTCCCTTTTTCAGTTAGACGTTTACCTGTACGAATATAGAAAGGAACTCCTGACCATCTAAATGTGTCAATCATAAATTTACCAGCTACAAACGTTTCGGTTGAAGAAGTAGGGTCAACATCTTTTTCATCATGGTATCCAACAAAATTATTATTTCCAAGATGTCCACTTGAGTATTGTCCTCGAACAAAGTTTTCTTTGACTTCTTCTTCGTTGTAGATGCGAATTGATTCAAGGGCATTAATTTTTTCTGTACGAATAGCGCGATCAGAAAAGATAGTTGGTGGTTCCATAGCAAGTAGAGCAACCACCTGAAGAATGTGATTTTGTACCATATCTTTTAATGCCCCACTCTTATCATAATATCCACCACGTTCTTCTACCCCTAAAGATTCGGCTAATGTGATTTGCACATTGTCGATATAATGATGATTCCATAACGATTCAAAAATGTTGTTTCCAAAACGAATAGCAGAAATATTTTGTACCATTTCTTTTCCTAAGTAGTGATCAATACGGAAAATTTGGTCTTCAGTAAACGCAGCAGAAATCGAATCATTTAACTCTTTTGCAGTTTTGTAGTCCGTTCCAAATGGTTTTTCGATGATAAGGCGATTGAATCCATCGTCACTTAAAATATGTTCTGATTTGATGTGTTGTGCGATTGTTCCAAAGAAACTTGGTGCCATCGCCAAGTAAAAAATACGATTGCCCTCTAGTTGATACTCCTCATTCAATTCACTCGCTAATTTTTCAAGGGTGACATATTCTTCTGTATTAGTAACATTATGAGCTTGGTAATAAAAATGAGACGTAAAAGAACCTATTTCTTTTGGTGTTGGGTTTAATTCTTCGATACTTTCAGTGACAACTTCTCTAAAATGGTCATTTGTCCATTCGCGTCTAGCTGTTCCAATCACCGCAAAGTGTTTGCCGATTGCTCCTTTACGGAATAAACGAAAAAGAGATGGGTATAATTTTCGTTTGGCTAAATCTCCAGTTCCCCCAAAGATGATAAATAAAGCTTTGTTTTCTTGAGTCATCTTATTTCCTACTTTCCTTACGAAATATCTGAATAATCTTATTATTGGTCTTATTTTACTTGTAAAAGAGATACAAATCAATAAATGAAAGTTTTATGAGATTTTTTTTCACGTAATCATCACGAGAAAGTAATCCTTATTTCTATGATATAATTAATTAAAAATATATGAGAGGTTGAGAATATGGCAAAAAAATTTACTGAAAAGTACACAATTCCATATTACGATTGTGACTCTGAGGGTATGTTAAAAGTTCCTATGTTGATTAAGATGATGATAAGAACATCTAGTAATCAAAGTAACTCTTTAGGCGTTAATGACAGGTTATTAAAGCAATTTAACGTTAATTGGATCATTACGCAACATGATTTACAAATAACTGATCTTCCTAAAGTAAATGATGACATATATATTACAACACAGGCAGAGAGTTACAATAAATATTTCTGTTACCGTCGTTTTTGGTTACATGATAGTAATAATAACGAATTAGCTTCTATGGAGTCAACATTTGCATTGATGGATATATCTACTAGAAAAGTTCATGCAGTACCAGATGAGATAATTGCCCCCTTTGACTCTGAAAAAATTAAGCGAATCAAAAGGGGAGAAAACATTCCAAAGCTTCATGAAGATAATATCAATCGTTCATTTGATGCAAGTTTTTGGGATATAGATGACAATCATCATGTTAATAATGCTACTTATCCAGCTTGGATGATGGATAGCTTATCCTATGATTTTTTAATAAATCATCAACCAACTCGCGTGATGATTAAATTTAATAAAGAGATTCGTTATGGAGAATCCGTTCAGAGTATAGTAGAAAAAACGGATGAATTAAAAACTATTCATCAAATTAAATCAGGGGATATTCTGTGTGCTGAGGGATTGATACAGTGGGGAAAAAGACTAATAAATAGTTAGGTATACTATCATTTGCATATTAAGTTAAAATCATGCACACTTAAATTATAAAAATAAAAAGGGAGTTGCGAAATTTTGATTGAATTTCAAAATGTGTCGAAAATATATAAAGGAAATAAAAAAGCAGTATCTGATATGAACTTATCATTTGGAGATGGGGAGTTTATTTGTTTTATTGGAACAAGTGGTAGTGGTAAGACAACTGCAATGCGTATGATAAATCGTATGATAGAACCCACATCAGGCAAAATATTAATTGATGGCAAAGACATCATGACAGAAAATCCTGTTGATTTACGTCGTAGTATTGGTTACGTCATTCAAAATATTGGTCTGCTACCCCATATGACAATTAGAGATAATATTACACTAGTCCCTAAGTTATTGAAATGGCCTGAAGAAGAATGCAATGAAATAGCAGAAAGATTGATTAAGTTAGTTGAGCTGCCTAAAGAAATGCTTGATCGCTATCCAAATGAATTATCTGGTGGACAACAACAACGTATCGGTGTGATTCGTGCGTTGGCTGCTGATCAAAATATTATTTTGATGGATGAGCCTTTTGGAGCATTAGATCCTATTACTCGCGATTCATTACAAGATTTTGTTAAAGAATTGCAAGAAAAAATGGGGAAAACGATTGTATTTGTTACACATGATATGGATGAAGCTCTAAAATTAGCAACGAAAATTGTAGTCATGAGTCATGGAAAAGTGGTTCAATGTGACACACCTGAAAATATTTTACGTAATCCAGCGAATGATTTTGTCCGCGAATTAATCGGGAAAGAGCGTTTGATGCATAGTCAGCAAGACTTTATTACAGTAGGTGAAGTCATGATGAAACGTGCTATTTCGATTACACCAGAAAAATCATTGTCTCAAGCGATTCGTTTGATGCGTGAAAAACGAGTGGATACGTTACTTGTTGTCGATGGCAATAATGTCTTAAAAGGCTTTATTGATGTTGAGTCTATTAATGATAAGCGTGGATACTCAACAAGTGTTGGGGATATTATGGAGCTTGATGTATTCTATATTAAACAAACAGCCCTTTTAAGAGATGCCATTCAACGTATCTTAAAACGTGGTTTGAAATATGTGCCAGTAGTTGATGACAATAAAAAACTAGTCGGAATTTTAACTCGTTCATCTCTTGTAGACATGGTTTATGATACGATTTGGGGAGAAGAGGATTCATCATCTGAAGATGAAACACCAGTAGAGAAGGAGGAAGTATAATGAATACCTTCTTATTGGAAAATGGAAATGAATTAGTTGTCAAAACATTTGAACATATATATATTTCAGTCATCGCTTTACTACTTGGTGTGATTGTAGCGGTACCTTTAGGCATTGCATTGACTCGCACAAATAAATTAGCAAACATTATCATTGGACTTGCTAGTGTATTACAAACTATTCCTTCGTTAGCTTTATTAACAATGTTTATACCTTTTTTTGGGGTCGGGAAAATGACCGCAGTTGTCGCGTTGTTCATCTATTCGCTTCTACCTATTTTAAGAAATACATATTTGGGTATTAAAGGAGTAGATCCTAATATGGTAGATGCAGCTAAAGGAATGGGGATGACCGACTATGAACAAATTCGTTTGGTAGAAGTTCCACTTGCCTTGCCTACAATTATGCGTGGTATTCGTTTAGGAACGGTTTACGTTATTGCTTGGGCAACTTTAGCCTCGTATATTGGTGGTGGTGGTTTAGGTGATTTAATTTTTAGTGGATTGAACTTATACAAACCAGAATTAATTATTGGAGGAACTATTCCAGTGGTGCTACTAGCTTTAATAAGTGATTTTTTGTTAGGACTATTAGAAAAAAGACTATCTCCCAAAATGAAGGAGGCTAATAGTTAATGAGAACAAAACAAAACAAATTATTATTCATTTTAATGATAGGGCTTCTCTTTTTAACAGGTTGCGAATTACCTGGATTAGGTGGTGGAAAAGGAGATACTCAAACCATTCGTGTCGGATCTTTGGCCACAACGGAAAATCAGATATTAGCCAATTTGGTTAAAGGGATGATTGAACATTATACAGATGATAAAGTCGTTCTTATCAATAATTTGGGAACAAGTACAGTAGCACACAATGCAATGGTTAATGGAGATATTGATATTTCTGCTGGTCGTTATACAGGGACGGATTTAAGTGGGACACTAAATTTACCTGCTGAAAAAGATCCAGAAAAAGCGTTTGATATTGTTTCAGAAGAATTTAACAAGCGATATCATCAAACATGGTTACCTTCTTATGGATTCGCTAATACTTATGCTTTTATGGTATCAAAGGAAACAGCTGAAAAATATAATTTGAAAAAAATTAGTGATTTGAAAAATGTTGCAAATCAACTAACAGCTGGTGTTGATACATCTTGGATGAAACGTGATGGAGACGGTTATCAAGCATTCTCAGACACCTATGACGTCGATTTTAAAAAGGTTTATCCTATGCAAATAGGACTTGTATATGATGCGGTTGCTGCTGGAAAAATGGATGTTGTTTTAGGGTATTCAACAGATGGACGTATTGCAAGTTATGATTTAGTTGTGTTAGAAGATGATTTGAGATTTTTCCCACCTTATGATGGTAGTATTGTGATTGATAATGATGTGATGAATAAAAATCAAAAATTAAAAGAAGCATTACTTAAATTGTCTGGGAAAATAGATACAAAAACCATGCAGCAACTTAATTACGAAGCAGATAATAATCTATTAGAACCTGAAACAGTCGCAAAAAAATTCTTACGAGAAAATAACTTTTTTGAGGGGGGAAAATAATGCAAGATATGAATATAGTGCAACAGTTCTTTTATTATTTACAAAACAATAGTGGTTATGTCCTCTCTCAATTTGTTAGACATTTTCTTATTTCAATCTACGGGGTCTTTTTTGCAGCTATTGTTGGGATTCCTATTGGGATTTTTATTGCTAAAAAACGTCGATTAGCTGATTGGGTAATTGGTGCGGCAAATGTCATCCAAACAGTGCCGTCACTAGCCATGGTGTCATTGTTAATGTTGGCATTTGGTTTAGGGGTGAATACGGTTATTATCACGGTGTTCTTATACTCCTTATTACCGATTATTTCAAACACTTATACCGGTATGACACAAGTAGACAAAGACATACTTGATGCAGGAAAAGGTATGGGGATGACGCCATTCCAAAGGTTATGGATGATTGAATTGCCATTATCTATTTCTGTTTTAATGGCAGGAATTAGAAATGCTCTTGTCGTAGCAATAGGTATTACCGCGATTGGATCATTTGTTGGAGCTGGTGGTTTAGGAGATATTATTATTAGAGGAACCAACGCGACAGATGGAACGGCTATTATTTTAGTTGGGGCGTTACCGACCGCTTTAATGGCGATAGTAACTGACTGGGTATTAGGATTGGTGGAAAAACGACTAGATCCAGCAGGAAAACTGGTTGGGGCGTCAACGGCAGTAGACGGTAAAGACACACCATAAATAATTTAAAGAAAAATTAACTTGCTTTTCATTGTTTCTAGGTGTAATTTAGAAAAAATGAAGGCAAGTTTTTTATTAGGGGGAAAACCGATGAGACAATTTAAAAAATCATCCAAATTAGATTATGTTAGCTATGATGTAAGAGGTCCGGTATTAGAAGAAGCAGATAGAATGACTGCTAAAGGAATTGATGTATTAAAATTAAATACTGGAAATCCTGCTGCGTTTGGTTTTAAAGCTCCTGATGAAATTATTCATGATTTAATAACGAATGCTAGAGAATCTGAAGGTTATTCAGATTCAAAAGGAATTTTTTCGGCACGAAAAGCGATTCAACAATATTGCCAACTAAAAAAAATACCTAATGTTACGATTAACGATATTTATACTGGAAATGGTGTCAGTGAATTAATTACACTCTCAATGCAAGCGTTGATTGATAATAACGATGAGGTTCTTGTGCCAATGCCAGATTATCCATTATGGACCGCAGCTATTACATTAGCTGGTGGTCGTGCAGTACATTATGTGTGTGATGAGGAGGCGGATTGGTATCCTGATATTGATGATATTAAAGGTAAAATCACATCAAAAACTAAAGGGATTGTGTTGATTAACCCTAATAATCCAACAGGTGCTTTATATTCAAAAGAGTTATTATTGGAAATTGTGAAGATTGCAAGAGAGCATGAACTAATTATATATTCAGATGAAATTTACGATCGATTAGTAATGGATGGTTTGGAACATGTATCCATTGCTAGTTTAGCTCCGGATCTATGTGTGGTGACATTCAACGGGTTATCTAAATCTCATCGAGTTGCTGGATTTCGTTGTGGTTGGATGGTCATTAGTGGTGAGAAAAAACATGTTCAAGGATATATAGAAGGAATCAATATGTTGGCTTCTATGCGACTTTGCTCAAATGTTTTATCACAACAAATTATCCAAACTGCACTTGGCGGTCATCAAAGTGTGGATGAATTATTATTACCGGGTGGAAGAATCTATGAGCAACGTGAATATATTACAGATGCACTAAATGCCATTCCAGGTGTGAGCGTGAAAAAACCACAAGCTGCTTTTTATATTTTCCCTAAACTAGATATTGAGCGATTTAATATAAAAGATGATGAAAAATTTGTTTTAGACTTTTTACATGATCATCAAATTTTATTAGTCCATGGAAAAGGATTCAATATGTCTACTCCAGACCATTTTAGGATCGTGTACTTACCAGAGATGGAAGAATTAAAAAAAGCGACAAAAAGTTTAGAGACTTTCTTATCAACTTATAAACAAAAATAAAAGAGACTGGCCAATAAGTCTCTAAGATAAAAAAATAGGACGCCTGTCACAATTCTTTTATTGTTTATAGTAATCTAGTGCAGATAGGCCCTCATCAAAAGCTTTGTAAACAGCATACGTAGCCTGTTTTGCTCGTTTCACTTGTTTCGCAACGGATGTTTCTTTTTTATTTTGATGGTAATAAGATGCTATCAAAACTAGCTCGTCTGTAGTCAGATGTATATAGGTCATTTGTGATTACTCTCCTTGTTTTCTTTGGTTGGAAAGACAATTTGAGTGTATCACAAATGTTTTTTTTAGTTGTCTAGCTTAATTTACAATCGATGTTATTTAAAAATATGTCGTCTATCTAGTAAAATTGGCTCTATTATTTCTACTGTTGGTAACGAAAGTTACCAGCAGTTTTTAGTACACAAAAACATGTGTTATCCGTTAGAATGAAATTGTGAAACAACAATCTAAGGAGGATACCACATGTCATACTCACAGACTATCAAAGATATCTTAAATATACTAGACCTAAATATTATTTTTAATGAAAATTATTTGTCTACTAGGAAAATAAAGGGAGTTTTCTCTAGAGTATTGAAGGTTTTTTAGATGAAACACCAGAATGTTGTCCTCATTGCGAAGAAAAG